>CAYVVZ010000004.1:0-199277 GCA_964455365.1 uncultured Anaerolineaceae bacterium | reverse complement strand
GCGAAAAAAAGGTTTTTGGCATTTCCGGGCACGACATGTGTCATGCCCCTACGGTAGTGGTGAAACAAAACCGGGCATGATAGATCATGCCCCTACGGTTTTTTTCTGTGGTTCAAATCGTTTTGAAGCGATTACCCTGTCCCAGAGATGAGGAGACCGAAAAACTTAGAACTGTTAACTGACAACTGCGAAACATGAGATGCTAATTCCAGCCATGAAAATGTTTGATGTATTCGTAGGCTTCGTTTAGCTCCTTGATGCGGCGGTCAGCTTCCTGACGCGGCAACGCGCTGACATCGGGGTGAACCTTCATCGCCATCTGCCGAAACGCTGATTTAATTTCTGCCTCTGTTGCCATGCGATCCACACCCAACATAGAATAATACTTCAGCAGACGCTCGTCTTCGCGCCGCGTAGCGACCTGATTGCTACCGGATGACGCATTGCCACCTGGCGGAACCTGCTGCGTATACTTGGTACGATAGTGAAAGCGTTGATTGACTCGCTCATAATTCATGCGGCGCTTGTACGCAATCGACGCAATATCCCCTACAAGAACCGTGGCCTTCATCGTATTTTGCAGGTCACGCTTACGCACGCTGACATTTTCAATATGAAAATCGGTGAGATACCAGACACGGTATTGGTCAGGATCCGCATTGGAGGATGTGAAGTGTGCTTGCTCCACCAGCACTTCACCATCATTGACCTGGTAGCAATAGATGAAACCATCCTGTAATTCCATAAGGAGTTCTTGCCAATCAGCCAACCGTACAATCGCATCCGCAGGCGGCAGCAGATCACGCCTCACAAAAAAGATCGAACCGATCCCACCGCGAGCATTTTCTCGTAAAACTGCCCGCAAGTCCCGGATGCGCGGCACTTCGTCTACGATGTACACGTATAAACGAGCGCCCATCCAGGTCGATACGACAAAGTCCGCATCATGCGCCTGGTAGATGAGTCCGTGATCCGCGCCGGCACTTGCACTGCGAACATCCGGCACGGCGGAAAACTGCTGCCTCAACCACTGCGCAATTGCTCTCTTCACGCGGAATATCCTCACTTATTCACAAAGCAAACTTGCTTATAAGCATAACGGAATTCTGAAAATTTGTGACCCGGCAGACTGCAATCTATCGACAAATTGCAACAAAAAAAGGACACAAATTGCGTCCTTTTCATCACAAGCTAAAGAAACACGAGCTAAAGAAAGCGGAACTCAGTACGCAATCCCGGCAGCATCCAGTTCGCGCTGGATCACGCGCTCGAAGAATTCATACGGCTGCGCACCACTGTAGAATTTGCCGTTGATGTAGAAGGAAGGCGTGCCACTGATGCCCAATACTGACGCATCGTAGAAATCATTCTCGACTTCTGTATAGTAGCGCTGGGAAGAAAGGCATTCATTGAATTCGTTGACATTCATCCCCAACTGCGCCGCAGCTTCTGGCAGATACGCGGTACTCAGCAATTCCTGATTTTCAAACAGAATCTCATGATATTCCCAGAACAAGCCCTGTTCTTCCGCGCAATTCGCAGCCATCGCTGCCGGGAACGAAACATTCGGGTTGATCGTCGGGAAGTCACGGTAAACATAGCGGATATATTGCCCATAATTTTCCAGCAGCGGCTCTAAGGTTTGCTCAAAGTGGCGACCACAATACGGGCAGGCATAGGCGCTGAATTCTACAATCACAATCGGCGCATCTTCATCACCGATGTAAGGATCATCATCCGCCATGAGTTGCATATCTTCTCCAGCATCCATGCCGCTATCGCGCAGCATTTCCTGCACAATGCGCCGGACTGCCGTTTCATCCATCCCGTTGCTACCCAGCGCCAGCGCACCGATGATGACACCCACCACCAGGAACACCACACCAACAACGATGGTATTCAGCGTGGAACGAGAGAGTGTGACCGTCTCACTGCGCCCCTTCTTCTTCTCCGACTCAGCGGCTTCCGTCTGGGACATGGGGTGTTTTTCTTCTGCTACGGGGGTAGCTTCTTGCGGTGTTTCCGGGGTCTGGTTTTCTGGTACTTCCGTCACAGAATTATCCTCACAACCTACTGGTTCACAATCTAAGCAGCATTGTAACGCAGGCAATCATCACGAACCACTGCATAATCTCCTTCATTCTAGCGCAAAACCTTACCGAAAAATGAACAAATCTCAGGTTGATGCAAACACGACACTGTGATTTCGCCTATAATGGCAATAAGCATTCTGTAATACACAATGTAAAAGAGGGCTTTGGGGCGGGTTAATCACCCCATCCACAAAGTAATCTGGCTGCAATCAACCTTCGTATAACAAGTTATAGCCAGCAAGGAACTGGCGGAGGCGGTCGTTTGAGTGAACAGCAAGCAGGGTTAGTCACAAAAGATCAAAGTGGGTTCTACTGGGTGGAAACCGAAGATCACCAGCTATATATCTGCCGATTGCGCGGCAAGTTGAAGGAAGAAGCACAAACGTCGGATATTGCCGCAATTGGCGATCGTGTGCTTTTTACGCCAGTGGAAGAAGATGGCGTGACGGAATTACGCGGCATCATCGACGAAGTGAAGGAACGCCACAGCACCATCTCGCGTGCTGTACGTACAACAGGCAAACGTGGCGCAGGCCAGGCGGAACGGGAGCATGTGCTGATTGCCAACCTCGACCAGGCGCTGTTCGTCTTCGCAGCCATGCAGCCCACCCCGGATTGGCGCTTGCTGGATCGTTTGCTGGTGACAGCCGAACGCGCCAGGATTAAAGAAATCCTGATTGTGCTGAACAAGCAAGATTTGCTGGAAGACCGCACCGAACTGGAAATGTATTTGCAGCCCTACCGCGCAATGGGTTATGAGGTGCTGTACGTTAGTGCCATACAACCGAAAGGTGCGGATGAACTAACCGCACGCCTTGCGGGAAAAATCTCTGTGCTGACGGGGCCTTCTGGCGTAGGAAAAACCAGTTTATTGAATGCCATCCAGCCCGAACTGGGACGCACCGTGAAATCGGTGAGTACCTTCAGCCAGGAAGGGATGCACACTACCCGCGACAGCGCTCTCGTGAAATTGAAGAATGGCGGCTACTTAGCCGATACACCGGGGATTCGTTCACTTGCAGTCTGGGATGTGGAGCCGGACGAACTGGATGCCTACTTCCTGGATATTGCAGATCACACTCCGAACTGCAAATTCCGCAACTGCACCCACACCAATGAACCCGGCTGCGCGGTGATTGAAGCCGTAGAAACGGGTGACATCAGCCGCCGCCGCTATGAACATTTCCTGGATTTGCGAGATGAACTGCGCGAGACGTATATCGTGTATTAACCGCCGAAAAATGGTTCCTATCGGAAAACGCGCTATGCTTTTCGTGTCGCTGGCGGCTGAAGCCATCCAGCTAGAGAACCGGCAAACCCACCAAAGGAGGCGATTAGCAGCGGGAAACGCACTGAAAGGCCGCTCTGACCCGCTGCTGTGATTGCCACCGGCTTCAGCTTGTAGCAATGTAGATGCCTGCATAATGTGTATGCGTTGTGAACGTCTACATTCCCAATACGCCGGATTTCAGGCTTCTTCCGGCGTGGATTCTTCAGAAGATTCTTCGTCTTCTTCTGCACCGGGCTGCCAGATCTTATCGGTGCGATCCGTGAAAAGAACACCGTCCAGGTGGTCAATCTCATGCTGGAAGACACGCGCCAGCCAGCCACGCGCTTTGATGCGAATATCTTTCCCAGCGCGATCTTGCCCGGTCACAACGACCATCTCATGCCGATCTACTTCACCAACCAGCCCTGGAATCGACAGACAACCTTCGACCCCAGCAACCATCTCGCGGCTTTCTTTGGTGATTTTGGGGTTGATGAAAATATGTAGTTTGCCAGCCTGGTCACCGTATTCTTCGCGGTCTTCATCTGTTTCATCGGGCAGCCGCACCAGAATTAACCGCATACTCTGCGCAACCTGGGGCGCAGCCAGCCCAACGCCGCGTGCATCCGCAAGCGTTTCGATCATATCTTCAATGAGCTGCTGCAATGCCGGATCATCAAACTTATTGATCTTGTGTGCTTTCTTACGCAAGACCGGATTATCGGGTTGAATGATGGGTAGAATTGCCATATTTGCCAGTAACCTGATTCACTCGTTCGTTCCCTGTATCATACCGCGAAACAACGCTGGCTTACAGGGAAGGGTGGTCGCCCTCGTGGGCTGCATCATGAGCAATCAACTTGCGCAGGAAATACTCTGCGGATTTGCGATCACGGTAGATGCGCGTGCGATCCTTCGTCAGAATTTGTGTCATATAAGATGCTTCCGACTCCGGCTTCACAATCGCCATCCAGCGTGTATTGGCGTGGTTCATCACTTGCAGCAGCAGCGGTAGATCCAGCAATTTTTCTGGCACATAATTTGCTGTGGTGAAATCCAGCAAGAAATAGGTAGGTTGTTCTTGCGCTGCTCCCAGGTATTCCAGCATTGCCATCTTCAAATCAATGCTCGTCACCACATCTGAGAAGGTGGTTGCCAGGATATGCGGCTCTTCCAACCAGGCTGTATGGAATGCCATCAGTTTTCTCCCAAAATCTACATTGTCTTTTAGTATACCGCGTCTCTTTCCTTAATGTTACTTAAGAAAAAACTTTCCCATGGATGCAGATCATCAAGTGTTGGAGCGGCGCGGGAACTTAGGCGGGCGATCTGAATCATCAGCAGTCGGTGGTGGTGGCGGTTGTGCTGCCCCCGCTGGCGGATCATGAGGTAGGGGTTGTGTCGGCAATGGGGGTAAATTCGGATTCTGCTGCTGTGGCTGGCGCGGTGCAGCATTCGGTTGATAGGCTGCATAGGGCGAAGGCGGTGAAGCCGTCGGTTGGTACGGTCGCCCAGTGGACATGCTTGGGCGAGCCGCAGGTTGCTGCTGGTTTCGATCCCGCGATTGCAGAGAAGGGGCTTGCTGTGCCGGAACACTTCGAGGCGGGTAGTTCTGCTGTGGTGCATACCCCTGCTGCGGCGGATAGTTTTGCTGCGGTGCATATCCCTGTTGTTGCGCATGCCCCTGTTGTTGTGGATACCCTTGCTGCGGTGGATAGTTTTGCTGCGGTGCATACCCCTGTTGCTGTGGATACGGTTGTGGCTGCGGATATCCCTGCGCAGGTGGCATACCGTATGGCGGGGTCTGTCCCGGCTGTGGTGTGGGCGGCTGCTGCGTCGGATAACCGTATTGATCGTGATACATGGAGAAGTATTCCCCAATCACTTCACGCTGCTGACGTTGCTGGGCTTCTATTTCACGCTGTTTGATGAGCGCTTGCCGCCGTGAAATCTCTTCCTGAATCTCTCTTGGTTTGGCAACATTATCAAACAGGTGGTAATCATCTGCGCCAAGCAAAGCGACGCGCACATCACCATAGCCGAACACCTGCTGCAACAATCCCCGCGTTTCTGCGACGACGTTATCCACCTGACGCAGCAAGAGCTGATCATCTTCGTATTGAAGCAGGAGAGGGCGGCGCGACAAAATGGTGATGTAGTCATCGGACACGATGTAATAATCATGCCGCCAATCCCAATCTGCCAGGAACAGCCACACCGCGCCAATCAGGAACATCACAAAAACACCGACTGCACCCGGCAAACCCACAGCCTCTAACGCAGGCAGTGTTGCCAGCGCAATCCCCAGCGCCGCCGCAATCCCCATCCAGATCAACGGACGCATGACCTTGCCTAACCAGAACAACCAGTGTGTGCGATAGGCTGTGCCACCACCCTCGGCGCGGAATTTAGTCACAAATGGCGATAGTGGGCCATCACCGATTTTGAATGTCTTCTCAATATTGGTGGCAGGATCGCCCCCCAGCTTGACTTTGGTAAGCTGCTCACCCTCGGCTGTGCCTGTGCCAACCCACTTATCCAGGTCAGCCCGCAGTGCTTGGCGTTCACGCACCTGCACTCGCAAATTCTGTGTGCGCAAATCTTCCAGGATCAATTCCTGAATTCCTTCCGGGTCGGGCATGAAATTCAGCATGAAGTTGCCTTCACGCCCTGCGGTCTTCAGTTCTACGTTGCCATAACCTAGAAGCAGTGCAAACGGGTCGAAGCGCGGCAAATCGGCATTCGCTTCCTGAATGCTGGAAAGGGCGATTTCATCCCGCACTTCAGTGAACGTGAGGATGGTATGCACAATGCGGATCACACGCTGGTCGGTGATGATGACAGAATCGTTGGCCCATTCGATATACAAGTAAACCGCCGCCAACCCTGGAATGACAAAGAGCAGCGGAATCCACGCAATGTTGAGCATCGGCAGGGCGTAGATCAACGCAATGAAGGGCAGCAGCAACAGCAGTGGAACCCACAACCAGCGGATGTACGCCCACCAGTGCCGTCGCGTCATCAGCACAACGGTCTCATTCGGGCGCTGCGACTTGAATTGGCCTTCTTTCGCTTGCCGTGTGCCGCGAGGTTTTATGCCCAATGCCTCCGAAATATCTGCATGGTAGGCTAATAAGTTCGCCATTGCCTGACGGCTGAGGAATAGTGCCGTCACAGGTTGAACCGCCTGTAACGTTGCGGTCTCGCGGCCTTCCTGGAAGAGCGCATTCTGGTTGATGTACTGCCCTGCCCGAATGATACCTATGCTCTGGCGATGGCCTTCACGGGTTATGCGCAGCAGTACAGCCTGCCCTTCAACAAAAATATGCATCCCCATCGTGGGATCATTCTGGTTGAAGATCACTTCACCAGGATTATAGCGCCGTACCTGGAAACTCTGCGCGACGATTTCAATCTGTGCTTGAGTCAACGACTGGAACAGAGGCACTTGCCGGATGTGACTTTCCTGGAAGCGGTCTGGCATAAAGAGGAACCTGTTGGCTGCATGTGCAATCAGCCCCCATTATACGGCATCTGCTATGAATCGAAACGATTTCGGCGTATTTTTCGGTAAAACTCATGCTGCATTTCCCGTGCTGAATGCCGACAACAGCAAACTAACCCGCATTAGTGAATTTGCCGGGAATTGCCGGGAGAGTTACAATCCAGCGCATTAATCTCTTTTGGAAGGAAACAGTACGTATGGGCAGCGAAAAGCGCAATATAACCATCGAGGATGTGAGCCGGATTCAATATGTGGAAGATCCACAACTCAGCCCGGATGGGCAGTGGATCGCCTATGTGCAGATGAAGGCCAACATGATGAAACGCGGCTATGATCGCAACATTTTCCTGGTAGCAACCAGCGGTGGTGATCCCTTCCAGGTGACATTCAGCGGCAAAGATACCACGCCGCGCTGGTCGCCCGATGGCAAACAACTGGCTTTCGTGAGCGCCCGTGCCGACAAACCCCAGATCCACCTGCTGCCCTTGCAGCGACCCGGCGAATCCCGTTCCCTGACCAGCCACGAAACCGGAGCCGTAGCGCCGGAATGGTCGCCGGATAGCACACAAATAGCCTATCTGGTATCAAACAATGCCAATGAACGTGCTACAGAAAATGGTGATGAAGCGCAAGAACCGCCCAGCGATGAGCTAGAAGCCAGGCATCGCAGTGAACGAAAAGCAGAAGACGAGAAGAATCGTTTTGATCCGCGCCCGGTAGATCGAATTCCGTACCGCCAGGGAACCGCCTTCATGGATGACCGCCATATGCAGGTGTATGTCATCCGCACAGAAGAAGGCTTACCGGAAGAAGAAGCCAAACCACGCCGCCTGACAGACACAGCAGCCGGGTATGCCCCGCCCAAATGGTCACCCGATGGTAAGACGCTGTATACCACCCGTGCATATGACACAGAAGCGGATGAGTATTTCTTGTACGGCAACATCTACAAAATCAACGTAGAAAGCGGCGAAGAACAACGCATCGAAGACCCGGCGCACACCGTCGGCGGCGTTGTACCATCACCGGATGGGCTGTGGCTGGCCTGCACCCGGCGCACTTTCGGCAAGACAGATGCGATGTCCCGCTTGACCTTGCTCCCGCTGGCAGGCGGCGAACCCATCGAACTGAATAATGAACTGGATCGCAGCATTGTTGACTACAAATGGACAGCAGATCATATGCTGCTCGTACAGGTGGAGACAGAAGGCCGCAGCGAACTTCATAAGCTGAACCCTGGAACGAAAGAATACACGCCGCTGGTCGCCGACGAGCAATCCATCTATGGCATGAGCATGGCTGATGATGGCGCTATTGCCTACGTTTCGCGCACGACCACACGCCTGGATGAGTTGTTTTATCGTGCAGTTGACAATTCACCACAGCAAATGACCGAAGTGAACAGCAAGTTCATGGAAGAATTGGATGTCCTGGAAACGCATGAAATCCGCTACCAGAATCCACATGGGCAGGAAATCCAGGGCTGGTACATCCTCCCGGCAAATTACGAAGAAGGCAAAAAATATCCGCTGGCGCTGAATATCCATGGGGGGCCGCATGTGATGTGGTCGCCCTGTTCGCGGGCGATGTGGCATGAATGGCAGGTACACGCCGCAGCAGGCTATGCAGTCTTCTTCTGCAATCCGCGTGGCAGCGATGGCTACGGCGAAAAATACCAGACCGACTTACACAGCGCCTGGGGTGATGTGGCAATGGAAGACATCATGGCGGGTGTGGATGCCATGGTTGCGAAGGGCTTCGTGGACGAAGAACGTATGGCAGTTACAGGCGGGTCATACGGTGGATATATGACAGGCTGGATCATCGGACATAGCAACCGCTTCAAAGCGGCTGTTTCGCAGCGCGGGGTGTATAACCTATCCAGCTTCTACGGGACGAGCGATGTGCCGATCCTCATCAGCAGCGAATTTGATGTCGAACCCTGGGAAGATTTCGCAAAACTGTGGGAACATTCCCCGCTGGCCTATGCCCACCAGATCACCACACCAACGCTCATCATCCATTCGGAGAATGACTTCCGTGTGCCGATTGAACAGGCCGAGCAGTTCTTCGCCTGGATTCGCCGCGCAACCGACACGCCTGTGCGCTTGCTGCGCTATCCGCGTGAAGGGCATGAACTCTCGCGCAGCGGTGAACCACAGCATCGCATCAGCCGCCTGCAAGAGATGGTGAACTGGTTCAACCAGTACTGCCAACCGGAATAAGCTCAGGCTCCGGCTACACGCAGAATGTCGCGGATGCGGGGGGCGCTGCCATCAGTTGGTGTCCACTGCTTCCGCACTTCGCGGCTGGGGCTGACCAGCACAAAGCCTTCTTTGCCGCCGAAGAAATCATACACTCCACGATCCGGGTCTGCCAGCAGCGGGAACGGAATGGCACGCGGGATGCTCATATAGAAGCCGTTGATTTCGTAAGGCTGCGCGGGAACGATCACCGCTGCCTGAATGCCATTCAAAGCCAGTTTGTAGCAACTGCGCTGCAACCACAAGACGTAGCGGACACTACTCAAATCCCAGATGTCACTCGTCAAAACGAGCAATGCGCCTTTTTCGCCCATCAGGTGCTGCAAGCGCTGCGGTGCATTTTCATGGTTATGCAACCGGAAGTCTTGGATGGGACGCTGCGCATAACCCGGTGCAGATGTATACATGGTGGAACCCTCCGTTAAACACATTCAATTGACGAAGTGTTAATTTCCTACATTCTACACGCTTTCACATCACAAGTAAATTAACATACACATTCCTCACACTCCTCACAGTTCCAGACAAAACCCGTTAGGAAAGAGTCATAAAAAGGACTATCGTCCTACGCTTTTACAACTGTGGGATGAGATTTAACGCATTTTGCGTTACTATGCGCTGCAAATGAGCCATGATGAAACTTGAGAATCAGAGGGTTGTTCCATGAAAAAATTGATCCTAATCAGCGTACTGATGCTTTTTGGCGCGGGCTTAACCTTTGCCCAGGATGAAGCAACCGAACCTAGCTCAACGGTAAATTACTTCTTCGCTGCCTGCGAAAACCAGGGCGTGATTGACCTGGATGGCACCATGCAGTCCGGCTACGATTTGTATGTGCAGGTCTTCAACGGCTTCGGCGCAACGGGTGATCCCCTGACGACACTCATCCGTATTCCTGTGAGCAATCAATATCAGGTAAGCCAGGTGCTGGCGTATAACGATGGTGCGGTGCTGGCACTGGGTCAATTTGCAAGCGCTCGTGTGAGCATCGCGGCAGAAAATGACCCCAGCGATGAATTATTCTCTACCGTGATTGATGATGCTGTTGATGGCTGCATCGAACCAACGTATGGCTCTGTCGATACTTTTGACACGGGAACGGCTGCTGGTGGCGGAACGCCTATCATCGACCCGGAGACGGGCAATGTAGTCGATGTTGCAGAGGGTGAAGTGGTACGCTCTTCTGGTATTTTTACGCCGGATGGTGGCATCCTCAACGAAGTGATTGCCATTCGTGGCGAAGCCGTCGTGCAGATTGGCGCACGCCGCAGCGAAACCCCGCAGACTGTCACCGGACGCACCAGCGACCCTGGTTTGATCTTTGCAGAATGCGATGCCTACGATGGCGCTGATCCGGGTGTGCTGTTCGACACCGATAATCTGACGGTTTTCTGGTCATGGTTTGCAACCACGCCGGAATTGGTGCGCGAACACATCGCCACTGCACAGTACGAAGTCTTCCTCAGCAGTGAATACGCCTACCGTCAGGTCTTCCCGAATGTGGTGGTTACACCGGTAGTGCAGCGTGAGGATGAAAATTACTGGGTATTCTACGTCGCGGATCTGGGCGATGGCTTCCGGCCTGGGGAATATCGTGTGGATTATTACGTCACCTGGGAACGTGCCATCAGCGACGGGCTAGAGCAGTTTGGCCCCGGCACGCTCAATCCTTCGTTGCAGAATACCTGCACCTTCGATGTCGAAATTAACCCCTTCGGCATCACAACCGACCTGAACAACCCGACGTTCCCGCTTCAAAGCGGGGATTAAACGACACCTCACGTGTAGGGGCGCAGCGCGCTGCGCCCCTACGGAATCCAATGGATTCGTACATGATTCACCTGCAATCCATCTCCTTACGCCAGGATACCCTACTGCCAGATCACTTTCCCTACAACGTACCTGTGATCCGCCAATTGGAGACGCTGGAGTTTTCCACGCCGATCACGTTTTTCGTCGGGGAAAATGGTTCCGGTAAATCAACTGTGTTGGAAGCGATTGCTGCGGCGGCTTCTCTGCCGACTATCGGCGCAGCGGATACACAAAATGATCCCACGCTGGAAGACCTGCGCAAGTTAAGTCGCCTGCTGAAATGGTCATGGAGCAAACGCACACGCACCGGGTTCTTCATGCGCTCGGAAGATTTTTTCGGCTTTGCCAAACGTATTGCACAGCAAGCCGCGGAAATGCGCCGCGAACTCGAATCCGATGAAGGCCACGAGGGACAATCGGCTTTTGCGCGGCAGTTGGCGAAGATGCCTTATGCGCGAGAATATCGCGCCCTGCGTGAACTTTACGGCGACGGCTTAGATGCACAATCGCACGGGGAAAGTTACTTCAAGCTCTTTCGCTCTCGCTTCCGTCCCGGGGGACTCTACCTGATGGACGAGCCGGAAGCGCCGCTATCCCCTAACCGCCAACTCACCCTACTGGCGCTCTTGCAGCAGATGGTGAATCAAAATGCGCAATTCATCATTGCTACCCATTCCCCGATTATTCTGGCGTATCCCGGCGCAACCATCTACAATTTTGAAGATGGGCGCATCACCAGCGCGAACTATGATGACCTGGAACATGTCAGCATCACCCGCGATTTCTTGAATAACCCGCAGGCGTATCTGCGGCATTTACTGGAATAGCGCCTTTTTCTACCGCCCGCACAACCGGAAGAATCGCCATGAATATCATCGAACAGGCCGCTGCCCTCTTCGACCTGGAAATCTCAGACGCACAGGCCGCGCAATTCACCGCGCTGCAAGGCTTGCTGGAAACCTGGAACCAGCGCATGAACCTCACCAAGATCATCGCGCCGGATGACGTGCTGGTACGGCACTTCCTGGATTCTCTTTCCATCGTCAGTGTGATTGGCTTTGATCCTGGCGACAAATTAATTGATGTGGGCACAGGCGCTGGCTTTCCGGGGTTGCCGCTGGCGATTGCCTTCCCGGAATTACAGGTCACGCTGATGGATTCCACGCAGAAGAAGCTGACTTTCATTGACACAGTCATTACAGAATTGGGCTTGAAGAATGCCCGCACGCTGCACGCCCGCGCTGAAGATGCCGGACAGGATAAACAACATCGCGGGCAGTACGATGTCGTGACGGCGCGTGCCGTTTCCCTGCTGCCAACCCTGCTGGAATATACGCTGCCGCTGGCGAAGGTCGGCGGATTTGTGATTGCGATGAAGGGCGAGAGCGCCCCCCGCGAGATCGAAGATAGTAAACGGGCGCTGTTCATGCTCAAGGGAGATGCCAAACCCCCGGCAGAAGTTCACCTCCCCGGCGTGGAAAATGCACATTACCTCGTCACCATCGAGAAGCTTGAAAAGACCCCTTCACCCTATCCACGCGGACAGGGCTTACCGAAGAAGAAACCCATCGGGCAATAAAGTTTTTAGTGATCAGTTCATAGTTGTCAGTTTAGGTTTGTTCATGCTGGTATGAGAATCACCCGTGCATGAGTAGCCAGAGGTCAGCAGCTTATGGCATACTCTGTACTCAGAACCTGGTACACAGCACTGATGATATGAACAGCGAACGCGGCAATTCTCTCCAATCCAGCACAGCATCCACACTCGCAGCACGCTTGCAGCAGTTCCGTGCATCCGTGCCACTGAAAAGCATCCAACTCGGCAGACACACCTGGACATATTACGAAACAGGCGATCCATCCGAAGAAGCCCTCTTACTCCTGCATGGCAGCGGCGGCACAGCCGAAACCATGTTCCGCTACATTGATGGCTTCGGAACAAATTTCCATGTGATCGCGCCCAATCTTCCGGCAAGTATCAACAAATTAGGGGATGCTGTTGCTGGATTGCAGGCACTCTTGCAGCATGTTGGCATTCAGAAAGCCCACGTCATCGGCTTCTCATTTGGGGCAATGCTGGCGCAGATGTTCATCCGGCGCTTCCCGGATTCGGTGCTGGATTTGATCCTGACACACACCGTGACTCCGAGTGAACACCTTGCAGAGCGTGCCAACATGCAGCGGGCATTGATCGCCTTTTACCCGGAAGCGCTGCTGCTGTGGCTGTCGCGGCGCTCGTTCCGCAGCAACTTACAGAAAAGTCTCACGCCTGCGTCGGATATTGACCGCGCCTTCTGGCAAGATTACTTTGAAGAGCTTTACAATAACGGCTACCGTAAGCGAGATATATTGGCGCGTTCTCGTTTGACCTGCCAGTATCACGTCGAAAATCAGTTCAGCACAAAGGATTTGAATCGCTGGGACGGAAGTCTTCTACTGATTGAATCGAGCGCGGATGAAGTCATCGAAGAAGGAGACCGTGGGGCGCTCAAGGGCATGTATCCGCGAGCCTATGTCCAGACGTTGGAAGGCTACGACCACCTTGCGCCGCTGCTGGCAGCCGATGGCCTACTATTGAGCATGACCCGTTTTTTGCTGCAAGAGGAATGAGCCATGAAAAGTTTCGATGAGGTTTACAGCAATGTCCCGGCAGAACAGCGCGACGGCCTGCGCAATTTCCGCGCAGCACATCCACAGAAAACCCTCACTGTTGCTGGCACAGCCTGGACGTATCACACAGCCGGGCATGGCGAACATACGATTTTGTGGCTTGTCGGTGGTTTGAAAAAAGCCGACGCTGCGTACCGTTCTATTCCGCTGCTGGCGGATTCGTTCCGCATCGTCGCGCCGGATTATCCCGCAGTGGGGTCGATGCAGGGCTTGTGTGATGGGCTGGCGGCAGTGCTGGATGCGGAAGGAGTTGAGTCGGCTTATGTGCTAGCCGGTTCATTTGGTGGCATGATCGCGCAGGAATTTGTGCGGCGCTATCCGCGAAAAGTGGCGAAGCTCGTCCTTTCCACTACCACCCCGCCCGATGCCTCACAATCTGAGCGCTATCAGCAGTTGCTAGAAATGGTACGACTAGCACCCGAAGAACTGGTACGCGACCAGGCGGAGCAGCAGTTCTTCGGCATCATCGCCCCGCCGGATTCTGAAGCGGATTTCTACCGCGCATATCTCCACGAGCTTTTTCAGCAGCGTTTAGGCAAGGCAGACATCACCAGCACCTATGAAGCCATCCTCGATTTCATGGCACAAAGTTATTCGCCGGATGACCTCGCAGTGTGGCAGGGGGAAATGCTGATTCTGGACAGCGATGACGACGCGACATTTCAGGAGGATGCACGCCAAAAAATGTATGCCCTCTATCCAATGGCGCAGACGCACACCTTCATCGGCGCGGGGCATTCCCCTGGCAGCACCCAGCGCCAAGAATTTTTCCGGCGTGTACGCGAGTTTTTCCAGGTATAAACCGAGTCATGACGGGCGAAACGTGTTTCGCTCCCGACGGATTTCTTCGTGTCCTTTGTATCTTCGTGGCGAGAATTATTTTGAAGCAATTACCCTGCGCACTCCGTTAGAAACGTTTGAGTGCGCAGTGAAATATGCTATTCTTGAGCAAGTGTCCATATACTTGTGATCCGAGATGATACCCCTGGAAAATAACATAGTTGAAATCCTTACACCGCTGTTGCTCGTTGGTGGTGCTGCCGGAGATGCCGAAGGAAGCTGGGGCGGGTTGATCTTTTATGTAGCGATTGCGTTGGGGATTTCGTTTTTATGTTCGGTGCTGGAAGCCATCCTGCTCTCAACTTCGCACTCTTACATCGAAATGAACATCGAATCCGGCAGCAGTGCAGCACGCTTGATGCAGCAGCATAAAGCCGATGTAGAGCGCCCCATTGCTGCGATCCTCACCCTGAACACCGTTGCCCATACAGTGGGTGCAGCTGGCGCAGGTGCGGAAGCCGTCGCCATTTTCGGCAATCAGTGGTTCGGTTTGATCTCTGCCGTACTCACCATTCTAATCCTCGTATTCTCCGAGATCATTCCCAAAACCATTGGCGCGACTTACTGGAAAGAGCTGAACGCTTTTGCCGCTTACGCCATACGTGTGCTGGTGATGATCCTATTTCCTGCGGTCTGGCTGCTGGAAAAAACCACCCAGCTTCTGAAATCCGAAAGCACCAACCAGCCGACCATCAGCCGCGTAGAACTGGAAGTTATGGCTCGCATCGGCGCAAGCGAAGGCGCAATCCTGGAAGGAGAAGACCGCATCCTGCGTAATCTGCTGCATCTGACCACCTTCGCCGTGAAGGACATCATGACTCCGCGTACCGTTGTCGTGGCCTTTCAGAAGGATGCCACGGTGCGAGAAGTGGTAGAGAACAATCCAGCCTTGCCCTATTCGCGTCTGCCCATTTATAACGAGAGCATGGATGACATCGCCGGGTTCGTGCTGCGCTATGAAATCTTCCAGGCATATGCCGATGGGGAGAAAGACAAACCCCTCATCGAATTGACTCGTGAGATTGGGGTTATCCCAGAGACAAACAGCGTCTCCTCTGCGTTGGAAATGTTCATCTCCAAACAGCTGCACATCATGCTCGTGATTGATGAATACGGTGGCACGGCGGGTATCGTCACCATGGAAGATGCGATTGAGACACTGCTTGGGATCGAGATCACCGACGAGAGCGACATCGTGGCAGATTTGCGAAAAATGGCAGAACAGCGCTACCAACGTCAGGTGAAGATGCTGCACCGTGTGACCAAACCAAGCGAGATAAAACCAACCGAGGAAGTTCCTGGCAGCGCGGATTAGTCGGCACCATCATACAATCTACAAACAATTTGACTGGTAGATGAGAAAACTTAGAACAAACCTCTTGCAATCTCGTTACAAACTTCATAAGTAAGCTATACGCAAGGTACGTGAATTGCTATAGTTCTAAGCAACAATAACCGAGGTGTATAACCAATGGATCATCGACAGGAAAAAGATCGTACTACAGGAGAAGGCAAAACTGGCGGACGACTCTCGATTGAACGACAGCGTGCTATTCTTCGTAAGTCGTTCCAGAAAAACCCCACAGACCAGCGGATACTCCGTGCATTGCGGCAATCGCTGCACCCGCGCTATGTCTACCGCGCAGCACGCCAGGGAATTTTCGTGTGCTACAGCCCTGCGGATGCCCTCTTCGCACTTGACCTTAAAACCAGCCTGGAAGATGTTGGCGCAAGCGTTTGGCTGGATGAAATCAGCGCTCCGGCAGGGTTGGATTGGCAGGATGCAGTGAAACACGGGCTGCGCGAAAACGGCCTGATGGCACTGGTCATCACCCCGGAAGCAATGAATAATCCGATGGTACTCGCAGAATATCGCTATTTCATCTCGATGGGGAAAATTGTGCAGCCGCTGCTGCTGCGCGGTGAGATGCCCGATTTACCAGAATTACAGCTACAACCCATCGATTTTCGCAGCGGTTTCCTGGAAGGACTGGATAATATTCTGAGTGCGCTGGGGTTGAATGCTGCTGCGCAGGGATGAGACTCACGCCCACCCCACCCTATAATTTTGCTACTTTGCTTGCATTGCTGAGGCGCTTCCCCTGTCCCAGCAGTTTTACCATTCATGAAAATGCCTATTACCAGACACTTCGCCAGGATCACGCGCTGAGTCTCGTGCGTGTGACGCAGGTGCATGACCAGCTTGCCCTGCAACAAATCATAGGCGCAGCCGACGAAGCGGTAATCAAGGCACAACTCGCTCAAATCCTGGGTACACACCAGGACTCAGGTGCATTTTATGCGTTCGCAAAAGTACATCCGGCGCTATGGTCAGTGGTGGAACCCCTGGTCGGGCTGCCGATTTATTGCACACCAGACATCTACCATGCGCTAATAGCCGTCATCATTGAGCAGCATATATCCTGGGCAGCGGCACAGCGTGGGCAACGTGCGCTGGTTGAATGGGGTGGGAATTTCATTGCGCATGAAGGTATCCGGCATTATGCATTCCCCACACCGCCACAACTCGCCAATGCCACGATAGACGATTTACGCCCCCTCAAAATCACCTTCAAGCGCATGCAGCTTTTGATTGATATTTCCCGCGCAGTGGTTGAAGGCACGCTGGATTTGCAGGGAACAGCACAACTCCCGCCAGAAGCGGTGTACAAGGCACTATTGAATATCAAAGGTGTGGGGCATTGGACGGCAAGCGTGGTGGTTGGGCGCGTCTTCGGCGTATTCCCCTATGTGCCGCATAACGATGTCGGGTTACAGGCCGCCGTAGCGCGATATTTCCAGGTAGAAAAATCAGCACAGGCCACAAAAGAAGTTTTCGCAGCCTACGATGACTACGCGGGATTAGCCGCACATTTCACGCTAATGCGCTGGGTGATGGAGATGTACCCGGAGAAATCAGGAAACCAGGACGAGACGTAAGCGCTGCTCGAATTCACTCAGCATCATGCAGGTTGCTCCCCACACGACATGCCCACCCACATCGTAATACGGCACATCAAATTCCACACCTCGGAAAAACATAGGCTTGGTGCGCTTATTCGCGCCGGAGAGCAAATCTTCAATGGAGAGGTACAGCACTTCCGCAACTTCATCCGGGTTGGGCTTGAGGGGCGGTAGCTGCGGCAGATAGCCCACAATTGGCACAACATGGTAATTGCTTGGCGGAATCCACAGCGGCGTTAACTGCCCAAGCAGGTGAATATCCTGCGAGCAAATGCCCAATTCTTCGCAGGTTTCGCGCAGTGCCGTCGCTTCATACGAAACATCTTCCGGGTCACGCCGCCCACCGGGGAAGCTGATCTGCCCTTTGTGACCGCGCAGCCGTTCGGCACGCCGCGTCAGAATCAGTTGTAGACCATTCTCCGGGTCAGGGTAAAGCAGCACCAGCACAGCTGAGTGACGCGGCGGATTCTCTGGCCTGGGGCGCATATCCGCACGCGCAGCCGGAGCCATCTGCATCTGCGCTTCTAACCCATCAAAATCAGATAGCAGTAGCGCAGCTTCGATCTCCTGTATGGTCATCATGAGGATTTTGGCACTTCCATCCAAGCTTGTAGAATGTGATCACGGCGCTCGTAAAATTTACCGCTAGCAACCACAGGGGTTCGTACTGCTTTTGGCATCAATCGCAGCCGCATGGTGTTCATCTTGGGCTGCCCCATTTCCAGCCAATCATCCAGCAAGCGCTGCAATTCTAACATTGCGTCCGAACCCGCAAAGCAATGAACTTGCCCGCGTCCGTCGTAGCCCGCAAAGGCCGCACTACCGCGTGAAAAGAGCGCAATCCCGCGCCCATCCAGCCCATAGGCGGATTGCCCTTCGATGACAGAATACACCGCGAAAATGAAATCTCTCGGCTCATTGAGCATCACATACAACTGATAGCCAAACCAGAAATCGGTTTGCTCAATCGGTGTATCGAGCAAGCAAATATCGTGATCGTCCGAGAGCAGCAGATGCAAAGCAGCGGTATCAATCTGCGCGACTTGATCCGCCAGAATATACAGGGAAGCACTGCCAACTTTGCGGCGGAAATCCGGCCCTGCAAATGCGCCGCGCAAGTAAACAAACGAGCAGGGGCGGTTATCCTTGCTGACGAAGGTTCCGTCAGATTGCCGCTTGAAGACCGCACTGACCTGTATCCCGTCAATCACAATCGGAACAACCAGCGTCCCTTCCTGCTTTAGCTGGCGCAGCCATGCCGCCGGGACATCCCACACGCCCACCGTCACCACAATGTGGTCATACTCTGCACGCGGCGCATACCCCATCGAACCATCCCCGTGTACAACAGTCACACCGCCAACCTTACTGCTTGCGAGGTTACGACGAGCCTGCTGTGCGAGGTCTTTTTCCAGTTCAACGGTGGTGACGCGCCCTCTTTCCCCGACGATGTGCGACATCAACGCGGCGTTATAGCCCGTTGCCGTGCCAATTTCCAGCACATTATCGCCCGGTTGGAGTTGGAGCTGGTTCAACATAATCGCCATCATGGAGGGCTGGCTGGATGAACTCACGAGCAGCCCGGTTTCATCATGCAGGATGCCGATGGCTCTGTCGCTGTAGACTTCTTCCAGGGGATGATCTGGCAGGAAAGTGTGGCGTGGAATCGCACGAAAGGCGGCTTCCACACCGGGAGCTTGGAAGACCCCACTTTGCCGCATCGATTGCACTAACTGCTCGTGCAACTGCCTTGCTTTTTGGTTATCGACCATACCATGCTCGGCGCTTACGCAGCGATACCCCAGCATCTGGCCCACTGCGGCTGGCGGTACGAACGCGCCCACGCGAGTCGATATGTACCTGACCCGCTTTCTGCAAACGGGCGAATTCTTCCGGGGTAATTACCGGAGCCGGTTCACCACCCAGGCGCTCCAGGCGATCCCCCATGCCCTCATCTGCACCAGAAGCATTATTGCCTGCCGGGGTTTCGGCTTCACTGGTCGGTTCGTTTTTGTTATTCTCAACACCATCAACAGGAATACGGTTGTTTTCGTCAGACATTGTGTTCGTTGGTGGGCGAACCTAACCCCCACCGCTCCTTTCCAGTTCCTGACATCTTTCTGATTCAGTGTAAGCATATCACAAGAGACGTGTCAATGACCGCAATCCTATGGTCAGTTGACGGAACTCTTATGCAATTTTTCGAATTGCGTGCCAGACAGCCTCGGCACACCCCTACCCCTCAAGGGAAAATGCGATCTCCACTTTCGCCGCCCTCATCTTCATCTTCCGAGAAGTGAATCCCAACCTCACCCATCAAATCATCCAGGGAAACAGCATCATGCGCTTCATCGGTCAGGCGGAATTTTTCACCACAAACCAGGCATTCCGGGTCGCGGGCAATATCTACCCAGACAGCAGTGTGCGGATCATTGATATGATCTGCCAGGATTTCCAGGGAATTGTTGGCAACGATAATCGTGTTACCCGGCATTGGTTCACTGACTTCTGTGCCGCGTAATAATTCATTGAGGATAATATCGCTCTGGATGCTGCCGACTTTGGTCACATGTACCCACAACCCCGGCTCGGCTTCCAGCGTACCTTCATCGCCGATCATGCCGTAATCCAATTCGCCGTTCTCACCCGGCATTGGCTGCTGGTAGCCTGCACGTAATTCCTGCGACCAGCACGCATAGCAAGGGCCATCATAGGGGCGAATAATCACCACATCGCCACCTTCCCCACGTTCATAGACCCCGGCATAGACGGCAGTCAAACGCCGCTTGAGCGCTGCTTCGTTGATGATGTACTTGACCTGCTCACCATCCACCGCAACGACCAGAACATCCAGGTCATCTAGCACGTCCATATGCTCCTGAATGAGACCTTCGCGCACTTCCACTTCTGCTTCCGGGTTGCGATTCTGGATTAAATCCGCAACGGCCTTTGCCTTGTTCCAGCCCACATAACGATGATCGGCTGCATGGCGCACGACATTTCCGGCTTCCAGTTCATCGTTATCTACCAGTACAAATTTGCCCACACCACTCATCGCCAGACTGAGCGCGACAAAACTACCACCTGATCCAAGACCAATTACGCCGACTTTCTTCTGCGCAAGGAGGCGTAGGTTTTCTGTACCCAGCCACTGCTCTACGCGCTGCCAGTCACTCATTGCTTCTCTTCCTCGCTTGCATCCACATCTGGTTCTGTGATTGCTTCTACGCTTTGCGGCGCATCAGGTTGCACGTCAGCGGCGCTTCGTTCAGCCGATTCTTGTGCTTTTCCTACACCATCTTCCGATGCTGCCGAAGGCTCTTCACCTTCCATCTCCACCGAAATGTTCACGGCTGCGGAGTTTTCCGGCGTGGTCTGGCGCTCCCAGGGCAAGGGTTTCCCTTCCGGGCGCATGCCTGCGGCTTTTTCCACCGCCGCTACATAATCCACAATGAATGAGCTAGCCGGGTTCCATGTGAAATTTTCCGGCTCCGGCGCGGGTCTGGCATTTTCCCACAGCGCCTCAAACACATCGTACACGTACATCGACGGATCAACCCCCTGGAACGGCGCAATATAGACACGCGGCTTCGACTGCGGGTAATCCCAGTGAGTCGCCACCATGAAGACATCCGTAGACCCCCCACGCCCAATAATGAAGCAAATTTCCAGCGGAAGTTCATCATCAATCTGGAAGGGAATCGCCGTCTGAAAGAGCATGAAGAGGTCATCTTCTTCAATTAGGCTTAGTTCTTCATCCATCAAATCCACATCAAGAATATGCCAGGGATAGGCCGGGAGCGCGGGAAGCTCGTCACTTGGCACAACTTTGGGGCTAATGGGCTGGAAGACACGCACATCCCGGTGGATATACCACCAGTCAATGCGCAGGCTGGTTCCGTCATCCATTGGCACATTGAAGTAATTCACCTGTGCGCCGATTTCGCTGGTCACGGACGGATGCCCCAGAGTGACGATGGGAACCAGCAAGAAATTGAACTGGTTTTCTTCATCATCCATGAATTGCAGAGCAGTATTCAAATCGCCGCCGCTGGGCTGGATCATATACCCAGGCTGCTTGTGCCAGTCTCCCAGGTGCTTCAGCGGCACATGAAATTCATCCCGGATGGGCTTTTTGTTCAGGTCTTTCCCGGTGCGCAGGTACGCATTCCAGTTATCCAGCAGCCAATTGTACAAATCGCCCTGGATGTCATCGCCCTGTTCAAACATGTGGCTGCGGCGGATCACCGACTCATCCGGCGCAATCGTATCCAGCACATATAATGTCGGCATCTGTTCCGGCTCGTTGGTATCCACGATAATACCAACCATCGTCTCGCCAGTTTCGTCTTCTAAGTAGCCCTGTGCGGCCTTCACAATGCGGTCAATCACGCGCTGTGAAACAACCAGGTTCGGGACAATCCCGCGTGAAATCATTGCCATCCCTCGCAACCTACGGGTGATGAGGTTCATTTCTGTTTGCATGAGTTGGGCGAAATCCTGCATACCGATTACCTCCGACGACGGCGGGGCAGCGGGGTATCCGGGCGAATCCGTTCTTCAATCCCAGGCCAGTCACCCGTCGCCCGCCATGTGTAATACGCATACAGCCACTGAATCGCCCAACCAGCCACCGTCACCGCAGTGGATTTGCTGGGGTTCCAGCCGTACTGCTCGCCATCTTTCGGGTTGAATAGGCATAACTGCCCGTCTTCGTATTGATGTTTTTCGCTGTAAATACGCGGTTTGATGCAGTAGGCTTCCGCCGGGCGGCTGGGGTATTCTTTCGGATATACGATCTTCAGCGTGTGATCCGGGTTTTCAAGGATCGACATATTGACCTGTACCGTTCCCTGCCAGTATAACAAGCCGCCGAAGGGTGGTACGATCAACTCAAACGTATTGCCGAAGGTCGCACGCATCGCCTCCACTTCCCAGATTAAACGCGGCGATACATCTTTCCGGGTTCCCCACCAATTCGACATATTGTGAACTCCACAATTGATTGTTGCTCTACGTTGGAATCATTGTTTAATCTATGCCGAAACGGGAACATTGTCCAGCATACACCCTTGATTCTACAGGGATTCCTATGGACGGTCTGCATTTTTGCGCCGCACTTCTCTACTACGCAAAATCCTGCCCCTGGTTGCAATACTGCCCAGGATTAACTTCAGGTAAAAATCATTTCACCTACACATAAAAATCATGACATCCGTCACTTAATCCCGAACCGCCTGCACTGCAAAATCAGGTTTGAGTCGGCGCGTGGACATAAAAGAGATACTTCTGATAAAAAGGGGAGTGTGGCAGGGAAATACTCACGGCAAATGATAACTTCCCTGCCACACCATTACCGATAGCATGAATCTTAGTGTGAGATCATGCCAAACGCAAGGAGTCTACTGATTATGAAACGTTTTCTTTTCGTGCTTGCCACGCTCACCGCAGTTCTCAGCTTCGGCCTCGTAACGGCTGCTCAGGACGAAGACCCCGGTGTGCTGAATATTTATTCCTCACGCCACTATGGTGATCTGGAAGCTCCGTTCGTCGCTTTCACAGAAGCGACTGGAATTGATGTCCGCGTTTCTGCGGGAACCCCGCGTGATTTGCTGAGTCGTCTGCGTGCCGATATTGAGCGCGGCGGACGCAGCGTTGCCGATGTTTTCCTGGCAATTGATGCAGGTGTGCTGGACTTGGCAGCGGAAGAAGATTTGCTGGTTCCTGTCACCTCTGACGTGTTAAATGAGAATGTTGCCGAGGGCTTCCGCGACCCGGTTGGCTACTGGTACGGCCTCAGCATTCGTACTCGTACCCTGGTCTATAACCCGGAAAATGTCACCGAAGAAGAACTGGCTGACCTGAACAATTACAGCGATCTCGCTAATGACACCTGGGAAGGTCGCCTGTGTATGCGTCCTGCCAGCCACATTTACACGGTCTCGCTCTTCAGCAGCATGGTCTATCACCTGGGTGAAGAAGAAGCGGCAACCGTCGCCAGCGGCATCGCAGAGAACGTCACGCGCTACATCAACAGTGACACCAGCCAGATTCGCGCCGTCGCTGCCGGTGAATGTGATCTTGCCCTGGTCAATCACTACTATATGGGTCGCCTCGCCAACGGCGATGAGGCCGACCAGGAAGTCTTCAACAGCGTTGCGCTCAAGTGGATGAACCAGGATACGACGGGTGTATTCTTCAATGTGAATGGTGCTGGCGTGGTACAGGGTGCTGCTAACTATGACAATGCGGTGCGTTTCCTGGAATTCATGACCAGCCTGGAAAACCAGTGCGGTGAACTGGAATGCTTCCCTGGCAGCAACTACGAATTCCCGACCAACCCGGAAGCCGAGCCGAACGAAACCCTGGTAGGTTTTGGCGAATTCAACTTTGATATGGAGTATCCGCTGTGGGAGTACGGTTCGTACCAGGATACAACCGTGCAAATTCTGGAAGAAACCGGCTTCGGCTTCAACGAAAACTAATGCTAGCGTTTGGGTTTGTGGGTGGCTTTTGCGCTGCCCACAAACTCCATTTATAGACAAAGGTTATTTCGCACCACCCAGGACAACACAAAAGAATTCTTACGACGATGTACTGTTAGCTCGTAGATTGTGAATCTTATGGAAATCAGCTTCAAGCAAGATCAAGTGATTAACCCGCACGCCGCCCAGGAACGGCGTTTTGCGCGTTTACGGTTCGGTGGCATTTTCAGCCGCATCGGGATGCTGCCATCCATCGCGCTCACGGTGATGATCTTGATTCCAATCGGCATCTTAATCGCCGAAATCCTGACACCGGACGTTGAATTATGGCAGCGCATGTGGGACACCTTCCTGCCAGATGTGCTGTGGAATACGTTCAGCCTTGCCCTGGGGGTGGGGTTCGGAACCTTACTGATTGGCACGTTGGCGGCATGGCTCATCAGCGCCTATGAATTTCCGGGGCGGCGCTGGTTTGACCGTCTCTTGCTGCTGCCGCTGGCGATTCCCGGCTTCATTATGGGCTTCGTCTACGTCACGATTTTTGAATTTGCAGGCCCGGTGCAGACGGCGCTGCGCAGTTGGTTTGGCTGGGGGCGCGACGATTATTGGTTCCCCAATATCGCTTCGCCCCTGGGTTTGATGCTGATCCTGACGCTGGTGCTGTATCCATATGTCTATATTCTGGCGCGGGCGGCTTTTCGTGAGCAGGCCGCAACCACACTGGAAGCGGCGCGTGTGATGGGCTACAGCCGCTGGCGCATCCTCTGGCGGGTGGCGCTGCCGCTGGCACGTCCGCAGATTGCCGCCGGGGTACTGCTCGCTGTCATGGAAGCTATGACCGATTACGGTACTGTGAGCTATTTCGGCTACCCAACTTTGAGCGAGCGCATTGTCGTCCTCTGGAACACCTCGTTCGACATCGGAACCGCGATGCAACTGGCCTCACTGATGGTCTTCGTTGCCCTGGCGTTAATCGTCGCAGAACGCTTTTTGCGCGGCAGAGCGAAGTTCTACCAGCAAGGCGGGCATGGGCATCGTCCACGCCGCCATACCCTGCGTGGTTTCAAGAAATGGTTGGCATTTGGTCTTTGCTTCTCGCTGCTGAGTGTGGCCTTTTTGCTGCCGACGCTGCAATTGATGGTCTGGGTGGGCAATGAACTGCAAGACCCAACGGTGAACTTACTCAGCGAATCCTTCCTGACGTACACGGGCAATTCGCTGCTGCTGGCGGGGAGCGCTGCCCTGGTCGTGATGTTGGTCGCGCTGTTCATCGCGTATAGCAACCGCAGCAATGCCACCGAACAACAATCTCGCCCGCGCTGGCTGGCACGCCTGGTGACGATTGGCTATGCCATGCCGGGGGCGGTCATTGCGGCAGGGGTGCTGGCGGCAGTCAATCCGGTGGATGGGGCAGTGACGGATTTCGCTGCTGATCACCTGGGTTACACGGCTCCCGGATACTTGCTGACGGGTACAATTCTGGCGCTGCTGTATGCGTATGTGGTGCGCTTCATGGCAGTGGGATTCAACAGCGTGGATGCGAGCATCGAGAAAGTGAAGCCCACCATGGAGGATGCCGCCCGAACAATGGGGACGACGGGCTGGAGATTGCTCTCACGGATTCATTTTCCGCTGGTGCGCACAGGGATCATTGCCGGGGGCATTCTGGTTTTTGTGGATGTGATGAAAGAACTCCCCGCGACTTTGCTGCTGCGTCCATTTGGTATGGATACGCTGGCGCTGCGTGCGTATTTCCTCAGTGGTGAAGGCTGGCACGAATCAGCGGCAATTCCGGCGTTGATGATCCTGGTCGTCGGCCTGATTCCAGTACTGCTCCTGATGCGCATAGGTGACGACACGGAGCAGGCTGAATGAATTTCATTGAACTGAAGCACATCACCAAGCGCTACGGGCAGCAAGTGGCGGTGAATGATGTGAGCTTGAGCATCGAAGAAGGGGATTTGCTGGTGCTGTTGGGGCGCAGCGGATGCGGCAAAACCACCATGCTGCGCCTGATTGCCGGGCTGGAACGTCCTGAATCCGGCGAAATCTGGCTGGCGGGGCAGCCTGTCAGCCGGGGCAATTTGTGGGTTCCAGCGGAAGAACGGCGTGTGGGCATGGTCTTCCAGGATTACGCCCTGTTCCCGCACATCGACGTTCTGAATAATGTGACCTTCGGCATCAATGGGCAGCGCAAAGAAAAACAAAAACGCGCCCTGGAAGTGCTGGAATTAGTCGGGCTGGCGGGCTACGAAAAACGGATGCCGCACGAGCTTTCCGGTGGGCAGCAGCAGCGGGTGGCACTTGCACGAGCGCTGGCACCCCAGCCCCACGTCCTGCTGCTTGATGAACCTTTCAGCAATCTGGATGCCGCGCTGCGAACACAGGTACGCTCCGAAGTGCGCGATATTCTGCGCGAAGCCGGGACGACCAGCGTCTTCGTCACGCATGATCAGGAAGAAGCCCTGAGTCTATCGGACAAAGTGGCGGTGATGTTTGGCGGAGAACTGGCACAAATGGGGACACCCTTTGAATTATATACACGCCCCAACAGCAAGCGTGTCGCGTCCTTCATCGGCGAATCGAATCTGATACCCGCCCAGGCTCACGGCAACCACGCCAACAGCCCCCTGGGGCAAGTTCGCCTTTTGCAGCCGCAGCAGGGCGAGGTTGAACTGCTGATTCGCCCGGAGATGCTGCATTTGCTACCGACAGACGAGGGGACAGCCGCAACTGTTCTCTGGCGCGAATATTATGGGCATAATCAGCGCATTGGTTTGCGGCTGCAAGATGGCACAGAACTCGTCGCCCGCCAGGATGCGCAGATCGTCTACGAAGTCGGGCAACAAGTGCGCGTCAGCGTCTATGCCCCGCTGCTGGCATTTTAATTTTGGAACTTTGGCGGGCTTCATAGGCACGCCTTATTCTATTTTAGAATCCTAAAACACCGGTTTGATCGCCATTCTCCACATCCCACAGGCGCACGGTTCCATCCCGGAAGCGGAGAGCAAATGACCGCCCGGCGTGAAGGCTACATCAAACACGGCGTGACCATGCCCGGTGAGCTGCAAAGGTTCGTAATATGCCGGATCAGGCGGAATCGGCTGCCCATCATCCCAGCGCACCACCTGCAAGAATGGTGTTCCTGTTCCAGATGATCCACCCGCGAAGGCAAGCTGCGTTCCATCGTGGCTGAATGCGACATCGTAAATGTTCTCTGCTGAGAGTTCATAGAATGCGCGTCCATCGCCAGAAATATGCAGCGCAGAAGCTGTCTCCAGGCCACCAACTGCCAGCCAATTACCATCCGGGTGAAAATCCAGCGTGAAGAGGGGCAGCGCTGACTGTTCCAGGGTGCGTGGTTCGGCGCTGAAATCCGCCGAGTCGTACAACCAGATGGTGCTGGCTCCCTGGAAATTACGGCTCAATACAGCAATCTTCCCCTGCGAACTTATATCCAGCACGATGACTGTTTCGTCAATTTGCGGGCTGGTTTGCTGCACCCTCTGGGATGCGATGTCATACCATTGTAGGCCGAGATTGCTATGCGCCAGCACCATGTGTGTACTATCAGCGCTGAAGGCCATCGCCGAAATTCCCTCGAAGCGTTCAAAGCCACCACTGCGCACATCGAAGAACAACATCGTGCGCTCATCTTCAATTGCTGTCAGCCATGCCCCATCCGGGCTGAATTGCAAGCGCGTGACATAACTGGATTGCAAATAAATCTGATTACGTTCGTTTGTGAAGGTCGTGCCATCTTGAATGCTGCTGAGGTAAATTGCTGTCGTTCCGCCTTCGTTTACGGATGCAGCAACCATCGACCCATCCGGCGACACGGCAGCAGTGTTGATTTGATTGGCGACCACCGTCCCGACAGCTTGCGCACCTGCCGGAAATGGTGTTGCTGTCGGCAATGGAACGAGGGTTGGTTGGGCTGCTACCGGAGGTGCAGTCACGCTGACGACCTGCACAGGCATCAGGAATGCAACTCCAAATGCGACAATTCCCCCCGTGACGAGGACACCGATTCCGACCCCTGCCAGCAAGAATAACAGCGCCCGCCTGCCTAGTGGCTTGCCTTTTGGTTTTGGCTTATATTCGCTCATGGATAAAAATCCTCTCTGTGCTGCTGCGTTCTTCTTTCACCTGGAGTGACACAAGCACACGCCGCGGCGTTCCATCGCGTCAGCTTTCGTCTTCGTCTTTTTCATCTTCTACACCGAAAACATCCAGCCAGGCATCGACTTCGCCGGAGTTCAAATAGATGTCTTCCGACGTGGACATGCGCTTATGCACCGTCGGTTCACGTTTACCATCTGCATTACGGTAGCGACCCTGCTTACGCGCTTTGTTACGTTCTGGCGAAATATCCGTTGGCTCCCGATCCGCCGGGGGTTCCCCACCAAATAGTTTCATCCAGGCATCGACGGTGTTGCGCGTCAACGAGACATCATCAGCGTCACCCGATTCCGCATCGACTTCCGGCAAACCATCGTTGGCCTTACGAGGCTTTGGTTTCGGCTTCCCGCGTGGCTGAATTCGCTTGCGTGGATCCGTAGGCTTGCGTTCTCCGCCACCGAAGGCATCCAACCAGGCATCTACATCATTAGAAGTGGGCGCTCTTTGCGGAGTAGATTTCTCGGCGGAGGTTTGTGTTTGCGAAGATGCCGTTACTTCAGGAGGTTCTGGTTGCTCACGGCGTGTGATGCGCGGATTCTCGTTCGGTGGCGCAGGAGCCTCTGCATCTTCATCCACCCCAAACAAATCCATCCATTCCTGAAGCTCGCTTTCGGTGAGCATCAAATGTTCCCGGATGCCGGGATGATTGTCTTCTGCCGGGGGTGCGGTCAGCACATCGGCAAATTTCTGGCAGCGCAGCCCCTTCATACCCGCCTGTACAGCCGCATGCAGTACCTCCTCGTCGGATGAGACGACTACCCAACCTTTTACATCACGGGTTTCGCGGATGCGTTCCATGATGATGCGGTCCGCTGTAGTCTTCTGCGCCGTTGCAAAGATCACCTGCACAGAAGGGGTACTCATATTCGACTTCCCGCCGGGCAAGCCATGATCGAATATGACGACCATCTTCTTGCGGGTACGTGCGCAAAAGCTGCGCAGCAGCAGCACCAGCTTGGCTTCGTCATTGGGGTCAGCAAGATCAATTTGTGGCAGATGTGCGATGAGGTTGTGTCCGTCAATGAGGTAAGGCATGAGTGTTTCCCGCATTTTTTGGTCACTATAACAGATTGACTCGCGAAGTTGCAGCAGTCTATCCAAATATTTATGCGGTGGGTGAACGTTGTGCTGGCGCGTTGCCCTGCCTTGCCCCCTATGCTATAGTGACAAACTGGTAATCAGCATCAAACTTGTGAATTCATGAACCGGGTGCGTGCATTATGTCGCTTCGTTCTGCTTTACCATTCTTAATTGCTGTGTTCATTGTCGCTGTAGCGGGAACGCTATTGGCGATCAACTTCATTGCGCCGAGTGTGCTGCCAGAAGCGGAAACACGTCCGGTGACGGTCGTGGTCTACATCACC
Source organism: uncultured Anaerolineaceae bacterium (assembly GCA_964455365.1). Taxonomy (GTDB): domain Bacteria; phylum Chloroflexota; class Anaerolineae; order Aggregatilineales; family Phototrophicaceae; genus JAUZRW01. The sequence goes on along the minus strand of CAYVVZ010000004.1, from coordinate 169,828 downwards.
AATACCCCTGTACCGAACGCTTCCCCCAATGTCATTGTCGTCACCGCGACATCCGAACGCGCTGTGGTAGATGTGCCGGAAGGTCTCGTGCCGACTGCCGATGATACCCAGGTCGCGCTGGGAACTCCCCTCACCCCGCTGGCTCCGGTCACGGTGGAAGCAGCCGATGCCGCCGCAAGCGGGGTCAATCTCCCGGCGGGATGTTTGCTGCATACCATTGATGATGGCGATACTATCTTCGGGCTTGCGGACGAATACGGCGTGAATCCTTTCACGATGCTTCAGGTCAATGATCTGACCGAAGATGAAGCCATCGGCTTGCAAATTGGCGATCAAATCATCGTGCCGCTGGATACCTGCCCCATTGAACAGGTGCAGCCGCTGCCTACCAGCACATCGCTGCCCGGTGAAGCAACGGAAGAAATCACGCCAGAAGTCACGGCTGAAATCACCAGCGAAGCCACAGCCGAAGCCACCGAAGACGGCCCCACACCCACCATTACCCTGGCTCCCACTGCGGAGAATTCTGAAATTGAAATCTCCGGTATTCTGGCACAGGGAGATGTAACCGCCGAGGGCGTGGGCATCGTCAATCGGGGGCGCACGGTCAGCCTGGATGGTTGGGCATTGACCGACCTGGACGGCAATGAATTTGTCTTCCAGGACTATCGCCTATTCTCCAATGCAGAAGTGATCGTCTACACACGCTCCGGGCAAAATACGCCGAGTGTCTTGTTCTGGGGCTTGAATGAATCCGTGTGGGAAGTGAATGATGTGGTCACACTGCGCGATGCCGATGGCGAGGTGCAGGCCATTTTACGCATCTCTGCGGATAACGTTGACCTCCCCTGATGAATCAAACAGGGCGACTGCTTTGTTGAGTCGCCCTGGCTTTTTCATCTTCTTGCTACCCTAATCTGCTGTGCTGGTCTGGTTGGTTTCTGGGCGATCCGCAACTGTTTCTTCTTCCTGCCCTTGTTGTGCCTCTAATTCGGCATCTTGTTTGGCGGCGGCTTCCGCCAGCATATTCTTCATCCACAACATTCCATTGCGATTCACGATGGTTTCTTCTGAAGCAGCGATGAACAACTCATCTTCTGCAACGTCAGAGGTGGACTCTGTAGTATCTGGGTCTGCATCCGGGACGGCTTCATGTTCCAGTGTCTCATGGCTGATCGCCTGGGTTTCCAACGTTTCCACAAAATGTTCCGGCGAGACAACGGCGGGTTTGGCTTCGTTTGCAACACGCTGCAAATCCATCATGCGGACAGGCTTCAGGAAGAAATGATCGCCTTCGCGCAGCAGCGGGCGCATTTCATCTGCCATGAGGTTATTTGCCGTGACAACAACAATCGTCGTATCTTTCAGCATCTCACGACGCAGAATATGCTTCAGCACATCGCGCCCGGAAAGACGCGGTAAATTCACATCCAGCAGGATCAAATGCGGGGCTTCTTGCAGCATTTCAATCTGGTTGATGGCAGCGAGGCCGTCCTTGCTATTCTGAACATCATAGCCGAGCAAGCGCAGCGTGTCTTCGTAGAGTACCGTTAAGTTCTGTTGATCTTCGATTATGAGAGCGCGTGGTCGATTCATATCGTGATTTTCTGATCTGTGTTGTTTCTCTCAGTGTACAGCCGTAATTATTAGAAATCAATCAACAGGCCGTAAATATGCAGAGATGCAAACTCCTACAATTAAGGCTATCAGAAGACTACCGAACCGCTGAACTGCGCAAAGTATTTGACACACAAACAGCCTCATGTGAAAATCCGCACAAGGAGATAGCAGAAGGATCGCAGAGGGTATGACTCAGCAGCACGATACCGACAAACCCGCCAAAGACAGCTTTGCAGCCTTAGAAGAAAACAATGCATGGGATCGGCTGAGGAAGTGGGAAACCTACGTCGATGAAAAAATCCGCGAACTCATTGGGGATGGGGATATGTCCTGGCATCCTGGGGCAGGAATGCCGCTGCGCCTGGATAATGATGATAACACGCCAGAAGAACTGCGCCTCGCACACAAAATCATGAAAGACAATGATGCCGTTCCCTCATGGATTTCTCTGGGGCATGTGCTGAATGACAAATACGGCAAGATCATGCACAAGTTGGGGCAGTATTCCCGCGATTATGTACAGCGCAAAGCAGATGCCGTGCGCAAAGGGAGCTTCCTGCTGGATCGCCATGCGGAAGATCGCTGGCAGGAAGCGCTCAAAAAGCTGCATGAAGAAGTCAGCCGCTATAACCGCGAACTGCTGAATTACAATTTGCAGGTTCCGCCAGGGGTGGATCAGCGCGTGCCATTCAACCTGGAAGCAGAGATTCAACACGCGCTGAAGATTGCACAAGGCAATTAGGGCGTTGCGGTTTCATCAAATGGCAGGGATCGGCAGACGTTTCACTGCTTCTGTCAACTGCTGACCCAGTTCCAGCGTGAAGGCTCCGGCTGCCTGCCAATACACCATTCCTTCCTGATCCACCAGGAGCGTATAGATGCTGTTCATATCTGGCAGCCCCAACGCCCGGATAAACGCAGCCTGGTCGGTATACAACGTAATGGTCGTGCGGCGGATTTCCGTATCGGGGATGCCTGTGCGCATCCAGTAATCCAGCATCATACGCTGAAACCAGCCAAAAGCGGGGACAGTTGGCAGCTCATAAACCGAAAGCGCTGGATACTTATCCTTCAGTTGTTTTAGAAAATCGACCCAGGTATACACCTGGTACTGCTGTGACTCAATGAAGGCGATCATCACAACGTTATAAGTACTCTCAAAATCGGCAGGCAAGTCAAATTCCTGCCCCTGCAAATTCTTACCGCTGATCTGTGGAAATTGCATGATCTGTATCCCTCTCGAAACACATTCGATCTTTACCAACAGAATTGTTGGGCATTGCTCGCAAAAAAAGAGCGCTACGCAGGGAGCGCGTACCCCATGCCACGCAAAAAGACATCAATGATTTCCCTCGCCATTTGCAAGCGCGTCTTTTCCAGGTATTCACCAGGGATTGTTTGCAATCCCTGTATGGCAGAGAACAATGCCCCGGCGATGTTCCCACAATCGATGTCGCTGATTTCACCCCGGTTCTGCGCCTGCCACAAGACAGCCTCCAATGGTGAGAACAATGCAGCATAGGCCAGGTTCGAGATGCGATTCGCTGCCAGGGGATTGATCGCAGGCAGATCAACATGCGACATACGAATGAAATCCATCGGCGGCTGCGAGAGCAACCATTCCGCTACCGCTACTAACTGCGCCCGCAAGTCGGAATCCGCTTCTGTGATGGCTTCGGCAATCGCCTGCTGATGCTGGCGCAGCACACGCTCCATCACTTCGACGTAGAGCTGTTCCTTGCCCCCATCCTTGATGTGATGGTAGAGCGACGCATGATGTAGGTTCGCTTCTCGGGCGATGTCCTGCACCGTCACGCCAGCATAACCGCGATGCGAGAAGAGATGTTCAGCAGCTTGCAGCACACGTTCTCTGGCTTGTGATGATCGTTTGGGCATGACAAATATACCAACAATTTTGTTGGCAGACTACGATACAAAATAGCTCAGTGTCAACCAAGAGGAAGATGAATCAAATGGAGAGAGACACAGGGCTGTGCCTCTCTTCGGTATCCGAATCAGGCTTCTTCGGTCTTGGCTGTTTCGTCGTCTTCGACGGACTTCATGCCCTGACGGAAGTTACCGATGGCTTCCCCCAGTTCGCCACCAATGCGCGACAAGCGCCCCACACCGAACAGGAGAATGACAATGGCGAGGATGATAATCAGTTCAACAGGACCCAGCGATGGCATAATAGACCTCTTTTTCTATGTACAGCTTGTGCAAAAGTATAACAGTTAAGGACGGTACGCGGTAGTACGCCGCGCAGTTGGGTATAAAAACCTTGCTACCTGTGTTTAGAGTCTACTTCGTTCAATGCACGGTGAACAGATGGCTTCTGGTGTCGTGTACCCCACACTATTTCAGAAATTCACTTTCACCCTATCTTTTTATCTGAAGTGCGCTATGATCATGGAGCGATGTAGAAAATAATTGGCAATTGTGCCAAACTACATTGGTGCAGTGGTTCGCACCCATCAACCTCATCAGAGATACAACAAGTGTCTGTTGCAGCAGTAACTTTGGTTTACGCCTTGCAGCATTGACCCTCAAGTAAACCTCTAAAGAACACATAGCATCCTAAACCAATTGGATTTTGTGTGAAAAGGTCGTAGCAAAACCCAATGTTTTAGGAGAAACAACAATGGCAAACCGTACTCAAGGTACAGTGAAATGGTTCAACGGGGATAAGGGCTTTGGTTTTATCTCCCATGAAGGCGGCGATGACCTCTTCGTCCATTATTCGGAGATTCAGAGCAACGGCTATCGCACCCTCGACGAGGGCGCACAGGTCGAATTTGAAATCACCCAGGGCAAGAAGGGCTTGCAGGCCAGCGCTGTTACAGTCATCAAGAACTAACAGCTACAGTCTGAACCTTCAGCATCACAATTAAAAACACAGGGATTACCGGGGCAACCCGCGTTGATCCCTGTGTTTTTTGTTTCTCCATGCGCTGCAAACTACATGAACCATTTCGTATTGTGTGACACCAACAGGAAAGTGTTCTGCAAATCGCGCAGGTATTTCGGGCGATCCGGCAGATTGCCCCTACGCTTTTCTTCGTGTCCTTCGTATCTTCGTGGTTCAAATCGTTTTAGGGCAATCCCCCTGGGTTTTCGGTTGCTGAGAGGGAACAAGAGTGCTAGACTTCCTCCTGAGACCATAGGAGATGCCATGCCAGAACAAGCACTGTACCTCAAGTGGCGACCTCTCTCATTTGATGATGTAGTTGGGCAAGACCATATCACGCGAACATTGCGAAATTCTATCCGCACCGGGCGCATTCGCCATGCGTATTTGTTCAGTGGGCCGCGTGGTACAGGCAAGACGACTTCTGCCCGGTTGCTGGCGAAGGCGGTCAACTGCCTGGCGGATGACCCGCAGCAGCGCCCTTGCAACCAATGCGCCAACTGCATCGCGGTGAATGAAGGCCGCTTTCTGGATTTAATCGAAATTGATGCGGCTTCGCATACGGGTGTGGATGATGTGCGCGACCTGCGCGATAGAATCGCCTTCGCGCCCAATGAAGGCCGCTACAAAGTCTATATCATTGATGAAGTGCATCGCTTCAGCGGCAATGCCTTTGATGCTTTGCTGAAAACGCTGGAAGAACCGCCGGATCATGCGCTGTTCGTGCTGGCGACAACGGAAATTGATAAAGTCCCCGCAACAATCAAAAGCCGCTGCCTGCCCTTTGAATTCCGGCGCGTGTCCTTGCGCGAAGTCAGCGAACGGCTGGCTCTGATTGCAGAAGAAGAAGGGCTGGAAATCGAACCGGCTGCCCTGGAATTAATCGCCAGAGAAGGCACGGGCAGCGTCCGCGATAGCATCAGCTTACTGGATCAAGTGGTGGCGAACCCTGATGAAGCGATCACCCTGGAATTAACGCAGCGCATTCTCGGCACGGCAAGCGCCCGTGCAGTCCGTGATCTGGCGGATGCCCTGCTGCGTGGGGAAACGGCACGCGCTCTGCACATCATCAATCAAGCCATTGACGCAGGCAGCGACCCCCGGCAGTTTGGTCAGCAGATGGTAGAACATTTACGCCTCGTGCTGCTGGCGCAAACAGCAGGCGCAGAAATGCTGAACGTCTCACAGGATGACCAGCAGTTATTCGCAGAACAAGCGGGCATGGTCAGCCGGAGCCTGCTGCTGCGAGCCTTACGCGCCTTCAATGATGCCGTGAATAACTATTCCGGCGGATGGCAGCCGCAGCTTGCCCTGGAATTGGCCTTGATCGAGAGTTTGCAAGAACCGGAACCTGTCGCCTATGCTGCTGCGCCACAACCCGCTTTTGGGCAGCGCCAGCAAACCCAGCCTGCCGCACAGATCGAATCCGCTGCGGATTATGAACGTGCCGAAGCTAGCGCCCCCGGTGCGCCTCCTGCCATTGCGCCTTCTGTTGTGCAATCAAAGTGGGTAGAAGCACAGAAATTAATCTTCAACAATGTGCATAAGACCAGCGGCAGCACCGAAGAATTGGTTGTGAATCTGCCAAATTTGATGGATCATGCGCGGGTAGTTAACGTAGATGGCAATACGGTGATCCTGGGTGTAGAGCAAAAACTGTACATGGATAAACTCATGGATAAAACGCGGATTGCCTGGGTAGAGCGTGCCATCTCTCGTGTGACGGATACCCCGCTGCGCGTGCGCTATGTGCTGCTCGCTGAAGGAGAAGTAACCAGCAGTGCTGCCCCAACCGATCAGGATTTGGCAGACGACCCGCTGATTCAAGAAGCGATTGGCCTGGGTGGGCAGCTCCGCGAAGAAGACTAGCATGTGATAGAATCGGCACGTACTATGAATTTTGATGTTGTGTAAGTCATAAGGAGCGAAACACATGGCAAAGAGAAGACGACCCGCAGGCGGCGCACCCGGTGGTGGCAACATGAACAACATGATGGCGCAAATCCAGCAAATGCAGAAAGATATGGAAGAAGCTCAGGCTGCGCTGGAACACGAAACCGTGGAAGTTTCCGTCGGTGGCGGCGCAATCACCATCGTGATTACCGGGCATCAACGCATCCAGAGCATCAGCATCAACCCGGATGTGATTGACACCGATGATGAAGAATGGGTTGCCGATTTGCAGGACTTGCTGCTGGCTGCGACCAATCAGGCGATTGAACAGAGCCAGACGATGGCAGCCGAGAAGATGGAAAAGATCACTGGCGGCCTGGGCAATATGCCGGGTCTGGGTGGCCTTCTGGGATAAAATCCGCATTCGATAGATTGCAGGGTGGTGGTGTAGGGGAATGATATATCATGCCCCTACCAATTTCACGATACGCATCGCCGCCCTGTCGCATACAACAGAGGAAGAAACATGAGCAGTGCCATTCCAGAACCCGTCACCAAATTGATCGAAGCTTTCAATGCCCTACCGGGTATCGGACCCAAAACGGCTTCGCGGCTCACGTATTTTTTGCTGCGTGCGCCGGAGACTCTCTCGACCAATCTCGCGGATGCGCTCAACGATTTGCGCACAAAGACGCAGTTTTGTTCGGTTTGCGGCAACATCACGGTAGACGATCCCTGCCCGATTTGCAGCAGCCAGCAGCGCGATCAACGCATGATTGCCGTCATTGAAGAGCCGCTGGATTTGCTGGCGCTGGAACGCACCGGAACGTACAACGGCGTGTATCATGTGCTGCATGGGGCGATTTCCCCGGTGAATGGCATTGGCCCCGATGAACTGAATATCCGCAGCCTGGTGCAGCGCGTCGAAGATGGTGACATTCTGGAAGTGATTATCGCCACCAATCCCGGCATGGAAGGCGACGCAACAGCGATGTATTTGCAGAATGTCCTCTCCGGCAAAGGCATCAAAGTGACGCGGCTGGCGCGTGGTTTGCCAACAGGCGGAGACCTGGAATACGTCGATGCCGTAACCCTCATGCGTGCGCTCGAAGGCCGGAGCGAGATGTAACCCACAGAAAGAGAATAACCATGCATCCATTTTTTGCGGACTACGTGGAACGGATGGAAGCCCTGCACCGGGATTTCATCGCCGCGTTTGAGGATTTGCCTGCCGAAGCCTTAGACTGGCTGCCCGGTGAGGATACCAATTCGCTGTGTGTGCTGGTGGTGCATACGGCTGGCGCAGGGCGTTTCTGGATTGGCGATGTGGCATTGGGTGAAAATTCCAACCGTAATCGCACTGCGGAGTTCGAGGCCAGCGGATTGACACACGACGAATTGAAGGCGCATTTCGCGGACTTAGAAGCCTACATGCGCGATGCGCTGGAACGAATCTCGCTGGATGATCTGGCGGAGATGCGTTCCGCCCCGCGCAGCGATGGCACCCTGCGCCATATGACCGCAGGATGGGCGCTGCTGCACGCCCTGGAACACACCGGAATGCATCTCGGTCATGCCCAACTCACGCGCCAGTTGTGGCAGCAATCACAAAAAGGATAACCTCCATTTATGGTCAGCCGATCCGATCTCATTCGACCCCTGTTTGATTTCCTGGCGCAGAATCTGCCCATCAAATCGCTTGAAGCAGCGTATTTCCAGCGGCAGCAGAAAATATCAGGTGCGCTGGATGAACAATATCTATCGTTTGATAAACAACAAATACGCCGTTCCAGCAGTCTTTTGCTATTGCCGCCAAAACGCTGGCGCACAGGGGGCAAAACATCTTATGCCGAATGGGGGCATGTGATTGGCATCTTCCAGACGTTATTCATGCAGCACATGCAGGGCGTTCAAGCGCCGCAAATTCTCGATGTGGGCTGTGGAACGGGTTTGCTCGGCATTGCCGCCTATCCGTTGATTGCAGGCGGGGGAACGTATACAGGCATTGAAGTCAATCCAGAGCAAGTGGCCTTTTGCCGGCAACATTACCCGGACGGCTACAACTTCATCCATCATGAAGTCTACAATGCGACCTATGCCACGGATCAACCCCAGGAATCCAAACCCTGGGACATTGCCGATGCCAGCCAGGATTTGGTGACAGCGCTCTCCGTCTGGACGCATTTCAGCGAAGATGATGCGACCTTCTACCTGAAAGAAGTCAGCCGCGTGCTGCAACCGGGGGGCAAAGCCATCATTACTTTCTTCTACCTGGACGAACACTATCAGCCGGAACGTCAGCGCCAGCAGGCGACTTCGGAGACGTATCACATCACACCGAGGCAACCATGGGTATTTGATGTCGCTGCTTCGGAGTCAGGAGATTGGCTGCACCCGGCCTGGGTCTCCGTGCCAGAAGATGCTATTGGTCTCACGCCGAAGGGCATGGATCGTATGCTGGCAAACACAGATTTACAGCGCATCGGCTATCATCCGGGAAACTGGAAGAACCGCCCCGGCGTATATTTTCAGGATGTGTTGATCTTCCAGAAGACTTTCGACAACTGAGGTAGAAAGCCTGCGTCATGTCCATCACGTTAAATCCTGGCGACATCATCAATGAGCGCTATCAGGTGCAGGCGGAACATCCGACTGAAAACCCGCTGCTGCGTTATTATGTTGCGTCGGATCTGCTCCTGGGGCGCACGGTGATGGTCAAGATTGCCAATGTGACGGATAACACCCACTTCACGGCACGCTTCGCCCAGGAAGCCCACGTCCTCGCCAGTTTGGAGCATCCTCACATCGTGCCAATTCACGATTTCGGGTTGTTTCGCCAGCATCCCTATCAAGTGCAGCGTTTCCTCACTGGAGGACAGTTAGCTAAGTATATTGCGGAGCATCCTGGTGGTTTGCCTGCTTCGGCAGTGCTGCGGCTGGCACAGCAAATGGGCAGCGCCCTGGATCATATTCATGGTCAGGGCATTTTGCATCGCAGCATCACCACAAAAGACATCGTGCTGGATGAACAGAAGCAGCCCTATTTGACCAACTTCGAGCTGGCAATGCTCAATGAGGCGGACGATAAAGAGCTATCCACGCAGCATGGCCTCAGTCGTTCGCTGGATTTGTACGCCTTCGGGTTGGTGCTGTTTCAGATGATGACCGGGCAGTTGCCGAAAATGCAGTACAACCAGTTAAACGACTCGGTGCGCGATCATCGTCCAGATTTACCCCTGGGGATCGACCTTGTGATTGACCGCCTGACGCGCAGCGACAAAGCAGCCCGGTATGCGTCGGCCTTAGAAGCCGTGAACGGATTGCAGCAAGCCTTTTACTCCGGGCAAAGTGATGTCGGTGGGCGCGTCTTTGTCAGTTATGCCCGCAGCGATAGTGATTATGTCGTGCGGCTGGTGACCGAACTACGCCGAATCGGGCTTGGGGTCTGGATGGATCGGGATATTCCGCCGGGCGCAAATTGGGATCAAACCATTGAGCAAGCCCTCGGTGAATGTGACAAAATGCTGCTGATCGCTTCCCCCGCTTCAATGCTCTCGGAGAATGTGCAGGATGAGTGGAGCTTTTTCCTGGAACACGGCAAAGCGGTATACCCCTTCATGTACCAGGATTGCGAATTATCCTTCCGGCTGCGGCGGCGGCAGTACATCCCCAGCACAGGCGACCTGCTGGGCGATGTTGCGCGTATCGTGGATGTGCTGGCAGGTGGCAACCCCATGAAATTCGGCAACGCACCAGCACCATTCTCTGAAGGATAAGAAAAACACGATGGCCGAAAAGTTCCAAACCCAGCGAGCCAACTACTTCCCGATGCAATTGACAGCAAGCTGTATTGCGCGGAACGTTGATCTACAGACGATGTTTGAAGTTGAAGATGCATTAGAACCAGTTGTCTTCCCGGAAAATCCCACGCGGGAACGCTGGTTCAGTTTGCCAGCAGAACGCCGCGATGAGCGCAAAGAAGCCCTCTTCGCCTTACAGCGTCATACGCATCAGGATGCAGTCGTGTTTTACGAGGGGGAAACGGCCATCGGCTGGAGCGGTGGACGCATGACGGGTGCAATTGAGTTTCTGATGGATGTCACAGGTATTCATCCTGATTATCAGCGTAAAGGGATTTATTCCGCATTTTTGGGCAGCTACTTACCGTACTTGCGCGAATGTGGTTATGAACGTGTGATCAGTTACCACAGCCCGACCAATCGCGCTGTGCTGATTGCTAAACTCAAAGCAGGGTTTGTCATCGGCGGGACTGAATTCCGCGAACACGCTGGTGCATCAGTCAAGCTGGTGTGCTTCTTGCATGAAGATCGCTACCACGCATTTGAAGATGTTCACAGCCTGGAACCCCGGAAGCGTTAGTTCGCACAACCCCATCGAATCAAAAAGGGCATCCCTTTTGCAAGAAATGCCCCTGAAATTGTTGAAACGAAAACTGTGCTTAGTCGCGGACGAGGGTCACAGCGCTAGCTTGCAGACCCTTACGACCCTGCGTTACTTCGAATTCCACCGTTGCGCCTTCATCAAGCGAACGGTAGCCATTCCCCTGGATTTCCGAATAGTGTACGAAAAGATCGTCGCCGCCTTCACGGGCAATGAAACCATAGCCCTTTTCAGCATTGAACCATTTCACGGTACCTTGAGTACGTTCTGCCATTGTTCTTCACTCCTGAATCATGGGGTGTTCTTGCCACAACCTGCCGTACCCACACACATCCGGTTGACCCAGGAAGCTGATGCGGTACTCGAGGAGAGTACGGGGAGAACTGCATTTTTGATTCTGCAAAGTGTTCTTGTCCTGCTCTCTTGCGGTTTTCGGGTGCATCACCAACGCACCAATGTAGGGAGACACCACGCCTCACATAACTACATTGCATATTCATCTTACCACAATTCCGCAAATTTAATAGAGGGAACTCCAAAAAAGATTACATTTCATATTACCAATGCCCTCAAGATCTCAACAATGCGGGCTATCTGCTCTGATGGTAATGCTCTGGCAGAATCCAATTTCTGTAGTTCATCTGCCACTTGCAGAATATTCCAGACATAAACAGAAGGCTTCTCTACAGTGAGAACTGAATCAGGGTTTGCCCAAATGACCACTGGCTGTACCCATTGCTTCACATCATGAGACTGCAAGAATTGTGCGAGAGTAGCAGCACCCCGCTTGGCCTGGCGGCTAGGATTAGTGAGCGCAGGCATCCACCGTGAACCGAGCCGCCGTTCCCAATGTTCTCCTATATTACGGTATTCTCCGTCCAAAGTCTTTGCTTCAATGATCCACATCCCCTGGGGGCTAACCAGCACAAAGTCAATATCTCCGCTTCGCCGTCCTGGAAATTCCAGATTGCGGAAGACCCACCAATTACTGTCCAGATGTTGATACAACATACTCATGATGCGCTCTTCACCGCGTTGGCCTTTACGATGAAGCTTTATCTGTCTATCGAGTTGTGAAATGATCCAGTTCAGGCTGTAGTAGAACAGGCCGAAGAAAGCCAAGTTTAACAGCAGAAAGATACCCAAAGCGAGCAAAACAATCAAAGCGTTTGAGTGAATTTCTGGCGAACTAACTTGTTGGCGATTAAAAACGAATATAAATCTGACAAAGAATAATGCCAAACCTACACCCAAAACTATACCCACAACAGTACCTTGTAGGAGAAAATACAGAGCCTGTTGACGCTCTGAAAAACTGCGACGTTCGGAAATGACTACATTTAAAGAACCTGGGGTCGGCACAATGGCTTGTGCTTGCAGAGCATCGAGCAACACAACACGCGCAGCTTCTGCGACACGACGATTATAGGCATGTTCAACGGCATAACCTAAATCACGGAGATCAATTACCTTACTGTCAACAAGGGAGCCGATTGACTTTCCTTTCAATTCTTTGAAAGGCCAGATTACTGCACGCGCTTCATCAAGAGTCATCTTCGTCACAAGTCAACATTCCACTTCGGGTACAGGTTATACACGTGACCAAAGTGTAGCACTGCATTTATACGTTCAGCGATAAGAACTTTTGAAAGTGGTTACGATTTTTGCTGATCTTGATTATTCAGATAAGATTCCATAGGGCTACAATCACGGGCACGATCCAGGTACAGAATAGCACAACAGGCGATGTAATGATCGCCTGCTGTGGTGAACTTTTTGGTTGTGGGCCCACCAGGATTCGAACCTGGAACCAATCGGTTATGAGCCGACTGCTCTGACCGTTGAGCTATAGGCCCTACTTATGCAACCAGCAGTTCTTGAATATCCAGCGCGATGAAGGCCACCAGGACGAGCAACGCTACAATCGCAACCGGGGTATACTGCCACTTATATTTATAATCGATCATCCAGAATTTGCGCAAGCTGTAAATCACAGCGGCAATGGCGATGACGTTAATCACAATATCAATATAAAGCGAGAAACTCCCCGCAATGCCAATCACTGGCAGCACGAAGGGCAGTACCACGTACATAAAAATACAGCGTACCCCGCTGAACAACAGCGCAAAACTGAAGGCACGTTCGGCGTTGGCGGTTTCAGCTTTTTGTTCAACAGTGGTTTGTGCAGCCACATTGCTTTCGAGTGAATTTTGCATGGCAGTTTCCTTACCGATACAATCGCTTGACTGCTGGCATTGCAGCAAAGCAGGCGTTTTCTATGCTCGAATCAGAAATGGGTGACATCTGCCACCCATTGTGATGTTTGAGCGAGTAACGGGACTCGAACCCGTACTAGGACCTTGGAAGGGTCATGTGCTACCGTTACACCATACTCGCGCAGTCGGGGTGACCGGATTTGAACCGATGATCTCCTCGTCCCAAACGAGGCGCGATGCCAGACTTCGCTACACCCCGGCATACCTGATGAGCATATCATTTTTTATGAGCCATGTCTAGATGCGGCATGCCATCATTGACGCTGGCTCACGACGGTGCTGAGTTGGGGGGATGGCAGCCAGACAGTCACCGTTGTTCCCTGGTTCTTACCCGGACTGCGCACATCAATCGTACCCCCATGTGCCAGCACAATCTCGCGGGTAATCGCCAAACCCAGTCCGGTTCCGCGCTTGGGGCCGCGTGCCTTATCCACCTGGAAAAAGCGGTCAAAAACGTGGGGTAAATCCTCCGCCGGGATGCCGATGCCATTGTCCGCCACAATGATTTCAACACCACGTTCACGCACCTGTGTCAGCACTTGCACCTTGCCGCCGTTTTGCGTGTATTTGATGGCATTGCTGATGAGGTTCGTCACGACTTGCACCAGACGATCACCATCCCCGGCAATGTACGGCATCGGCGCAGCCTGTACCTGCAAATCAATATCTTTCCTGGCAGCAACTACCGCCAACCGCTGACCAATTGCCGCGACAATCTCGCCTACGTCAAGCGCATCGGTCTTCATCGAGAGCCGCCCCGCTTGCAACCGTGCCAGGTCTGTCAGTTCAATCACCATGCGCGTGAGGCGGTTGGCTTCTTCATGGATGATGCGTGCGGCGTTTTCAGGTTCTTTCGCCACTCCATCCATAATCGCCCGTGAATAGCCTTCGATGGATGTTAGCGGCGTTTTCAGGTCATGCGAGACATTCGCCAGAAATTCGCGCTGTGATTCTTGGGTATTACGCACTTCAGCACTCATCCGGTTGAAAGCCACCGCAACTTCATGAATCTCTACGGGACCTCGCTCTGGCACTTGATGATTGTAATTCCCGGCAGCAACTTCCGAGGCGGCATAAGCCAGGGAACGCAGCGGCTGCCCCAGGCTGCGACTGATGAAATAAGCCAGCACAAACGCGACCAGAATGCCAATCAGCGCCGCCTGTAACATCGGCAGGAAGAATGCTTCCCCAAATTCTGCCAGCACAGACCCAAGCGATTCGTTCGAGCGTGGTTCGGAAACCAGAACAGTGACACTCTCATAATTCGGGAACATCCGGCGCAGTTCCCGGTTATAACCGACGAAAAGCCATTCACTGGAATCAGCATCGAAGAAAGTCCCATATAGAAGTTCATTATCCCGCGTTGGGATTACGCGCTCACGATCATAGTAATTCGCTTCAACCTGCAAGGAAATTGACTGCGCAACAACGTATTGACCATCTGAGTCATACTGAACGAAGAAACCGCGTTCATCTTCCATAACCAGCAGTACGCGCACCCCATGCGTTTCAGCATACGGAGCAAGCAGTTCAGCAGCACGCCCCTCACTTCGCAGCACATCTACCAATGTCGTGCCGGATACAGCTTGCCCCAGTGTGGGCAGCACGGGTGATAACTGCGCCCAGGTAACTTGCGGTGGCGCTTGCCGCGCACTGAGAAAGACCAGCGACAATGCACCCAATAGCAGCAGCGTCACCAGCAGCAGGAACAGATACGAGGTAAACAGTTGTGAACGCAGGGAGAATCGCGATAGCATCAGAAATCACCTTAGCCTGTGAGCTTATAGCCGACACCCCAGACCGTTTCGATAGTGGGGGTCATACCTTGTAGTTTGTGCCGCAGATGCGCAACATGGACATCGACGGTGCGCGTCTCCCCGGCGAAGTTATAGCCCCATACCACATCCAGCAGGCGTTCACGGCTGAAGACGATATTCGCGTTTTCCGCCAGAGTCAGCAGCAGATCAAATTCTTTCATGCGCAAATCAACAGCACGACCCTCAACTTCCACCGTGCGCTGCTGCGGTTGAATCAGCAAATTGCCAATCCGCACGGGTTGATCTGCCGACGCAGGTTTGCGCTCGCTGCGCCGCAAAATGGCTTTGATGCGTGCCACCAGTTCACGGGGGTTAAAGGGCTTGGTGAGATAATCATCTGCCCCCAATTCCAGGCCAACAATCTTATCAATGTCTTCATTGCGGGCAGTCAACATAATGATGGGAACATCAGACTGTGAGCGAACGCGGCGGCAAATCTCCAGGCCATCCAACCCCGGCAACATAATATCCAGCACTACCAGGGCAGGCTCATCCTGCAAAATGCGGTTCAGCGCATCCAGGCCATCCGTCGTACTCTCAACGCGATACCCTTCTTGCTCAATATACATCTGTGCCAGATCAATAATGCGCTGCTCGTCATCCACTACCAGAATACGTTCACTCATTGTTTTATCCCTCACCCCGTATCATAAAACCCTTCTATCCATGATACCGGAGTCCAGCCGCCCCAGCTCAGACGTAACGGATCATTTCTGTACAGGCTCCAGTATCTGTTACACTTGTTGAGGAATTGTATTGATAATGTAAACTTTTTGGCTCATCTACAGAAACTGTGATTCTTGACATTTTCTGTAAACGGCGCAGCACGCCGCACACCTACAAATCACACATTTTACACATGAACCAAATTTTTTGTAGCACAACCGTTCACAAATCCAGGCGCATATGCCAGACGGTGCGCAGCCGCCGAAAGCGATATTTCAACAGGAGGTCGTTGGTTGCGTCATCATCATGAGGATGCTCTAGTGTGTAGCCTGTGGAGCGCATGCGGCGCAGCGTGTTATTCAGCAGAGCCTCAGCAGGGAATGTTCCTGCGGCAGGATCATGCAGCAGCAGCAGTCGGGTGCGGCTGAATGCAAGCGTGGATTCAAGCCAGAGCGAGGCTAGTAGAGAAGGCGACTGTTCATCGCGCACAACCAGCCGCTCTCGTGAAGTCATCGAAAGCCAGTTTTGCATTTGCTCCCAGGCATTCGGGTGAAATTCGCGGCGGTGCAACGGCTTCAACCAACCGAGGCCGCCTGTCTCATTGCTGCGAGTATGCGCTGCCAACCGCATCTCTTCCCCCCAATTGGAGGCGCGGCGGCGAGTGATGAAAGGCGCATTCTCTAATGCAGGAGGGGCACTCGCCAGGGCGCTGCGTGACCACATGGTAAACGCTCGTTCACGGATAAAACCCAGTTGTTCATACAGCCGAATTGCACCGTAATTGTCGTAATCTACTTGCAAGATGACATGCTTGCCATGTTTCTGGCGGATGAATTCCAGCGAGGCATGCATCAACTTGCGGGCAATCCCCTGGCGCTGGTGCGTAGGATGCACACCAACGTTGGCAATAATCCACGCACCACCCATATCCCTGGGCCATTGCGCCGGATAAATCGAGACATTGCCGACCAGCCTCCCGCCCGAAATCCACACATACCCCAGGCTTATCCCGGCGGCGAGGGGGTTCAGCCGCCCCAGCAAACCCAGCGCAAACCCAGCGCGGCTCAACATACGCATCTCACGGATGGCTGCCCGTCCGCTTTCATCCATCACATCACGAAAAACAAGTTCGATTAAATCCGCCAGTTCCCCCAGATCCGTGCGTAAATTCACGGGTCGCAGGCCATCTTGTTGCAACTGGGACACAAATGATCCTATCTATGATCTGCCGACATCGTAGGCGCTGCTGGCATTGGGTTATTGAGACACCGCATTATACCCAGCCCACGCCCGAAAACAGCACCCGATAGCAAAAGAGGACGAAATTGTTAGAGAAATGCAAAGAAACCTAAACCTCAATGTTTCAACAACGCGATTCATGATATACATAACTTGAACGTAAGTTTCGGCGGCGCACCGTAAAAAGCGCAATCATCAAATCTCATTTATCAGGAGGCATTATCCATGCTGTACCGTCCGCAGAACGAAGAAGGCCAAGGCCTGGTTGAATACGCTCTGATTCTCGTGCTGGTCGCTGTTGTTGTTATCGTTGCTCTGACCGTCCTCGGCCCGACAATCGGTGACATCTTCTCCGACATCAACACCGAACTCGGCGGCGTATAATTCACTCCGCTATCATCTAACAGAAAAGGCACCCCTTGCGGGTGTCTTTTTGATTCCCTGACATTGCCGTAACAAATCGCAACAAAACCTAACAACCCCTGGTCTTTCTTCATGAAGTTTGGAATGTTTTTCGTGTTACCATACGAATAGTTATCATTTTCTCATTATCATTGTTCGCTCAACAGGAGAACGAAGTCATGATCTATCGTCCTCATGAAGAAGGTCAGGGACTAGTTGAATATGCTTTGATCTTGATCCTGGTCGCAGTAGTCGTCATTGTCGCGCTAACCGTACTGGGACCAACCATTGGTGACATCTTCTCGCGCATCAACGACGGCTTCCCCGAATAAGATAACACGAACTCAAGAGAATAAACCTGGCTTCTCCACCAAACAGAAGCCATTTTTGTTGCCCCCCGACGACTACCCACCGACTCATTCCAACCATTGCACGGCTATGCATTCTGGTTTAGAACTATAGCGCTGCCCTACAAAAGCAGTCTACTGTGGAATGAGTACCGTATTTATATGCGGATTTGAGGAGTCAGAACTTTATGGGACAGGGCTATAATCGCCTGGGTAGCCGACGACGCAGCGCAGCGGGACAATGGATGATCATTGGGTTTTTCCCTGGGTTGCTCTGCGGCGGCTTGATTTTCCTGCTGTTAAATGTCTTTGATGTCGTGAATTTTGGCGAACCCGAAGATGTCGAGGTTACACGAGTGGTAACGCAGGTTGTACAGGTACGGGAGAT
Organism: uncultured Anaerolineaceae bacterium; assembly: GCA_964455365.1. Lineage (GTDB taxonomy): Bacteria > Chloroflexota > Anaerolineae > Aggregatilineales > Phototrophicaceae > JAUZRW01. The sequence goes on along the minus strand of CAYVVZ010000004.1, from coordinate 151,871 downwards.
CATCACGGCAACCCCCAATCCTGATGTTACCGAGGAAGTTGTTATCGTCACGGCAACCGATGAACCTGCCAGCGCTGCGGGTTCCGGCGTTGTCGTGGTTGCCAGCCCCACCCCCACCACTGACCCGGCGCTAGCAACGACCCAAGCGCCGGATGCGACAGAGCTACCAACCGACCCCAACACGGTCGAGGCGACGCTTGCCAGCGATGTGCCGCAGCCAACGGTAGCCGCAGCACAAGCCGAGCCGGAAATCCCGGATGCGCTGCAATCGATTCGTGATGCATCCGTACTTGTCACGATTCCGGGTGGAGTCTTCGAGATGGGAACGTCTAACCCGGAGATTGTGGACGCGGCACTGCAATGTGTGGACGAACACGGCGGCCTGTGTGATGCCGCAGATGGTACTGATTCGACTCCGTTGGTACGGGTAGAACTCGAAGATTACCAGATGGAACAAACGGAAGTGACCTTCGAGCAATATGTCGCCTTCCTGAACTATCAGGCAAGCCAGGGCATTCGCCATACCAATGGCTGCTCCGGCTTCCCCTGCATCCAGACCACAAACGAAAATTCTGCCAATGCTGTCATCATCTTCGACGGTGCAAACTATAGTGCGCCACCAGGGTTGCTGTCGCACCCGGTGTATGGTGTGACGTGGTACGGTGCGGAGGCCTACTGCCGTGCAATGGGTCGCCGCCTGCCGACCGAGGCAGAGTGGGAACGCGCTGCACGCGGAGGAGATGGACGCATCTACCCCTGGGGCAACATCTGGATTACGGAGAATGCCAACACACGCCTGCCCCTTGATGGTCAGCCTGGTACCGAGCCTGTGACGAGCTATGCCGCAGCAGCAAATCCCTTTGGCTTGTTGAACATGGCGGGGAACGTTGCAGAATGGGTGAGCGATTGGTATTCGCTGGATTACTACACCACGCTGTTCAATCAAACGCAGCCCGTCGTTGACCCGCAAGGGCCTGTGACCGGGACCAATAAGGTGCTGCGTGGCGGCTCATGGAACACCATGCCTTTCTTCGCCCGCACGGTGCATCGCCAATCCTGGGCACCGTACCCGGAACCGATCACGTCAGATTACCCCCGCTGGGTGGGTTTCCGCTGCGCAGCCGATGGCGATACAGGCACCAGCAGCGGTGTTGATCCAGCAACGCTTGGCACGGGTAGCACAGTTCCGGCAGATGGCAGCAACGCAGACACCAGCATCGTCCCGACTCTGCCGGAAGCCACCGCACCGCCAGAAGCCGAAGAATCTACCAACAACAGCCAGCGCGGGTGATGTCCTGGCTTCCGGTAGGCTGATGCGGTTTCACAATGAAACACGGAGCTTGTAGGGGCGACCTGGTGGTGGGTGTACATTTTTCGATCTTTGGGACGGAAACTGTTTCCCAACATCGTGCCACAAAAGAACGGGTGTAGGGGCAGGTCTCAGACCCTCCCCTACAAAAAGCAACAGATTCAACGGCACGTTGTCTACGACACTTTTCATGGTCGATGTCACTAAAATGTACAGTGGGTCGCCAGCGGACACGGCACTGCCATATTCCAGACGTAAGGGCGCAATGCATTGCGCCCCTACACCCGATTTTTTCTCCGTATTCATTTCTGAAAACGTATCACGCCCTCTAGAAAATCCGCAATTCGCCTCTGAACTCCCCAGCATAGGCTAATTCGCTGTCCAGGTAAAATTGCACATCATAACGATCTGTAGGCTGTGGCAGCGACAGCAGCAGATCATCACCTGGTGAGAAGCGTTCTTCTTCCCAGGTTAGCAGCGGTTGATCTTGCATCTGTACTGTTAAGCGTGCAGCGAATGGCTCGCAGTCGTCCGCAATCTGGCACGGGTTGAAACGCAGCATCAGATGATCGGCATGTAGTACGCTTTCCTGCACATAAGGCCGCTTGTTGTTGAAAAGGTGATAGTCACGGCGGGCTGTGATTTTGTCTCGCCATTTGTCCCAGATTTCGGGGGGGAGCAATGTTCGCAGCGTCTCGTATTCTGCCGGGGAACGCAGCCAGATCACTTGCAAGCTCTCCAACCCCATACGATCCGGCACAACGACTTGCGCCTCACGACAGCGCATAATCTCTTGCCGACGATCCGGTGTGAACCACGAATCGTGGTAAATCTCCTCGAACGGCAAATCATTGAAATGGCGGGGCGTTTTATAGGTGTTCTTGGTCTGCGCAGGATCACCATCTGCAAAGCTCGAATCTTTGTGGCAAACGACATCTTCCATGTCGAAGAGCAAATATACCGGGATGGCAGCATAGTTCTCTGGCACCATTTGCGCAGCAGGGCGAAATCCTTCTGCGCGAAATAGATCCGGCGTGCGCGGACGGAAATAGAGGCGGACGTATTTATCCCAGCGCGTGTTAAAATCTTCCCCCTGCCCGAAGCGTGACAGAATTTCATCTGCCTGCAAAATCTCTGCGACCTGATGAACATCCGCGAAGGTGAACAAAAAAGAAGGCCACCAGAAACGCGCTCCCCAATCTTCATTGTGCAGTTGGTTCAGCGCTCGCCGGAACGCTGGCGCAGTACGTTTTTCGTCCGTATACCCAGAACGCGAACGCAACTTCCCCTGGCGAAAGGGTGATTCGCCACTCGGCGCACTGGGGTTGCTGCGATGCCGGAAGGCAAATTCCGCATTGATGTCGCTGCGCAGATCCCGGAACATCTCATCATATTTCGCATCAACCGTGAAATCCAGATAATTGAAGGGGCGCAGATGCATCGGCACATCCGTGCCTGGTACAGCCAGCAAGGGGATGACGTGCTTCCCATTTTCGATGGCGTGTAGTTGTTCGCTCAGGCACCAGTGTGAAGTACGCTCTCCCGGACTGAGCAGCACAATCGCCACATGACAGTGTTCAATAGCATTCTGGATTTCGCGTGTCCAGGTAGAGCCACCACTCATAGCACTCAAATCCAGCCAGACGCTGAAGCCCATCGCCTGCAAATCATCGCGCAAGCGAAAAGCCAGTTCTTTGGAGTCTTTCCGTGAATACGATATGAAGATGTTGGTCACTGCACCGCGCATGGATTTTCTGTCCTCACTGGATTCATGTTTCCGGGAGCAATTCGCCCTGCTGGATGGCATCTGCGTTCATTGGTGGCGGGATGTAATGCAGTCCGATCACCGGCGCATTGTCTACCGGAGCCAGGTATACCAACCGGAAATACGGCAGTTCCGCCAGCAGGGTCACCAGATAATCCGCCTGCTCATCCAGCCCCGCCGGTAGGTTCTGCGGCAAGATATACCCTGCTCGCTGCACATATTGCCATAGATCACGCAGTTGCGTTTCCGGTAGGAAGATCGAATCTCCGCGTCGGGGCGAGAGTTTCACGCTGCGGCGCTGCCGTCCCCTCGGCTCGACCACCACAACGCGGAACGGTTGTCCATCCGTGACCGTTTGCCAGTTGTCCCGATTCCGTGAGACTTTCACCAGATCACGCCAGAACTGCGCAAAGCTGATGACCTGCGGCAGCGTATTCAGCCAGGAGCGCATCGCACGGGTGCTGCGGCTCTCCACCGGGTTCGGCAGCGGAGGTTCTTCGGCTTCTCCAAGGTGGATGTAGATCATCAGCGGCAGCGGGCGCAAATAGGCTTCCATGCGCGGACGAACCTCACCCCATTCCAGCCCATCATCATCCGCGCCGAGTACCGGGAACGAGACTGAGGTAATATCTGCCTCTGCATAGATACTGGCGAATTTCTGCAACCCCATGTCGATGTGTTCCAGCGTTGCGCTAGCGCGATAGTGGCGCTTCGTCGGGAAGTTCAGCACCCATTTATGCGGAGTTTTGTAAAGCATCAACTGCCCCAGGGAGAACGCATCTTCCTGGCAAGCCTCGCGGTACGCTTCGTACATCTCCGGGAAAAAACGCTTGAAATCATACGACAGTCCACCACCCATTGCACCGAAGGTATTCACGGGGTTCACCAGAGTACGCGCAGGGCTGTAGAAAAGATTATCGTAAACGTAGGTAATCATCAATGTCCGTCAGTGAACTGTTCTGTCAGGTGTTTTACTCATTGTAGACTAGAACACTTTTTCGTACCACGCAAGCTACAGGAGTTGGGAAGTGGATAGAAACAGGAAGAATATCAGGGTATAGGGAAGATGGTTACATTCCGGTGGATTTCCACAGGATCAAACAGTAGGAGGCGCTTCACGAAGCGCCCCCTACCTGATCCCTTTTGGGTTAGGCGTTCTTGCTATTAAGCGACCAATGAAGCGCCCCTATTTGCTGATTACTGCGCGGCAGAAACCTGCAACTCTGGCAAGAGCGAGAAGGTTTCGGTCATGCGGATCGCCTGGCTGATGACTGCATCGGTTTCAGCAGCAGCAGGATCAACCGCATTCAAATCTGTATCCGAGACATCGGTCAGCAAGACATTGGCGCTGTAGACAGCCTCATCCGTCGTCAGCAATGTGACCAGACCACTTTGCGTTGTGCCATCTGGTGTAGCCAATGTGTAGGCGACACGATAGCCCGGTGTGCCGTAATTCTCAATTTCGGTGGTCGAAAGCACGGTTACGCCGGGACGCAGCCCTTCCACGTATGCCGCTGCGGTTTCAGCGCTATCAACCGTTGCATCGACTGTTTCCAGGCGAAGCTGCGCACCACTACCTTCTACGCTGACCGGAGCATCCGGGGCGCTGTCCGTCACCTGCCATGTACCGGGATAGCGGATCACAACCTTGCTGTCATTATCGAAGACCGCTTTCCATTCGATGGGCGCACCCAGGAAGCGATCCACAACTTCCAGCGATTCGCGTTCATTTTCCAGCAGATGCAGCAACACGCGGGACGAATTGCTCGGTGTCACTGCACGAACCAGGTAAATCCAGGTTCCGTCCGTGTAGGCAATCTGGCGGGCAATGTAATCCTGCCCTGTGCGCGTCAGGTTGAAGTCGATGACAAGCTGGTCATCTTCCACACGGCGGGCCGTTTCATCCCAGGTGCTGTATTCACGCCAGCTTGACCCCAACCAGGTTTCATTGAAGACAGCCTGCAAACCTTCCGCGGAAGACAAATCCACAGCAGAAGTCGGGCGAATGATACGCGCTTCCACAATGCTCAGAGCTTCGGGGTTACGCATCGTCACCTGTGCTTCCCCCGTCGTATTGACTTCGGTGACAGGTTCCCAGCCAGATGGCACAGCTACTGTGAACAAGCCGGACGGATGCAGGTAGGTTTCATCGAAGGTAATGGTACTCAGGTCTTCAATCGGCGGAGGCACAGTCGGCAGCATGGTGGCAGTGGGCTGCACCTGGGATTGCTGCTGCAACTGCTGGTTGCTGATAAGCGGCAGCGCCAGACTCGCCGCCATGATGAACGCTAGAAAAATGCCGAGGTAAAGACTTACGCGATTTTGCGTAGTGCGATTGCTCATGCCAAGTTCTCCAGGAAGAAAAATTCAGGTCTCAAACGGCCTGTATCATACCCGATCCATCGTCACCTGTTAAGCAAGATTTTGGCGTTAGAAAAATCACTGCAAAAACCATCCTTGACACAGTACCGAAATTGCCCATAATGACCCATTGTGAACAACAGAGGGCTTCACATAACTATTGTTTCACCATTCTGACCTTATCTGTTGCTTCTCCCGTTTCATCCAGTTAGGAGAAAGTTCGTATCTTATGACCACCGCCAAGGCAGAACCCGGCACTTCCCTTCCCGCAGGTTACACCGTGCGCCCAACAACACTTGAGGATGCACCAGCAGTTGTCGATTTGTGGGCGCTTGTTTCGGCGCATATGGGGCAGCCGGAACAAGGAAATGCAGATCAGCAGCGCAGTGCCTGGACGCAACCAGGTTACAATCTCGAAGATTCGTCCATCATTGTGGAAGATGCAGCAGGCAGCGTCATCGGTTATGCAGCGCTCTACGATGTGATGGATCCACCCGTACAGCCCTGGCTTGCCCAGATGATCCACCCTGACCATGAACAAAGCGGCGTATTTGAATACCTCGTGCGCTGGCTGGAAGCAAAGGCCGAACGAGTCATTGACCGCTGCCCACCCGATGCACAAATCACTCTACGGATGGGCGCTGTACCGGATTACAAACCACGCGCAGAGATGATTGAAGCATTGGGTTACAAACATACCCGCAACTTCTTGCGCATGGTCATCCATATGGAGGAAGCCCCACCAGAAGCAAACATTCCCGATGGCATCATCATTCGCCCTTACAATCATCCTGAAGAATTGGACGCACTGATTAAAGCCGATGAAGATGGCTTCCGCGACCACTGGGGATTCGTGGAAAGGCCATTTGACCAGTTGAAAGAATACTGGATTCACTGGCTGGAAACGGATGAACTGTTTGATCCGTCACTGTTTTACCTGGCTGTTGACGAAGCATCCGGCGAAATTGCTGCGATTTGCCTTTGCCGCAATGAACAGGAAGAAGACCCCAGCGTGGCCTATGTTGATTCGCTGGCGGTGCGTCGTCCCTGGCGTAAGCGTGGGCTTGGGTTGGCCTTGCTGCACCATTGTTTCGGTGAATTCTGGCGGCGCGGACGCAAAAGTGTTTCGCTGCATGTGGATGCACAAAGCCTGACCGGTGCAACCCGCCTCTATGAAAAAGCCGGGATGCACCGCGACCAACTCTGGAATGACTTCGAGAAAGTCATCCGTGAAGGGAAACAACTGGCTACTACCAGTGTGGAGTGACTGACACCTTATCCAAAGAGAGTGAGGAATACCCATGACAGAACCAGTAATCACGAAACAATATACCCTGCCGGAAGGGTACACTGTCCGCCCTGCGCGTATGGAAGATGCACAGGCTGTTGCGGATATGTGGTTCGCTGTCAGCACAGAAATGGGCAACCCGGAACGCGAAGAAGCTGCGGATTACGAGCGCGGCTGGTCATCCCCCCGCTTCGACATCCAGGCTTCGACGCTGATTGTGGAAGATGCAAATGGCACCGTGATGGGCTACGGGGAAGTCTGGGATACCAGCGATCCACCGGTCTACCCGGATGTTTTCCAGATGGTGCATCCTGACCACAAAAATAGAGGCATCGAACAATATCTAATTCAGTGGGGGGAAACCACGGCACAAAGAGTGATCCCACGTTGCCCGGAAAATGCACGCATCGCCTATCACAGCGGAACCCTCGCCGGATACGAATACGGCGAAAATATCTTGCAAGAGATGGGCTACGAGGCTGTGCGGTATTGGCTGCGCATGGTCATCGACATGGAGGAAGCACCCCAGGAAGCAAGTCTGCCAGAAGGCTACATCATTCGTCCCTTCGTCTACCCGGACGAGTTGGAAAAGACGGTGATTGCAGTCGACGAATCCTTCAAAGATCACTGGGGGCATGTTAGCCGTCCGATTGAGCAGTACCTGGAGCGATGGGAATACCGCATCAAGAATGATCCGATCTTTGATGCCTCGTTGTTCTTCATCGCGGTAGAAGAAGCCACGGGTGAAATCGCTGGTATGAGCCTGTGCCGCAATGAAGAGTGGGGACACAAAGAAGCCGCTTACGTGCTAACGTTGGGTACATTGCGCGGTCATCGCAAGAAGGGCTTGGCGCAGGCACTGCTCTATCACACATTTGGTGAATTCTGGCGGCGTGGGCGCAAGACGGTTGCACTGCATGTGGATGCAACCAGCCTGACCGGGGCAACGAAGCTCTATGAGAAAGTTGGCATGCACGCCGATGACAAATGGGGAACCTGGGAAAAACTCGTGCGGGATGGAGAGCAACTCGCCACCACCAGCGCCGAGTAAGCTCATTCCAGGCGATCCGGCGGATTTCAGGCATTTTCGGGCACGACGTGTCGTGCCCCTACGTTTTCTTCGTGTCCTTGGTGTCTTGGTGGTGAGAATCATTTTGAAGCGATTACCCTGCCGTTTTTCTGACACAACGATAAGAATCCGCGCTGCAACCCAGGGTATAATGATCCGTATACCATCATAGATTGCGTGCATTATTGTGCGCTACACAACCAAGCAAGCAAAGGATTCTCCCCTGATGGCATCTCAAACCCAGCAAGCACCCATTGATTTCAGCGGCCTGGCGCATACGGTGCGCAGTAGCGTCGTATCACTCGTCAACATGCAGCGCGAAAGCGCGGACCACAAAATCGACTACGTGCAGTTCAATCTGCCAGAAACCATGCCGCAGCTACCGGAACCGCGCAATATCATCGAACAGCAGGTACTTGGTAAAGCCCCCCTGAGCCTGTTTGAACTCGAACGTGCGTTTGACCGAATCGCCAACGACAGCCGCCCACAAGGGGTAATTCTCTATTTGCGTGGATTACAAATGCCCTGGGCAGATTTGCAGAGTCTGCGCAATATCATCCAGCGCTTCAGCGCACGCGGCAAGCGAGTCATCTGCTTTGCACAGAGCTACACCATGGCAGATTATTACGTCGCAACTGCTGCCGATGAAATTTTGCTGCAACCCGCCGGAACCATGATGACGGTGGGCATTGGCGCGAAACAAGTCTACCTGCGTGATGGCCTCAAGCGTGTGGGGCTGGAAGTGGATGCCGTGCAAATCACCCCCTATAAAACTGCGCCAGATACACTCCTGCGCCAGGAGCCGAGCGACGAAAATGCAGAGCAAACCAACTGGCTGCTCGATTCATTCTACGGAACGATGGTGAAAGACATCGCAGCAGGGCGCAGCCGCACGGAAGAAGAAGTGCGCAGTATGATTGACCAATCACCTGTGTTCGGCAAAGTGGCGCAAGAACTCGGTTATGTGGATGGCGTGCTGAATGAAGAACAGTTCCGGGCGCACCTGGGCGTAAAAGAAATTGTCCTCTGGGAACAGGCAGATGGGATACTTCCGCTGAAAATGCCCAAATCTCCCGCGAAGTACATCGGCATTTTGAACGTATCTGGCACGATTGTTCCGGGCGAAAGCGCCGAACCCCCGGTGGATGTTCCCGTTCCGCTGGTGGGCGGCGCACGCACAGGGGATATTACCTTTGTGCGGCAGGTGCGCAACCTCATGCAGGATGATCGCTGTGTGGCAGCAGTTCTCTATGTCGATAGCCCCGGCGGCAGCGCTGATGCTTCGGAAGCGATGTCTTCCGCGCTGGATGAATTCGCCAAGAAGAAGCCTCTGGTGGTCTTCATGGGTGGCGTGGCAGCATCCGGCGGCTATTATGTCTCCACCCCGGCGGATTACATCATTGCGCAGCCCAGCACCATCACCGGATCAATCGGCGTAGTCTTCGCAAAATTCCTCACAGATGGCGTGCTGCGCTGGCTGGATTTCAACCCGGTGCAGTATAAGCGCGGCAAATTCGCAGGTTTGTTCAGTTCGGGGGATGCCTTCACGGATGAAGAACGCGAGAAAATCCGCACTGCCATTGAGACGATTTATGAGCTGTTCCTCAACCGCGTGGCAGACAGCCGCAAGATGAAACCCGAAACGGTTGATCCCCTTGCGGGTGGGCGCGTCTGGACAGGGGAACAAGCCCTGGAACATGGGCTGGTGGATCAACTTGGAGATTTACAGGACGCAATCAGCAAAGCGCGTGAATTGGCGAAGGTTCCAGCCGATACGCCAATCGGCATCATGCGCGGCAAGTTGAAGCCACTCCCGGCACAAATCGCGGATCAGCTTGACCCGGCGGCATCGCTGCGCTACTGGCAGGATGGTCTGAAGCTGGTGACAAAGAGCCACACCATGATGATGCTGCCGTTTGAGATCAAGCTGTAGCTTCAGATAGGGGTACGGCGAAACCATGCCGTACCCAATCTCACGGTTATAACCAGTTTTTCAACCGCGAGTAGCATTCCGCGATTTCATCGGTGGGATCATGATCAGCAGGTTCATGTTCCAGCGTAATTGCCCCGCTGTAGTGAATATCCTTCATCGCTTGCACACAGGCTTCCAGCGGCACAACGCCTTCCCCAAAGACGCAGGTTTCGTGTTCACCAGCTTTTTCAATATCTTTCAGGTGCATATGCACAATGCGTTCGCCTAATTCGCGGATGGCATCCGCCGCATGGTAGCCATGCGTACCATACCAACCTGTATCCACCGTTGTCCCCAGATGCTCCGGTGCATCTTCCCCGATGCGGCGCAGGACTTCCTGCGGCGTTTTCTCTGCATGATTCTCGTAGCCCAGCACAACGTCATATTCGCGCAGGATTGCGAGCATATTGTCTCGGTCTGCATCCAGCATGGGTGTAACCCCACCCAGAATACGCACATTCATGTTTCGGGCAAGCTGGCAGGCGGCTTCAAACTCGGTGCGATTCGTGCCAAAATCACCCGCAAGGCTGATGAGTTGCAGATTGTGCCGGCTGAGTAAATCCCGCGCAACCGCCACATGCTCATCCGTTGCCCACTGCCAGTGCAGCACGGGAAGCCAGAAATCAATCGCTTCAAAGCCGATCCGCTTCACATCCAGCAGATACGACTCCAGGCGTTCGGCGTAGGTTTCAATCGGGCGGAAATGGGCATTGGTCGCGCTATCGCCCTGCGCCCAACCTCCCGTCATGTTGTAATTCAAGGGACGTGCGACATAATTCGCGGTCATACAAGAAATGGGTTGCATTGTTGTTTCCTCTCAAAATACAATCAGGGCGATTTACAAACCGCCCTGACAAAATCACATGGTCATTTTTCAGCATTGATTAGCAGGTATCAGGCATTCACAGCGCCGGGAAAGATATGTGCCAGGGCTTCCGGTAAGATGCTGCGGAAGGCTGGCAGTCCGTGACCGCTGCCGAGTTCGACGAAGATATGGTCAATATCACCGCGATTGGCCTGCCGCCGCTGCAAAATTCCTGCTAAGGCCAACCCCGGCTTATAGAAGCGGTTCGACAATTCATAGCGCCCTACGGATTGGAAGATGCGGCGCGGCAGCAGCGGCGCTTTCTCGAAGCGTTCTGCGTATTCAACCAGCTTGGCTTGCATCTGCCCCTTACCCAACGGCGGAGACATCATAATCAAGTGGCTGAAGACCGCCGGATTCTTCAGCGAGGCGTGGGCGGCTGCGATTGCACCTACGCCCGCCCCACCAATGCCCAGGTTCGTTGCATCAATGCGGTATTCATTCTGCATCAGTGGGACGAGTTCGGTGAGGATGGCGGCGTAATGCTTATCATTGCTGACGTAATCGCGCAGTCGGGAAGCCTGCCCTGCGCTCTGCTTCATGGCGATAATCGCGGGTTCCATGCGTCCATGCTTGATGAGCGTATCGGCAATTGCCGGAACTTGCAGCGGCCCCACCATCCATTGACCATCCAGCAGTACCAACAGCGGATACTCCCGACGACGTTCATCTTCGTATCCCGGCGGCGTATAAACCCACAGGCGGCGCTCGGTGAAACCCATCTGCACGCTGCTGAAATCATGTTCGCGCACGGTTCCCCGTGGCACATCCTGCATCGTATCCCAGTTCGGGAAGGGACGCGCCTGCGGCATGCGCAGCACGCTGGTTTCGGTCTGTGCGCTGCGGACGCGGTTGGGATTTAGATCATCCGCGTGCCAGTAGCGCTGGATGCGCGTCACCAGATTGTGATCGTTGCGCAGTGGGGTCATGGGATCATTGACCACCATCAGGTAATCCAGCAGATCATCCGGCGCAAAGCGTTCGCGCACATACCAGAGCGTCGTACCCTCTAGTTTTTCCATCGGCAAGAATGGCGGATCGTTGTTGATGATGTCCAGATTGACCGCCACACTCTCGGCACCGGGTTCTACGTATATGAAGGTGGCGTGATTATCTTCCACCCAGGGCCAGTGCGGACGCTCGCGCAGCAGTTCGTTCACCAACTGCCGACGGCTGACATCGGTACTCAGGTCATTGGCTTCATTCAGGAATTGAGAAAAGGTATTCCATCGGGGCATCGGTCATCACTCCCGCTTCTGGTCGCTTGTCAATGCATCTATTGTAGCACCCCTGCGAAGATTCGGCATTGAAGGCTCTGAATTTCAGCAGCAGAACGTTGCATGATTCTATTCCAATTCTGCAACGCCTCAAAAGGAGCTTTAACTTGCCAACTCCCTCAACTTCGGTATACTGAGGGTGAATTGTGATGGCGCATTATCGCTGCTGGCGTTGCGCAAATGCTAAGAGACTGTTGACAGCAGTCTCTTTTGCTTTTTATATAAGGTTATCTTTTGAAGATACTACAGCTTGTAGAATAGGGCAATCTTCTTCCTTCAAAAAGATCGATTCGGAGGAGTTGTTTTCTTCAATTTGTTTAACCTATCGACCTACATTGGTAACATTATTCGGTAGCCATCCAATGCATGCAGGTGAAAGAGTACAACCAATACCAAGTGGATCATCCCCAAAATATTCAGACAAATCCAAATCTGGATTGGACAAATTGAAAAACCATGTACCCATTGTAGAAAAATGTGAAGCAATTAACCAGTAACTCGAAGTATTCCAATTAATATTCAATGGTACTGCTTCCTGCCCCATATAGTCAATAAAAGGCAATGCAAGTAGTTGATTATTGTCAATGTCAAATACACATATTCCTCCACAATCTTCACTTCCGATGGCTATGTATCTACCATCAAAAGAAATGGATAAACTTGGAGCATACACATAATTATATGATGTTATTTCAACCAGAGATTTATCATTTGTGTTGTATTGATATAAACTGTAATCGCTATCGCTGTTTTCTGTTACTAGGTAGACTACATCTTCAAACCACACATGGCTTGCCCATTGCCTAAATGCTACTAGACTTTCTGAATAATTATTATTTATATCAAAAATAAATACATTGTTCTTTACGTAAATAATTATGTAGCGATTGTTTTCAGAGAAGCTATTTTGAGGTGGTTCTATTTCTTGCGAGGTCAATATCGGAGTCATATAACCGTGTTTTTCTAAGATTTCCGCGGTTTCTTGTGTAATGTCTATCAACCAAATCGTATAATTTTCAAATTCTACATCCTCGTTGTTTTTCACATAAATCATTACAAATTCATTGTCTGGCGACCACTCAATATGAGAATGTGAATTTATTTCATCAAAATTCAAATAACTGTCAACATCGAATATATTTTCAAAAACAAGGCTATCATTTACAGGATCATTATATAACACATCATCATCTGACGATAATGAAGGGCGTTTAGACAAGATATCTGCTGTCTTAAATTGCGTTTCGAACACCAGATTACTACTGTTATCGTACACTTTCATTACATATATTGCGTTATTAATATTGTTTTCTGCAATTGGGAAATATATTGCTATTCCATTGCCGCTAGGAAGCCATTCAGCATAGGTGCGAAATATACCTTCATCACCATGAACATTTAGTTGATTTTCTACCATTTGGAAAACAATATTGTCGCCTTGTGCATCGTAAATATAATAAATAAAGTTGTTATTATTTACGTCAAGGCAAGTAAACAAAATCCTATCTAATACAGGAGACCATTCACTACGAAATGTTTTACAATTTTCTTTTATTATCTTGTTTATTCCATCGTAAGAAAGCAAATTCATCCCATTTTGCCCATAGATATCGTGCCAAGCAAACCAATTCCCTGTCGGAGACCATCCACTTCCTGTTACGCGGCTATTGCTGTCGGGATCAGTATAATATTCCGCAAGTATAGTTTGTTCATGTGTTGAGACAGATTGCGCATAGAAAATGTCATCTTTGTGTGAGTAATAATATGCGCGAATCTCTTGCGTTCTCTGGGAATTTACAATTCCTGTTAGAATACTCACCAGAATGAGACCAGTAATCAAGCCTACGGTATGTTTTGTCTTCATACACATCTCCTAACGTAGGGGACACAAAACACATGTTTATGTCCCCAGTACATTACTAACTTTAGCAATTGCTTGAAACAACGCCTGTAGAACTCACCGTAAAGGATGGTACATAATAATCTTGCCATTTTGCAAAGACAACGTCCGGAACCTCGTAAAAGCGCCATATTCTGTGTGAGAATTCTGCGCCATTTATTGGATCTGGAATATCTGCACAGTAGAATGGCCTTGCTGTATTACGTTGAAGTCCCCAATCGACAACATACGGCACATCCTGATATATACCATTGCCTTGCTCATCTAGTACAAAATCAGATAGGCTCTCTGTATCAATCATCACCCTATCTCCGAACAACCAAGGTCGATTTAGTGCAGAAGAGTCACATTTTAGAGCTGGACCAAAACCAACAAGCAAGAAACCATGCGAGGGTACAGTATTTGGAGCTAGAGTATCTATCCAAATGTAATCACCCTGTTTATATCGGCTCAGTTCTGGTAGTTTTTGCCTTAAATTGCTAACTTGTACTGCATCAGCATTTACAAAATCTCCAGATGAGAATTCTGAATATGTAGAAGCTACCGGACGTAAGAGTCTATTACCACCTGCCCCAGTACCTTGAAGATAACTTATTAAAGCACCACCACCAGCATTATCAATATCGTGATTACGGAAAACATAGTTTCCATTTATGAAACCACCGCTACAAACTCCATGCCAACCATCATCGCCGTTATTAGTGTCCGCCCGATTAACAGACACTCCCCCCTCAGGATTTTTTATCATAGGAAAGCCACCAGCATAGATTGCCAAAGACATAAAGTAAGCAGAAGGGGAACCATCCAGACTCACCACACCTCCTCGTAATATAGATTGCTGTTTGGCTAGATTAAAACCAGCAGTAGCTGCATTCTGACGATTATAGTTGGCAACTATTAATGCCGATCCAACTTCACCTTCGCAGATGCTAGGAAAGGTGCTTTGCATGCCAGTTTCATCAATTAGGTTAATGGCATTACCCTCAACCCAAGAATAACCATTCAGTGACATTGGTGTACAAGTTTTCCCTTCCCAGGGATCCAGTGCTGTGAACACACCCATTCCTGGCGCATAGTAACGCGCACGCAGGTAGAGCAGGTCGTTGGCATCGGTGTATTCGCCTGTGAAACCAAAGCCTGTCCCGTAGCTGCCTTGTGGCACACCGTAGGGGCTGAAGTCCAGAGTTTGGGTAAGGGCAGCGCTGTCATCTGTTAGGGCGCGTATTACTCATCATTCTTGCGCTTTGCGTCGGATTCGTATTTGTCCCAATGAGTGCGGATGTATTCAAGGGGCTGTGGGTCAATGAATTCCGTCACGAAGCCGCACCTGCCGCAGACGAGGACGGTTGTCTTGGGCGGCAGGAACATGGTGATGATGTTGTTGAACCAGCCTTTGCGCTGGTAAATGTCGCGGCTGCCGCATTCCGGGCATACGCCTTCGCGCATGGACATGGAAATTTCGCTTCTTTCACGTTTCAGGGTCGCATCAAATATAGCACATGCCCCAGGCGTTTCAGATCGTTGGGAATATCCCGCGCCAACTGCTGCCCACACTTCACGCGGAAGCCGTAGCGCTCTGCATCCGGGTAGGCTTCCAGCGCAGCATAATTCACACAGGCCGCCAGCAAGTCATCGCTCGGCACTTCCGAAGCGCCCAACACCAGCCGGAAGAAATCCGCACGCTGCGTGAAATAATAGACTTCTTCGCGGGACATCAATTCTACATCGGCAAGGCTCATCGGCGGACGCGGCGGCAGGCTGTGGATCATACGTCCATGCGCCATGAAACCGACATTTACGATCTTCACTTCCACCGGAATCAGACGATTCTCGCGCTGGTCACGCAGGATCATCTCCGGCACTTCTTCGCCCAAGACCAATTCGCTGATGAGTTGATCGTCCTTGATTTCCACTTTGTAAATCAAGCCGACGGCGTGAATATTGCCTTCTGGATCATTGGTGTTGCTGATAGGTACTTTGACGAATGCGCCGAAATCATGCTGCGGCCCCAATTCTCGGCTGTGTGTGCCGCAATCAAAACCGCGTGTGCTGGCGCGGAGTACACGCCCTACCCGAAGATTAACGCTCATCGAGTTCAATTTCTCCCTTCATGAAGTGGTAGCGTTTTTCGCTGCGGGCGAGTTCTTTCCCGCGTGATTTCGCTGGCAAAGTTTGCCCCGCTAATTCCTGACGCACGCGCCGCACCTGGGTATTCACCAACTCTTGCAGCTTCGAGCGATCTTTACCACCCACCCAGGCCAATTCATCCGCACGGGTGATGGCATAGGGATAGGGGTTGCGTCCCTGTAGCTGGCATTGATGCAACAGCAGGGCGTGCAGCGTATCCACTTTTTGCGGATCACGCGCCACCCACACGGGCAAATCCACACGCACCACTTTTGATTGATATTGATTGTAAACCTTCAGGTAAAAGAAGGCGATTTCGTAATTCTCACCACGATCCTTGAATTCTTTGTTCTGTGGCGAAGACTGCACCATGATCGCGGAACGTTCTCCATTCTGCAACACAGCCTGGAAAAACATCTGATCACGCAGCCCTTCCAGATCACCCGCCCGTGAGAGCGCCGCTTGATGAATTTTCATCTCGTCGCGATTCTCAAAGCTCATCAGGTACAGCAATTGCATGAAACGTTTGCTGCGGAAAGGATGGTCGATGTAGCCGCCGAGGATCGCGCCAGCATCATGCAAATGCACCATCGCGCCGATATATTCGCCCATCAAATCACGAGCTTCGCGAGCATCATCGCCACCGGGGAGGTACATCAGGCGATTATCATAGAGGGTAACCAGGGGCATATTGTAATTGCGCCGCATCCAGGCATGTTCCGCTAATGTGCGAATTTCACGCACCGTGCGCCGATCATCCACCGTGCTATTGCGAATCAACCGTCCGTGACGATCATGCACATGGTCTTTGTGATAGCGCAAATCCGGGTAAGTGTGCTGCTCCGGGGTCACGTCCTGCCCATGATGATAGACAAACAACCCCACGTTGATGAGGTAATAATGCACCGGAGCCAATTCATCCGGGTAAACCTGGCTGCCATCGGCTGCGAGGATCGTCGCCATGTCCGGCGCTGGCGGTGCGGGGAAAATGCCATTGATCGGTTCGGCATTGGGTAGCCCCAGCGGAGCCGCCCCACGATAGCCGCTGATGTCGCTGCTCTGTACCCAGTGAATGCGCTCTCGCACTGCTTCCAGATCCGACGAAGCAGCGAAACGCGCTTGCGCAAGCTCCAGGCTGGTTGTCATATCAAAATCCAGCTTTTCCAGCATTGCACCCATTTTATAGACTTGCTCAACCACCTGGTTAAATTCCAGCGACATCGCCCATCCCTGTAAACAACTCCTGCAAGTTGCCTTCAGGTATAGACTGTTTGTTCTATTGTGTCAAGTAGTGGCTAGACCTACGCTCCAAATGCCCGAACAGATATCCAGTTTGACGCATTGAGAACGAATAATTTACAGGGGAAACGTTCTGCGTTACACTTAGGGGCACATTAGCTTCTGCGATATTTTGACCGCAGTCCTCCACATACTTAGATAGCTGCTGAATTTTGGTAATAGACGCTCTACATCCAGCCAACAACGAAGCATCGAATTATTTGGACACAACTACACACAAAGTAAGAGAGCAACAACAGGGAGTCATTGAATGGCATCCAGGCACATGGACGAGCATCTAAATTCAGTCAGCACCAGCCAGCTAATCACCTTTGCGGGCGATGATGTGCGCCTAGCGGGACAAATGGATTACCCAATTCAGGCACAACCACCTCGCGGGTATCCACTCATTTTCATCATCCAGCATGCGACCTGTAATTCTCGCAAGGGCTATGAGCATTACGTATCCATGGGTACAAGCCTGGGAATTGCAGTCTTCCGCTGGGATAAACGCGGCACAGGAAGCAGTGGCGCAGGTGGCAGCGGATCAATCAATATAGATACGCTAAAAGCCTATGAAACAGCGCTTTCCCAGCCAGGTATCAACGCGGATATGAGTTTTATCCTGGCGCAAAATGAAGGTACGCTGCTCCTGGGCGATTCGTACCGAGAATTCAAAAAAATCCAGAAACCACGCGGGGCAATCCTGGCGGGGAATATGCTGGATGAGAAAGCGGTCATGGGGTTGGATGTGCCGCTGCATATCGTCGTCAGCAAGAATGATTGGAACGCCTGGCAGATTTACGCCAAACAGACGGCAGAAGCACACGCAGCGAAGTATAAATATCGCCCCTCGTTTTTCGTGGCGACCAACACCGACCGCCGCCTAATGTACACAAACGGGGAAACTTTCCACCGTGGAGCGCAGGCCAGTATGAGCCATTGGTTGCAGCAACTATGTCAAACTTCGTCGTAGACCTCACGGGCAAAAATGCCATCGTCACCGGGGCAGGAGCCGGAATTGGGAAAGCCATCGCAGAAGCACTCGTCAACGCGGGGGCTTCTGTTGCCGTTAATGACCTGAACCCGGATCGAGTAGAAACCCTTACGGAACAATTGCAGTCAGCAGGCGGCAATGTAGTCGGTTTCCAGGGGGATGTATCGAACCGTTTCCAGGTCGCAGCCTTAATCGAACGCGCACGGGATAGCCTCGGCAACATTGATATTCTGGTGAACGCTGCCGGAATCTACAAAGCCGAACCGCTGGGCAAAATTGATGAATGGGACTGGCGGCGGCAGATCGAGGTGAATATCACAGGGACATTCTTCTGCGTGCAGTTGATGAGCCGCGTCATGGTGGCAGAAGGCGGCGGGATCATCGTGAATCTCGCCAGCACCGCAGGCCATCCCAATCCGCTGGCAGAAGGTATCGGTTACGTCAGCGGCAAAGCGGGGATCATCGGCATGACGAAACAGGCTGCGCAAGAACTCGCTCCGCAGAATGTGCGCGTGAATGCCGTCTGCCCCGGTAACATCGAAGAGCCGGATATGCCCTTGCCTTCTCCGCTGCAAAATGCCATGCAGCGCCCTGGCACGCCGGAAGAAGTCGCAGATGTCGTCCTCTTCCTGTGCAGTGATGCAGCGCGTTTCATCACCGGGCAAGCCATCAATGTGGACGGTGGCGAAAGCTACCTCTAACGCCTCATAAGCATTTGAACCACAAAGACACCAAGGACACAGAGGAATTCGTAGGGGTGATTCGGTGGGTCACCCGTAAATAGTCGTTTGATGCTGTCCCCTGGTAGGTGCCGCAGGGTGATCGCTTCAAAACGATTCTCACCACGAAGATACAAAGGACACGAAGAAAAACGTAGGGGCACGACATGTCGTGCCCGAAATAACCAAAAGAGAAATTGTGTTTTCGCCTGGTCTGGTGCATTGACCCCTTGTTGATTTCGTCGTTTTGATCGTTTTCCTGTCTTGCAAATCCCAAGTAAATTTGATGCGATTGCCCTGCAACAAACGTCATGAAATTTGCCAAGTGTGCAAAATTCCGGTAAGTTCTTGGCAGCAACTTCAGCGGACTTTACCACACGAAAGCATTGAACATGAAATATCTTCTTATCAAAGGTGTTTATCTGGCAGTTGGTTACTCCCCGGATGGCGACACGATTCGATTCCAGGCACACAACCCCGATCTATGGAACCAAATCCAGACGGAAAACCGGGAGCGTTTTGAAGAAAAATTGCAGGAAGACAGCGAATCCGTGACGCTGCGCCTCCAGGGAATCGATGCGCTGGAAACACACTATTCCCCAGGGATCAAGCGCGTGCCGCGACATCTGAAGGAAAGCTCGGAGCAGAAGTTTCATCGCCCCATGCCCGGCAACCACAAACAACCTCGTGACCTGGGTGATTTTGCCGGGGAAGAACTGCTGCGATTACTCGGCATCACGGATGTAAAGTGGAGACGGTGGGGCAAGAATTCCTGGATTGACCATGCCGTGATTGAAAGCAGTGGGCAACCCGTTCGCATTGAAGATAAGAATAAGGATCGCGTCCCTGGTTACATCATCACCAACGATGTCGAACGCAATGGGCGACCCATTGCCTGGTTATTCGCCGGAAATCCACCACTGCCAGATGGTTCTGTTGTGAGTAAGGAACAACTGGCAGAGATGGGCGGCGAAAGTTTGAATTACAAGCTGCTGCGCGGTGGCAGTGTTTACCCGTATTTCTTCATGACCCTGCCGGCGGTGCTGCGCAATAAATTGGTAGAGGCCGCAAAATTGGCAGAGCGCGACGCAACAGCCGGACGACATGACGATCATCCCAGCGTATGGACGCTTGACCGCTGCTCCGAAGGCATCACAATCGACACATTACAAGCCGTAACACAGGAATACGCGCTGCTCCCCTACTTCTTCCGCAAGATTATTCAGCACTGGTATCACTGCCGTGTCGCACAATATTGCGACTATCTGGAAGGGCATGGCGATCCCCCACCAGGGTTTGATCCCAACATCTCGCTTGATGGATTCTTCGATCAGACCAACCCGTATTTGTTCGTTGTATCCGAACAGGATTTTGTGCGACTCGATCATGTGATGCAAATAGAGGGTAACCGCCTGACGATGATGCAACAGCCCTATGACCTGGTATTTTTGTCTTGATTTCATGCGCAAAGTTGATGGTGCATTCATTATGTTTTCGGATGCGCACGCTGTATAATGCCGGCTGTACACAAAGAGTGAACAGGGGACTGAATGCGCGGGTGGATTTTATATCGGTATAGCCTGGATGAAATGCCGCCGGAGAAATACGAAATTGCGCGTTTCGTAGAGAATGCGGCACGCATGGGGGTTGATCTGAACGTTGTGAAGCCAGATCAATTGGAGCTTGTGGTAACCCGTGATGATCGTAAGAGTATACTGCTGGATGGCAAAGCTGCCCCGCTGCCGGATTTTCTCATTCCGCGCCTGGGTGCAACCACTAACTACTTTGCCCTGGCGATCATTCGTCACCTGGAACGACTTGGCGTAGCCGTTATCAATTCGTCAGCAGCCATTGAGGCGGTGCGCGATAAGCTGTATACGCAGCAAATCCTGGCAGCCAGCAATCTACCCGTACCAAAGACGATGCTGGCACGCTTCCCCATCAATGTAGACCTGGTGGAAAAGCAACTGGGTTTTCCGGTTGTGCTGAAGACACTCTCCGGTTCGCAGGGTTCGGGGGTCTACCTTTCAGAAAACCGCGAGAACTTTGAAGACATTGCCACATTGCTCGAACACACCAAGCCGGATGCAAATATCATTTTGCAGGAATTCATCGCCAGCAGCAGGGGGCAGGATGTACGCGTGATCGTCGTTGGCGGGCGTGCTGTTGCCAGTATGCGCCGCTTCTCCACCGATGGCAATTTCAAGGCCAATGTTTCTCGCGGGGGTGGATCAGAACCGTTCCCTCTCAGCCCGGAAGTGGAGATTCTCGCGCTGGAAGCGACGCGGCTGTTGGGGCTGGATGTCGCGGGTGTTGATCTACTTTTTGATAACGATCACTTCAAAATCTGTGAAGTGAATTCCTCGCCCGGTTTCAAGGGGATGGAACGCGCACACGGGGAAGACATCAACATCGCGGGTGAAATCTTCCGCTATACGCTGGCACGCATGGGACGCTTCGAAGCAATCAAAGAAGCCACGGCACAGATGGAGCAAACATCTGAACCCGAAGCAGGAATCGTAACGGAATCATAAATAACCGCAGCATTTCGTAGGGACGTGTCCAGAATGCATAGGCATCAAGTGTAGCGTTTATGGTTCTCATTTTAGGCATTTTTCGGAAAACACAGGCATTGTCCCTACAAAAGACCTGTTTCTCTGTAGGGACGAGCCTGCCTCGTCCGCCAGAATGAGTGCCTAGATTAATGTGTATGCGACATGATCTCACCCCTACCGCAGCAAAAGGCGATTTACCATGGCACGCCCCCGAATATACATCTCACGCATGATCCCAGAAGAACCGCTGCAACGGCTGCGCGAACACTGTGACGTTCATATCTGGGAAGGTGCTACGCCACCACCACCAGATGAAGTGCGGGAACAATTGCAGCATGCAGATGGCTTTATCGCCATGCTCACCGAGAAAGTAGATCGCGCCCTGTTGGATGCTGCCCCTTCACTGAAGGTCATCGGTAACTACGCCGTAGGCTATGACAATATCGACATCGCAGCCGCAACAGAAGGCGGGATTCCAGTGGGTAATACGCCCGGTGTGCTGACCGAAACCACCGCTGATCATGCCTTCATGCTGCTGCTGGCGGCGGCACGACGGCTGCCAGAGAGCATCGCCTACGTAAAAAACGGTGACTGGAAAACCTGGAATCCGATTCAGTTATTGGGGCGGGATGTTCACGGCGCGACGTTGGGGATCATCGGCCTGGGGCGAATCGGCTGCGCGGTGGCACAACGAGCGCGGGGTTTCGGCATGAAAGTCTTGTATCATGGCGGTGGAAGCTGCGCGGATGAAGTTGGTGCAGAAGCAACCAGCCTGGAAACGCTGCTGCGCGAGAGCGACTTCATCAGTATTCATACACCCCTGACCGATGCAACTCGCGGTCTATTCGGCGCAGAACAATTCGCCCTGATGAAGCCTACTGCCATTCTAGTGAACACGGCACGCGGTGGAATCATTCAGACGGGAGCGCTCCTGCAAGCATTGAAGACCAACGAAATCGCCTTCGCCGCGCTGGATGTCACCGACCCCGAACCCCTCCCGGCAGAGCATCCCTTATTGGATTTGCCGAACTGTATCGTAGTTCCGCACACAGGCAGCGCCACGCACACCACCCGCAGGCGCATGGGTGAAATCGCTGCCGAAAACCTGCTGCGTGGTCTGCGCGGAGAACACCTGCTGCACTGCGTCAACCCAGAGGTATATCAACAGTCCTGAGCAACCACACAAATCACAGGAGTTCGGTATCCCTTGTTTAACAAAGTATCCTTTATCAGCCGTCCTGAATAGAAGATCGGTTACTTTGCGCGAGACGTGGTCTGATGAAACCACGCCAATGGCTTCAACCAGCTTACGTACAAATTTATCCTAACCACCTGAAACAAATGTGCTATACTGCACGACATGATTGGTCTACCGAAAGCCGAGTATCATGTCATCGATTCGCACCATCTCCCCTGAAACAGCCCGCCGTTTCATCATTCGCAAACAGCACCTGGATGCAGAGACGCAGCTTTCTATGCTGGATGTTATTCGGAATCTGGGATGCTTGCAGCTTGACCCCATCCGCAAAGTAGAGCGCCCTCATCGGCTGATTTTGTGGAGTCGCCTGGGGTCGCATGACACTGCGGAGTTGGATCGCCTGCGCTGGCAAAGCCGGGACTTGTTCGAGTATTGGGCGCATGCGGCTTCACTGGTTCTCAGCGAAGAATATCCAGTTCATGCAGCCTATATGCAGCATGTCCGCCAGCACAAACGTTCCCAGGATTGGCTCGATGAATATGACCTTCATGGGTTGCGCGACCATGTGTTGCAGCGTCTCCATGACGAGGGGGAATTGAAGGCCAGCGATTTTGAGCATGATGGTGCTACCGCAGAGCATTTCAGCGGCTGGACGAGCAACCGTGCTATCCATCGCATGCTGGATTTTCTATGGACGACGGGGGACATTCTGGTTTCCCATCGCCGGGGCAACCAGCGCTACTGGGATTTAGCCGAGCGCTGCCTGCCGGATTGGGTACAGCGTGAGGCACTCAGCCCCTTTGAGGCGACGTACTGGGCAGTACAGAAAGCCATTAAGGGACTTGGTTTAGCGCGAGGCAAGGCACAAATCAATTACTATTACACGCGCAATCGCTACTGGCACTATACCGAAGCCACGCAACGCCTGCTAGCCGAAGCGCTTGTCATCCCGGTGCAGGTACAAGGCTGGGATGGGGAATGGCTGCTGCATGTGGATGATACGCCGCTGCTGGAACAGGTTGAAGACGGGGATTTCCAGCCGTGTACAACCCTGCTTTCTCCCTTTGACCCGCTGATTTGTGACCGCAGCCGCACCGAGCAAATCTGGGATTTTCACTATCGCATTGAAATTTACGTTCCCAAAGATAAGCGCCAATACGGATACTACGTGCTGCCGATTCTGCACGGGGAACGGCTCATCGGGCGTATGGATATGGCTTATGATCGCAAGACGAACACGCTGCATATTCCCGCCACGTATGCAGAAGATCATGCGCCGGATGATCCCGCACCGATTCGCTCCGCTGTTGAATCATTAGGCCACTTCCTCGGCGCAGAACAGATCACCTATGGCGATACGATGCCGCACCAGTGGCAATCGCTGCGGGCATAAAGATTATTTGTTTAATCTATAGGTGCTATCCAGGGGACAGGACTGTGTGGATATCCTTCAGACACCCAGCCTTCTAGCCCAGAATCCGTTTGAACCATCCAGGATACGAGGTTGCCTTCCTGCCCCCGCTTACATACAGGCCCACCTATAATTACGCCACCAGCATTTTCTGGTATGCGTCCAATTCGCGGAACATTATTCGGTTCTTCCCAAACACTAGTTGATCCATCTCCAGGTGGTACATAGAAACGATCTCCAATGTTGAAATGAGGACCGTACGCCCCATTACAGGTGAACCCTCGTATTGATGTCTGAGAGGATGTACTGGTCGAGAAATTTAATTGTCCATCAATCTGTTCGACAATGAGTATAATATTGTTCTCTGACTTGACTAGACGAATACGTTCGTAGTAACCAGAGTCAAATTCAATCTCGAAGTCTTGTCCGTGCAAATCATAAACGTAGTCTCTGGTTGGTGTGCGTATGACCAAAGCACTTGGTAAATTAAGTTCACGTGCAGGATCAACGTAATAACCGACTGTAAAGCTACCAACTAGCGAAGGAATAGTAAATTCAGTAGATACACCGAAAGAAATGCTACCATTGCTGTCCATAGTCACGGACAGAAGCCCAACATTATATTCAACAAATAAACCTTGTTCTGTGGAACCAGAACAAGCTGTCAAGCTCATGAGACTAGCCACGATGACGTAGAACCAAAGTTGCATTAGAGTCTACCTCTAAGTTGTTTTTACCTAAGCTTAATTTACAATAGTTTATTGAATATTTGTGTTTAGATACGGCGAAATTCTGGTTTTTCCCCGAAGGCATACTGCGGCTGCGCCAGTTTGCGTGGAATTGCCAGCAGCATATTGATGAATGCCTGCACTGATTCCGATTGGACGATCAACGCCAGTATAATGACCCACAGAATGCGAATGACGAAAGTCGCATCCAGGGCGAGATTGCCGATTAAGAGGTGCAGCATCAGAATATCGCCCAGGATTGCTCCCAGGCCAAAGGCCAGCATCAAGCCGAAGACGCGGAACATTCGGTAAACAGCGATCATCAAAATGCTATGGATAATCAGCGTCAGCGCTTCAAAGAGGTAGCCCCAGAGGAACCGAAGTTCATAACTGCGCGTGATGACCGTATCAGAGATTGCAATTGCGGCTGTCCTGGGATCAGGCCAGAGTTGAAGCTGTACGCCAATGATGTAATTGATTTCCAGGGAACGAATCAAAAACATCAACAAACATCCGAGCGCAAAGGCGAGGGGAACAATCGTCAGGTAGCTGCGGAAAAAGCGCGTGATGCGTCCCCATATCCCTGTGCGGGATCGAATCAACGTATAGTGAATCTGCTTCAGTAAGTCTTTCATGCTGGCATCGAAATTTTCGTCACGGAAGAAAATAGCATTGATCTCGCTGAGTTTTCCCAGGCTGCCAGGGATTTGCTCAGGCGTGGGCATCCTGGCATCATCAATCACTACAGGGATAATCTCAACATCATGCTGCATAGCAATTTCGATCTCACGGCGCACCCAATCGCCATCCTGTAAGATGCGCGGCGTGCCGTCGTCACCCGCCAGAATCAGCCATTCTTCGCCCATAATGACCAGCATCAGGGCGCTGTTCTGGATCGTCTCTTCGATGCGCTGCGGGAAGTGGCTGCCAAATTCAATGTCTTCAATATCGCGGAAGACACGCTCTGCGCCGAAGTAGCGATTCAGCCGATCACAAATTCGCGCTGCTGCCCAGCGGTTATCATCCCGGCGGTAACTCACAAAAATCTTTTCCATGACAGACTCCTGACGAAATATTTCTTATCTTGAGTATAAGCCAGAAATGACGCTGAATCGTCATAACCCAATGCGGATGAAGCTCATATTCTCGGCGCAAACACGGTATACTGTGCGGACAAAAAGTATTGTTGTGAAAGGTCTGCTCAATGGCAGCACATCGGAATCCGCGTGATCGGATGCAGGTACAAGAATGGGCGCGGACGCTCTTTGCAGGAGAAAATTTCTACATCATCGACACCGAAACGACGGGCATCGGCAAGACGGATGAAGTGGTGCAGATTGGTGTGATTGATAAAAACGGCGAAGTGGTGCTGGATACGTTGGTGAGGCCGACGCAGCGCGTGCCGTTTGGTGCCATCAATGTACATGGGATCAGCAACGAAATGCTGGCAGATGCACCGACATTTGATGATGTCTATACCACGCTGTCGATCAAATTAGCGGGTGCGCCGCTGGTGGCCTACAACATGGATTTTGATTGGCGACTGCTGCAACAAACGGTGAATCTCTATAAGCTGCCGATGCTTCGCGTAGGAAAGCGGCATTGTGCCATGAAGCAGTACGCGGCGTTCCGGGGAAGCTGGAATAATCAGCGCTACAGTTACAAATGGCACAGCCTCAGCAGCGCCGCCACTTATGAGAAAATCACCGTCGTAGATGCCCACAGCGCGTTAGGCGATGTACGCATGACTCTGGAATTGATGCGATGCATGGCGCGGGAAGATGGTGAGTAGCTTCTAGCTGTTAGCCATCAGCATTTAGCCAGGAAGCTACCAAAACTGATATTGTTCACTCTGCCAGCAAATAGCGTGCGATCAGGTGCGTGCTGTGCTGCAAAGCCTCTTTGTGTGTGCGCTCGTAGCCATGCGAGGAAGCCACCCCAGGGCCAATCAAAGCAACTCGTGCTGCACCACCTGCCCGCCAATACGACGTACCATCGCTGGCGTACTGCGGGTAAATATCGACTTTGTAGGCGATGCTGTTCTTCTCTGCCAGGGAGCGCAATTTGTTATTCATGTCAAAGTGATAGGGGCCGCCGCTGTCTTTCACACAGATGGATGCACTAAATTCGTCTCCGGCCTGCCCATCCCCCAACGCACCCATATCAATCGTCAGCAGTTCCGCCAGATTTTCCGGGAAGCCCGCCGCGCCACCATGTCCCACTTCTTCATAATTGGCGATGAGGATGGTGGTATCCTGCGCGGGAATTTCACCGGCTTCTTTCAATGCTTGTAATGCGCCATAGATGCAGGCAACCCCGGCTTTATCATCCAGGAAACGCGAACGAATGAACCCTGTTTCGGTCACTTCCACGCGGGGATCAAGGAAGATGAAATCCCCCACACCAATACCGAGCGATTCTGTCTCTGCGCGGCTGCTGGTGCGTGCATCTATGCGGACTTCCATTGTATCGGCGCTGCGGGCTTTGCGTCCCGCTTCGGGATTCACATGGGTACTCGGATTGCTGAGGATAACCGTCCCGCGATAGCGCTTGCCATCATGGGTGCGGATGGTGCAATTCTCAAATTCCGCGCCCGACCAATTGATTCCGCCCAGGTTGGTCAGTGCGAGTGCGCCATTGCTCTTGACTTGCTTCACCATGAAGCCCAGCGTATCGGTATGCGCCGTCACACCTATAGGGGCATCGCTGCTCTTGCCGGGAATCCGAACCACCACCGCGCCTTTGGGCAGTTCCGTAATTTCTGCACCGGGGAACTCCAGCGCCGTGAATGCTTGCCGCAGATAGGGCAAGGCTTCAGCGTGATACCCGGTTGGGCTGGGGATATTCAGTAGTTCAGTCAAGAAATTGACAATTGAATCCAGGTTGATTGTTAATGCTGTCATCAGTCGCACTCCTTAATGCTTCGACTCTATTGTCCCCCAAAAGCCGATCCTCGCCAGCGCAACATCATCACGAGTCGACAAATTTCATTTCCCTCGCCCATTCCAGCAGTGGATCAATGGCATGGTGCAGCGTTTCGTCTTCGCTTGTACGCCACTGCCGCGCCAGATCATAAATCTGTTTTTCCAGATATTGGGAGAAAAGCTGCTGCGGTGTGTTTGCGCGAAGTTCCAGATGAACTACATCATCCGAGTGCCATTCAATGCGCTGCTGGCTGGTGATTTCGACCACTTCTGTAAGTTGCTTGTAGAGCTTTTTCGCGCTATCCGGGTAAGCCAGAATGCGCAGCCGTGCTTCCTGGTTCGACAGGAAGACAACTTCCGGCTCCTTAACCATCGTCACAATATTGGCTTGCACCTGCTGGAACGTCAGTCCTGTTTCTTTGTCGTAAGCAGCTTCCTGTACATCATAAGTGCTGATATTGCTGTCATTCAGGAATTGCAATTTCTGGCCTGTATCTGCCGCGTCGCGCCCCACTACCAGAATATAGTAATCACCTGTTTTGCCCTCGGCCTTACGGTCTGCTTTGCGCTCTTTACGAATCGCTTCGCGCAGTGCTTGACCACGCCGCTGCGGTGACCACTCCCAATCTTCGCGGATCAAGAAAGCGGCTGCAACCGCGCCCACCAACCCGGCGCTGAGGTTAAGGAAAATACTACTTTGTGGTGCTTCTACGTTGACGAAGAACAGCGCCACAAATCCCACCAGGCCAGCCAACGAAATTGGCATGATCCAGCCTTCCGTCATCTCAGCCAACGATGAGAAGAACCAGGTTAACAGCGCCAGCAGCAGCGCCGTGCTGAGATTCAGATACAGCTCTTGCCCGAACATCCCCGTGCTGAAGGTCAGCGCGAAGAAGATCACCGCTGTGATTCCGATAGCAGCGCCATGAATCAGCTTATCTTTGGAGAAGAACAGCACCGTACCCAGCATGACCAGGGCAAAGGCTGAAATGAGGACTGGCGGGAACGATTCGAGATGATCGGTGTACCACTGCGCAAGCTGTTCGAGTAAGTCCCTACTCATCCAACTTTCCATGAGGCTCCCCCTTGTTTCTGGTACTGAAACAGCATTCTGCAAAGAGGTATTGCGATGTGTTTCGTTAGTTTCAGGATACAGGAAAAATGGAGGATTGTTTGTAGAGGTGGTTAAACAAATGTAGGGCGCAAATCTGCTGCGCCGCTACATTGCATACTTCTGGCAGGTTGGTTACTAGAGGTAGCGTGCGCCAGCCATGCCGACAACAGCAATGACGGTCAACCATGCGCTGACATTCGCGTGCAATGTCATCTTCTTCTGCGCATCTTCCAATGCCTTCGAGTTCGCATCAGAAGGGTTTTCATCATAAGCTTTTGCGGCTGCCGCATATACTCCGGTGTAACGTCCGGTTGCCGTCGCACCATGACCAAAGGCGAGCAACCCGAATACCGCACCAATTGCCATTACAATATCCCCAGTGTCTGTGAAAGCGCGGAAGTCAATGGCTCCCTGCACGCGGAAAGGCCACAGTAATAATCCGGCAATGGTCGTTACCAGTGCAGAAATGCCGAGAATAGTTCCGACGGGAGTATAACCCACAAAGGTACGCAGCATGGTTGCACCACGTTCCCCCATGCGCTGTGCGGTGGGGATCATCAACCAGGCAATCAGCGTACCAAAACCTACCCAGATAATACCGGTGATGATATGCAGAAAGCGAAAAATGGTGACGAGAACAGTCTGCGCGAATGGGCTAGTTACAAATTCTTCCATTGCTGAAACCTTCCTATTGTGTAAGTATCAGTAGATAGGCTATCAAGTCGGCAACTTGCTGTGCAGAAAGTCTAGAGCGATATTCGGCATACATCAAATTGCCATATCCCTCAACCAGATGCGCAGAGGGTTGCATAATTGCCTCGTAAGTATACTCCTCGGCACTTTGCCCTTCCACTCGCGTTCCAGCGATTTCTCCATACCCGGCAAGGCCGGGGCCTGTCATACGCTCATCCGTGAGGGCATGGCATGAACTACAGGTAGGCGCACCGTTGATACTCTCTGTATACAGTACTGCGCCGCGTTCGGGGTCTCCTACTGGTAGTTCAGATACATCCATTGGCTGCGAATTACAGGCTGCTACCAGCAGCAGCGTTGCAAGAAGCATCAGAAATCTCATAAATTTTCCCTGGCATTTTCAACGGCAGCTACAATCTGTGTGCCATTATACGACACAGGTTCCAGAACGGTATTGTCTGTTCTTGTACCCAGCCGTGCGAATTCGTTCAAAAAGGCGCAAGGTGAGGTTTGATAAATTGAATGAAGACGGTATAATCCCCAACCGAGCAAGCATACAGGGAAGATGATCAGCATGGAACAGCCAGAACTGGGCAAGAACGAAGAGCCAACGCAAGACACTTCGTCTGCCGAGTTGTCGGAGTCAACGCCGGAAAGCATGCCAGAGACAACCGAAGAAATCACAGATACGGTTGCGACTGACGTGCAAGACACGCCAACTAGTGTAGATGAAGTCGTAGTATCGCAGGAAACCGAAACCGAGGGCACACCGGAAGAACCCTCAACTGAGGCGGCTGCGGAAGAAGAAACAGAAGAACCAACAGAAGACGACGACGATGCCGATATTCCCGGCGACGAAGGCGCAGAAGACGACCCCAACCGTCTGAAGCGTGGGGATCTCATCCTGGGGCATGTCGCCCGCACAACCCCCAATGAGATTTACGTTGACCTGGGTGAAGGCCGCGAGGGGTTCGTCCCCAAGCGCGAAGTCGAGATGTTGAGCGGCAAGACGCTGGAACAACTCCAGGACGGGGCCGAGGTCTACGTCTACGTCGTGAACCCGCGCAATCATCGTGGGAACACCATCCTCTCCATCAACCACGCGCAAGAAGAATTGGACTGGCGCGAAGCAGAAGAATACCTGGAATCCAAACAGGTCTATGATGGGCGGATTGGGGGCTATAACAAAGGCGGCTTGATTGTACGCTTCGGGCGGCTGCGTGGCTTCGTCCCGCAAAGCCAGATTAGCGACAAGCGCCAATTAGATGTATCGGGCGAAACCCCGGAAGAACGCTACGGTGGCATGGTCAATGACAACATCAGTGTAAAAGTCATGGAAGTTGACCGCAGCCGCAACCGTTTGATCCTTTCGGAACGGGCAGCCATGCGCGAAGTGCGCCAGCGCCTGAAAGAATCCCTCATCACCGAGTTGGAAGTTGGTGAAGTGCGCCAGGGGCGCGTCGTAAGCCTGGAAAACTTCGGCGCGTTTGTGGATATTGGTGGCGCAGAGGGGCTGGTACACCTGACCGAACTCTCCTGGGAACATATCACACACCCGCGTCAGGTGCTGGATGTGGGTCAGGAAGTCGAAGTGCTGGTCATCAGCGTGGATGAAAACAAGAACCGCATCGGCCTGAGCCTGAAGCAGTTGCAGGAAGACCCCTGGGACAAGCTGGCAACCCGCTACGGAACCGGGGCATTGCTGCGCGGTACCGTCACCAAGCTGACGAAGTTCGGCGCTTTCGCACAGGTTGAAGGCATGGACTCCATCGAAGGTCTCATTCATATTTCGGAGCTTTCCGATGAACGTGTCGAGCATCCCCGCGATGTTGTCAACCGGGGTGATAAGCTGGTGCTGCGTGTGGTGAAGCTGGATGTGGCACAACGCCGCCTGGGGCTGAGTTTGCGCCGCGTGAATTCGCCAGAATTCCTGGACGAAGATATGCGCCGCGCCTACCAGGATGAAGACTTGCGCATCGAAGAAGGTGGGGACGAACCTGCGCCCGCAGAAGAAGCGGAAGAACCCGCTGCGGAAGTGGCAGAAGCTCCGGCAGAAGAAGTGGTCGCAGAAGCTCCGGCAGAAGAAGCGGCTGAGGAACCTGTCGCAGAAGCTCCGGCAGAAGAAGCGGCTGAGGAACCTGTCGCAGAAGCTCCGGCAGAAGAAGCGGCTGAGGAACCTGTCGCAGAAGAAGCCCCGGCAGAAGAAGAATAGTCTGACAGTGTCTCGTAGGGGCGTGTCCAGGACGGATTGCCATCAGGTTAGATCTTAATTGTTGCGGGCGGATCATGATCCGCCCCTACCAAAAATGCTGGTTGTGGACACCCCCGTTGGGTTTCCCTACAGATACGATATTTGTAGGGACGTGCAACAGCACGTCCGCCACACCCAAATACAATGGGCTGGGTAATTAAATTGTCAAACGTCAATACCGTGCCCGAAAATGCCAGAAATGAGAAGCCCTACTCCTTCG
The DNA here is from genome assembly GCA_964455365.1 of uncultured Anaerolineaceae bacterium. GTDB lineage: Bacteria > Chloroflexota > Anaerolineae > Aggregatilineales > Phototrophicaceae > JAUZRW01. The sequence continues at coordinate 119,850 of CAYVVZ010000004.1, read as the reverse complement.
CCTGACGTATATCTGTCCACGACGCGCCCTTCATCCATACCCCGCCATACCCTGCAAAACCAACGTTCTTCAATTTCTCAGCATTCCGTCAACTACCCATTTCGGCAGTTCGCCCCAATCGCGCCACTATGTTATGCTTGGAGCATGGGCTGAAAATGATTATTTATGGGTTGTTCGCAGAACATTCAACGCAATTCATTCCCCTGTAATCATTTCGCGCTACCATCGCATTGCACATTCTAACGATTTGTTGAGGTATCCCACGGTTTTGTGCAAGAGGGATGTTGGTATAATAAGCAGTATCGAAACGCAGAATAGCAAAACAGTGGACGTTTTTCATGCGTCCGACTGGCGACGGAGGGTAAGAACCGTGCCAAATAAAATGGAACGCTTTACACAGCGGGCGCGCCGGGTATTGAGCCTCGCCCAGGAAGAAGCTGAACGGCTTCAACATGGAACCATCGGCACGGAGCATTTACTGCTCGGCCTGATGCGCGAAGAAGGCGGAGTGGCTGGTCGTGTCTTACAAGAATTAGGGCTGGAATTACGCCGTGTGGAAGAACTGGTGAATCGCCTGACCGATGCGGACAGCCGCACCGGGGTCGGCAACCCGGATCTTTCCGAAGGTACCAAAAAAGTCCTCGAACTCGCGGTTGATGAAGCTCGTCGCATGGGGCATCACTATATTGGTACGGAGCATTTGCTGCTGGGGCTTGTTCGTCAGCAAGATGGAATTGCAATCGAAGTGCTGCGCCGCCTGAGCATCAGCCCGGAGAAAGTCCGCCGCCAGACGCGCCGCGTGCTTTCCGAAAGCCCTGTGCAAAAAACCACACCGCCGGAACGCCCATCCAGCCGCCGAGGAGACAAGACTCCCCTGGTGGATCAACTGGCGACTGACCTGACGGCGCTGGCCTCTGAAGGCAAGCTCGATCCGGTCGTAGGTCGTGAGATCGAAATTGAGCGCGTAATCCAGGTACTCAGCCGCCGCCGCAAGAACAACCCGGCGCTGATTGGTGAACCTGGTGTGGGTAAAACTGCCATCGTCGAAGGGCTGGCACAACGCATCATTGATGGCGACACACCCCGTCCCCTGCTGAATAAGCGCGTGCTGCAACTGGACGTAGGTTCACTGGTCGCAGGTACGATGTATCGGGGTCAGTTTGAAGAACGCCTCAAGCGCGTCATCGAAGAACTGAAATCTTCCGATACCATCCTCTTCATTGATGAAGTGCATATGCTCGTGGGTGCAGGCAGCGCAGGCAGCAGCGTGGATGCGGCAAATATCCTCAAACCCGCGCTGGCTCGTGGCGAATTGCAGTGCATCGGCGCGACAACGCTGGACGAATACCGCAAGCACATCGAAAGCGATGCCGCCCTGGAACGCCGCTTCCAGCAAATCCTGGTGGATGAACCAACCATCGAAGAAACCATCGAAATTTTACAGGGTATCAAGATTCCGTATCAGGAACACCACAACGTCGAAATTACCGACGAAGCAATTGACTCCGCTGCGCATTTGTCCGCTCGCTACATCCCGGATCGCTTCCTGCCGGATAAAGCAATTGACCTGATTGACGAAGCATCCGCACGCTTGCGCATGTACAAAAGCCCGGAAGCTGCTCAGGTGCGCCGCCTGGAAGAAGAACTCGAACACATTCGCGGAGAAATCAGCCGCGCCCAGGACGATGACCTTGAGGATGAACTGATCGAAGACCTGCGCACACGCGAAGAAGATCTGGAACAATCCCTGAGCGATTATCGCACCAATTGGAACGAAGAAACCGGGCAGCCGCGTTTGCTCGGTGAAGACATCGCGGAAGTGGTCGCCATGTGGACGGGTATCCCGGTCACACGGATGGCTAGCGATGAAGCCGAACGCTTGATGGGGATGGAAGATGCCCTGCACAAGCGTATCATCGGGCAGCATGAAGCCATCGTCACGATCAGCAAGGCAGTACGCCGCGCTCGTGCTGGCCTCAAAGACCCGCGTCGTCCGATTGGTTCCTTCATGTTCCTCGGCCCCACGGGTGTCGGTAAAACCGAACTCACGAAGACGCTGGCAGAATTCCTCTTCGGCAGCGAAGAAGCGCTCGTCCAACTGGATATGAGCGAATTCATGGAACGCCACAGCGTCGCCCGTCTGGTGGGTGCGCCTCCAGGATACGTGGGCTATGAAGATGCAGGCCAATTGACGGAAGCAGTTCGCCGCCGTCCCTACAGCATTGTCGTCTTTGATGAAATCGAAAAAGCACACCCCGAAGCCTTCAATATGCTGCTTCAGGTGATGGAAGAAGGCGTGTTGACCGATGCACGCGGTCGCGCTGTGGATTTCCGCAACACGATGATTGTGATGACCAGCAACGTCGGCGCAGATATGATTAAGCGCGGCGCTCGCCTGGGCTTTAACACCAACCTGGATATCGACAAGAAAGCCGAAGAAGACTACGGCGATATGTCCAAGAACGTCATGGATCAGGTGCGGCGCATGTTCCGCCCCGAATTCCTGAACCGTGTGGATGCAACTGTCATCTTCCGCCCCTTGTCGCAGGAAGAGATCAAGCAGATTGTTGATCTGGAATTGGACAAAGTGCGCACGCGCCTGGTCGAACATGCAATCATTCTGGACATCACCGAAGAAGCGCGTGAATGGCTGGCAACCGAAGGCTACGATGCCGAATATGGCGCTCGTCCGCTGCGCCGCCTGATCCAGAACACCATCGAAGATGAATTGTCTGAAGGCATCCTCGGCGGTCAGTTCTCCGTCGCCAGCACAGTTTCTGTTACGGTGAACGAAGAAACCAACAAACTGCTGCTCGTCGGTGAAGAAGGCGTGGAAGTCGAAGTCGCTGAACCGAGCGTCTAAGCGAAACAATCCCCTTGCTTGCACAAAAAAACTGCTCCGAAGTTGGGGCAGTTTTTGATTCTCGTGCTTTCTGCTCCCCTCCCTAAATAGCGTGAGTTTTGTTTAAGATATTGAGGGCTTTGCCCTCAAGCTCTCACAAGGGATTGGCATCCCTAATCAAAGATTTTGGCACGAAAGTTTTTGTCCACTTTTTGAAAAAAGTGGTGGGGTTCGGGGTGAAACCCCGTTAAGTCGCTTATCCAAAATTGACGTTAAATAGCGTTGTCCGGTACGTATCCCAGGTGGGAATCGTACTGATACAATCTATTCTCGGACACGGCAGTGCCGTGTCCCTACGCAAATTTGTATCCCCTGTAGGGACACAGCATCGTGTTACCCGCCGCATAACCAGACAAAGCTTATGCGTTCAGTTCACAACCGCTTTTCTCAATACCGGACAAGCCTTAAATTCCTCCCCACTGCGTAGGGCGGGACTTGGTTTCCCCTTGCGCAGCGGGGGGACGGAAGTGGGGATTATCAAAACCAAATTGTTCATGCAAAAAACGTACAATTTTCTTGTTATTTCTGTTTACAAATTGCCTCTAACTGCGCAATTAACAGCTTGCCGATGTGCTGCGGCAGGAAGGCTTCTTTGATGCGCTGCCGACCCTTGTGCCGAATGGTGGCTTGCTTGTCTGGATTCGCCAGCAAATCATGAATCGCGGCGGCGAGTTGTGCATCATCCCCCGGAGGAACCAGCATGAGATGTTCGCCATCGGTGAATTGCTCGCTAACAGCCTGGGATTGCGCAGTGATAATCGGGCGACCCAATGCCAGTGCCTCGAAGACTTTGTTGGGGATGACGTAATCTGTCTTGGCGGCTTCTCCAAAAACGCCGAGCATCAACGTGCTGCGAGCTTGCCATTCGCGCAGCGTCTCCTGCGGGACGTATTGCTCAATGAATTGCACATTCTGCAAGCCAAGATTTTTTGCCAGTTCGCGTGCCTGGGGCAAGGTCTGCCCCACGCCAATCAGTTCAAAGGTCACCTCCGGCATTCGGCTCGCAGCCCGCAGGATGACATCCACCCCATGAAACGGGATGTAGGTTCCGGCGTATTGCACCACCAGGGGCGCATTGTTCGGCGGCGGGGGCAGCATTTCCAGGGATTGCACACCAACAGGCAGCACAGCCATGCGGCGCGGCGGAACACCTGCCAGTTCCGCGAAAATATTCCGATGCAGTGCGGTATCCGTGACCGAATAAACATTTCGTAGATTGAAGCGCTCAATCTGGCGATAAAGCCAGTGCTTCGCAGTGCGTGAAGATGCATTGCGGTCTTGCAGCGTATCCAACTGCCCCACCATATAATCAACCAGCAGGCAAAGATTACGGCTTCTGGCAAGATACCAGGCTACGGGGGCGACCAACTGGTTAAATGCAGGGAGGATAACCGCATCCACTTCGCCGTGTTTGGGGAAGTTTTTTAGGAGATGGAGAGCGCGTTGGCGTGCAGAAGCGTGCTTGTGGATGGGACGCAACTCAACTTCGATGCCGTGTGCTTCCAGCCCCTCGCGGATGATCGCATGGCGGGCGTAAGCTGAATCAAACGCCCCGACCATGCAAACACGTCGAACAGAAGATTCGCCGATGGGATGGGAGACCATCGCGTGATTCGGATTAGCGGCGGCCTGCCGTCAGTGCATCTTGCAGCATAGCTAGCTCATCCCATTTACCAGCGGCTGCCAGAACAGCTTGTTCTTTCCAGGTAACCATGCTGGCGGCTCTGCGCCCACCCCGCTCTTCGACAACGAGACGCACAATATCGTCATAAGAAAGCGCTGCCAATTGTGCGAAAGTGGTCACGCCGGATTCGTTCAGCAGGCGTTCATAATAAGGGCCGATGCCTTCTACACGCTTCAGGTCATCGGGTTCGCCTTCTGCTGGCGGAACGTCTACCGGAGCCAGCGGCGCGGCATCCACACCTTCTGCGGATGTCGTTTCACTCAGTTCCGTATCAATCACGGTTCCCGGCTCATCGACAATCGTTTCAATTTCACCTTCGGCGACGGCCTCTTCGCCTTCGTTCAGCGTTTCGATGTCATCCAGCACGCCCGTCTCATCAGCTACCAGGTCTTCCGCATCTTCCGGTACAACCGGATCACCAATGATGACAGTTTCCTCTTCGACGGAGACTTCCGTTGCAGGGTCAACTTCCACAGTTTCTACCTCTGCGGAAGGATCGACAAAGCCGACGGACTCATCGACGTAGAGTTCTTCCTCTTCCGCAGGCGGCAACGTGCTGCCCGTTTCGACCTCAATTGCAGGTTCGTCCACCGCAGCAGGCATGGTATTCGCCTGCTCAATCGGGTCTTTGATTTCTTCATCCAGCGCTTCTTGTACACGATCTTCGACATCGCGCAAATGCCGCTCAACGTCATCGAGCGACTCTGTCGCCACCAATTCAATATCGGTTTCTTCTTCTTCACGCTGCCGCCACAGCCACAGCAATACGGCGAGTCCGAAGAAGAACAATGCCATTATAAGCCAGCGTCCATCTTGGTTATCCACGGCGTAATTAATCCCTACTAGCAAACCTATCACGATAAATGTGACCGTCAGCGCAGTCCGTGCGTTTCGATCCATCCTGTCGGCTCCCTTTTTGTGCAGTGCATAAAGAGATGAATTCCCCCTATTACGATACCATGTTTGGATGAAAAATGCTCCTGTGTGCAACGAATTGCCACACACCTCGTAACATCCTGTAGAATGCCATTATGAAAGCGTATCAAGGGATAGGGGCAATGACAACCGTATCATCACCAATTTCAGAAAAGCAGCAAACACGAGCAGGACACCCGGCAAGTACACCTTTGCTGGAATGGTTGGTCGCACTGACGGGGTTGCTGTTCGTTGCCGGAATATTTTTTGATGGCTGGGCACACAATCACGGGCGCGTTGATGATTCATTTTTCACGATTTACCATGCGGTGATGTACAGCGCTTACGGCATTTCCGCCCTGTTGTTCGCTGGTTTGCAGATGCTCAACGTCAACAAGGGGTATCGCTGGAGCCGTGCGCTGCCGAAAGGCTATACACTTGGCATGGTTGGGGTAGGGATTTTTGCGCTGGGTGGCCTCGGTGATATGCTCTGGCACACCGCGTTCGGCATTGAAGAAAATCTGGAAGCGCTGCTGAGTCCGACTCATTTGCTGCTCGGCGTGGGAGCGTTCTTAATCGCAGGAACGCCATTTCGTTCTACATGGCAGCGCCGGGACACTGCACAGGGCTGGAAGGATTTGCTGCCGATGATCATATCGGCAATTGGCATGCTCAGTATTTTGACCTTCTTCACACAGTACACCTACTTCACCATCGACACCACCGGGTTGATTGGACGCAGACCCTATGGCTTGCGCGGCCTGGAAGACATCTTCGGTATCATGGCTTTCTTGCTGCCATCGGCCTTTATCACCGGATTTTTGCTGCTGATGCTGCGGCGCTGGGTGCTGCCGTTCGGGAGCATTACGATTTTCCTGCTGGCGAATGCGCTGTTGATGACGATCATGGATCTGGAAACGGATACAGCGGGGGAATATGCAGGCGTATTGGCGCTGCTCGTCGCTGGTTTTCTGGTCACTGGCTTGATATTGGATAGCTTTGTGCGCTGGCTGAAACCTTCCGCAGAGCGCGAGGTCTGGCTGCGAGTTTTCGCTGCGCTGGCTCCTGCTCTGTTGAGTTTATCCGTCCTGGGTGGCTTACAAGTGCTAGGCATCGTTGCAGGTAGTGGCGGCCTCTGGTGGGCGATTCATATGTGGATGGGACTGCCCACTGTCGCGGCAATTGGCGGCTTGCTGTTGAGCTATCTGGTTCTGCCTCCTGCGATTCCCGAAACGGCGTAAGTATCCACAAGCTGTATCGTCTTTGTGATAAAATGCACATAGTTTGACAATCTGTTCACGATCTGAGGAGAACCCATGCGAAAGCTCACCATTATCTTGCTGCTGGCAGTGCTGCTCGTTGCGGCTGGCTGCCGACAGGCTGAACCGACTTCCAGCGAAGATGTGAATATCGAAGTTTCTGTGAATCCTGAAGAACCTGCCGTGGGCGATGCCACATTACTTGTCACCCTGACGGATGCGGATGGCAATCCCATCACCGATGCAACGGTTTCAGTACGTGGCGATATGTCTCACGCGGGGATGGTTCCGGTGATTCCTGCCGAGGTTTCCGGCGCGGAAGATGGTATATACACCTTTGAGGATTTCGAATGGACGATGGGCGGGGATTGGTTCGTGGAAGTGACCGCTACTCTCACAAATGGCGAAACTGCCACTGAACGTTTTGAGTATACGGTCGGCGGCGAGGGCGAGATGGATATGGATATGGATGAGATGGACGACATGGACATGACCGAAGAAGCCAGCATGGACGGCATGGATATGGAAGCTACCGAGGAAACCCCGTAAAATATTATTGTAGGGACGAGGCCTGCCTCGTCCGTCCTTGCATTTATATTCAATTCGATTTCAACAAGGCGTTCGAATGTCTGAGTTTCCGCAACGCAAATCGCCCCGACTGCAAGGCTACGATTATTCGTTGTCAGGTGGCTATTTTATCACCATCTGCACACATCAGCGGCGGCATCTCTTTGGTGCAATTCGAGAGAACGGGATGAACCTTTCAGATGCTGGAAAAATGGCTGCGGAACGTTGGCACGCTTTACCAAACCATCACAGCAATATTGAGCTTGATGCCTTTGTTGTGATGCCAAATCATATTCATGGCGTTCTGTTCATTATGGATGAGGTAATTATGGACAAGGCAGGCCTTGTCCCTACAGAAGCAGGTGTTGCATCAGGCAGCCTCGGAGCAACTGTTGGCTCCTACAAAGCGAGTGTTACACGGCAAATTCGGCGAAACTGGCAGCAACCAGATTTGATTGTGTGGCAATCTCGTTATCATGACCATATCATCCGCAATGAAAAAACGCTCAATTACATCCGCAATTATGTAATTTACAACCCTGAATTGTGGCTTGAAGACAAGTTCTATAGCCCAGTATAAGGTTTGCCTTACATTGTTTCCTCAACTAAACGTGTATTGGAATCGGGAATACGATGCCTCCCAAAAAAGATGCCCTTTACCGCCCGAAAACTGCCTTCGATTTGCTGCGCCTTCCCATCCTGGGGCGTGCGCTGAAATCGCGCTATGGGCGGCTGTGGTTACAAATTCCGCTGTTCATCATCGCTGCTTTATTGATCTACGATGGCTTCACAGGGCCGCAGATGGCTTCGCGCAATCTGGCGACGGTTGCGCCCTGGGTACATTATCGTGGCTTTGTGGTGCTGGTGATTTTGCTGGCAGGGAATCTCTTCTGCATGGGCTGCCCCTTCACCCTGCCCCGTACTCTGGCGAAACGCTTCAGCATCCGGGGATGGCGTTTTCCGCGTGTGCTGCGCAATAAATGGCTGGCGATTGCAGGACTGTTCGGGATTTTCTTCCTCTACGAATGGCTGGATATGTGGGCGAGTCCGGCGCTGACGGCGTGGCTGATTGTGGCCTACTTCCTCGCCTCATTTGTGCTGGAAGCATTCTTCAAGGAATCGGCGTTCTGCAAATATGTTTGTCCATTAGGAACCTTCAACTTCGTTTACAGCACCGCATCCCCTACACAAATCGCCGTCAAAGATCATGCAGTGTGCCAGAACTGCCAGGGTAAAGAATGCGTCAACGGAAGCTATTCACCGCAGCCCGTCATCCGCCTGGATGAAATTCCCTTCATTGACGCAGACGGCAACCTGCACATGAAGAAGGTCGAAGTGAAGAACAGCCCAAAGGGGACGCTCGGCTGCGGAACAGAGCTTTTTCCACCGCAGATCACAAGCAACCTGGACTGCGTCTATTGCCTGGACTGCGTGCGTGCCTGCCCACATGACAACATCGGCTTATTTGCTCGCACGCCGGGACGTGAACTGCTCCGCACGGATGCCTGGCCTAAACGCTGGGATGTTTCGCTGCTGGTGATTGCGCTGTCCTTCATGGCAATTTTCAATGCTTTTGGCATGGTTCCGCCTGTATTCGCGCTGCTGCAATGGACAGGCGATACCTTCGGCTTCCAGAATGATTTCATTCCGCTGCTGATCTTGTTTGCAGGAGGAATGCTGGTGTTGCCTGCGCTGGTGGCGGTTGGTGCGGGAAAATTCGCCCAGGTGCTGACCAATACAGGCGGCAAAATCTCCCTGCGTGATACGGTGGCGGCCTTTGCTCCGGCTTTTGTGCCGCTGGGATTCGGCATCTGGATTGCGCATTATGGCTTTCATTTCTTGATTGCGCCGCTGTCCATTGTGCCGATTGTTCAGGAGTTTCTTGGGCAGCCGGGGGATTGGGCGACGTATGGTGTTGTGTTGGAAAATAGCTTGATTGGGCTGGTGCAGGTGGCGGGGTTGCTCGGCGGGTTCTTCTGGAGTTTGCTGATTGTGCAACGAACGGCGACTCGCGTGTATGGTCGGCGTAACAGCTTCGGTGGTGTATTACCCTGGGCACTGGTGCTGCTGCTGATGATGGTCGCTTCGTACCAGATTTTTGCCCTGCCGATGGAGATGCGCGGCACAGAAGATTTGTTTGCGGCGTTGCTGCATCTGGTGGGATGATGGTTGTTCATTTCAAGAAATGAGTACAGAGAAAAATTCTGATGTAGGGGAGTGCCTGTGTAACGCTGTTGAAAAATAAACGCGCTCCCGGCGGGTGACCCAGCGGGTAATACAAATCAGGTTAGGACTTAATTATCGCGGGCATGGCATTGGTCATTGCGACACCGCGTTAATTCGTTTCCCTGAATTGCCTCATGAAATGATTTTCCATAGTTGGCAGATTAGCGGTACAATGGAAGTTGCGAAAATCCAACCGGGAACGGAAGTCGCTCATGGATCCGATCATTCCTGTGGCTGTGCTGGCATGTGGTGTGCCGATATTGGCAGTTTATCTCGTCTGGCGGATTGCTTTTAAGCGCTCGTTACGGCGGTTGATTTATTCTTTTATCGGCATCCTGGTAGACCGCGAATCAAAGGTTAATCCCCATGCGCCGATTTACCCGGAGGAACAGCCTTCGCTGCGAGCCGTAGTCCTGGAACGTGGGGAGGATGTGGACTTCGAGCGTGCGCTGGAAGAAACGCGCAGGCCAGCACCGCCGCAAGCGATCATCCCGCCGGAAGAGCGCGGGGATTGGGCGCGGGATACGTCTGCAAACGGTTGGCCTCGTAAACTGGATGCAGAAACAGAAGGCGATTCGCGCCCCTTTCGTGCTGTGCGGTTGCGTACAGAGTACGAACAATACGAATACCAACCATCGGCGGCAGAAGATGATGCTAATTCAGTGCCACCTGAACCGCCGCAAGACGATAACCGCTAGTTGAACACGATGAGGAGCAGTGCCTCGTGGATTTGTTTACACTCACATTAGTCAGTTGTGGCCTGACGGTCTTCGCAATGGGGATCATTATCGCCCTGTTGGTGATCGTGATTCGCTACGGTGGGCAGGGGGTGCAGGGCTTCATCTCTGGCATTCTTTCGCCGTTCACCGGGGGCGACAAACGCGAAGAACAGCAAGACGAGCGCGTGGAGCGTGAGCGCGAATTGGGTGTAACCTCGGCACAAGCCTTGCGCCAACGCGCCCGTGAGATGCAGTTCGCAATTGATCCTGACCGGGCGAATCAGCAGCAGCAGCAGTTCAATGCGCAGGGAGCGCCGCAGCCATATGGTGCGCCACAAAGCCAATTCAACCCGCAGCAGTTCGCACAGCAAAGTAACATTGATCCGCAGCGGTTCGGCGCACGCCTGGGGAATAGCAACCCGCCGCAGCGAGCTTCCCTGACACCCAGCCAGAACACCGGATTTGGGACGCAAGCCCAACCGCCGCAGCAACAGCAGGGACTCAATACGCCATCCTTGTCGCCATCGCGCCCCTATCAGGCAGGTGGGACAGGTGCGCTGCCACCGACGAGCTTGCCACCGCAGCAGCAGCAGTTTCAGGGCGGCTTCCCGCAGCAACCACACCAGCCGGGCTATCCCAATCATCCAGATGCGTACCCTTCACAGCAGCGAGGGTACACACCGCAGCCGATCAACCCGAACCAGCAGCCTTTGCAACAGCGATACAATCCTCCGCCACAGCAGGGTGGGCAGCGCAATCCACAGCCCTATCCTCAGCAGCCGCCACAGCGTCAACAGGGTTTCCAGGGGAATCCGCAGCAGCCGCCACAGCCGCCGCAGCAGGGTGGCCTGCAACCGTATCGCCCCAATATTCAGGATGTATCACGGCCTGGAAATGAAACTGGCGATATTGGAGGTCGCCCCCGCCGTGACCAACGCCAGGGGGATGAATTCAGGGAAGTGTATCTCGATGATGATGGGGGCTTCGGGGATTTCTTTTAACGAGTCGTCAGCCGCAAATGCTGCACGATTGCCGTGCGCAATTCTTCGCGCAGTGCAAGGCGGCGCTCCACTGACCACGCCACCTGCAAGAGAACGTCATCGGCTTCAGGTGGCTTCGCTTCTCCGTAATACGTTGTGAAGTCACGCTGGATCAGGTACATGTACGATTCAGCGTTGTAGACAGGAGCGTTGTACGTTAGCTGCCGCGTGCCAACCAGCAGTTCTTCGCTCCCTTTTTCCTCGACAGCCCACACGCCGAACACGGTCAGATTCCTGTAAGTATTGTAACCCTTTTCCCGCAGCCAGATCACCACCGATGCCCAACCTTGTCCCGCATACGCAGCGGAGCCGTGCCATCGTAGTTCCTCAATGTACTGGTGGGCGGCTTCTTCCAGCGATTGAACGACATTCAAGCCCGCCAGGATATGCGCCTGCGGATTGCTGCGGCGTTTGGGTTCTGGAGTCTTCCCAAAACGATTGATCTGTTTGCGCAGTCGGCGGCGATCACGGTTATCATTCATCGGAATACCCATCTCGTTCGTGGGGATATTTTACCCCCTCTTGGCTTTTTCGGTGCTGCCCAGGCGGTTGTAATTCAGGAGCAAGAAAGCTGTTGCTGTCAGCCCTAGAACCATGCAGAAGATGAACGTCGCACGCGCACCATAAGCATCATAAATCCAGCCAGCAAGCGGACTGGTGAGCAGCATCGCCAGCGCAGGCATCGTCACCGTAATCAACGCCCGGTTGGTGGCAACATTCACAGGTTTGCTGACGCGAGCAATGATGATCGTAATCCCCACCGTGAAGGCTGTGAAGCCCAGACCCCGCGCCAATTGCAACGCAATCAACAATGGGACATTGGGTACAAATGCAAAGAGCAAGAATTCAATCGACATGGAGAGCATGCCGAAGATCAACACTTTACGAATGCCCCAACTGGAAATGAAGCGATCAATGAAGAGCATCGGCGCAAATTCTGCAATGGCGAAGATTGCTGCATGAAAACCGATTTGCTCTGGCGCAATACCCAGACCTTCGCGCATATGAATCCACAAAAAATTCCCGTAAGCATTCAGCCCCGTGAAGAACAAGAATTGCGAGATCATCAAGATGAAAATCGCGGGATTGCGCGGCGCGTTGACATCGCTCTCATCATCGTCGTCGCGGTCCGTCGCAACGGGTAAAGCGCTCGTCAGGGGTAATGAACTAAGGCGCAGGAGACCCGACGTGAGGAACGCCAGTGGATACGAGCCAATGGCAATGATGCCGCCGCTGATAACGGTAGCAACTGCCCAACCGACGCTGCCCCACAGCCGGACTTTGCCGAAAATATCGCGCTTCAGTTGATCCAACCGGGTGATCGTAAGCTGCGACAGCATCTCCAGCATACCGCGTGTGGTGATCGCATTCAGCGTAAACGCGCCCCCCACAATCAGCGGGAACTGGAAAACTGCCAGTATCAACTGCGCAATGCTCACCAGGGCAATCTGCCAGCGATGCACCAGACGATGACTGCGGGTGCGATCCGCCCAGGCGTTCACAACCGGATTCATCAGCAGTTCCAACAGCGCCCCCAGGCTCACCAGGAAACCAATCGCCGTGCCACTCATGCCAATTTCGCGCAGATAAATATTCAAATACGGTGCAACAAGCCCCAACGCAGCGAAGTTGATGAAGCTGAGTAAGCCCAATGTGCGAATGGTCTTATTGTGTGATGTTGCGGTGGAGTTCTGTTTCAGGATGAGATTTCCGAAGTGCGCCATGTTGCGTTCATCCTCTGCCGTTGCTGGCACTCAGTAATCAAGCCTTCGATTGTAGTCCTCCTGCTACGGTAAATACAGAGACGGCATGTTAAGGAACTATCAGGATTCAGTGCGGGAAAAAGAAAGCGTTTGAGCCGACCAGAACAGGAGGCTTGTCTGAGGAAAACAGGATAGATGTGTGCTATTAGCCCGCATAACGAACGGTACAATAGTAACGATGGCGTTTGCAGCAAAACTTCCTGATGGAGCACAAGCATGGCAATGCCCACATTAACGCTCTTACATGCCCCCAGCACCTACGACTTCCGCGAGATGACTATCCTCCGCGGGCCAACCAGTGACTTAATTCCATCTTCTTCGATTTTTGAGATGTATCCTATCGGCTTCACCTCGATTGCGAACCATCTGGAAAAGCATGGTGAAACAGTGCGCATCGTGAATCTGGCGGTGCGCATGATGCAAGATGCGCATTTTGACGTGGAAGATTTCATCCAGCGGTTGGCGGAGCCGCTGATCTTTGGGCTGGATTTACACTGGCTGCCTCATGCACATGGCAGCCTGGAAATCGCAAAGATCGTCAGGCAACATCATCCTCATACGCCGATATTGCTGGGTGGATTTTCTGCAACATATTTTCACCAGGAGATCATGCAAGCGTATCCGCAGGTAGATTTTATCCTGCGCGGTGATATGACCGAAGAAGCACTGTGGCAGTTGGTGCAGCGGGTGCGCGCCGGGGGCGATTATGCGCAAGTGCCGAACCTCACCTGGCGCGATGAACGCGGCGTGATCCGCACGAACCCACTCACACACAGCCCCGCCACGCTGGATGACATCAACTACGATTTTCGGCGCTTGATGGTGTCATCGATTCGGGATCGGGATTTGCTGAGTTATATGCCCTTTCAGGGGTGGCTGAATTATCCCATCATGCCCGCGACAAGTTGTCATGGCTGCGTCATGAACTGCGTGGGCTGCGGCGGCTCGTCGTATGCCTTCCAGCGCTTGCATGGGCGGGATCGTCCGGCGTTTCGCTCTGCCGAAAAACTGGCAGAAGACATCTTTCACACTGCATCCGTCAGCAACGCGCCAATTTTCGTGATTGGCGATCTACGGCAGGCGGGGGAAGGCTACATGGAGCGCTTCTTCTCCGCGATCAAAGGGCTGCGCACGCCGATCATCATTGAGTTGTTCACCCCGGCGACGAAAGAATACATGCGCAAGGTGGCGGATTCGATGTGCAATTTTGCGGTGGAATTTTCCATCGAAAGCCACGATCCAGCAGTGCGCCATGCTTACGGCAAACCGTACTCCAATGAGCAGATTGAATCCACAATCAGTCACATCCTGGACAGTGGAGCGCGACGGCTGGATTTATTCTTCATGACCGGGCTTCCGAAACAGTCTTATGATTCCGTATTGGGCAGTGCGGATTATGCCGATTCGCTGCTGAAGCGCTTTGATGGCGACGGACGGCTGCGCCCTTTCATCGGCCCCATGGCTCCCTTTGTTGATCCTGGCAGCCGCGCCTTCGAGGAACCGGACAAGCATGGTTATCATATCTTCTTCCGCAGCTTCGAAGAACATCGGCAAGCCCTATTAGAACCAAGCTGGCAGTTCACCCTCAACTATGAAACGCGCTGGATGAATCGCCATGACATCGTTCACAGCACCTATGATGCTTGCATCCGCTTTGCAGAACTCAAAGGCCGCTACAATCTGATTCCCATGAAGGATGCCAATGAGGTCATCGCCACGCTGGAAGAAGGTAAGGCGCTGGCAACCGAGATTGAGCGCTATCACCAGGGCGGCGAGACGCACAAAATTATGGCGCTGCGTCCACGCATTGAAACTGTCAACAGCAACCAGGGCGTGGGCGAAGACAAAGAACTACGCCTATCCTCGCGGCAGGTGGCCTTCAAATGGTCGCGGCTGGTCTGGCTCGTACTTAAATCCTGGGCGGATAGCCTGCTGCGATCTACGCTGAAAACCAGGGCAACGAATCGTGATGCATAGGCTCCGCGTGATGGCAGATTCACATTTCTTTGTGTCCTCTATGTCTCTCCTGAAAATAGAGGCGCTGTACTGAAAAAACGGTCTGGCTCGTTGCGGCCTCGCTGGTAGAGTTTCGCAAAATCAATACTGCCGTCTTCACGGATTGCATCTCCTATAGATGCAGACAGAATCTCTTCCTCAAGAGCCGCTTCAGCCTGTAAGTAGTCCAGCAGTTGGCGGCGCTCTTCTGCCGATAGTTGGTCCACCTGTATAATGACTCGTTCTAATTGGGGGGTCATCTGTGTATCCCTTTCTACACCGTATCCACTCCATTATATGCTATACTCGCGGGCATTGAATCCACAGGCAAAAGACCACACAGGAAAGTGCTATGGCTGCAAGCGAATGGCAAACAATTATCGGCCTGGAAGTCCACGCCGAAATGCTCACCGAAACCAAGATGTTCAGCGCCTGCCCGGTGGTGGATAGCGTGAATTCGCTGCAATCGCGTGAACATTTCCGTCTACCTGCTGTGCCGCCTGATTCAGCTTTTGCTGATCAATATCGCTGAGGATAATGGTTGCGCCCTCATTTGCCAGCACCTTCGCTGTTTCCAGCCCCATGCCGGAATCGCCCCCCGTCACAAGAATGATCTTATCCTGTACCTGTAAATCCACTTCATCTTCCTTCCAATATGGTTTTCGGTAATTCCAGTATAGGAAGAGGGTGCAGCACAGAGAGCAACTTGTGCGAGACTTCTCACCGCGCTAGGGCAGTGAATACACAGTACTAAAGCAGCACTCATAAGTCATGCTTCTAAATACGAAAATGTACTTTGGTATGACATAGAAGCACGTTACAATATCTTCGGTAGCCAGCGACACGCGGAGTGAACTAAACATGGCGGGAGCAAGAACCAAGCACCTCGATGTGATGATTAGCAGCACTAGCCAGGATTTACCCGAACATCGCAAAGAAGCTACAGACGCAGTTTTACGCAGCGGCATGTATCCCGTGCGCATGGAAGATCTGGTGGCCTCGGACGGAGATGCCATCAGTGTTTCGCTGCAAATGGTGGATGTAGCGGAGGTATACCTGGGGATTTTCGCCTTTCGCTATGGCTACGTGCCAGATGATCCACGCAATCCTGATAGAATCTCGATCACGGAAATGGAATACCTCCGTGCTAAAGAACGAGGAATCCCCATTCGCATCTTCGTGATGAGCGATGAACATGGCCTGAAGCCGGGTGACTTTGAGAATGATCCGGCAAAAATGGCAAAAATGACGGCATTCAAGACACGGCTGACTACCGATCATGTCGTGAGTTTTTTTTCGTCCCCTGTTGAACTTCGTGCCCAGATCATCCAGAGCCTTGCAGCATCTGATTTGCGCTCTCTGGCGGAAGGCAAAGCTGGCGAAAATGACGACTTGCTACAACGCCCGGACGACAAAGCCATCATTCGCCCGCCAGAATTACACAGCGTTCCACCCTATGTGCTGACCAATAATTTCATCGGACGCAAAACGGAATTAGCAGAGTTAGATGCCTGGGCAACCAGCGATGATTCCATGCTGGTGGTGGAAGCCATCGGCGGCATGGGAAAAAGCGCCCTCACCTGGGAATGGGTGCAGCGCCAGAAAGACAGCGGCAAATATGCCGGCATTTTCTGGTACAGCTTTTACGAGCGCGGCGCACAGATGCAGGATTTCATGCGCCATGCCCTGGCCTACCTCACCGAACAACCCTCCGACGGCCTCAAGAGCAAGAATTTCTACGAGCTGCAAGATGCCCTGCTGCCCGCCTTGCAGAAGAAGAACTATCTGCTGATTCTGGATGGTCTGGAGCGCGTGCTGGTGGCCTACCATCGCATGGATAAAGCCCAGGTGCGTGATGATGAAGTGCAGGAGAACCTGCGCGATACCACTGATCCCAAAGATGGACGCTTCTTACAGAAGTTACTCAAATGCACACCTTCGCGTTTTCTGGTCAGCACACGCCTGATACCGACAGCGCTGGAAGATTTCAACGGTGATCCGATTAAAGGTGTGAGACGCAAAAAGTTGGCAGGGCTGCACCCCGATGATGCCTATGATTTGATGCTCGACAGAGGTGTGAAACCCTCGCAAGACCGCCGCCAGATAGATCATTTCATGGCGGAGTTTGGCTATCACGGCCTACTGCTGACCATCACCGCGGGGCGCATCCGGCGCAACCGCACCGCGCCAGGGGATTTTGATGCGTGGTATGCCGTGCATGGGGCGGATATGCGCGACCCCGACATTGTGCAGCGCCGCAACAAATTGCTGCGTTATGCTTATGACGGCCTGAGCAAAGAGAAAAAACTGCTCCTGAGCCAGATTGCCGCCTTTGGTAATCCAGTAGAGTATGAGACGGTGGCGCTATTTAATCCCTATGCACCTGAGCCACCAAAAAAAATTGATAAACCAGGATATTTTGCGTCCGACAAGCGAAAACAAGCCTATGAAGCTTATCTCGCGGAGCTTGAAGCCTACAAGAAAACCGACGAATATATCCAGGCACTCTCCAAATTCGATGAAGCCCTGAGTGAATTAGAAGATCGGGGCTTGCTGACCTGGGAACGCGAGACAGACACCTACGATTTGCATCCTGTTGTGCGCGGCTACAGCTTCGAACAATTAGATGCAGACAAGAAACAGCACGCATATGAAATGATCCATAACTATTTTGAACAGAAGCCCATGAATTATTCGACGGCTCAATCTGTATCTGACCTTTACAATCCTATAATGGTTTATCAGGCACTGAGTGGCGCCGGTCGATTAGAACAAGCTGCAAAATTCTATCGTGGAACATTTTCTCAGATATTACTTTTCAACTTAGCTGCATATCCTACTATCATCGAATTACTCAAATCTCTCTTCCCTGACGGTATTGATAGATTACCACCAATCGGTGACAAACGGGTACAAGAGTGGCTGATAAATGAACTCAGTTTAGTCCTTGCGCGTTCTGGTCATTTAGACATAGCACTTAAACTAGGTGAGCTGAGTATAGGTGAGGTTATTCAACAACGGGATAGCACTAACATGATCACTCATTTACATAATTATGCCAATAATTTACGAAGAGACAATCAGTTTATTACAGCAGAAAATGTTCTAAAAGTAGCACGTGAACTAGCGAATGTGACCAAGAGAGAAGGAGATTTTCACGTTTGTAATAGGTACTTAATGCAAATAGCCGGCTACTATGGGCGATGGGATCATGTGAACACATACTGGCATTCATTTCATAGAATACTATCTAGTAATGCCAGTGGAGTGTATCACCTTCGCTATGCTGAAAGCTTATTTTTTCAAGGTAAAGATACTAGTAGCATACTAGAAATAACTTACAAAAAATTGTTAAATTTTGGTAACAAATCCCTTATCACTGAATATCATGAACTAAGCTCATGGATTCAGCTACGACAGGGTAAGTTGACAGAAGCGGTTAAGCAAATTGATCATGCTATTACTAGTGCTCAGCAATCAGATGCTGCCGAACTAGCGAGCTACAAAGCAACTCTTGGTTTAGCACGAGCA
The DNA here is from genome assembly GCA_964455365.1 of uncultured Anaerolineaceae bacterium. GTDB lineage: Bacteria > Chloroflexota > Anaerolineae > Aggregatilineales > Phototrophicaceae > JAUZRW01. The sequence continues at coordinate 101,249 of CAYVVZ010000004.1, read as the reverse complement.
AGGCAGAATAATTTAGAACGAGCGCAAGAGTTGCTAGAGATGGCTATAAAAACCAACAGATGGCCTTTAAACTTTGCACATATTTACAATTGTGCAGCAGAAGTATGGCTACGGGAAGGTGACCACGCAACAGCCCAGAAATATGCAATGCTGGCCTACAGATATGCATGGGCAGATGGTTCACCATATTACAATTGGTATCAACTTTTGATTGCAAGAAAACACCTAAAAGTCCTCGGGGTGCCGCATCCCGTATTGCTACCCTATGATGAAAGCAAGAGTAAGAAAATTCCGTATGAAGATGAGATCAGCGCCTTCATTGAAGAGTTGAAGCACAAAAAAAGTTGAGTGGGAAGCCACATAAGCCACCGAAGCACAGGGAAAAGATTATTTCGGCCATCGGAGCAGGGAGAATAGCGGCGGAGTATGCTATACTCGCGTGCATTGAATCCACAGGCAGAATAGAATTCGGGTCAAACCTGGTGGTATTGGTCACGGGCGATATACATCTTTTCGCTGACCAATACCTAGCACAACCACTGTCCCTTTGTAGTCAAACTTGTTGATTGTCACAGGATTCGAGTCGAGCGTGAACAAAATTCGATAATCCCCAACACGAAATTTTCGAATTTCTGCGTATTTCTCGCCTTGAAGTGACTGTACGAATGCCAACTCGAAAGGCGCATCTACGTTGACAAGCTGACGCAACTTGCGAAACGTCGCCAGACGATGTCCACGTTGCATTGAACGAAGCACTGTCAGAGCATCATTTGTGAAGAAGAAATGCCACTTGTGCGGTAGATTCTTACTCATGCTGCCTCAAATCGCCTGATATGTGTCCGTCGTCATCAATAATGTCCGGGAATTCTTCATGCAAATCAGCAGCGGATTGACCTCGCTGGTAGAGTTTCGCAAAATCAATACTGCCGTCTTCACGGATTGCATCTCCTATAGATGCAGACAGAATCTCTTCCTCAAGAGCCGCTTCAGCCTGTAAGTAGTCCAGCAGTTGGCGGCGCTCTTCTGCCGATAGTTGGTCCACCTGTATAATGACTCGTTCTAATTGGGGGGTCATCTGTGTATCCCTTTCTACACCGTATCCACTCCATTATATGCTATACTCGCGGGCATTGAATCCACAGGCAAAAGACCACACAGGAAAGTGCTATGGCTGCAAGCGAATGGCAAACAATTATCGGCCTGGAAGTCCACGCCGAAATGCTCACCGAAACCAAGATGTTCAGCGCCTGCCCGGTGGTGGATAGCGTGAATTCGCTGCCGAATACCGCTGTCGATCCCCTCTCACTGGGGATGCCGGGGACGCTGCCCGTCATCAACATGAAGGCGATGGAATACGGCATGATGGTCGGGCTGGCCTTGAACTGTGAAATCCCGTCCTTCAATCAGTTCGCACGCAAGAATTACTTCTACCCTGATTTGCCCAAGGGCTACCAGATCAGCCAGTACGATCACCCGCTGGCGGTGAATGGCTACATCGACATCGAACTGGAAGACGGCAGCAGTAAACGTATCCAGGTGCGACGCGCCCATATGGAAGAAGATACGGGCAAGCTGAGTCACTGGGGCAAGAGTTCCCTGGTAGATTACAACCGCGCTGGCGTTCCGCTGCTGGAAATCGTCTCCGAGCCGGATCTTCGCAGCAGCTACGAGGCCGAAGCCTACGCCCGTAAATTGCGCACCATTGTGCAATTCCTGGGCGTGAATCATGGTGATATGTCCAAGGGGGTGATGCGCTTCGAGGCCAACGTCAGCGTGATGCATAAGGATGATACCGAGTTCCGCCAACGCACCGAGATCAAAAACCTGAACAGCATCCGCAGCATGGTTCGCGCTATTGATGTTGAGGTCAAGCGGCAAATCAAGCTCTATGAAAAGGGTGATACCGTGAAGCCTGCGACTCTCGGTTGGGATGAAGCCGCCGGGAAGATCATCATCCAGCGCTATAAAGAACGCCCGGATGAATACCGTTATTTCCCGGAACCAGATTTGCCCGTTGTGCAGGTCAGCCGCGAATGGGTCGAGGAAGTGCGTTCGCGGTTGCCGGAACTGCCGGAAGCCAAGCGGACACGCTTCGTGGAAGAACTTGGCCTGACCGAATATGATGCGCGTGTGCTGGTGGCGGATAAGGCCATCGCGGATTATTTCGAGCAGGTACTGGCGGAATCCGGCGTAGAAGCCAAGACCGTCGCCAACTGGATCACGGGAGAATTGTTCCGCCTGCTGAACGAAGAGAAGATTGACACCGAAGAAATCGGCAGCACCAACATCAGCGCCCCCAATTTCGCCGCCCTCATCAAGTTGGTGGATGATGGCACGATCAACGCGCAGACCGCCCGCAAAAAAGTGCTGCCACTGATCTGGGAAACGGGCAAGGACGCGCAGGCAATCGTGGATGAAGAAGGGCTGGCACAGGTCAGCGATGAAGGCTTGATCGCTGAAAAAGTCCGGGAAGCCATTGACGAAAACCCCGATATGGTGGAGAAATTCCTCGCCGGGAATGACAAGCTCATCAACGCCATATTCGGACAGGCCATGCGCAAATTGCAGGGCAAGGGGGATCCGGGTGTTGTGCGTAAACTGCTGCAAGAAAAACTGGATGCCATGAAATCCTAGCGTTGCATCGCCTCAAAAAACAGACAAACATTGAGAAGGAAGGCGTTCTACGGAGCGCCTTTTTGCATTCTGTATTTCCTTTTTGGTACGGATTTGATAGAATAAATGTTCAATCCCATTGCAGCAAAAACATCGCATTTCGTGAAAAGTGGTCAATCTAGCGACCTTTGCTACACTACAACTATATACCTGCGCACGCGAATCCCAGGACGGCGCAGATGCAGACGAAAGAGTGAGGAGACATCAGCATGGCTGGATATGAACAATGCATCATCGTTGGCAATGTCGGGCGCGACCCGGAGATGCGCTACTTGCCCAATAGCAACACCCCTGTCACCAATTTTTCGGTAGCTGTCACCACGCGCTGGAATGACCGCAATTCTGGGGAACGCCGCGAAAAGACCAATTGGTACAATTGCAGTGCCTTTAGTCGTCAAGCGGAAGTCGCTAACCAGTACATCCGCAAAGGCACACAGATCATGGTGATTGGAACCGTTTCTGCGCGTGCGTATACCGGGAATGATGGTCAGCCGCGTGCATCGCTGGATTTGCGCGTGGATAATTTCCAACTGCTCGGCAGTCGTGGAGATGGTAGTTCTGGCGGTGGGGATTATGACGATAATTTCTCCGCACCGCCGCAGGATATGGACGACATTCCGTTCTAGGCGTGTTTGTACATGGAGACTCGGTTGGGCATTGCAGAAAGTCGCCGAGGATTAAAAGGCTTGTCCGGTATTGAAGCCAACTCAAACGCATGGTTTTTAGGCTAGATTTCCACCCGTAGGGACAACACCTGTGTTGTCCGCCTGCTTGTTTCGGACGAGGCAGGCCTCGTCCCTACAACAGGCTCAGTCAAGATACGAAAAGACCTACAATGACCCTGATAATATTCCCGGACAAGGATTAAAATCCCCGGCTACAGAAGCCCCAAACCCACTAAAGGGGTTATCAAGATGTTCTATTCATCACAACGGTTTCCAAGCGTCCCTTTAGTGGACGCACAACCTCGTGTAGACGGACGTTTTGAACGTCCGGCGCAGGGTAGCAAGAAACGCATGTTGCAGAAGAGCGCTTAACTTGACAGGCATGGGGCGCAATGCATTGCGCCCCTACATCTGCACGTCCGCGCCAATGGAAAACCAAACCCATCAGGAATCAAATAACAATCTGCCCTACGGGATTGATTTCTGCATGGTGGTCGATGCCGTGAAACCGAAGGATTGCATGAATGGTACATGCTCCGTTTTTGTGGCAATAAATCCCAGGCGCTCATATAACTGACGCGCACGCGGGTTGCTGTTGACCACATCCAGCCGAATCCGCGTGAAGTTTGCTTCTTTAGCGAATGCAAAAATGGCATCGAATAGACGTGTGCCAACACCTTGCCCGCGTGCATCGGCATGAACGGCAATGCCATCCAGAAGTAATTCTCCTGGCTCCGGCGAACGCGAGAGCAACAGCCCCAGGATGGCTCGCCAGCTTCCGCGCAGAATACCGAATTTCTCGACCAATGCGCTGTACTTCACATCTAACAATTGCTGATCCCCATAGTGAAAGCCAACAATCCCCACGACCACCCCATCCAGTAAGGCAACGAAGGCATTGTCTGACTGCATGGCTGCTTCAAGGATAGGGATGGCTTCCTCAGGTGTTCCCAGGATGTGCTGCAATTTCTGCTGAAATGCTTCGTGATAGATTTCCGCAGCCCGCCGCATATGATCCGCCGGAATACCGCGTTGGATGATGATCTTCGCCTGAGTCACGTTTTGCCCTTTTTAATCGGCTTTCCCTGATATTGTACGTCGGGAACTGCTGTCATGTTTCAACTTTGCAAACTGTGGATTATGTGAAGCGTGCGTAACACATCTTGTTATATTCTCTCCGAATACAAAGAGGATGGTTGCAAGCGATATGGGGAGACCTTCAGACCATTAATGAGGATTTGTGCGGGATTGCTACTATTGTTTGAGTTGTTGCTTTCGGGGTCAACGGGTATTTTTGCACAGTATGAAGATGCGATCCATAACATTGCTGTACTACCAACGGTTGAGCTTTTGCCTGTCAATTGCAGGGGGAAACGCTGGGGCGACTTTGCATCGCCCCATGGTGTAGCCCTTAGCTTTGCAGGTGAGCTTCCAGGAACCAGAGGCTCTTATCCAATGCGCGGGTAATCTCCGTGAAGAGGTCAGAGGTTGCCATATCGCCAGCTTCATCTGCGGTATCAATGGCACTGCGCACGTTGGCAGTCACCGTTGCGTACCGATTCACCAGCACTTTGACCGCCGCAGCGCCGTCTGTGGCATCAATCGGATATTCTTCAAGCTGCGTGTTGGATGCCGCCATGCGGGTTGTACCCATTGCATAACCACCCAGGGCTGTCGCACGCTCTGCTACCATATCCACAAATCCCAGGATTTCTTCCGCCAATTCATCGAAGAGCTTATGCAATTCAATGAAGTGGATGCCTTTCACATTCCAGTGGGCTTGTTTGGTCTGGCTGTACAAGTCACTGAGGTCTGCGAGGTGCCGGTTTAACAGGTTAATCATCTGGGTGCGGGTGTCTTCGCTGAGGTCAATCGAAGTCTTGAAACTGGGCAAGGTATGTGTAGCCATCATGTTCCCTTTCTATCTTTATGATCGACAATAAATAAAGGATAGGACATGAAGTTACGAATGGCGTATGCAACAGATTGGCAGGGTATGAGAGTGCTAAACACTTTTCGGCAATCTGAATAGAATTGCAAAATGGTTCAAGAAGGTGTGGAAAGTGTAATGAAAAACCAGGAAGCGTTACAATAATCTTATTTAACTGACCTTACGCACAGGCTCCTGAAAACGGGAAGGAACCACAGAGCAGTCGATGAGCGTCTCAGCATTTCAGCTTGTCAGCCTCAGAGTGCGTTTTTTGAGTACATCACGACTGCAAAAACGGTTTTGCTGATGGCTGACAGCTTACACTCGTCGAAGCGGAAAAGGTTGACAGCAAGGGCTAGTGCCTAACATCAGTTATTTAACGAACGACCCACTATGAGTCGTTCTGATGTACAGATCGGTTATTTTGTGTGAGACATGGTCTGATGAAACCATGCCAGCGACTTCATCGACAAGTTGCTGCAAATCCCCTATGCTGTGGAGTCCCTATATGTTCAGAGTTCGCAATAGACAGATTACCCGCAATTATGCATAATCGGGTAAATATAGGGAGCAATCTTTCCATTGTTTGTGAAGGGGTAACAAGTGGCAACAACTACTGCGTCGCCACCCGTGCAGCGGCGTGCGGATATGCGCTGGCTGTGGAGTTTCGTCGCGCAGCATCGCTTTGCTGCGATGATGGCAATTATTACTGGAGTCATCGGTGGTATCGCCCAGGCATTCGAGCCGTATCTGGTCGGGATCATCATCGACAACATCACGCAAGAGGGCGTAGTGCTGGAACACCTGACGCGGGATATTGGCATTCTGTTCGGACTTGCCATCATCAGCGTTGTGATGTTTTTTGGGCAGCGCTTCTACAGCGGGCAAGTTGCCTATGCGGTGCATTACGACATCCGCAAGACCGTCTTCGATAATATGGTCATGCTGGATCAATCCTTCTACAAACAATACGCAACGGGCGATCTCATCAGCCGTATGTTCAGCGATCTGAATTGGGTCTGGCGCTTGCTGGCGTTAGGGTTCAATCGTGGTGGCAATGCACTGGCTGGTTTCATCATGACCTTCATCTTGCTGGCAACAGTGGATTTGCGCCTGACGCTGGTCGCCTTCACGGTGCTTGCCATCAGCACGGCTTTCCAGATGCGTGCGGGGTTATATCTCGTGCCAGTCTCGGAACGGGTGCAGGATCAAGCAGGCGTAATTTCCGCGCTGGTGCAGGATACGGTCTCCGGCATTCAGACGTTGAAGAGCTTCGGCAAAGAAGCGCAAGCATCACAAAAATTCCTGGAAGAAAATAGAGAATTCCGGCAGCGCTGGTTGTTCTTCAAGCGGCGCAATGAACCAGTGGGGATGCTGCCGCAGATGATTAGTTATCTCACCCAGGGAATCATCGTGCTGTTCGGCGGGATTCTTGCAGTACGCGGGGAGATTACAATTGGTAACTTCGCGCAGTTTTTGCTGTACCTGGGTTTCATCAGCCGTGTGCTGCTCATGCTCGGCACCACCTACCAGCGCTACATGCAAACACGCGGCGCATTTCAGCGTATCACGCCGCTGTTGCAGCAGGCCAATATCCGCGATAGCGCCTCCGCCGACCCCTTACCCCAATCTAACGGGGATATTCACTTTGATGGTGTGAGCCTGCAAGAGGAGGGTAAATGGCTGCTGCGTGATATTAATCTGCATATCCCCAGTGGATCAGTGGTCGCGTTGGTGGGGCCAACCGGAAGCGGCAAAACCGTACTGGTGAACCTGCTCTCCCGCGTGACTGATCCGCAGGAAGGCCGCGTCTTGATTGATAACCAGGATGTTCGTGAATTGAAGCTAGATGATTTGCGCAAGGCCATTGCCTACGTGCCGCAGCAGACGTTCTTATTCAGCCAACCATTGCATGAAAATGTGCGTATGGGGCAGCCGGATATTACCGACGAAGCATTAGATCGCGCCATCCATATCAGCCGCGTGAGCAACGACCTAGGCCAGATGCCGGATGGCCTGGAAACGCTGGTTGGCGAAAAAGGCGTGATGCTCTCTGGCGGGCAGAAACAACGTGTGGCTATTGCTCGTGCCATCGCACGCAATCCCGCCATTCTTGTACTGGACGATGCACTGAGCAGTGTCGATACCCACACCGCCGCCCAAATCCTCAATGATATGCGCCAGGTTTTGAATACGCGCACCAGCATCTTGATTGCGCACCGCATTGCGACAGTAAAAGATGCCGATTTCATCATTGTGATGGATAAAGGACGCATTGTGGAACAAGGCACACACGACGAACTCATCGCGCAAGGCGGCCTCTATGCAGGCATGGTGGAACGCGAAGCGCAGCAGGAAGGGGAAATGCTGGTATGAGCCAGATTTCGGTAACAACAAGCCATTACACAACCGAAGATGAAAAACCCAAACTGGGCAAAATCAGCGATAGCTACCTCATCAAGATGCTGTGGCGGTTTCTGCGCCCGTATCTCTGGCAAATTCTCGCCGTCGTTGTACTGCTGTTTGTCGTCAGTGGGTTGCAGTTGACGCTGCCCATTTTGATCCAACAGGCGGTTGATGGCCCGATCACCAATGGCGATATTGATGGGCTTGTGCCGATTGGCGTAGGCTACATTGTGGCAATCCTCTTCATTTTTGCGCTGCGCTACGGCTATCTCTATTGGCTGGCGACCATCGGGCAGAACGCACTGATGAACTTGCGGCAGGAATTGTATGAACATATCCTCACCCAGGACTCGCGCTACTTCAATAATACGCCCGTCGGCAAAATTGTCTCGCGGATGTCCAATGACATCGAAGCCCTGACCGAGCTGCTCTCCACGAGCATCGTTCTGGTGGCTGCAAATATGGTGACGTTGTTCGGTATCATCGTCGTGATGCTCGGCTTGAATTGGCGCTTGGCACTCATCAGCCTCGCTGTGATCCCGATCATGGCGGGCTTCAGCATCTTCTTCCGAACAAGGATTCGGCGGGTTGCCAGCCGTTTTCATAAGATCATGGCGGCGTATCAGGCATATCTCAACGAGCAGTTCAACGGCATGCTGGTTGTGCAGCTTTTCGGACGGCAGCAGAAAACCCGTGACGATTTCGAGATCATCAACCAGGATTATTTCAACGCACACATCGACATGCGCGATATTTACACCTACTACGCTTCGGTGCTGCAAATCCTGACGACGGTTGGTCTGGCGCTAGTACTGTGGGGTGGCGGATACGGCGTGCTGGCAGGGTGGCCTGGTGTGACAATTGGTTTGCTGATCGCCTTCATCGAATATGTGCGCCAGAGCTTTGAGCCAATCTTGCAGCTTTCTGAACAATTCGCCCAGATTCAAACGGCTTTCAGCGCCGGGGAACGCATTGCCCGCATGCTGAACCAGGAATCGGAAATTCAGGAAACGAAGACACCGCAAACCGTCGAAAAGTTCGATCAGGCAGTGGAACTTGAGAATGTCACCTTCGGCTATGATCCGGCGCATCCAGTGCTGAAGAATATCAATTTGCGCGTGGAGCCAGGGACGAGGGTAGCTATCGTGGGCGCGACGGGTGCAGGCAAAACAACGCTGGTGAAATTGCTCTCGCGCTTCTATGACGTGGATGAAGGCAGCATCAAGATCAGTGGCGTGGATATTCGGGATTTGAGCATGGCGGATTTGCGCCGCTTCGTGAGCGTCGTCCCGCAAGACCCGTACTGCTTCAATGGAACGATTGCTGATAACCTGCGACTGTTCGATCAAAATGTCTCGCTGGAACAAATGCAGGAAGCCGCCGAAATTGCCTGCGCCAAACCGTTCATCGAAACGCAGCCCCAGGGCTATGACTTTGAACTGCTGCCGGGTGGAGGCAATCTGAGCCAGGGGCAGCGCCAGCTTCTCGCCCTGGCACGCGCTTTAATCCACAGCCCGGAGAGTATTCTGGTGCTGGATGAAGCCACCAGCAGTATTGATACGGAAACGGAGGCGCTGATCCAGACCGGGTTGGAGCGAATTCTGAAAGATCGTACCAGTTTCATCATTGCCCACCGTCTGAGTACAGTGCGTGATGCAGATCGTATTCTGGTGATGAAGCAGGGCGAAATCATCGAAGATGGCACACACGAGGAATTGCTGGAAGTTGGCGGCATGTACGCAACTCTGTACTATCGCCAATTCACTGATCCTGATGCCAGCATTGATGACCTGCTGCGCGAGGGTGTAAAGGCCAGCCAACGTGCCGGATAGAATCCTGGTTCATCGGGTGTCGTGGACGTGCCGTTGCACGTTCCTACGATATTCTGTCGTAGAGGTGCAATGATGTGGTTTCACAAGTAAACACCGAGTTCATATTGTAGGGGCGACCCACTGGGTCGCCAGCGGACGCGGCAATGCCGTATCCCTACAACATTCCACCGTAGGGGCAGGCGACCCCATGGGGTCACCCACCCCTACATGATTCCTTTTTGGGTTGGGTGGTTATTTCTTCAATGACCAAGGCGTTGTCCCTACGCAGAACCGTATTTTTGTAGGGACAACGCCTCGTCCGCTGAAATTGAGGCTCAACCGGATGGCTCACTGTCGTGAACACGCTACTACGAACTATCCATCTGCTTATCAATTCACCAACCTCAAGCGAAATCGTCGTCTCAATAATGATTTCATCGTACATAGTGTGCGATGAAATCCGTGATTTTGCTGCATTGTGGCCTAGAGCATCCTGCACTCTGTATGATAAAACAGTGAGCATAACGATTTGAAGTAGGAGCAGCACCATGCGCAATTTTCTTTCAGATGCAGTCCAGGAACTTCCCGCTTCCGGCATTCGGCGCTATTTTGATATTGCCGCCACCATGGAAGATGTCGTGACCCTGGGCATCGGTGAGCCGGATTTCGTGACTCCGCAGCACATCATGAACGCCGGGATGCGGTCGATGGCAGAGGGACATACCGGATATACAGGCAATGCCGGAACCATTGAATTGCGCACGGCGATTGCAGAACATATCGAGAAACTATACGGCCTGCACTATGACCCACACACAGAGGTGCTGGTGACCGTTGGTGTGAGTGAAGCGTTCTGGCTGGTGATGAAGGCCATCCTCAACCCTGGGGATGAAGTCCTGATTGTGGAACCTTGCTTTGTGGCGAATGCGGCGGCTGTTCATATGGCAGGCGGCAAACCAGTTTCCGTGCCGACCTACGTCGAAAATGAGTTTCAGGTGACCGGTGCAGACCTCGAAGCACGCGTTACGCCAAAGACCAAAGCAGTACTCATCAGCTACCCAAACAACCCCACAGGCGCAGTCCTCACCCGTGAGCATATGCAGCAGGTAGCCGATGTTGCGGAGAAGTATGATCTGCTGGTGATTTCTGACGAGATTTATGAGCGTCTCGTATACGGCATTGAACACATCAACTTTGCGACGCTGCCGGGAATGTACGAGCGCACGATCCTGCTGAGTGGGATGAGCAAAGCGTATGCCATGACTGGCTGGCGCATTGGGTATGCAACGGCACCGGAACCCGTCCTGAGCGCCATGAAGAAGCTGCATCAATATTTGATTATGTCCGCGCCGACCATGGGGCAGCACGCAGCCGTGCGAGCTTTGCAGCATGGCGAGGCCGATGTAATGCACATGCAGCAAGAATATGATCGCCGCCGCCGCTTGATTGTGGATGGCTTCAATGACCTGGGAATGGCGACCTTTGAGCCGCGTGGCGCGTTTTATACCTTCCCCAGCATTCAGCATACAGGGATGACTTCAGCAGAATTCTGCGAACTCTTGCTGAAAGAACAACGTCTCGCCATGATTCCCGGCGATGCTTTTGGCGCGAGTGGTGCGGGATTCGTCCGCGCCAGCTACGCATCCAGCGAGGAAAATATCCATAATGCGCTGGAACGCCTGGCACTTTTCTTGCAAACACACGGCTTTCTAAGCGCCGTTGCGGTTTGACCTGAGCTACAACCTCATGTTTTCTCCGGGAAGCTCCCTGCATCAGCGGGGAGTTTTCTGTTTCCGCCGAATTTGCCACCAGTGCAGGATTGATCCACCATCGTTGCAGAAGAACGGCAGATACACAGGCGGGAACAATCCGCCAATGGTGAATACAACCAGATTTTCCAGCAACAGGAACCACGCGAGAAACGCCGCCATACCGCCCATCGGAACCATCCACAGCGCCAGTAGTCCCGCCACAACCGAAACAATCGCACTGGCAATTGGCCCCCCGATTGCCCGCTGCATGTGCAGCTCAGGGGCAATTTCCGGTTCATTGCGCGGATAATGAGAGAAGACCAGCACCCAGGCAATAATCAATCCACGCATGGGATGACCGACGCGCTTCGCCATCATGGCGTGCCCATATTGATGAAAGAGATCTCCCAGCCAGTGCAGAAAGGTCGCCAGGATGCCAGCAATCAACGCATCCAGCGGCGTGAGAGCTGTGAAGGCGGCTGCGGCTGTAGTCAGTAGAATCAACAGCCCTGCCGAGCCAACCAGTGCCGAACGCCGCACCAGTACGGGAATACCGAAGAAGGTGAAGGAAAACAGTTCTTTTTTCATAGGTTGCACGACTCTCTACTCGTTCCAGCGTAAAAGATCATAGTCGGTAGCGGCAGGTATCACAATCGCTACCTATGTGCAGGCAGTACAATACAAACAAACTACCACTACGCAAAGGATGGACGATGACAACACAGAACCGGGATGAGTATCTGCAAGAGATGGCGCAGATGTTCAAGCAGTGGAATAAGGTCATGGTCTGGATGTGGAAGCTGGGGCTTGGGCGCTTCATCAACCTGATGCCAGACGAAATCGGGCAGATTATGGTACTGGTGCATACCGGGCGCAAAAGCGGGCAAACGCGCTATACGCCCCTGAATTACGCTCTGGTGAATGACGAGGTCTACTGTATGGCGGGATTCGGTTCCGGCGCACAGTGGTACAAGAATGTCAGCGCCAATCCCCAGGTAGAAATCTGGCTGCCGGATGGCTGGTGGGCAGGTGTCGCGGAAGAAGTCACAAAACGGGACGATCACTTGCAAATTCTACGCTCGATCTTGCAAGCCAGTGGATTTGCCGCCTCAGAATTTGAAGGCATTGATCCTGACACGATCACCGATGACGAACTGGCGAAGCTCATGGAAGAGAATGATTATCGCCTGATACGGATTGAGCGCACGGCGCAGCGCAGCGGCGAAGGTGGCCCCGGTGAATATGCCTGGGTCTGGGGTGTGCTGTTCGGTCTTTTACTGCTGCTGATTTTGCTCTTGATCCTGGGAAGCCGCAAACGGAAATAGAATGCCCTACGTGGCTCCCCCTATATAGCGTTATCCGGTACTCATACCAAGCGGTAATCGTACTGATACAGGTCATTCTCGGACACGGCACTGCCGTGTCCCTACCCAAACTGGTGTCAAATGTAGGGACACAGCATCTGTTACCCGCCGCAAATTCCGCGTTGAATATCGAATGCCCATCACCGCTGCGGTGCGGGACGTTTGCGCGGTTCGGGTTTGTTCGTCAGGCTGAGTTTGTGTGTAAATTGTCCCAGCAGATGCCCCTGCACGGGGACGGAAAAGAGCAGCACCAACAGCCAGCCAATACAGGGAATCCCGAATAGCAGCATGGTGAAGATATTCACCAGCAAGGAATACGCCACCCATTGCACTGCAAGGATCACGTTATTACTCAGCACATCCCACAAATGCACAATGCGGTACATGCGCCGGAATTCCCCTGTTTCGATGGTTTCCGTGATGCCCGTTGCCAGCAGAGGCCACGCAATCAGCAGATACACCAACAGCAGCGGTATCGCACAACACAGGATCACGAAGACCGTCGTATCCCCCAGGAAACCACCCGCTACGCCACTGAATAACCATGTGCTGCATCCACCGAAGATGATCAGCGGTAGATGATAGACGAATATCGCCAGCAGGACTTGCGCACCCTGGGCGAATGTTCGCTCGTAGTTCGTCCACTTCGGCAGCGGACGAGGCCGCCCCTGGCGCACATTGATCGCAATTTCGTAAAGATAGCCCAGTACGACAGCGAACGGCAGCAGCCCTACCAGCGGGATCAACGAGAAGAAGGCGAAAACCGCCAGCAGCACCAACTTGCGTACCCACTGCCGATCTTCAAAGATGTACGTCACCGCATAGGCAAAGTCCATTGTGCCCGCCTGTCCTACTTAAGGTTGTCCGATTGGGAATTCCTCGTCAGCGTTGATCAGTTCCTCATACAATGGCAGGTCGAACCCTAACTCCTGCGAATCAGAGTCAAACACACCAATCCAGATCCAGCCATACCGCCCCGGATCATCCGGCAGTGCAACCAGCAGCCAGGTCGGGAAGGCATCATGATTGGTGCGCGTTTGGGCGTAGGTTTCCAGGGTTTCATTGCTGCTCGCCCGGTAGAGCAAGGTTGCCTGCGGATCAGGGGCAGAACGCACCAACCCACCGTCAGACATCAATTGTAGCGTGCTGGAAATCGGCGCAATTGGATCAATCAGAGGTTCGCTCGTTGCTACTTCAGACGGCGGACTTTGCAAAGAATTGATGATGTCCTCTATGAAAGAGCCTATGTTTAGCTGTGCAAACGAGGAAATGATCAAAGTAATAATCAAGAAAAGGACCAGCGTACCCAGGAATAGATACAACTGCGAACGGAAGATACATCCGCGAGATTCGGGCAAGGCCGTCATGACCTGAGTCTGGTCGATTCCCTGCAAACGCCGCAGCAGCCGATCCATATCATGCTGGAACTGCGTACCCGGACGCATCGGATACGGATTGCGATAGTGTAGTTTCCGCAGCGGCATCGGGTAATCTGTTGGTTCTGGCATCGTCGCGCCATTCACAAGAACTGGTAGAACTTTCAAATTGTCCTTGCGCAGCGCAACAAGCAATTCTTGGTACATGGGATGATCTTCGTTGTTCATCACCTGTTCACGCCACTCCGGGTCAATGACGGCGACAACAAAGTCCACGTTTTCAAGCGCGTCCGCCAGCGATGCATCATAATTGACTTTGGTCATCGGCACTTCGCTGAACACCTGTTGAAAACCAAATGCTTCTGTCAATCGGTCTTGAATGCGCCCAATGAGTAAGTCATCTTTATCATGCTGATAGGAGATGAAGATTCTAGGCACTGCTCCTACCTCACTCTATATTTCCGGTTATTACAAATGCAACTATCGCATAGACATTCTCATCCTGCAAGTTGCGGTTTTGCGATAGGTACAATTCTCTATAAGTATACGTGTTGCAGCGGTTGCAGTTTGTGAGTAACTGCTTTAGAGTTACACGGGTATCAATTTAAAAGGGGAAGAAGTCCTCATGGAACTGGATATTGATCCAATATTGGCAGCGGTGCGGCAGGCGCTCAACCTGTGCCGCGAAGTACAGCACCAAACGCTGCGCAGTCTGAACAAACTCAGCCCGGATAAAAACGATACTGAACCCGTTACCTTGGCGGATTATGGTTCGCAGGCGATTATCTGCCGTGCGATTCAGCAGCATTTCCCGGACGACGCTGTCCTGGCGGAAGAAGCAGGCAGTCAATTCATGGAACTGACCAACGAATCATTGCGGGCAGAGCTGCTGAACTTATTGACCGTGATCCTTGATGAGAACGTCACGCAGGATGATATTGTGCGCTGGCTGGATCATGGGGTGGATCGTGACGGTGCGGCGCGTACCTGGGTAATTGATCCCATCGACGGTACAAAGGGCTTCATCAACATGCGGCATTATGCGGTTGCCGTTGGCATTGTGGAAAATGGCGTGCCTGTTGGCGGCATCATCGGCGCACCTGGCTACGGAGATGGCGTTTCTGGTGATGATGACGATGGTATGATCTTCTATACGAAGAATGGTAAAGCCTATCAGGAACCCATCGCCAGCGGACTTCCACAGGAAATCAGCGTGTCTTCACGCACCAGTGGCCTGAAAATCGTGCAGAGCTTTGAGAAGCAGCACGCCAGCAAAACCCGCATGGAAACCGTTCGTGAAAACGCGGATATGGCAGATGCCGAAGTACGCGAACTCGATAGCATGGAGAAATACGCCCTGGTCGCCAACGGCGATGCAGATGTGTATATGCGCCTGCCAAACCTGGATAGTACCCGCCCCCATCTGGCGTGGGATCATGCGGCGGGGGTGGCACTGGTACAGACGGCTGGCGGTATGGCTACCGATGTCGATGGCTCTCCGCTGGATTTCTCGCAGGGGCGCATCGTCCCCAATCGTGGGATGCTGGTCAGCAACGGCGCGGTGCATGAACGTTTAGTGGCGGCAACGCTGGAACTGCTGGCAGAAGAAGGCGCAGAGTAATTCACTGACGTTACGCACTTTTCTTGTAACTTGCCACATTTGGCGTACAAATCTCGTCGGTTTTCAGTTTTCAGTCGTCAGTTATCAGCGAAATTTTGTGCCTATCGTAGATTTCGCATCGAGATAACCCGAAAACTGAGAACTGTTAACTGACAACTGCGTAACATGAGTAATTCATTTCGGGGGCACGTCGTGGACATGCCCCTACGAAAAATTTCACTTTTTTAGTCGAACTTAAATCCCATTGCCTCTAATTCGTCGCGCAGGTGTTCCCGTCGCGGTGTGCTGAACTTATCTGCAATGACCCCCGTCCAGGCTGCGTCGTTCAGGTTGCGTCCCAGGCTGCGATAATGTTCTGCCAGTTCTGCATCGTGCTGGCGCAATTTCTCCGTTGGATCACTGCTATCGTACTGTTCATAGTGGATGACCAATTCTTCCGGCAGGCGCGGCTTCTGCGGTGGAACCTTGCTCTCATCAGGCCAGCCGATGCACATGCCGTACACCACAAACACGCCTTCCGGCAAGCCCAACACCTCCACCACTTCACGCGGTTGATTGCGCATTGCACCGATCATCACCGAACCGAGGCCAAACGATTCTGCGACGGTTTGCAGCGTCATCCCGGCGATGGCAGCATCCACCGTAGCGACCATCGTATTTTCCAGGTTGCGTGCCAGCGATGCGCCGTGTAGTTGTGCTGCTACATCCAGGCGGTGAATATCCGCGCAGATGGCGACAAACGTATCACAGGTGAGTATATGCTGCTGATTACCGCTCAGGGGATAGAGCTTCTGCTTGATTTCCGGGCTGCGCACCACGACGAAGCTGTAGGCTTGCATGTTGCTGCTGGTGGGGCTGCGCCGTGCGCTGTTGAGGATCGTCCGCAGCATCTCATCCGGGATGGGCTTATCTTCGTAAAAACGCACGCTCACGCGATTGTTCAGCGTTTCGGTGACAGCGTTTGAGTAGTTCGGTAGGGATGTGGTCATGATTCGGCACTTTCACAACATACGGGAATTACGTTTCCTGATGCCATCTGACGCTAGCATTCTTACGCAATCTGCGCTGGAATAGGAGGATGTTTACTAATTGCTAAAGTGGATTTCACGCATTTCATGCTCGTAGGGGCATGGCCTGCTATGCTGTGTAATTCGCTTGTTTTCACACTTTTACCAGATGAGCCAAAAAAGGAGCAAGTTTATGAACTTCACAAACAAAGTCGTATTGATTACAGGTGCGTCGCGGGGGATTGGGCGGACGTGTGCGCAGATGTTCGCGGCGCATGGGGCAAAGGTCGCCGTGCATTACAATCGCAATCAGGCGGCGGCGGAAGAAACCCTCGCCTCATTGGAAGGAGATGGTCACTTCATCGTGCAGGCGGAGATGAGCGATCCTGATTCGGTGAAGAATATGGTGGACAGCGTCGTCGCGCAGATGGGCAAGCTGGATATTCTGGTGAATAATGCCGGGATTTACGAAGATCATGCCGTGACCGAAGTGGATTATGCGACGTGGCAGGCGCAGTGGCAGCAGATTATCAACGTGAATTTGATCGGCGCAGCCAATGCGATTTATTGCGCAGCACAGCACATGATCCCCAACGGTGGGGGGCGCGTGGTCAATGTATCTTCGCGGGGTGCGTTTCGCGGCGAACCAACCGCCCCGGCGTATGGTGCCAGCAAAGCGGGCATGAACAGCATGGGGCAGTCGCTGGCGAAGTTCCTCGCGCCGCATGGTATCTTCATCGGCACGGTTGCGCCGGGATTTGTGGAAACGGATATGGTGACGGAACATCTCAAAGGCGAATCCGGTGACGCGATCCGCGCACAGAGTCCGCTGAACCGGGTTGCAAAGCCGGAAGATGTAGCCTATGCCGTGTTGTTCCTCGCGTCGGATGGCGCAGAATTTGCAACGGGAACCATCCTGGATGTGAACGGTGCATCCTATTTGCGCAGTTGAATTTCGCTGTATAGGAAACCTGTTTGCGTAGCGAAGCCGCAGGTTTGAAAGGACTTTACCGCCTGACCCCTTGTGATACACTGCGCCTATCCGTATAAACAAACCAAGAGGTGTAACACAAAGCTTTTATGTGTGGTATAGCAGGCATGTACGGAACGGACGTAGACGGACTGCCAATGGATTTGGGTGTGCTGCATCATCGCGGCCCCGATGGTCGGCACACCAAGCAACTCGAAAACAGCGCACTGGGACATACCCGCCTTGCCATTGTGGATATTGAAACGGGTGATCAACCCTTCAGCAATGCGCAGGGAAATATCTGGATGGTATGCAACGGCGAAATCTATAATCACCGGGACATCCGCGCACAATTCCCCGATTATCCATTCAAGACTCTGAGCGATAACGAAGTGATCCTGCCGCTGTATGAGCGTTACGGCGTGGATGCGATTCGGCATCTGGACGGCATGTTCGCGTTTGCGCTGGTGGATATGGAACGTGGCTTGTTCTACATGGGGCGTGACCCCATTGGCATCAAGCCGCTGTATTACGGCTGGCGTGGGGATACTTTCGTCTTCGGTTCTGAAATCAAGATGATCCAGGGTCAAGTCGCATCCGTGCAAGAAATGCTGCCGGGTCACTGGTACAGCAATCAGCATGGGATGCAGCAGTACTTCGACCTAAAAACATTGGGGCGAGAATCAGTCGAACGCGGCAAAGAAGATACTCCCACGTTAGATGACATCCGGGAAACATTCACACGCGCTGTTCACAAACGTTTGATGTCCGATGTTCCGCTGGGGGTCTATCTCAGCGGCGGCCTGGATAGTACGATTGTGGCGAGTGTCGTCGCGCAAGAGCTGCCCGACGTACATTCCTTCGCGGTTGGTGTAGAAGGCAGCATTGACCTGGAAAATGCACGGGCAGCCGCCGAGTCCCTGGGTACACAACATCACGAGACGATTTACACGCTGGAAGATATGCTGCAAGCCCTGCCGGAAGTGATCTATCACCTGGAATCGTTTGATCCTTCCCTGGTGCGCAGCGCCATCCCCAATTACTTCCTGGCACGCACGACCCGTGAACACGTCACCGTTGTGCTGACGGGCGAAGGCGCAGATGAACTCTACGCCGGGTATCACTACCTCAAAGAATACGATGAAGATACCCTGCATGATGAACTGATCGCACTCACGGGGACGCTCTACAACTGCAATTTGCAGCGCTGCGACCGCATGACGATGGCGCACAGCATTGAAGGGCGCGTGCCCTTCCTGGATGTGGATTTCCTGAAGACCTCGTTCGCTGTGCCAAACGACCAGAAAATCAAAAATGGTGGTAATCAGCGGATTGAGAAATGGGCATTGCGCAAAGCCTTCGAGGACATCGTGCCGGATCATGTGACATGGCGCGTGAAGGAACAATTCTCCAAAGGCGCAGGGTCAAGCCATTTGTTGGAGCAGTACGCGGAACAGCAGTACAGCGACGAGGTTTTCGTTCGTGAGCAAAATCGCATCCGCCAGCAAACCGGGAAGCTAATCACCAGCAAGGAGATGCTGCTGTACTACAACGAGTACCGCAAGCACTTCCAGGAAAATACGCTGGATGTAGTCGAAGTCTGGATTGGGCGTGATGCCATTCCCGCGTAGACACGTATAACAACAACGTACCGAAAACGATAACAGGGTCGTGTGATAGAACTATTGACACGTCCCTGTCCAGCGGGCGCGTCGTGGACACGCCCCTACGAGAAACAACATTGCAACGGCACGATGTCTACGACACATTTAACGGTTGATGTCAATAAAATGTACACAGCGTCCCTTTAGCGGACGCTCAACCTGGTGTAGTCTGACGTTTTGAACGTCAGGCAAAGGGCAGCAAGCCATGCATTTGCGAAAAGAACGCTTCACTTGACAGCTATGGGTTCGACATGATCGTCCCCCTACGACAGTTCTTCCCTCTCAACAATCTCTCCTATTGAACCTCTTTCATCCCTCCATCATGACGCTAACGCTCCACTGACAAATTTCTGATGACTGCCGGGTATCATGCAAGCTGTATATCCTGTCAAAATCGTTAGAACCGGAAACAACAAAAGCGCTTTCCGGTTACAATCAGAACAGAAGATTTCCCGGAGCAGAACAAGGACATATCATGTTTGGATTTGAACGCTTTACCGAGCGTGCGCAGGATGCAGCCAACCGCGCTGTCGAAATCTTGCAGCGCTACGGACAAAACCAGGTCGATACCGAACATATTTTGCTGGCCTTGCTCGAACAGCAAGACGGCGTAATCCCACAAATTTTGGAGCGCCTGGGTGTAGATGTGAGTATGATGCGCTCTCGCGTTGATGAAGTATTGAACCGTGCGCGTACCGCTGCGATTTATGGCGCAGGTGGGCAGCGGCAGGTATTCATCACGCCGCGTGTGAAGCGCGTGATTGACCTCGCCAACGAAGAAGCAAATCGCCTGCGCGATGATTACATCAGCACAGAGCATATCTTCCTGGCGATTCTGGCGGAACGCAACACCGCTACAGCGAACTTGCTCGCAGACTACAACATCACCCGTGAGCGTGTGGTGGATGCTATCAAGCAGGTGCGCGGTGGTCAGCGTATCACCGATCCACAAGCTGAAAGCCGTTACCAGACCCTGGAAAAATACAGCACGGATCTGACACGGCTGGCAATCGCTGGCAGACTTGATCCGGTGATTGGGCGCGATGAGGAAATTCTGCGTGTGATGCAGGTACTCAGCCGCCGCACCAAGAATAACCCGGTACTGATCGGTGAAGCGGGTGTCGGTAAAACCGCCATTGTAGAGGGGTTGGCGCAGAAAATCGCAACCTCAGACGTGCCGGAACCGCTGATGAATAAGCGCGTCCTCAGCCTTGACCTGACGGCGATGATTGCTGGCAGCCGTTTTCGTGGTGAATTTGAAGAACGCCTGAAAACCGTCATTGACGAAGTGAAAAATGCCGAAGGTGAAATCATCCTCTTTGTGGATGAACTTCATCAGGTGGTCGGCGCAGGTGCAGCAGCGGGTTCGCTGGATGCTGCCAACATCATGAAGCCAGCCCTGGCACGCGGCGAATTGCAGACTATCGGCGCGACTACGCTGGATGAATACCGCAAGTACATCGAAAAAGACAGCGCATTGGATCGTCGTTTTGCGCCTGTCTTCGTGGATGAACCCAGCATCGAAGACACGATTGAAATGCTCTATGGCCTGCGGGATCGCTACGAAGCACACCATAACGTCACCATCAGTGATGAAGCGGTGGAAGCCTCGGCACGTCTTTCTTCGCGCTATCTGACGGAACGCAAGCTGCCGGATAAGGCCATTGATTTGCTGGACGAAGCGGCGGCGAAACTGCGCGTGGCGCTCTTCTCCATGCCGCCGCGCCTGAAGGAAATGCAAGAAGCCATTGACCGCCTGACGATGGAAGAAGAACAGGCAGGCTTGACCCGCGATTATGAACGCGCTGCTGATCTGAAAGTACAGCGCCTGAAGCTAGAAGAAGAGTATGACCACGAGCATTACATCTGGCGGCAAGAAAATACGTTGGATGAAGTTGTGGATGCCGATGACATCGCCGGCATTGTCGCGCAGTGGACGGGCATTCCGGTGCAGCAGATGCTGGAAACCGAAAGCGATAAGCTGCTGCGCATGGAAGAAGAACTGCACAAGCGCGTCATTGGGCAGGAAGCGGCAATCAGTGCATTGTCGGATGCCATCCGCCGCGCCCGCAGCGGCCTGAAAGATCCCAAGCGCCCGATTGGTTCCTTCATCTTCCTCGGTTCTTCCGGGGTGGGTAAGACGGAGTTGGCGAAGGCGCTGGCGGAATTCATGTTTGACGATGAAGATGCGCTGATCCGCATTGACATGAGCGAGTACCGCGAGCAGCATACCACCAGCCGCCTCTTCGGTGCGCCTCCTGGATACGTGGGCTACGAAGAAGGTGGTCAGCTAACGGAAGCGGTACGCCGTCGTCCCTATCGTGTGGTACTTTTCGATGAAATCGAGAAGGCACACCCGGATGTCTGGAATGCCTTGCTGCAAATCCTGGAAGATGGTCGCATGACCGATGGTCAGGGGCGTGTCGTGGACTTCCGCAACACGGTGCTGATTATGACCAGCAACCTGGGGACGGAATATGCCCGTCGCGGTGGTGCCCTGGGCTTCGTGGGGATGCAGGAAGAACAAGCGGTTGCCGATCATCAGAAGATCGAAGAGGCGATGCGCCGCACCTTCCGCCCAGAATTCCTGAACCGCATTGACGAGATCATCATCTTCGCGCCGCTAACGCAGGAAGAGGTCAAAGAAATTGTCGATATTCAGTTGGGCAGTGTCTTCCAGCGCTTGCTGGAAAATGGCCTGAACATCGAAGTGACGGAGGCTGCCCGTGAGTGGCTGGCAGAGCGCGGCTTTGATCCGCAGTATGGGGCACGTCCGCTGCGCCGTGCCATCCAGCGCTATGTGGAAAATCCACTTTCGGTGAAGCTGCTAAAAGGTGACTTCAAGCCAGGTGATCTGGTGAAGATTGACGTGCAAGACGGAGAACTGATCTTCGAGCGATCCGAGAATTACGTGATGCCGCCGCAGTATAACGAGCAGCGTCAGGATCATCACCAGGAATAAGCAAACCACACAACTCGTAGGGGCGCGATCATGTCGCGCCCGCTGATACGCAGTGATACAGCCTAGAACGGACGATCTCCAACCAGGTCGCCCTTTTTTGTTTGTCTCGAATGATCTATTTTGGGGTGTGTATAAGGAGAATGATATATCATGAACCTACTGAGTTGAGGCTACACCAAAATTACGAAACGCAATACACCTTGTGTCCGCCGTCTGACGCAAAAACGGCATGAAGCTACATAATCAAAAACCTGTAACAGTTACTATTGTTGCTACGAAACGAGTGGTTGGTCATATTGTGTGATTGTCACATTTGCAGGATACTGACTAGTAGATTTCGCAATACGAGTGGGAGTCATACATATGCCAAAACGAATCGCCATGCTGACCATTGGATCTCGCGGGGATGTACAGCCTTTTGTCGCATTGGGGCAGGGACTGCGGGCAGCGGGATATGAAGCTGTCATTGGTACGCACCGGGCTTTTGATGAGTTCATCACTTCACATGGTGTTGAGTTTGCTCCGGTGGCGGGTGATCCGCTGGCGCTGCTGGAACGGTTGGCTTCTGACAAAGCGGGTTCGAGCATGTTCACCTTCATTCGGCAAATGAATGAGTGGTTTTCCGATATTGTGCAGGATGTAATGCGCGATTCGCTGGCAGCATGCCAGGGCGCTGATCTGGTGATCTACGGTTTTCTGAATCCCAGTGGCCCCACTATTGCAGAAAAACTGGGTGTTCCGGCGGTGCGTGGCTACTATATGCCGCTGCATACGCCAACTGCTGCCTATCCAGGTATCACGATGCCAGAAGTACCCGTGTTCCGTCCGTTCTTTAATCGCCTCACGCACCAGATCGAGCGGGTTGGTGTGGGCATGAATGGGCGCAACTGGATCAATCCCTGGCGCAAGTCAATTGGCCTACAGCCCTATTCTCCGTTCAACCTGCATCCCTATGCCAGTGTCAGTGGGAGAAGGGTACATACCCTCTACGAATACAGCCCCAGCTTGCTCCCGCCTCCGCCAGATTATCCGCCTGATGTGCATGTCACCGGGTACTGGTTCCTGGATGATGGGGCAGAATGGGAGCCTCCCGCGCCGCTGCAAGCCTTTTTAGATGCGGGTGATCCCCCGGTGTATGTGGGCTTCGGCAGCCTGATTGACCGCAATTCCAGGCATCTCATAGAAACCGTTGTTTCCGCAGTGCGGCAGACAGGAAGGCGATTACTGCTGCTTTCTGGCTGGGGAGAATTGACCAGAGAAACCATGTCTGATGATGTTTTCGTGGTGAAGGCCGCGCCGCATGATTGGCTTTTCCCGCGTATGTCTGTCATTGTGCATCATGGCGGAGCCGGGACAACCGCCGCCGCGCTGCGTTCTGGCATCCCCGGAATCATCGTACCCTTCTTTGGCGATCAACCCTACTGGGGTCGATTGGTGCATCGGCAGGGTGTAGCGCCTGCGCCGATCCCCGCCAGCAAACTCACAGCGGAACATCTCGCGGCTGCCATCCGGGAAGCGCTGGAGGATCACATCATGCGCCAGCGTGCGGCAGAATTGGGCGCAGCCATCCGTGCAGAAGATGGGATAGGCAATGCCGTGAAGGTGATTGAATCGCTGTTGTAGCAGGCTATGCTCTGCAAGAGAGGTTGGCTGTTATACAATAGAGTGAGATCAATACGGAGTTTTACACCAATGGCTACTGCACCTGCCCCAATCTTCATGGATGAAATCCTGGATTTTTTGGCATCTACGCCCACACCGCAAGATATTATTGCGTATCAACCTTCAGAGATGCTGACGGAACGCTCTCATTATCTCCATGATCGTAATCGTCAGGATGTCCTGACGGATGCAGAGCGTGCTGAGTTTGACGAATTGCGCCGGATCAATCACTTCATGAACCAGCTTAAAATCCGCGCTCGATTGAAACTACGAGCAGCAAACGATGAGTAGGACGTACATCCGCCCGGAACTTCGCCGACTTGTGAGGAGCAGAGCCGGGCATTGCTGTGAGTACTGCCGCATCGGTGAAGACCATAACTTCCTACCTTTTGAAGTTGACCACATCGTGGCAGAAAAACACAATGGGTTGACTATTCCCGATAACCTTTGCTGGAGTTGTTCAACGTGCAATGGCTACAAAGGCAGCGATATTTCATCTTATGACCCAATAACCCAACAACTCACGCCCTTATACAATCCCCGGACAGATGCCTGGAACATCCATTTTTCTCTGGATGGGGCAGAAATAATGCCCCTGACATCCGTCGGGCGTGTGACTGTGGCAATCCTCAAGCTTAATGACAGTGAACGCCTGCAAGATCGCGCTGGTCTGCTTCAATTGGGGGATTATCCTTGCACCAGCGTGCCGCCGAACTAGGCGTAGGCAATGCCGTGAGGGTGATTGAATCGCTGTTGTAGCAGGCAGGGTAACTTCTTCACTGACCTTACGCACAGGCTCCTGAAAATGGGTAGGATACGCAGAGCAGTCAATGAGCGTCTCAGCATTTCAGCTTGTCAGCCTCAAAGTGCGTTTTTTGAGCACATCACGACTGTAAAAACGTTTTTGCTGATGGCTGATCGCTGACGGCTTACGCTCGTCGAAGCGGAAAAGGTTGACAGCAAGGGCTACTGCGTAACATCAGTTCTTCAAAACAATTGCACCACAGAGAAATACGAAATACTTATCCCCGATATTCCTTCGCCTTTTGCACATAATGTTCTGCGCCGTGTGCGATCATCCGTAAATCTTCATCGGTGACTTCGCGCACGATTTTCGCAGGACTTCCCAGGATGACCGAACGCGGCGGGAAGATCTTGCCCTGTGTGAGCAGCGCACCCGCGCCAATCAAGCATTCTTCGCCCACTTCCACGCCATTCAGCAGAATCGCACCCATGCCCACGAGAGTCATTCGTCCGACCTTTGCACCGTGAATGATGCACTTATGCCCGACGGTGACATCTTCCGCGATCACCACCGGGAAACCGGGATCGGCATGGATCATGGTCAAATCCTGGATATTGCTGCGTGCGCCGATACGCAGCGTGTCCGTATCCCCGCGAATCACGGCATTGAACCACACGCTGCTTTCCTCTGCGAGATGCACATCCCCAACAACAACGGCTCCCGGTGCAATCCAGGCAGTGGAGTGAACCTGTTCCGGGCGAAATGGATATTTACTCATGATGTAATTTCCTTTAAAAAATCTGGTCTGCAAATACACGAAGGCACGGTTGCATCTCTGCATGGTGCTGTTATACCACGTCACAGCGGATTCTGAACCGAATCGGGGATTGTTGCGTAATAACGGACAGTACTACATACCTTACAGGGGGACAGATGTATGTCCGCGAAATTACGCACCTTTTACACCATTGTACTCACACAGACATTATCGCTGATCGGCAGCCGCATCAGTGGGCTGGCGCTTGGTATCTGGCTTTTCAATGAAACCGGGAATGCGACTCCCATTGCGCTGGTAGCCTTCTTCCAGATTGTGCCGCAGGTTGTCATGTCTAGCTTTGCCGGGGTCATCTCAGATCGCTGGGATCGTCGCTATGTGATGGCGCTCTCGGATTTTGGGCAAGCGATTGGCACAGTGCTGCTGCTATTCTTGTTCGCATCCGGCAGTTTCCAGATCTGGCATTTATACCTCGTCACCTTCATTCAGTCGATTTTTGGCGTGTTCCAGGGGCCTGCATTCACGGCTTCGATTACCATGCTTGTCCCGGATGAACAGCGCAATCGTGCCAACGCCATCATGCAGATGACCAGCCCCGCTGCGGGGATTGTGGCTCCGGCAGTTGCGGGGTTAGTCTTCGCGGCAGTTGGTGTAATCGGCGCGATTGTGATTGATATTGTGACCTTCGTGATTGCCTTCGCTGTAGTGCTGCTGGTACAGATCCCGCGCCCGCGCAAAACTGAAGAAGGCGCTGCGCTGAGTGGTTCTGTCTGGCGTGAGATGTGGAGTGGACTGCAATATCTCTGGGAACGCAAAGCCTTGTTCACCGTGATGTTGTTCATCATGCTGCTGAATTTTGTCTTCAGTGCGGCAGGCGTGCTGCAAACGCCGTACCTGCTGGCACGGTTGGGGGACGAAGCGCTTTATGGGCTGGCGATGAGTCTCTTCAATGGCGGGATGTTGGCAGGAGGAATCCTGGTCGGCATATGGGGTGGAACCAAACAGCGCGTGCATACAATCATGCCCGCTGCGATTCTCCTTGGTATTTTCATCATGCTCTATGGTATGGCGCAGAGCATCCCCTTCTTGATGCTGATTAGCTTCCTGGCGCTGATCCCAAATCCCTTTATCAATGCGCTCTTTATGTCGATCTTACAGGCAAAAGTCGCGCCAGATGTGCAGGGGCGTGTGTTTGCGGTGATTAGCCAGTTAGCCATGCTCATGATGCCAATTTCGATGCTGATGGCGGGGCCGCTGGCGGATCAGGTTTTCGAGCCGCTGGTGGGTACTGCTGCATGGACACCTTTTGCACCCTTCTTCGGTACGGAGCCGGGCGCAGGTATCGGCCTGATGTTCGGTATTTCCGGCCTGTTATCAGCAGTGGTTTCCGTTGTGATGTATCTGAATCCCAGTGTGCGACAGTTGGAAACATCTTTACCGGATTACGTACCAGAGCCGCAGCCGGATGAGGTACAGCCAGGGATTGTTCCGGCATAGAATTCGATGAAGAAGAACCTTGTGTAGGGGCGCAGTGATGCCCTTTAAGAAATCAATCCAGTGAAAAATCTGTGTGGGCGCAATGCATTGCGCCCCCTGCCTGTCAAGTTAAACGCTCTTCTGCAACATGCGTTTCTTGCTACCCTGCACCGGACGTTCAAAACGTCCGTCTACACGAGGTTGTGCGTCCACTAAAGGGACGCTTGGAAACCGTTCTGATGAATAGAACATCTTTATAACCCCTTTAGTGGGTTTGGGGCTTCTGTAGCCGGGGATTTTAATCCTCGGCGACTTTCTATTTGCTGCCATCAATATCTTAAGTTGACATCTATGGGGCGCAATGCATTGCGCCCCTACGTCTGGAACATTGTAGGAATATGGCAGCGCCGTGTCCGCTGGCGACTAGGGCACTTCCACCTGTCCGATTGTCAGGCTGATCTGACCGGCAATCGGGTAATTGGTGGGGGTATCCCCTAC
This sequence comes from uncultured Anaerolineaceae bacterium, assembly GCA_964455365.1. Taxonomy (GTDB): domain Bacteria; phylum Chloroflexota; class Anaerolineae; order Aggregatilineales; family Phototrophicaceae; genus JAUZRW01. Next base: position 73,893 of record CAYVVZ010000004.1, on the reverse strand, counting down.
CAGCCGATACCACCCTACCTGCACGGTATAGAGTCCCGACGGCAGATCATCCAGCGCGAAGGCGACAATCTCCGTTTGCTGTTGTCCGGCAGAATAGCTCCCCGGTGGTAGATCACTCTGTGCGACGAGTTCGCCGTTTTCATTCAGCAGATGCACGAAGCGTACATCAAATTCATCTCGTGGTTGGTCATATTCCCAGTGCAGCCGCACCCGGATTTCCTGCGCTTCGATGTCAATCTGGCTGGCACGAAGCTCAATACCGCCATCAAATACCCCGCCCTCGCCCAGTCGGTCACTGATGAAAGCCGCGTCCAGATCATAGCGTAACTGACTGCATGTGAGCGCCTCCGGGTAATAATCCGGGCAAGGAGGATCAAGTGCCAGCGTCAGGCGATAGTATCCCGGCGCGATCACTGCAAACGGCGTGGCGATGGTTGATCCTTCGACCAATTCCCACTCAAACAGGGAGTTCGCATTGAGGTACAACGCAACGTCTCGGTTGTCTGCAATCAGTTCTCCACGCAGTTCAATCCATCCCGGCTGGCTAACATATACATCCAGATGCGCTTGATCGGTGGTTATCCCGATGACAGGCAGCGTTACCAACTCCGGCGCGGATTCTTCCGGCGGTGGCACCTCGTAGATGGCAATGCGTTCATCCACATAAATCGGTGCGCCAAGCTGTTCTTCAGCGCGGCCTTCGAGTTCTTCTTGCTGGTCGATCTCTGCTGCACGCGCCCGATGCAAAATGACGATACTCGCCCCGGCATCGCGTAAGAGTGCCGGATCAAGGGTTGCTTCCAGCACAGCTAATTTCGCCGGATTAACCGGAGTTGCGCGGGTGATCTGTCCGGCGAGTAAGGGCTGTTCATGGGCAGTTTGCAGATAGAGCGCATCTTTCGCCGCCAGCAAATGCCCGGATGGAATATTGAAAACCGCCTGCACGCCTTCCGCATCCTGCAAATCATAGACCGCCTGCGGAATGGCAGCCGGACGCAGGGGTTGAGGCCAATACGTCTGGTACTCAAAGAGGATCAATCCCGATAGGACCAGCGCCAATATGTAATTTTTACGGCTGCCCATCCTGCGCCAGACGATGTTTGCACCGTATCCCGCCATTACAGCAACCGCCAGCGCCAGCGTAAAATTAAAGCGTGCCGGGGTGCGTGCCAGATTGAATCCGGGAAGCTGCTGCAAGAAGGCGAAGGGCATTGGCAGATAGGTCTGCGCGTCATTCAGGGCAAGCTGCACGGGTTGATCATAAACTTTCAGCAGTGACCCCAAAGACAATACCCAGGCGATGATCGCCAGCAGCAGCCACCAGCGCGACTCGCGTTCGTTCAGCAGTGCGATGAAGGCCAGCGCCGCCGCAACAATACCCACGTAAGCTGCGCCTTCTGCCAGATTGATCCCCAACACCTGGCGCGGATACGCCAGCATCGCATCAAAGACGGGATGAAAGAACGACGGCGAGACAATCGCCAGGGCATCCGCACTGTAGCGTACCGTGCCGCCTGTATCAGCATAGGCCGCTTCACTGGCTGCGCTCTGGATGGCTGGCAGCAAGGCAATCAACAGCAAGACGCTGGCGAACAAGCCCATCACCAGCACGCGCCACGCAGCCTGCCAATCGCGTTTCCAGATCATGCCCAGGAAGAATGCGCCAGACACAGGCAGCAGCACGTAAATTGCCTGCAAGATATGCCCGGTGGTGCTGAGGTAGAAGAACAACACAGTGAGCAATCCCCAGCGCCAGACATGATGCTCGACTCGCACTAGCTTGAACAGCGCCCACAGATACAGCGGAGCCGCCCAACCAAGCATCAAGCCGCCGTGTCCTTCGGCAAGATGTGCCTGAAAAATCGGAGCCGCCATATAAATCAATCCTGCCAGCAGCGCCGGAACATCCTGCTTTTCTCGCAGCAGGGAGCGCATCAGCCAGTACATCGCCCAACCATTGAGCGCCATATACAGCAGCACGATGACGTTATAGGCAATCGTCAGTGGCAGCAGCAGATGCAGCAGCACAATCGGGAAGTATTGCAGCGGCACACTCAGGAAGATGCTGCCATCAATCCCGGTAGGATAGCCAAGCAGCGGCTGCTGAAAAAGCGGCAGCCCATTTTGCAGCGCATGGGTGAAGTACCAGGCATTCCGCGCCATCTCGTAGGTATCGCCCGTTTCCGCGCCAATGAAGTAATCCATCAAGGTCAGCGGATTGCGCCCGACGATGAGCAACGCCACAGTGAAATACAAGCCAATATAGCCCAGGTGTTTCCAGGGAAGTCGCTGCCACCAGTTCATGCTCTTATACCCCTTGCTGCTGCAATTGAATGACGATTGTACTGGATTGTGCGGATACAGTGTCAAGCTTAGAATGGAAACGGTGGTAGGAAATTGGTATTTTCATGTAATCCAGAAATCCAGGAAAGTAGCCAAACACCGTGTCAAAAAGATTTTTCACCACAAAGACACAAACGACACAAAGAAATTCGTAGAGGCGATCTGCGGATCGCCCGCAGTATCTGTTCTATTTTCGGGAAATTTTCCTGGAACCACTTATGGCTTCTCTGAAACTTTATGGTGGATTGTTGATGAAACCCAATGTGAAAATTATCAAGCAGCGGCGTAGAAGCCTGATGATGCGGGCGCTGCCAGGTGTGGTGGAAGTCTATATTCCGTACCAATTAGACGAAAATGATCGTATGGTGCGGGATTTCGTTGCAAAAGGGCTGCAAAAACTCGGTGATGATCTGCCAGAAATTCCGCCGGAAATCACCACGCAGAAGCAAATCCGGGCGATGGTGAACGCATTCGCGCCGCGTATGGGCGTGAATCCAACGCGGGTGCAGTTCCGGGAAATGATCCGCAAGTGGGGCAGTTGCAGCAGCAAGGGAACGGTCACGCTCAACAGCCGCCTATGCTGGCTGGACGCGGAACTGGCGGAATACATCGTCTGCCATGAACTCGCGCATCTGATCGAACTCAATCACAGCAAGCGTTTCTGGGCGATTGTGGAACAGCATATGCCGGATTACAAAGCCCGGCTGGAACGCCTGCGGGAAGTAGAAAAAACGCTGTGGTGAAGAGGTTACCCGCCGACGTTCTTCAACCCATTGCCCGTTAAGCAGCAGATGATTTGTTTCCCTGTGCCGAATTTCTCCACAATTTGTGGGAGGGCGGCGACGGTTGCGCTGCTGGTAGGTTCTGCGATCAGGCCGCGCCGTGCCAGATTTTGCTGTGCTGCGCTGATCTGTGCATCACTCACACGGAAGGCTGCGCCGCCAGTTTCCTGAATAGTTGCCAGCACTTCTTGCCCCCGCACCGGACGGTTAACCATAATGCCATCGGCTACGGTGCGCTGTTTCTCAGTAACCACTGGTGGTGTTTCGATATTTTGTTCATAGCCCTGCACAACAGGATCAATTGCTTCCGATTGGACGGCAACCATCGCCGGGAGATGATCGACCAGACCTGCGTCCAGCAGCGCTTTGAATGCCCTTGCGATTCCCAGGAAGAGCGCCCCGTGACCAACAGGAGTCACAATCACATCCGGCACATGCTGCCCGGTTTGCTCCCAGATTTCAAACCCCGCCGTCATCTGACCCAGCAAAAAGTAAGGACTCCAGGCATGGCTGGCATAGGTGGTTGTTTTTGCGGCTTCGTGGCAGGCTTCTGTTTTGGCGTGCTGCGCTCCTTCGACTTCAACCAGCGTGCCGCCGAATGCGCAGATCAAAGCCTTCTTGGAGGCGACCCCGGCAGCCGGGACGAAAATGCGTGCCTGCATTCCAAGAGCGCTGGCATAAGCCGCAACCGATGCCCCGGCATTCCCGGAAGAATCATCAATGACTTCCGGCGCGTGATAAGCCGCAATGTGATTCAGCAGCACGGCTGTACCACGATCTTTGTAAGAGCCTGTGGGATTCAAATATTCGAGTTTGGCGCAGAAACGCACGCCCTCAATTTCGGTCTCCACCAGCGGAGTCATACCTTCACCCAGGGTGAGGCGCTTCTCTACCGGGAGCCAATCCGCATAGCGCCACAAAGACGTATCGGAGACATCAATCAGCGAAGCAATAAACGTGGGCAGGTCATCCCAATCGAGGATGCCGCCGCACTGCTGGCAGCGCCAATCTAACGGTTGGGCTTCCATCTGGCAATCCTGGCAAAGTATTTTCATCAGAAAGCATTCCTATAATTTCGTCCTGGCAAAGCTCCATTGTAGCGCTATGCTGCCGGGATGGAAGCGGATATTCAGTTTTCGGTTCTCAGTTTTCAGTTGATTGATTCCCTGATTCGGCATGGATTCCCTTTGTGTCTCAGTGCGTTCAGGAAAGTAACCGAGTATCGTGTCAAAACGATCTTTTACCACGAAGACACAAAGGACACGAAAATGCGTAGGGGCGATCCGCTGGATCGCCCGAAATGCCAATTCTATTCGCAGAAAACTTTCCTGAAGTTACGTCTGTATCTCTGTGTTGAGTCGGTTCTTCTAGTTGTCTTCTAGCTGGATTTCACCCACAAAATAGGCTCCGCTGCCATCATCCAGCGTGAGACGTTCGCCTGTCTCCCAATAATAAATGCCAATCCAGAGCGCATACTCCCCGGCTGGCACGTCGTCCGGCACGGTGAAGGGCTGAATACTGCCACGCAGCACTTCTTCAGGATCGCTCCATGTACTGGTCGGGCGATGTCCCAGTGCTGCATCACTCTGGGCGAGTAATGCGTCTGGCGCATCCAGCGGAGTCAGGTACAGCGTATAAGAATAATCGACAGGAGGGGTATTCTCCGGTGCTTGCCAATAGCTGGAAACAAACAGGGTACGATCCCCTTGCTGTACATCAATGCCGCGTAATTCGATTGTGCTGCTGCCGTGAAAGAGAGTCTCTTGCTGGCTGGCGAGTGTGTCGGTTGTGTAGATATAGAGCGCATCACGGTTCATGCCTTCGTTCCCAATGCGCTTGATGAGCGTAAAATTCGCCAGTGGCTCCCATCCCGGTGTTTCAGGCCATGCCCTGACTTCCGGTTCGGACAGGTAAATGTAATCAATTGGGAAATCATCGTTCCAGCGTTCCCGGTCACTGCCGTAAATTTGCCCATAATTGTTGAATCCGCTGTAGCCTGCTTCATAGCGTGAGAGCGAACGGTAATTGAGGAAGCCTTCAATCCAGATGATGCTCCCGTCCGGGATATTCTGCTCAAACCAGTTTTGCGCCAGCAGATAAGTATAGGGACGCTGCACATTGTAGGCAAAGGTTGCAAGTTCCGGCAGCCCAATGACCAGGGGTAACAGAATTGCACCCGCAGCAAATAGTGTTCTTTTTCGCAGCAACGGAGCAACTAAGGCAGCCAGCGCCGGAATCATTATCGCAGCCGCAGGCCATATGTAACGCACCGGATACGATGGATATTTGGTGACATATCCCGGCACAATTGCCAGCAACGAGACACCCACGCCAAGAACTAACCACAACGAATACCGCTTACTGTTCGATTTCTGGTGCAGCAGCAGCCAAACCAGGGCAATCGCGCCGAAGATCAGCAGTGGCAGGCCAACGGTTCCAATGAAGGCATTCAGCGTCACTTCCCACTGTCGGGGCGTGAGCAAGCTGCTGAAGAAATTCGTTCGCGCACGCAAGCCTTCTGCGTTGCTGATGCTTGCCGCGCCGTTGATGACCAGCAAATAAAATGCCATCCCTGCCACCATTGCCAGCGCGAGGGCTGCCGCAGGAATGGCACGCAGCCGGCGCTGCCACAGATCACGCACGAAGAAGGCCGCAGGCAAAAACAAAACCGGGAAGACCGGATACTTGAAGGCCACCGCCAGTAGCCCAAAAACAGTAGCGATAATCGCCATTTGCCAGCGATTGTGCCGCAGCGCTCGCACCGTAAATAATGCGCACAGTACCGTGAATAGCACTGTCGGTGGATCCGGCAGCGCGATGATGGCACTATCCAGGACTTCCGCCGAGATCAAATAAACCACCCCGGCAAGTACCCCTGCGATGTTTCCACCTAACCAGCGTGCCAGCGTCATCAAGGCGGCGAGGGTCAGTAGATCAAACAAGAGAGAAGCATAGCGCAGAATGGCAATATACACGCCCATATCAGTGTGAATATTCAATTCGGAGACAGCATCCACGCCGTTCATGATTTGCGCAGAAAACCAGATGTAGCCAGGGGGATAACCCGCCAGCCAATTCTCGCGCCAGGATGCATCCAGCACGCCGCGTTGATCATTCGCCAGCAGGTAAAAATTCGGCTCGTCAACATGATCCACATACGGTAAGCCATAGCTGAACGTCGAAATTCGCAACAGCGCCGCGCACAGCAAGATTCCGACAGTGATCCACATCCAACGATTCAAACGCATTTTCTCCTGATTCATTCGGGCAGCACGCCGCTTTCTGCCAGATATGCCGCATATAGGCTGGCCTGCAACCGATGCCCCTCTACGGTTTGGTGCGTGTAATCCCCTAGCCAGTATTCGCTGCTCTCGGCAATTTCAGAATCCGCCAGATCGTAATAGAGGGTATCGTATTCTTCCGCCAATTCGGTGATGATGGCATTATGCTCTGCGATGCCGCGCCGCCAGTGTTCTTCTCCATAAGGCGCAGCAATTGCCGCATCATAGGCCCAGGTGGAGAGCATCACCTGCATATCATAGCCCTGCGCGATGTGAATCATTGTGCGCATGTTCCGTTCGAAATAAGTCGGCGGATTTGCGTCCAGCCGTTCGCTCATTGGCAACTCACTGATCTGCGACTCATAATAGCAGGGAATAGTTTGCTCAAAGCCGCTGCTCAATTCAATCGGGTTATCCATCCAGCCCAGGTTGATGAACAGGAAGCGGTGCAGCGTACTGGGGCTTACTTGCTGTGCCTGAAGTTGCAAGACGGCAGCTTCCGGGTTCAGGCCGCGATGGATGTTGATGCCCTGGTAGCAATCCGGCAGAAGCTGTTCTCGTGGCTGAATGTCGTTGGTCGCATGATATATGATGACCATATCTGGCTCAAGTTCCAGCACACGAAAGGCCAGATTCACGACGCTGTTCCAGCTATCGTAGCCAATGACCCCGGCGTTAATCACTTCAACATTTTCGTAGCCATATTCTTCGCGCAAAATTCGTTCGAGCTGCGCGGGATAGGCTTGTTCCGTCTCCACCAGCAAACCATACGTCGTGGACCCACCCAGCGCCACAATGCGGAAAACGCCGTCCGGTTTGGGCAGCGTGATCTCGTCCGGGTCGTTATAGCCCAGGCTGTTCGCGGAAGACTCGTTCAAGCCGTAGTTCAAGAAAGGCAGGCGGCTGGCCTGGGAACTGCGCCAGATTTCATCGGCAGCGTAGAGATACATACCGCGCTGCTGTTCCGTGCCGAAGCTGCCAAAATAAATGCGCAGGCCAATTTCCAGCAGCACAGCCACAATCAACAGGTTAATCAGCACCAGCCGCGTCATGTTCCAGGCGGGACGTGCAATTTTTGCCATGCGCTGTGCAGGTTCACTGAAACGATATGCAAAGGCGCTGTAGGCTGCCGCAAGCAAGAGTGATGCTCCCAGGGCAAACAACAGCCACATTTCCGGCGCAGCTGCCAGTGTGCCGATATTCAGCACGTAATCTTGCGAGATACCATCCGGGAAGATGATAGTTAGGGCGACCATTTGCTGGCGCGGTGTGGGGCAAAATTCTTCTGTGCCGCTGCCAACTGTAGGCGTATCGTTCAGATAAATCGCCTGGATACCAGCACTCTCCCAGGTCAATATCACACAATCCCCGTGCTGGATCACCCAGGGGCGGCTGCTGCGGAACAACACCTTCGAATCGCCATAGTCTTCCTGGATCGTTGCACTACCAGGAGAAAGAACCCGCAGCACGGCAATCGCTGCAATCACCACCGCTGCTAGCAAGAAAAAAAAAGTCTGCCTGCGCATCGCTACCACGTTTCACACTCATTTTTTACCAAATTCGCCCGCGTATGATAGCAGGATGTGGGGTATCTTAGCATCTCGAAATCAACCGTATGGGTAAGTTCGTTAAACAAGAGGACAATGATGAAGTTATATTCCTGGAACGTGAACGGAATCCGTGCTGCGCAGAAAAAGGGCTTTCTGGAATGGTTGCAAGAAGTTCAGCCGGATATTCTGGGTGTGCAGGAAACCAAGGCGCATCCTGACCAGCTAGATGAAGAACTGCGTAACCCACCGGGATACCATTCGTATTGGGCGGCTGCGGAGAAAAAGGGCTACAGCGGCGTGGCACTCTACAGCAAGACGGAGCCGAAGGATGTGCGCATCGGCCTGGGCATTGAGCAGTTCGATATTGAAGGACGCACCATCGTTGCAGAATACGATGATTTTGTTTACATCACGGCTTACTTCCCCAACGGCAGCACAGGCAACAAGCGCGTCCCCTACAAGATGGAATACTGCGAAGAATTCCTGCGCTGCTGCAATGATTTTCTTGCAGACGGAAAGAGCGTAATTTTCTGCGGGGATGTGAATACATCGCACAAAGAAATTGACCTGGCGAATCCCAAGGCTAATGAGAAGAACACAGGCTTCTTGCCGGAAGAACGTGCGTGGATGGATAAGCTCGTCGGGCATGGCTATATTGATACCTTCCGCCATTTTTACCCGGATCGTGCTGACATGTATTCGTACTGGTCAATGCGGCAGGGAGCGCGGGCGCGGAATGTCGGCTGGCGGTTGGATTATTTCTTCATCAGCCCAGATTTGCAGGAACGCATTGTAGCAGCCGATATTCACACAGATGTCATGGGCAGCGATCATTGCCCGGTCAGCCTGGAATTGGCTGAGTAACTCCACAATGAGTTGAGAAAAGGGAGCCTTCGCGCTCCCCTTGGTCTGTCCCCAAATTGATGCTAGTCCGAATCATCCCCAAAGAGATCAGGCGGGCGAATAGTGAACATGTACCCCACGCCGCGTTCCGTGCGAATGTAATGCGGATGATGGCTGTCACTCTCCAACTTGCGGCGCAGGCGGTGCATATGCACGCGCAGCGTATCTTCAAAGACTTCTTCGCTAGGCCAAACACGAGCAATGAGCATCCGATTTTCCACAACGCGCCCTGCATTACGTAATAATACATGCAGCAGAATCGACTCGGTAGGTGTCAGCCCGACGGACTTTCCGTCAATCATGATGCGGTTATGTGCGAAATCAATTTCAAGATGGTCATCAACGCGAATGATGGGTTCACTCGCATAGTCCAGGCTTGGCATACGAGATAAGACCACGGCAACACGGGCTTCCAATTCGCGCAGTTCAAAGGGTTTCACGATGAAATCTTCTGCGTACTTCTTCAAGCCCTGGACAATCGTCTCCGTATCACCGCTGGAGGTCACAAAGATAATCGGAACATCAGCCATAGCTTTTAGCTTGCTGGCAAGCTCGAACCCGTGCATTGTGGGCAGTGCGAGGTCGAGCAAGGCGATATGCGGCAGCCCACGCTGGCGAACATGTTCCAGCGCTTCGGGGCCATCACTGAATGCGGTTACTTCATAGCCATTTTTGTTCAGAAAATCAATAATGAGATTACTGACTGTCTCTTCATCTTCGATGAGCAGAACTTTAGATTTTTTCATCTGCTAACATCCTCTCAATTTTGCGTGGATTACCTAACGGTCTACATGAATTAATGACTGTTAATAACTATACAGCATGCTTAATATGAAATCAAAGGGACGTTAGGTTCAGATTTAGTAACATTGTAATGCAAGGAGGTTGGAAGATTGTTGTAATTCACAAGTGACATAATCGGCGTACCTATGGCGAAACTTGCGGACACCCCGACGCTAGACTATGATGCACAGAACAAATACTTCCAGCAAAGTCCATCGAAGAGACTCATGCCATCAATCGCGCACATCATCCGCCGCCGCCGTAACCGAAAACAATACCGTGCCGCAACGCGCACCCGCACCCGAGTCTGGTTGGGTTTGGTGATTGGCCTCTTGGCACTGACCATACTGGTACCTCTGGGCGTTATCCTGGGGCTGGCGGGATGGCTTTACTTCCAGGCAGCAACACAGATGCCCACCCCTGCCGAAACCATCTACCTTGATCCCATCATCGGCCCCACGAATTTTTATGATCGCACCGGGAGCGAACTGCTGTATGCGGTGGTTGATCCGCTGGGGGATGAGCGCCAATGGATTGAATTAACAGATTTGCCGCCGTATGTGGTATCCGCGACTTTACGCCAGGAAGACCCGGATTATTTGCAGGTCGGCGGATTCCGCTTCGGGCAGACGGTGACGCAGTTATGGCGGTATGTCCTCGGCGCGAATACACGGCGGGATAGCAGCATTGCGGGACGGCTCACCACCAATGCCTTGCTGCCCCCGGCACGCAGCAGCGGATTAGATGATCCCATGCTGCATATTGCCCTGACGGCAGAAGTGCAGCGCGTGTATTCACCAGAGCAAGTGCTGGCGTGGTATCTGAATACAGCGTTTTATGGCAATGATGCCTATGGAATTGATGCCGCCGCCCAGGTCTACTTCGGCAAACATGCGACTGACCTCACACTGGATGAAGCGGCAATGCTGGCAGCGATCCCACTGGCTCCACAATTCAACCCATTTGACGATGAAACCGCTGCTCGTCAGCGCCAGTTGGATTTGCTGCGGGTGATGCTCTCCGCTGGCGATATTTCCCAGGCGCAGTTTGATAGCGCCGCCAGCATCAACACGCCAATCACAACCAACTTGGCTACCACACCACGCATTGCACCAGAGTTTTCACTGTATGCCCGCCAGCAGGTGGAAGATTTGCTGGACAGCCTGGGTTTGGATGGAGCGCGATTGGTATCACGCGGTGGCTTGCAGATCACGACTTCGCTTGATCTTGATCTGTACGATCAAGCGGACTGCATCTTACGCGCTCATCTGGAACAACTGCGCGGCGGAAATCCTGCGGCAATCACGACACGCACCGGGACGACCTGCGCAGGAGCAGCCTATTTGCAGGCAATTGCCGGGGTGGATGGTTCCAATTTGCCGGACAATGGGGCGGTTTTGCTGCTGGATGTGCAAACCGGGGAAATTCGCGCCCTGGTGGGAGATGCCCTCAGCTATGAGTATCAACCGGGTGCGGTGCTGCATCCCATCATTTATTTAACAGGTTTCCTCAACGGGCATTACACCCCGGCTTCGATGGTCATGGATATTCCGCAGCCGTTCCCCGGCTCTGTCGAAGGATTGGTCTATACGCCCATCAATGCGGACAATATCTATCGCGGCCCCATCAACTTGCGCGATGCGATGGTCAGCGGCTTGCGTGCGCCTGCGGCATTTGTAGCAGAGCGTGAAGGCTTCGCGCAGATTTTTTCCGTTGGCTACCAGATGGGTTTCAACCGCATTGCTTCGGAAAGTGATACGGGCTTATCGCTCATTGAACGTGGCGGCGAAGTCTCCCTGCTGGATGTAGGCTACGTCTACTCGGTCTTCGCTGCAATGGGCAAAATGCAAGGGGTCGAGACCAATCCCCCAGGTAGCCGCCGCGCCCTGAACCCGGTGGCGATTTTGCGTGTGGAAGATGCAGAAGGAAATGTACTCTGGGAATATGAGAGTGACGCGCAATCCAGCCAGCGAGCGCTGCTGCAAGAACCCATTGCCTACCTCGTCAATGATATTCTGGCAGATGGTGAAACCCGGCGCAGCGTCCTCAACTATGATGAAACTGCGCTGCAATTGGATCGCCCGGCTGCCCTGGTCAATGGCTTGACCGGAGACCGCAGCGAGAGTTGGACGGTAGGTTACACGCCGCAGCTCGTCGTCGCAGCCCATCTCAGCCGCGCAGATGAATCGCCGCTTTCGCTGGATTCCGCCGGGATGCAGGGGACGGCTCCGGTCTGGCAGGCATTGATGAGCTACACCAATGCCCGTTATGGACTCGCTCCTGCGATCTGGCAGCAGCCAGAGGGCATCGTGGAATATGCTGTTTGCGAGCGTTCTGGCTTACTCCCTGGCGACGATAGTCCCTGCCCGCGCCGCACGGAACGCTTCCTGGAACAAATGCCCGTGCCGCCAGAAGATACCTACTGGACGAGCGTGACAGTAAATCAGCAAACCGGACTGCTCGCCACCAGCGACACACCCAATTATCTGCGCCGGGAAGAAGTCTATTTCCTGCCGCCATTGATCGCGCAGGAATGGTGGGTCAGCAATAATTTACCGCTGCCGCCAGATGAATACGATACGTTGTCTGTGCCGGAAGCGCTGCGCTCCGTGCAGATTTTCCTGCCGCAAGATTTCTCCTATGTTGGTGGAGTCGTGGATATTCGCGGTACGATGGATGTCGAGCGTGTCGAAAACTTCCAACTGCGCTATGGTCAGGGGTTGCTGCCATCAAGCTGGTTTGAGATTGGTACGGTGCAATCCTCGTTTGAACCGGGAACCAGCCTGGGAAGCTGGGATACCACCGGGCTACCCGATGATTTTTACCGCCTGGAACTGCTGGTACGCTACATTGATGGCACGCCAGAAACCGCTTCCGTGCAGGTGACGGTGGATAATACGCCGCCGACAGTTGACCTGCTGACCGGCACAAATGGTGACGAGGTACTCTATCGCTGGCCTGCGCAGAGCATCATCCCGATTGCGGCAGATGTCAGCGACAATTACCGTGTTGTGCGCGTGGAGTTCTACCAGAATGGGGCATTGCTAGGCATTGATGAAGAGTGGCCTTACAGCTTTGAGTACGAAATCACCAGAACGGGCCTCGAAACCTTCCGTGCCGTAGCGTTTGATGATGTCGGCAACCAGGGCAGCGACGAAGTACAGATAGAAGTCATCCGGGAATAAGGGCTTCGCCAATTCCGTTTAGCTAGTTGTGAGGACAACAGTATATGTCAATTGCGCTCGTCGAGTTTGCTATTGGGGCGGCATTGCTATTCATCGGGTTCTGGGGTTTGCTGTACCTGGGACTTGGCGCTTTGCAATGGAACGTCTATTGCAAACGCCCGACAGAGAAGCAGATTGACGATTTTCTCGATTCGCTGCAACCAGCGATTTCTTTTCTCTACCTCGGTTTGAATGACAACATCATTTTTTCGATTTTGCTTTCCATCCGTCGCAAAACCTTATACCAGGTTTTACACCTTATCAGCCAACATGACCCGGACATAACCTATTTTCGACTGCTTTTCCCCTTCGTCTTTGGTGGCTTTCTCGTCACTGCACAGCTCATCATCATGGGGGCTGCTGCGATACAGGGGAATGGCTTCGCCCAACTGGTCGGGATCTATGGCAGTGTCATCCTGCTCATGAGCAGTGTGCTATCGCTTTCGTTCGGCAACGACCTGTGACACCGCACCACGAATACGACAGGGTGTCTATTGCCCGCTTTTGCATTTCTCGCTACACTACCAAGCATCCGTACTAGCACACACCGAAATCTGTCCATGAGAAAAATATTGTTCGTATTGCTGTTCTTGCTTGCTGCTTGCTCCGGTTCTCCTGAGAGCGATTCCGCCGCTGTTGCACCCACTCCGACGATTGACCTCGCCAGTGATGCAGGGAAAGGCATGATTGTCTTTCAGGCGAACTGCGCAACCTGCCACGCATTGGCGGCAGATGTGGTCATCGTGGGGCCTTCGCTGGCGCACATTGCTACCACAGCCGGAACCCGTGTCGAAGGGCTGGATGCAGAAGACTACCTGCGCGAGTCGATTGTGAATCCCAATGCCTATACCGTAGAGGGGTTCGCAGAAGGGTCAATGCAGCAGAACTTCGCCAACCAATTGACATCTGATGACGTGACGCATGTGATTGCCTTCTTGATGACGCTGGAGTAGACGTGAGGGAACTTCATGAATTCCACGCATACGAATAAGGGTTCAAGTTTCTTCTCGGGCGTTTCGGGCACGACATGTCGTGCCCCTACGGTAGAACCCTGTCTTTTGTAGGGACACAGCACTGCTGTGTCCGTCAGAATGTATACTTGATGCCTGATACTCACATCCTACTGAAAACCAAGAACTTAAAACTATTTGCCATTTAAGGATTATTCATGACACAGACTCAACGTTCTATTGTTCCTCGTTTGTTTCGCTGGCTCCTGATTCTGCTCGTCGTGCTGTTGGTGCTGCTTCTGATTGCTGGCGCGGTGCTGGCTGCCCTGCCCGTCGAGAGTGATCCCACCATCCCCGAAGAGGAATGGGGCGCGGGAGCCGTCAACATTGAACCAGCCTGGACAGGTCTACAGCGCGAATGGCCTGAGCTAGAAGTTGCTTTCAACCAGGAAGAAGCTGAATTAGGCTACCAACTCTTCTTTGATCCGGTGCTATCTGGCGATGATAGTCGTTCCTGTGCAACTTGCCACCATCCCGACTGGGGCTTCTCCGAACCAGTCGCAATCTCCACTATGCCGGATGGTTCTGATGCGCAGCGGCACACGCCCTCTCTGTGGAATGTGGCGTACACCGAGCGCTTCTTCTGGGATGGACGCGCCGAAACGCTGGAAGAACAGGTGCTGATTTCCCTGGCATCTGATATGGAATTGGATACTGACCTGGAAGCCGTGATTGCGGATTTGCAGGAAATTGAAGCCTATGTGGAAGCCTTCGGCGCAATTTATGACGACGGCATCACGCCAGAAAATGTTGCCAGCGCGATTGCTGCCTTCGAGCGCACCCTGGTCAGTGATGGCGCGGCCTTCGATGCCTATGCCGCCGGGGACTTCGAGGCATTGACCGCACAGCAGCGGCGCGGATTGGGCTTGTTCCGTTCTGCCGGGACGCGCTGCTTTGAATGCCACATGTCGCCTTTGTTCACCGATAACCTGTTTGAAGTGACAGGTGTTGGCGATGGCAGTGATCTTGGTTTTGGCACAGTGCAGGACGGTGGCGATTTCGCTTTCAAGAACCCCAGCCTGCGCAATGTTGCCCTGCATCCACCCTATATGCATGATGGCAGCCTGGAAACGCTGGAAGAAGTCATTGACCATTACGCCAACGTTGCGCCGGAGTTTACCCTGGCAGAAGTGGATCGGCGTGTTGCTGGCGGATTCGACCTGAGCGAGCAAGAAATCGCGGATCTGGTCGCCTTCATGTTCGCCCTCACCGATGAGAGCATCCCCGAAGCCTATCAGGTAGTGAACTACGTCAATGAAGATGGCACGATTGCGCTGCCAACGGAAGTACCTTCTGGGATGGATGTCGTCTCCGCCATGGAGAATCCCAACCGGGAACGCTACGAAGAAATCTCTGCTGCCCCGGTGGAGCGCCCGACCTGTGAACGAGAAGAAGGGTCAACAACGATCATTGTCGAAGAAGGCGAATCAATCCAGGCGGCAGTGGATTGTGCGGTACGAGGCGATACGATTCTGGTTGCGCCCGGTGTGTATCACGAACGCATCATCATCGATCAGAGTGGGATCACCCTGCGCGGCATGGTGGATGAGCCGGAGATGTGCCCTGTGATGAACGAAGACAAGATGTTCCCCACAGGCGATGATGCTCCCAACTGGCCTATCCTGGATGGGGAAGGCGTGTTGACGGATGGCGTGATTGCTTCCGGGAATGATTTCACGATGGAATATTTCCATGTGCGCAATTACACCGGGAACGGCATCCTTGTCGAAGGTGTGAATGGGGTTACGCTGCGGCATCTCTTCACGGAAGATACCGGACTCTACGGCGTGTATCCGGTACACAGTACAGAAGTGTTGGTGGAGTGCAGCATCGCTACCCAGATTTTTGATGCAGGTATTTACGTCGGGCAGTCGCGCCGGATTATCGTGCGTAACAATCTGGCCTATGATAACATCACAGGCATCGAGATCGAGAATTCGTACAGCGCTTCTGTGTATAACAACGAAGTCTGGAACAACACAGGCGGCATGTTAATCTTCCTGCTGCCGAACATCACCTCGCGCATTTCAAGCGGGATTGATGTCTACGACAACTACATCCACGACAACAACCGTCCGAAGGGCGAAGCACGTCCGGGGTCGATTGTGGCACTTGTTCCCGTCGGAACCGGAATGTTCATCATGGCAACGGATAATTCGGAATTCCGCAACAACGTCATCGAAAATAATGACAGCTTCGGTATCGCACTGGTATCGCTGTATCAAGCCTATTCGCCGGAAGAAATTCTCAATGGCGTGGGCGCACTTTCCGAAGGCAACCGCATCTTCGACAACACCTATATCAACAACGGCACGAACCCATCGCCAGAAGTGACCGATACCGGGCTGCCAGGTGCTGATATTCTGTGGGATGCAACGGGCTACGGCAACACCTTCGATGAATCCGGCGTGAGCATGTTCCCGCCGATTTTGCCATCAGCAGGTCAGCCAGAACCGATACAGCGTGCCATCTATCAACTGTGGACGATTCTATCGGGGTTATGATTTCGGGAAAATGTAGAGGCGGAATGATTGGTGCATTTCGCAATTAATCGGGAATGGGGAAATTCCTGTTTCCGTAGGGGCATGATATATCATGCTCCTACAAAAACACGTTTCTACCGTAGGGGCACGACATGTCGTGCCCGAACCCCTAATACGGGGGTCGCCCCTACATTAAGCCGTGCGATGTATGAAGTGAACCAATGATCGAACCCCTACGAACGATCTGAGGACATCACACCATATACGAACACAGCACCAGCGCCGTACCCTCTAGCTGGTACTCCCCCAGGGCAGCCGGAATTAACGCCGTTTGCCCTTTTGCCAGATCAAAACTTTCCAGCGGATGCTGCACCGTGACAATGCCATCAATACAGGTCAGGGCGTGGAAACGTCCCTCGGTATTGAATTCCATCATTTCATCATCGAAGACGAAACGGCGCGTCTGGAAATAATCACCATCGACAACCAATTCCCCTTCGGGATGGATAATTTCTGGCACGAATTCGATGTTGCTGACCTGCACGCCTTTTTCGATGTGCAAATCACGCGGTTTGCCATCTAACCCCATACGATTCCAATCATAGAGGCGGTAGGTTACATTGCTGGATTGCTGCACTTCATAGAGCAGAATACCGGGGCCAATGGCATGAATGGTGTTGGCAGGCATATACAGCACGTCTCCTGCTTCTACTTCCGCGTAGGTCAACAAATCTTCCAACGTGCCTTCACGAATCGCGTCTGCCATGCCCTGGCGGGTAGTTCCCGGCTGCACACCGATGACCAGCTTCGCTTCTGGTTCCGTTTCCAACATGATCCAGGCTTCAGTTTTGCCGCGTGGGTCGCCTTCCAGTTCGCGGGCTTGTTCATCGTTGGGATGCACCTGCACTGAAAGCCACTGTGTCGCGTCGATGAACTTCACCAGCAGGGGCAGCCCTTCCGCCGGATCAAAGCCTTCCCCGATTAAATCCGCTCCGTACTGCTGAATCAGTTTGGTCAGTTCATGCCCGGCATAACCACCGTTGGCAACGGTTGATGTATCGTGTAACTCCCAGGATTCACCATAGGGAGAATCACCAGCGAGGTATTTACCCAGCGAGGTATCTAATTTGCGCCCGCCCCACACTTTGATATGCAACGTTGGCGTGAGCAGCATTGGATAGAGTGCATTGTTCATCGGACTATGATTCCCCTTTTGTGTGTCTTTTCCATTATGCGCACACTCTACCACACAGCACACAATAGAAGCATGAATATCCCCCGAAACGAACGGAACCTGAACGAAGGTGCAATGAAGACCGACATTTCAGGATTTGCCATTTGTTGTTTGCGGGGATCGCTGCTTTAGGCCACGCTTGTTGTACAGAAAAGTCGCGTACAATAGGTGTGCATCGCGTTTGTGCTGTGCAATGAAACGAATTCGTAATGTGTCCTAAGTCCTATTAGCTTCCATTCGTCGTTTGCATAAACTTAGCATAAAGCGCATACAATTGTACGCTTTATCCTCAACTCTCTGGGGAATGAATTCATAACCTATTCGGAGGGAAATACCATATGCTCTACACTGCACGTAATCAGTGGCCTCTCGTCTTTATGATTACCCTCGCTATTTTTGTGGTGGCTTGCAGCCCTGCTGCGGTAGAAGCAACCAGCATGCAGACCGAAGCACCAACTGCTGAACTCGCAACCGAAACCGATGCCCCCACACTCGCTTCGTCCAGTGCCGACAATGCCGAAGAAACCGTACAGGCAGCGCCGCCCACCGTCGTTGTTGCTGCGCAGGGTGCAGTACCAGGGATGTCCGCAGGCGATAAAGTGCTGGCCTGGGTTGCGCCGGGGAATGCTCCGGGGCGGCAGGGAGCCAGTACACCCGGTCAGTTGGTTTTCTTCAGCAGCGATGCAGAGATGGAAACCATCATGGAACTGCCCCAGGGTACGACCCGCGTCACGGCCTGCGGGGATCATGCCACCTCGCCCGATGGCACGACCTTCGCCTTCATGACCACTGTCACGGCTGGCGGCAGTGAAAGCGGCACGCTCTACCTGATTCGTGGAACTGATCCGCAGTTGGTAGAGATAGCAACCGATGTGAACCCGGTGGCTTGCGTCGGCAGCAGCTCCTTCAAATTCTCCTCGGATAGTTCGCAGTATGGCTTCATTGATTGGCCTGCGGATGCAAATAATGCCGATTCGCCTCGTGGTCGTCTTCTCATCGAAAGCACGGCAGACGCTTCGGAAGTGGGCAACTTCGAGAATGTGACCGATTTCACCTTCACCGACACAGGAGCGGCCTTCGTCAGCTTCTTCACCAATAACCAGAATCAGGCGACGGAAGTGGGTATTTTCGTCTGGGATGGTGCGGCCTCGCGTGAAGTGAATACCCTGCTGGCAAATGAAAATTGCTACTACACCAGCGGCAGTGTGCAGCCGATTGCAGATGGTCGCCTCGCTGTGATCCTGGGCTATCGCTGCACCAGCGGCGAAACAGCAACTCAGTGGGAATTGCACATCGTTGACCCGGAAAGCCGCAGCGCCCAACTGGTTGCGAGCGATACCGCCGCCGGACGCTATTTCGGTTTCACCGATACCAATGCCATTTATGGCACACCGAATGCCACGGATATTTTCTTCACCGTGCCGGATGGCATCAGCAATCAGGGTGTTTCCCTGCTGACGACTCCGGTGGATGCAGTTGATCCCACGGTGTTGATTGACCGCAGCGCCATTATGCCGAGCGTCAGCGATTTGCCCTATGATAACAACAATGCGGTTGCGCAGGTTTCGCCGGACAGCCGTTATCTGGCAATGGTGGTCAATACACCGAATAATGATGCCACACTGTACGTCTTCGACATGCTTGACCCGTCCCTGCCACCGATCATGATTGATGCAGGTGACCAGGGCGACATCATCACCATGATGGATTTCACAGCGGATAGCAACACCTTGTTCTATGTATCTGGTGCGGGTGAGGCTGGTGACAATTCGCTCTTTGCACTGGATTTGCAGACAGGTAGCGAAGCGCGAGTATCACGCGGACGCTATGCACAGGGTGTGGTTTCGCCCGATGGTGCATTGATTGCGATGATGCAGTGGGTGATCTTCGACGATGAAGAACCACCATACCTGACGCTGGAAATCATCGACACAGCAACTACCGTCCCGGCGACGGTCTTTGTTGGCGGCGAAATTGATGACGAAGGCAAGCTCATCAACCAGCAGTTTGCATATCCGCTGGCATGGCTGCAACCATAACCAACAAACGAATTTCTGTAGGGGCGATTCATGAATCGCCCTTTTTATTCTTCGTGGACACCCTCGGTAATTTCCCGCTGAATGCCACGGTTTTTCACAGGCGCTTTAATCACAATCGAGGAAATGGATTGTGCATGCGGCGTGAAGCGATACAACACCTGCTCCAGATGATCCACAGAGGTTGCCGCGATATGGAGCAAAAATTCATCTTGCCCCATCACATGATAACAATCCAGCACTTCCGGGGTATTTTGCGCGACTTCAATGATGGTTTCTATCGAAGATGAGTCGCGTATATTCAGCAGACGCGAGAACGACGTAATGGTCAAACCTAATTTCCTGGCGTTTACACGTACTGCATAGCCTTCGATGATGCCAGCATCTTCCATCCGGCGTACACGCTCCTGCACGGCTGGCGATGTAAGGCCGACCCTACGCCCCAGTTCAGCATAGGTAAGGCGGGCATTGTCCTGTAATTCCCGTAATATTGCCCAATCGGTTTCATCCAGTGGTTTCTGTTCAGGAAATGCCATCGCGGTCTTCCGTTGGTAGGTGGAATGTGTCCGGCGTGATACAGCGCTGTGCAATCGGACTATCCAGGATGACGGTCGTCACGGTTTCTCCCTGTTGGTAAAGCTGTTTGAGCAGAGGGTTCAAACTCGCCATTGTCGGCAGCACAGCGACCAATACAAAGCAATCATCCCCCAACACATGGTACGCATGTACAATCTGCGGAATCCTGCGCAGTTCTGCGATGGCCTGCTCCTTGTTGCGGCATTCCCCTTCCAACCGGATCAGCACCTGAATAGGCAATCCGAGTTTCTCCGGGTTCACCGTCGCATGGTAGCCCTGGATGATGCCAGCGTCCTCTAGACGGCGTACACGTTCCTGTACCGCAGGGGATGTCAGCCCAACTCTGCGCCCCAGTTCTGCGTAACTGATGCGGGCATTTTCCTGCAATTCGCGCAAGATTGCCCAGTCTGTAGAATCCACATTCGATTGCAAACTATTCACGGTGAAATACCTTCGATTGCAAACAAAAAAGCCCAGAATACCGCAAAAATCTGATGGTTTATTGAGCGCTTTTTATCATACCATGAAGTCATCAACGGTTCGCACTGGAGATGCATACCATGAATAACCAACACATCATGCTTTACATCGGTACTGATAGCCGTCACGAACAATTTGCCGCAGATGATCAGTGGATTATCTTCCAAGCACCGACCCTGCGCGATGCCCTGGCACAGACGATTTTCTCGCACCCGGATGTCATCGTGATTGATGCCGGAAGCAACATGCTCCTGGCAGAAGACTCCTTCTACCACTTGCGCACAATTGACCATCCGGCGATTCTGCTGCTGTCGAATATGCCCAACCGCTGGGATACGCGCCGCTTCAAGAATCCCGTCTGTGTGCTGCCAGAAAACAGCAATCACGCAGAAATTGCAGACGCACTGGTTTCGATGCTCGAAGGTAAAGTGGCAACGCCTGCATAAAATATGACAGTCGATGAATGAAGCAGACGTAGGGGCGCGATGCGTTGCGCCCCATACGCGCCAGGTTAAGCGAAGAAATCCAACCACCATTGACGGCAGTCAGGTCTTTCCCTCGTTAACGCCACATACCGAAAAAGTTCAACGGATCATCTCATAATGGCTAGCAAATAATCCGCTGTTGGTTGAGCCTGGCTGCCTCGGCAATGAAGCGCCCCCACGCAAATGGACTCCCCCGAACATGAGAAATACGCTAGACCGCAGGCCAGGGACGATTTGGCCCAGGTCCCGGTTCCGGGTAGGTTCCATCAGTCAACAGGCGATTCAGGCGGCTTTGCAGCGCGTTGAATTCATGCGCAGCGAGCATAGAACGCAGATCATTCGTCAGCGGATTCCTGCTGTCTTCCAGTTGCTGGCAGAGACGTTCCATATCTTGCAGCACCTTCTCGCTGAAGGATTCGCCAGAATATTTCCAGATGACCGTGCGCAGCTTGTACATGGAATTGAAGGTCAGCCCGTGATCAATGCCCCACAGATGTTCCTCTGCATCCAGCAAGCAATGCCCCCCTTTGCGATCCGCATTATTTGCTAACGCATCAAAAGCAGCCATCAAGCGGGTTTGTGGTTCCAGGCTCTCATCAAAGGTGAAATAGTGTCGATTCGGGTCATGCTCGATGAAGACTTGAACCGATCCGATGCCGCGAGGACCTTCGCGCAGCACCGTCGGCGGAACCAGATTCCAGCCGAGCAATTCCGAGAGGAGGTAAGAAGCCGTCTCGCGCTGGCAGAGCGTCCCATCCGGGAAATCCCACAGAGGGCGCTCCCCGATGCGCGGCTTATAAATCGCAAGGAATTCCGTATTTTCATGCTGCACAGTAATGAGGAAAGTGTAATTCGAGCCAAAGCGCATCAACCCATGCTCCGTATCCACATCACCTTCTTGCAGTGCCTTCACTGCGGCATCATGCGTTAGGGTCACGGGTTCATCAAGTTCTCGTGCAGTATAAATGATGCGTTGATCGGTCGTCATAGCTACACCCTACGTACCCTACCTGCCGAGTATTTCACTGCCAGTAATATAGAATGCGCCCGTTCTGGCGGATACCCGGACGGCCTGCCTTCACCGTATCAATGGCCTGAATGCTGAGGGCGTACATCTGCTCCCGCGTACACCACATGCGCACAATATCGTTTTCGTCGTCATCATCGCTCGTGGACATCTGCTCCGCAATGAGGATGACGCGCTCTTCTTCTTCGTCGTAAGCCAGCCCCATCTGTGAGATGCGAAACATCGGCTGAATCGGCTCGCGCAAATCCATATCCAACGCCGCCATTTCCACATCCGTCTTCACATCCAGGCGCTGATCCAGTTCTTCGATGAAATTCATCAAGGCTTCGCCCAGGGCATTGGCCTGTTCTTTCTCGATGATGAAGGTGATGATTTGCCCTTCATAGCCTGCTTGTAGGTGAAAGATTCGCCTACCTTTTGGGCCGATAGTTCCAATGGTGATGAATTCCACTGGCTTAAGGTCAAGCTCGGTTCGTGCCACCTTGCGCTTCTTTCTGCTCTCGTTCTAATTGCTGCACATGTGCCGTATCATTGACCGTACCGACGAAGGGACGGCTGTGTCCTAGCATCAACACTGTGATGGAGGCGGGTGAAATGACAATCCGTTGGAAGTTATCCAGGTGAACACCCAGGTAATGTGCAACTGTCATTTTAATCAAATCCGCGTGGAAAACGAGTGCAATCGTATCATTGGGATGCTTGCGCACAAAGCCTTCCACCGCGTCCACAATGCGATTCTGTACACCGCGCATTGTCTCCCCATTGGGGAAATATGCCCGCGTGGGATATTCCTGGATCACCGACCACATTTTGCGCTGTGCCAGATCAGCGATTTTCTGCCCTTCCCAATCGCCATAGCGCACTTCCCCAATCTCATGCGTGATTTCCAGCGGCACATTGGGGTGATGCTTATGGATCGCCTGCGCTGTTTCGACGGTACGTTCCAGTGGGCTGGCGTAAATATGCGCAAAAGGAACATCTGCCAACCGTTTTCCCAGGGCTTCCGCCTGCGCCTTTCCCTCATCATTGAGATGCACGCCAGGAGTCCAACCCGCGAGTTTCCCTGTTTTCACAAAGTCATTGACGGCATGACGTATCAAAAATATTTGTGTCATCGTTGTTCAGTTCTGTAGAGATGAACCTATTGTACGAAAATCATAGCACATGCCGGGAAAGTACGTGTAAGATGACCATAAGTTTTTGGTGAGCGCACTTCCACATAGTCCGACCTATAACTAAAAAATCATGCCTGAGATATTGCATTTGGTGGTTCATCAGGCGTATCATACACGCAAGTCAATATCGGCAACCTCACCCTTTGCTCTACGACCCAACACTAACCAATGAGATACTTCTGAAAGGATCGCCATCAAACCACGATGAACGATTTCGCCACCTACCAGGCGTTTGTTCCCCTCGATTACCTGAACAGTTATTATGGAACACTGGGAAGTGAAGCGGATGGCCTGCTACATTTCCTCTCCGAGACATTTGCACCCTTGCCTAATCAGCTCCGCATACTGGAATACGGCGGTGGACCCACCATCATCGGCATGATTTCTGCCGCAGCAAAGGCAGTCAGCATCGACTTTTGCGATTATGTAGAAGCCAATCGTGCATTAGTACAGCGCTGGATTTCTGGGGATGAACAGGATTTCGACTGGACACCCTTTATCGTGCGTGCTTTACAGCATGAAGGGGTTGATGCACCCAGCCATGAGCAGATCAGCGAACGAGCTGCCTTGCTGCGCAGCCTCGTCCACAACATCCTGCCCTGCGATATTTACGCGACACCACCGGTGAATGTAGAAGGTCATTACGATGTCATCATGAGCCATTACTGCCTGGATGCCGTGACGGATGATAAAGCGCAGTGGCACGAGAACATTCGCAACCTCTGCACGTTGCTCAAACCGGGTGGTACTCTGATCTTATCGTCCCTACGTGAAGCGAACTTTTCCGACTTCGGCGACACACGTTTCCCAAATGTGTATTTGCGGGAAAAGGATGTGCGTGAAGCGCTGGAAATTGTTGGCTTTGCGGCAGCAAGCATCCGAGTCGTGAGTGCTGAAGCTGATCATGCTGCACGAGAATACACGGGCGTAATCTTCTCTTCTTGTTTAACGAACTACCCACTATGAGCCGTTCTGTTCTAAAGATCGGCTATTTGGTGTGAGACGTGGCCTGATGAAACCACGCCAGTGGCTTCTGTGGAACTATAAGCGAATCTCGCGGAGGATACAAAATATGTCTTTATCGCTTCAAACGGCGACTGAATACCGTCGCATCCTGGTTGATGGGGTTCATTATTACGGCAAGCATCTGGTTCTGAGCGCGAACACCTGCAACGATCAACTGCTCTCGCTAGATGCGGTCAGCCACTTCCTGAAGACTCTCGTCTTGCGCATTGATATGGTGGCCTATGGGGAACCGCTGGCGGCTCGTTTCGGGCAAGGGATCGAAGAGGGAATTTCCGCAGTACAGCTCATTGAAACCAGCGCGATCACCGTACATACCAATGATATGGCGCGTGACCTCTATCTCGATGTCTTTAGCTGCAAGGGGTATAACGAATTAGATGTGTTGGATTTCGTCCGTGAGACGTTCGTCCCGGCGGATATGAACTATCAGGTATTGATGCGAAAATGATCTACACGCAGCCGATTCCACCAACTATCGTCACTGCGCAGCGCTTTTACCCGGAAGTGCTGCCACCCTATCTCTACGAACCTACCAGAGAACTCTTTCGCGTTGATCGCATCAACGACATAGTTGGTGAAGGGGTCATGGCTCTGGTTGGTTTCAAAGCAGGCGACATTGTATTTCGCTTCACGGGCTTTCTCACCCATGAAATTACACAGTTTTCGCTGCAACTGATGCCGGGATTGCACATCCATGACCCCTACTTCATGGGCAAAGTGCTGCATCACTGTGACCCCAATACAGACGTGGATGTCCAGCAGCGGGAGTTCATCGCCCGTAGGGACATCGCACCCGGTGAACTCATCACGATGGATTACGCACAAACAGAAGACGTGCTGTTCCGAGCTTTCATCTGCTCCTGTAGTTCGCCCAATTGCCGGGGCATCGTCAAGGGACGTTTGGAATAGTCGCACGAAAAAGGGGCATAATGTGCATCATGCCCCTACAAAAATCCGCGGCATTGCCGAGCAATTAGAAAGAATATTCTTCCATCTTGCGCTTGGACTTGCCACCAATCCCCAGGCGGCTCGCATACTGTGCAACCAGATGATACTGCGCGAACTGCCCCGCAATCGCAATCACCAACCCTGGAATTACCAGCAATAGGAAACCGATACCGACCAGAATACCCAGGATGATGCCGAACAGGATGGCATTCACGAAATACTCAAGGCCAGCGCCCAGGTTGCCGAAAGCCAACTGGAAGTTTTCTGTAAACGCAAACAACACGCCACTCTCCCCTTCGACGGCGAAACGGCTGAGAGCGACCATCACTGCCAATCCAAGGGCAAACGAAAGCGGGATCGTCAACAGGGAAAGAATCACGCCAATGCTGCTCATCCCACCACGCCCATCACCAAAGAGTACCGCCAGGATGGCGTAGACAATAATGATCGGAATCATGTAGATGAGCGCCGCCAGGAAGGCCATTATCCCACGCCCGAAGTCCTGCATGATGTCAAATTCCGGCAGATTTTCATCACCCGCCAGCACATTGGCAATGATTTTGACCCCATAGCCCAGCAGCACAAAAGCGCCGAAAAAATTCACCAGCGGAATAATCATGAGCAAGCCAGCCGTGACAATCTTGCCGAATACCCCCTGCCCACGGAATGGATATTGCAACGATTCTAGAAAATACATTTCCCCTACCTCCTCACAGTTATTGAACTATCTCAGTATAGCCTTAATTGCGATGAACTCGCTATAAAAATCCC
Source organism: uncultured Anaerolineaceae bacterium (assembly GCA_964455365.1). Lineage (GTDB taxonomy): Bacteria > Chloroflexota > Anaerolineae > Aggregatilineales > Phototrophicaceae > JAUZRW01. The sequence continues at coordinate 47,776 of CAYVVZ010000004.1, read as the reverse complement.
GTCACCATAACCAAAAGACCACCCCGGAGGATGGTTACACATAGCCACTCCACTATAATTCATGTACATTTTAGGTATATAGGGGTCGTTAGGTAGATGATATGCCAATTGATACAGAGTTCGTAAATGCAGTAGTAAGTGCCATGACAAAACTGGGGTGGAATGCAGCAATAGAGAGCGATAATGCAACCAGCAATCCTCTACCTATTATCTTTTCACATGAGAATGAAGAGATTTCTGTATTAATCTATGCTCGCCCTCTTACATTCCAAAGTAGTGAAAGATCAGATCACAATCGTCCTAGTGGTGAGCTACATGCTCAGATGATTTTTGATGGCGATACGAGAGGACGCGGGGTACGCAACCAACTCAGGACTATAGCTGGATATTTAACTGTTTTATTTGGTTTTCATCGTTTTGATGATGGCGAATACGTAGTGGTAGCATATTCGCCAGAGTATCATCGGGAATATGCCTACTCAAAATCACTACAGGCTAAATTACATATTGTGGAAAAGGCACGCAATGTTGGCATCAGCCAGTATGAACGAACAAACAAAGAAATTGTTGTCGCATTTCATCTTTCAGAATTGCAGGAGTATCTACGTAATGGAAATATTTGGCATATTCGTGAGAACTACACTGAAACGGATGATGAAATACCAAGCGAAGTCCGCAATATTTTCAATCCAGAGGAACAGCGCATACTGCCTGTTCTGGAGGAAACGGAACGCAAACAGAACGTAGTGAAAGTCGCACGGTATGTACGAAATCGAAATTTCACACGAGCCATTCGGGAAATCTATGAGCGTTGTGCCATCTGTGGTTTTCAATACAACGAAGTTCTAGATGCTGCCCACATCATACCTGTTGCTGAAGGTGGCAATGACACATACGGAAATGGATTGGGTCTCTGTCCGAATTGTCATCGCATGTATGACAAGGGCTTAATCTTGGTAGATGAAAATTACAACATCTATATACACCCTCTTCATGCAGAAGAACTACAATTTGCCGGCAAAGCCGACAGTTTAGATCGCCTACGGGCGCAAATACGTTCTCAATTATGGCTACCCAAAAAAGAAGAACTACGACCAAATCCAGCATATTTGAGGGAAACTTTCAGGCAACGCCGTCCAGAGTCTACAAGTTGACGTGTTTCTGAAACCCGTTTAGTATTGACACAATTGTTCCAAATCCAGGCGAGTTCAAACCAATGTCTCTCATTACAGGAGTACAGCCGTTCTACCAAACAGTTTGGGGTGAAGCCTATTGTGGAGATTCACTAGAAGTCATGAAACATATTACCGATAGCAGTATAAATTTGGTCATGACTTCTCCCCCATTTGCTCTAAAACGCCAAAAGGAATATGGCAATGTCCACGAAACTGATTATGTAGAATGGTTCATGCCTTTTGCAAGCGAAATGAAACGGATACTCGCAGAGGACGGAAGTATTGTTATTGATATTGGTGGAACCTGGATTAAGGGGCAACCGACACGATCACTATATCACTTCAAGTTGCTCATTGCATTAGTTGAAGAATTAGATCTACATCTTGCCCAAGAGTTCTATTGGTACAATCCTTCCAAGTTGCCTAGCCCTGCTGAATGGGTAACAGTTCGTCGCATAAGAGTTAAAGATGCGGTGAATACGGTTTGGTGGCTTTCTAAATCACCATTCCCTAAAGCTACAAACAGAACAGTTCTAAAACCCTATAGCTCTTCAATGAAGAAACTGTTGAAGGATGGCTACAAAGCCAAAAAACGTCCATCAGGACACGATATATCCTCGAACTTCAGTCAGGATAACGGTGGGGCGATTCCACCAAATTTGCTTGAGGCCGCTAACACAGACTCAAACAGTCGATATTTGCAATCTTGTCGAGAAGCAAAGATAAAACCGCATCCAGCCCGGTTCCCCCATGCTCTACCCGAATTCTTTGTCAAATTCTTGACTGAACCGGATGACATCATATTAGACCCATTCGCAGGTAGTGTTGTCACAGGGGATGTTTGCGAGGCGTTGGGTAGGAAGTGGATTGCGATAGAACTTGATGAAGGTTATTTGAATGCTTCTAAGTACCGCTTTCCTGAGCTTTCTATGCAGAACAATGGGCAACTTCACCTACTAGCGAATGGGACAAAAAAGACCACCCCGGAGGATGGTCTGTAACTTTTGTGGAGAAAACGCTTCCTAGCGTGGTTGCGCTGTCATCATCAACTCGCGGTTGATTTCAGAGAAAACATCGCCAATCGTAGGCCCTAGCAGCGTGAGAATTACCACTACAGCAACACCCAAGAAGATCACCAGACCAATAACCAATGCAACAATCACCCAGGGGCTGATTCCGCTTTCTACACGCTCTACACTGTACCCACTGGCAACAATCCCCAGTGACATTCCATAACGTGCAATCAAATGATACTGCGACACAATGAAGACCAGGCTAATTGTGTACGAAACGACCTGGACTAACGCAAAACCGATCCAGTAGAGAGTAGAGGGGTTGGAGTTCATCATAGGCTGCGTGGGGAAGAAAATGCCAAGCATGGCTTGTAGAGCAAAGACAACCACCAGATTAACGAAGCCAACGACGATGCTGCGCAGAACCAGCCCCAAACCCAGGCCAGCATTGCGCCATGCCATGCCGAAGTTTTCCGTCAGGGCGAATAATCCGCTGGTTGTTCCTTCGGCAGCATAGCGGTTGTAGCCCACAATCAGAGCCAATCCCATGAAGAACATCATGGTGACGATGAAGATGATGGCAAAGACAACCACAAGTCCACTCACAATTCCTCCATCATCGGCTGAAACCAGCATCGCCGGGAAGACAGAGGCCATACAGAAGACCAGTACCAGCGGTAACCCATAGAGGATACCCGCCAACCAGGCCGCCACACCTCGTGAAAGATCACGCGAAATTTGCACATCGGGCAACCGTGGCTCACCATACTGTATCGCTTCAATGATGGAGATGTAGTAGCCACCCAAAACAAAGGAGAATATCAGCAGCGCCACGAAAGCACCGCAGACCATGAACATCATGCCATTGAGCGTAGCGTAATTGGCTAAAAAGGCAATAATTCCATACACAATAGCAATCGGTAGTATCTTGAGCAAATTGTTGTTGCGGAAAGGATAGTCCAACGCATCTGGGATAGACATCGTACCCTCAAGTATAAATGGCAGGTACTATCACTATCGCACACTACGCGGTGGGAGCAACAAGTGAAAAGGTCACCCAAATCGGATGACCTTTGTCTGTGTTGCCTGTTGGATATTGTCTCGTAGGGTAGCGCCTGCGTGCGCTCCCGGCGGGCGACCTCACAGGGTCACACCTACACAAATACCCAGTTGATGACTTAGTACATGCCGCCCATGTCACCCATGCCGCCACCCGGCATAGCGGGAGCATTTTCTTCCGGCACATCGGTGATGAGGGCTTCGGTGGTGAGGATCATGGAAGCGATGGAAGCTGCATTTTCCACAGCGCCGCGAGTCACCTTTGCGGGGTCAGGAACCCCAGCTTTGATCATGTCCACATATTCGCCGGTCATGACGTTGTAACCAATGCGGTGATTCTTGTGCTTGGCCTGTTCACCACGAACACGTTCGATGATGACAGCACCATCCTGGCCTGCGTTGGAAGCGATCTTGCGCATCGGAACTTCCAGGGCTTTGCGGACGATGTTCACGCCCGTGTTTTCGTCGTCGCCATTGAGGGAGAAGTTTTCCAGTGCGGTCACAGCGTTGACCAGAGCCACACCACCACCGGGGACAATCCCTTCTTCAACAGCGGCACGGGTTGCGCTGAGGGCATCTTCCACGCGATGCTTCTTTTCCTTCAGTTCGGTTTCGGTAGCAGCACCCACGCGGATCACAGCAACGCCACCAGCCAGTTTGGCCTTGCGTTCCTGGAGTTTTTCGCGGTCGTAGTCGCTGGTGCTGTTTTCAATTTCGGTCTCGATTTCGCGGACGCGACCGTGAATAGCGTCTTCTTCGCCAGCGCCATCAACAACGGTGGTGTTGTCCTTGCTGCTGACAACCTTTGCTGCACGACCCAGATCCTGAATGGTGACAGTTTCCAGCTTGCGCCCGGTTTCTTCGCTGATGACGGTGCCGCCTGTCAGCACAGCGATGTCGCGCAGCATAGCCTTACGGCGATCCCCGAAGCCGGGAGCCTTCACAGCCAGCACGTTCAGCATACCGCGCAGCTTGTTCAGCACCAGGGTAGCCAGCGCTTCGCCGTCCACATCTTCTGAGATGATTACCAGTTCGCGCTTGCCAATCTGGATCAGTTTTTCCAGGATGGGGACGATGTCCTGTGCAGCGCTGATCTTCTTGTCGTAGATCAGGATGTACGGTTCATCAATGACGGCTTCCATCGTTTCCTGGTTGGAGACGAAGTAGGGGCTGATGTAGCCGCGGTCAAACTGCATACCTTCGACGTATTCCGTTTCAAATTCCAGGCCACGGCTTTCTTCCACGGTCACAACGCCGTCTTTGCCAACCTTATCCATGACTTCAGCAATCAGGTTACCGATTTCTTCATCCTGAGCGCTGACGCTGGCAACCTGTGCGATTTCTTCTTTGGTGTCAATCGCGGTAGCCTGTTCCAGGATGAAATCTGCAACCTGGCTGGAAGCTGCCAGGATACCACGCTTCAGCAGCATGGGGTTTGCCCCAGCCGCAACGTTCTTCAGACCCTCGGTGACGATGGCCTGAGCCAGAACGGTAGCGGTGGTGGTGCCATCACCGGCGATGTCGTTGGTCTTGGTGGCGGCTTCCTTCAGAAGCTGTGCGCCCATATTTTCAAAGGGGTCTTCCAGTTCGATCTCTTTGGCAACGGTCACGCCGTCGTGGGTCACGGTCGGTGCGCCGAATTTCTTATCCAGGGCGACGTTACGACCCTTGGGGCCGAGGGTGGTGCTGACTGCGTTAGCGACTTTATCGACACCAGCCTGCAATTTACGGCGTGCTTCGTCGCGGAAAATGAGCTGCTTTGCCATTCTTACTTCCTCCGAAAGGACTCTCTAGTATGGGTTGTGATCGGGCAAAAAAATTCCTGCGAATAGGTCGGAAGCTGGTTTAGCTCTCGACAATCCCCAGGATGTCGGATTCTTTCATGATCAGCACCTTCTTGCCATCTAGCTTGATTTCGGTGCCAGCATATTTTGCGAAGAGAACAGTATCCCCTTCGCTCACATCCAACGAGATGCGTTCACCGTCTTCGTCCTTCTTGCCCAGGCCAACAGCAACAACACGGCCTTGCTGCGGTTTTTCCTTGGCGGTTTCCGGCAGGAAGAGGCCGCTAGCGGTCTGTTCTTCCTGTTCCAACGGTTCTACAACGACACGATCACCCAGCGGACGAATGTTAACTGCCATTGTGTACCCTCCATATCGAATGCAGTAAATGTGCGGCAACATGTGACAAAGGCTGTACAAACCTGCCGCGAGGTTTTTGGCACTCTATTTAGCAGAGTGCTAATTCAGAACGCTGGTAAAATATCATAGGTTGGGGTTGGGGTCAAGATTTCTAGCAAAGTTCTTATGAGTTTGCTAAGGCAAGTTGGAAACCACTGGCGTAGTTCGCCTGAACCACGTCTCACGCAAAACAACCAAGCTTCAGGCCAGGATGGTTCGTAACGGGCACTTTGTTAAATAAGAGAGTAAGGGATATTGAGGTTTGATGGTACGCCTCCTATCATTGCAGAAAATTCCAGAGAATACTACACTGAATTCAGTGATGATGCCGAGCGAGCAACAGCCATGGCTGACGAGTTGACATTCTTCAACGCCAAAGAACGACCCTCTGATTCACCGTTGATTGAACAGGTCTGGTGGGGACACAGCACAGCAAGCGGAGAATTCACATCAACTGCTGTGAGCCATTCCGAAATCGTCGTTGCGTGCTGGCAGGGTAAAATTACCGTCACAGTACGCGGCCCCGAAACCAGAGCGACAACGGCACACCTTCCAGCCGAAGCCGAATACATCGGCATTGTATTCAAACTCGGCACATTCATGCCCTTGCTGCTGCCCAAAACCCTCAGAGATCGGCGTGATATATCTTTGCGCATTGCGAGCAAAACATCCTTCTGGCTGGATAGCACACTCTGGGAAATCCCTACGTATGAGAATGCCGACACCTTTGCAGAACGACTGATCCATCAGAATTTGCTGGTACACGATTCAGTTGTGAACGCCGCACTACGAGGGCAGCAGCCGGATATATCGCTTCGCACGCTGCAATATCGTTTCGTGCGTGCGACAGGTTTATCGCAAAAAGTTATTCAGCAAATCGAGAGAGCGAGCCAGGCTGTTGATCTTCTGCAACAAGGGACATCTATCATCGACACGGCACATGCAGTGGGCTACTTCGACCAGGCACATATGACGAATTCGCTGAAGCGTTTTCTGGGGCAAACCCCGGCGCAAGTTTCTCGTGCGAACGCATCCACATGAATTGCGTTTTTTTCCAAGACGACGCAGAACATTCGGGCTACACTGCGCTACAGATCATTCAATAAAACAGGAGCCACTATGAGAAACCTTGTTGTGACCCAGTTCTTATCCCTGGATGGCGTATCCGAAAATCCGGGCTGGACGATGCCCTACTGGAATGATGAGATTGCCGCATTCAAAGGGGAAGAAACCGAAGCCAGCGATGCTATGCTGCTAGGCCGCGTGACCTACCAGGGATTCGCAGCCGTCTGGCCTGATAGCGAAGATGAGGGCGCACCATATTTCAATAACGTGCGCAAGTATGTCGTATCCACAACGCTGGAAAGCGCCGATTGGAATAACTCGATAGTAATCAACAACAACATCATAGACGAAATCCGCAAGCTAAAGCAGCAAGATGGCAAAGACATCACCGTACATGGCAGCGCTACGCTGGCACAGGCTCTCATTCAGCATGGGCTGGTAGATCGTTTGCGGCTGCTGATCTACCCGGTGGTGTTGGGAGAAGGGCAGCGCTTTTTCCAGGATGGCACAATGGCAACCCTGCAATTGCTCGAAGCAAAGACATTCAGTTCCGGGGTGACGGCGCTGATTTATAAGCCTGCGCAACAGTAGAGGAAGTTCGGGCGATCTACGCCGGATGATCGACATCGGGTTAGGTGTTTATTGAGGCAGGCTGAACATGTTCAGCCCTTATAAAAAACAGATTTCAACGTAGGGGCACGACAGGTCGTGCCCGAAAATGCCCGAAATGAGAACGTTGATGCTTAACCTGATGCGGATCATCTATGCCGGATCGCCCCTGCGTGTTTCTTTATATTATCCCTCTTCGCTGCTGATGCGTACCGAATCCAGGATAGTTTGCAGTGCTGTGAGTTGTGTATCATCGGCAGCAGCATCGGCTGTATACATTTCCACCACTGCGAGAAAGCCCGCCTGTTCAATATAGAAGACATCAATCTGACCGTTGGCAAGGTCTTGATAACCCTCCACGCGATAGCTGCGCCGGATGTCCCCATTCGGTGCGATTTCTTCGTCAATGAAGGTCAAGCCATTTTTCTCATCGTAGTAGCGTGCACTGTAATTGTTGATGGTCAGTGTGCCAGCCGTGACCAGCGCAACTGATACATAGACTTCATTTTCTTCTTCAGTGCGATATACATGCAGCAGGCGGTTTGAGTCGGAAGCATCGGTATAGCGCCGCGCCGGATTCGGCAGCAGCAGCGAGTTTGGCAGCGAGATGGCGTAACTATCGGTGCTGATACGCTGTGACCCAGGCGGTGCAGTCGGTGTAGCTGCAACGGTTTCGCCCAGTAAATTCGGCGCGAGCAAAAACGCCCCGCCCCCAACAATCACCAGAAGCAGCACCAGACCCACAACCAGTGCCAAGGGATTGCGCCGTGCGGGTTGTCCGGTTGCTGGCATGCCCACCGTACCGGGAGCGCCTGCTGTGTTCTGTGTACCTGTCGGCATCACCGTTCCCGGCACAGCGCCTGTTGTTGTCTGTGGCGGAGACTGCATCCCGGCTGTCGTACCCGGAGCATCGCCTATCATCGTACCGCCATAACTGGGAAGCGGTGTCAAATTCTCGGTAATGGTGCGCTCATGATCTTCGACGGCAGCTTGCGGCGCAGTGGTATCAGAATATTTCAGCGCTTCTGTAAAAGCCTGCGCCATTTCCGTAGCAGAAGAATAACGCTCATCCGGGTTCTTGGCAGTCGCTTTTTCAATGACAGCTTGCACCGACTTCGGCACGCCTTCGCGGAATTGTTCCAGCGGCGGAATGGGTTCATTGAGGTGCTTCAACAGGACGCTCATCGGCGTTTCGGCCTGGTATGGTTCGCGCCCGGTAATGAGTTCAAACAGCACAATTCCCAGGGCGTAAATATCGCTGCGGGCATCAATGGCTGTACCCTGCGCCTGCTCCGGTGACATATACGCAGGTGTGCCAATGATGGCACTCCCGGTCAGGTCACTGCCCATCACCCGAGCAATCCCAAAATCGCTCAGGTAGGCATTGCCCTGCTCATCCAGCATCACATTCCCCGGCTTCAAATCACGGTGAATGATCCCCTGACGATGGGCATAATCCAGCGCTTCGGCAATCTGGTTAAAAGGCTTGCGCAGTTCATCCAGGCTGGGAACGCCGCGCCGCACCATCTGCGCCATGCTGCCCCCTCCCAGGTAGCGCATGGCAATGAAAGGCACACCCTCTGTTTCACCATAATCGTAGATCGGCAAAATGTGCGGATGCTCCAGCCCACTGATAACTTCCACTTCGCGGTTGAAACGCTCCAAAAAACCCGGATCATGCAAGAAATGCCGGGGCAGTACCTTGATTGCTACGGTGCGATTCATGCTGGTTTGCTTGGCGCTGTAGACAGTCGCCATACCGCCGCGCCCGATTTCCTGAATGATCGTGTACTGGCCTAACTGTGCGCCAATCAGCTTATCATCTCGTTTATCCGCCATTGCGTGCTTATTCTCCTGAATCTACCTTTGCCCAGGGTGCAGCGTAGGGGCGATCCTGTTTAGTTGGGTCTTCATTCTAGCGGGCATGGCCTGCCATGCCACTACAAAAAACCTGTTTCTATCGTAGGGGCACGATCTATCGTGCCCGAAATAACCATCAATCCGTAACCTGGTGCGCATCACCCACATAGCCACCCATTCGGATCGCTTCCCAATCTGTTCCAAGTGTAGCCCATGCCTGCCGATTGCGAAAACCATAGGCTCAACCCACTGTCTGCACGAGCCACTCATGAATCTGCTGCGCGACTGCTTCCTGCTGGCGATCCATCATGATATTATGCCCGGACTTCGGAATTACACGCGCATCTGCACCATAATATTCAGCGGATTTTTTCTCATGCGCGGCAGGAATGACCGCATCTTCTTCGCCGATCAACCACAGCAGCGGCGTTTTTACCTGCTCTGGCTGCGGGGGTGTCCACATTGGCGGATTGTACTGGAACAGCACCAGCGCCGATTCTCCGTTGAGTCTGGCGTGTAATGCTTCGGCGGAGATTTCCGCATTGGGGCTGAGTAAGTTGGCGGCAGCAACTTCGGGGGTGCGCACCTGGGGATACGCCGAGAGCGTCAATAAGGATTGTGCGAAGCCTGCGGGATCTCTTACGGCATTCAGCGCAATTTCTGGCAGCATCATATCGTGTACCCAGGGCGCAACCAGCACAGCAGCAGGCAGCGCCGGATCAACATACTTCAAATACCACTGCGTTAGCGCTCCCCCCATGCTGTGACCCATCAGAATGGGCTTCTGCTCGTGGCGCTGGATTTCATCGCGCAGGAAGGCCAGGTAATAATCCAGCGTGCAGAATTGCAGCGGACGTTGCAGCGCTGATCCCGCATGACCGGGCAGGCTGTGCGCGTGACTTTCCCATCCCCACTCTGCCAGCTTCTTCTGCCAAGTTTCCCAGCACCACGCACCGTGCCACATGCCGTGCTGCATCACAATCGGCGTACTGGAACGCGGATTTTTGGGATAATACGAAATGCGCTCGATGCCATTTTCGACAACGTGCGTGACGGTATAGTGATCATACTCAGTCGTTTGCAAAGGACGATTGACCCTGCTGGTGTTGAGGCTGGCGGATAATGCACGCGGTACGTCGCGTGTCAGCAGGATTCCAAGTCCCACGCCATTTACCAGAAACAGATAGCGCCGGAGCCATTTCATGATGCTGGACAAAAGCATTTGCCATAGCCTTTGTTAGATATGGATCAAGGAAGAATGCTGCACAAATTGTATCATGTTTGCGACGTTTGACGGCAAAACCTGCAAGATAGAAACCAATCCCAAACCTGGCAATCTCCCGTATACTAATGACTGTGCCATGCCGAGTTCATGACAGGAAAAGCCCATGCGCCTGCGTCTGCTGATTGTGTTGATCCTCATTGCTGCTGTATTCCTCGTCCGTGCGCAGGAAGACCTGCCGCCGGATGTCTTCCCGATCCAGGCTGGGAGCGTAGAAGGAAGCATCAGCGAATCCTTCAGCAGCCAGCGCTATGCCTTCCAGGCGGAGGCGGGGCAACCTGTGGTGATTACCATGGAACGCACATCGGGTAACCTGGATTCGTTTCTGCTGCTCTTTGATACCAGCGAGAATTTGCTGCAAGATAATGATGATGCGCTGGATGGCAGCCGCGATGCCCGCATTGAGTTCACGCCAGAAATCAGCGGAACCTACATCGTAGAGGCGACTCGTTTCGCCACAACGGGCGAACAAACCACCGGAACCTATCGCCTGACGCTAGAATTCCCAATGGATGTTGAACCTGTCGATGAAGACAATCCGCTGAATGACGCGCCGCAGTTCGGGGTGGATTTCAGTTTCATCGAGTATGAAGACTTTGGCACAGGTACATTGGGTGAAGAACAAAATCGGCAGTATTTCGCATTGGGTGGTACACAGGGGCAGTTCTTGCGCCTGGTGCTGACGACAACCAGCGGTGATTTGCAGGCACAACTCAACGTCCTCAACAGCAATCTGACGGTTCTCAGCCGCGTAGCCGAGACCACCGAAACTTCGCAGACGGTCTATGCTGCACTGCCGCAAACAGGTTGGTATCTGTTGGAAGTGACGCGCCAAACCGGATCAGGGGATTTTTCGCTGTATCCGACCCTGGTTTCGGATGCGGTGCTGACGGATGAGATGGCGCTGCAAGGCGAATTTGACCCGGCAACACAGACTCTTTCTTATGTGTTCAACGCCACAATTAACGAGCGCGTCTTCATCAACATGACCGTGCTGGAAGGTGAAGGCATCCAACCTGAATTAACCATCCTGGATTTGAGCCAGGACGAACTCGCGCAGCGGTCATCCACCGGAACGCAAACTCGCGCCACGCTGACCATTCCACGCAGCGGTCCTTATATTGTGCAGGCGCAGAATGTGGGTGAAGCCAGCGCCAGCGGCAATTTTTCGCTTCAAATGCGCCGCACCGAAGCGGACATCAGCAAGCTGCGCGTCGCTCCGGCGGAATATAACGAGAGCTATACCGGAACCATCAGCGATAGCAACCCGATTGAGTATTACCGTTTCAGCGGAAAAGCGGGCGAATTGGTCACGGTGGAAATTCAACCCCAAGACGAAGCCAGCGCCCTTGATCCCTATATCATTCTGGCGGATAGCAGCCTGAACGAACTGGCTTTCAACGATAATGTGGGCGCATCGCGTGCAGCGCGTGTGGCACAATTTGCACTACCCGCCGATGGCGATTATTTCATCCTGGCGACCCGTGCCGGACTCAGCCGGGGCATGACATCTGGCGCGTACAAAATGGATGTATCTGTGGGGCAAATTGCGCTGGAAACCGGGACACTTTCCGCAACGTTGGAATGGGAGGGTACGGCAGACTTGAACCTCTTCGTGCGCGACCCAGCCGGGCGCATCATCTCCTGGGCGAATCCGACGGCTTCCAGCGCTGAATTGCAAATTGATAGCAACACCGGATGCGAAACCCCCACCGCACAGCCTGTCGAGCATGTGTACTGGACACAGCCGCCGCAGCCGGGAGAATATACAGTCTGGGTCTGGTACCAGAATATTTGCACGCGGGGCGAATCAGTTGCCTTTGATTTGCAGGTAAAGATAGCTGGCGAAACCATCATTGATGTCAGCGGAAGCGGCGGGCAAATCCTCACACCCGGCGAACGCTACGAAACCAGCGTCCTCGTGCAGGAAGACGGCGATGTCTTCGTAGCAAATCTGGGTTCCACCACGTCGCCTTCTCAGCAGCAGCGTGCCAGCCAGGGCGGGGATACGCTGATCGTCTACGGGCAAACGCTGGTCGGTACGATTTCCGACGAAGTATGGGCGCAGTTCTACCAATTCCAGGGCAGCGAAGGCGATACCGTGACGATCACCGTCGAGCGCATCACCGGGAACCTCGATCCGGTGCTGGTGCTGCGCAACTCTGATGATGTGAATCTGGCGACCAACGACGACGCAGAAGAAGGTTTATACAACCTCTCGCGCATTACCTATACGCTGCCCGAAGATGGGCGCTACGTCATCGCCGTGACTCGCTTCGGCATCCGCGATGGTATTACCGTCGGGGACTACAGGCTCACATTGGAGGAGGAATAAGTGTCTATCCGATACTTGTCGTAGGGGTGTATCCACGACGCGCCCGTTATCCTTTCTGTACGTTGTACTCTCTTTGCAAACCCGCGCTGTCACCTGATCGTGTAGATTGCCGTAGATGACGAAGGCAAGCAACGCAGCGCCAATGATCCTGAAAGTCGGCATGCTATTCATTCAGCGCACGAGCAAGCGCGGCTCTGGAATCATCGGTATTGATTGATTCGAGGGCGAGGCGAGCATAATCAGAGACGCGATCTGTGCCTTTCAGTTTGCGATCATCATTGAGGTGTTTGGCAAGTACGGGAATCGAACGTTCATCACGGTACACTGCCAATGCCTGGATCAGCGCAATCAACACCGTGACGCTCAACTCTTCACTTTTCAGCGCTTCAATGAGGGCTGGTACCGCCCGTTCATCATCCAGGCGCACGAGGTTCTGTACTGCACCCACGCGCTCCTCATACTTATTCGCCTGCAAATCACTACGCGCTTCCGTCAAAGGGACAGGCTGCGGCGGCGTGCTGTTGCGGGCAATGCTGATGCTGCGGCGCAGCTTTGTGCGCAGGTGTTTTAATTCTTCAATGAAATCTTCATCGTCATAGCGCAAATACTGGTGATTCACCAATCGCAGCGGGGTAGATTCCTCGAATGTGCCAGCGATCAAAATGGGATAAATCTTGATATTGAACAATTCCGCCATTGCGAGTTCGCGTCCCACCCAGGCGGATTCGTTGGCATTAGGGCTGAGGAGTACAACCATCGCAGCCGCATTCTGAATCGCTGCTTTCACATCTTTTTCCCAGGATGGCGTACCCCACTCCAGTTCATCATCTGACCAGACTTCAATGCCTTCTTCGGTCAGTTCTTCTTTGATCTCCCGCATCACAGCCTGATCTTTATGGCTGTAGCTGAGGAATACATAGCTCATTGATCCATGCCCTTACAAGCAATTCCAGGAAGCGGATAATCTGCTTGTAGTATAGCAGCGTTTGGTACAGCCCATTGTGCATTTTCACAGGGCGAGAGGCTTACAGTGAGGCCAGGGTTTTATCCAGCGGTTCCCACATCGTAAAGCTGATTTTGCAGATTCCAGCCAGCGTGATTTCATCACCATCACTGAGTTTCTCTGCGGATTGGCGCTTGAGGGTTTTTCCGTTCAACACGGTGCCGTTACTGCTATTAAGATCCTCCACCATATACCCACTATTCTCCCAATATACCTTGACATGGTTGGCAGAAATACGCTTATCCTCCACCACAATGTCGCAATGCCAGGAACGCCCAATCGTCACGCTGGCGATGTTCATCACCCAGCTACGCGCCTGCGCTTCTTTACCATTGTTGAGTTGTACGTGGAGTTGGGGATATTGGCGACGACCCTGCCGCGCCTTATCTTCCGGGAAATAAATCCGCCCCTGAGAAACTTTTTCGCCGCTTTCCCAGGCGCTGGCTGCATCTCCATAATCTGTGCGTATTGTAGAAGAATTGCCCTGCGCATTGACAGGAATGAGGTTCAGCAGGCGCTCTTCTAGCTGCTGCATCCCACGATGGTAATCATCTACGAAGTCAATGTACTGGATGCGATTCAGGCGAATGGGCAGTTTGGTCACTGCATCAATGCGAACCGGGACAATCGGCTTCTTCAATTCTTGCGCTTTGCTCAGTTCATCCTTCACATTCTGCGACTCTACCGCTTTGGTAGAACTCACCAGCAGCACGCAAAATGCATCTTCAATCGCCCGTTCAACGGAATCATCCCAGTATTCCCCAATCTGGATGCTCGTGCGATCCACCCAGAACGGGATACCACGCTGCTCCAGCGCATACATCAGGGTAAAAACGTATAGCTCATCTTCCCGCGAATAGCTGACAAATACGTGTGACATACGTTCCACTCTAAGGTTCTTTGTTAGGTTCATGTTGGTTTCTAGTAGGATACACCCCAATAGGCTCAGAAACCAAAAACGAACTCAATTTGAACGATACTCGTATTTTATCATGGAAATCAATAATAAGGGGTCAATCCGTCGCGCCCACCACCGGGCAAGAGATACTCGAAGTAGATGTAAATCAAATTGCTGAGGTTGATGATATTTTGATGGGTGAGCATCACGGGCTGGTCGTTCATCTGGGTGTTGTTAATCCACGTACCATTGCGGCTCTGCAAGTCCAACAGGTAATAGGCATCGTCTGCGCGGAAGATGTGGATGTGCTGGCGCGAAATGCGGTCACTGTTAATCACGATGTCACAGTCGTCACGCCTGCCGATGATGATGGAGCGCACCTTCATCGTCCAGGATTTCAACTCACGGTAATTGCTGGTGTAGAAGCGCAACGTCGGGAAGTGATATGTCCCGCCTTCCTGGTAATTCAGCTTGTCTTCCGGGAAGACCAGCACCCGCGACCCCCCTGCGTTAGGCAGCGGTTGCTCTGGTAGCCCAGCATAGTTTGGGATCATTGTGCTGTTGGTATCTGTCGTGTTCAGGGTATGTGGCAGCACCATCAACAATTGATGAATCGCCGCATCATAATCCTGGCTGAAATCGAAGTATTGAATGCGGCGTAATTGGAAGGGAACCGTGCATTCGTTGATGCGAATGGGGATGATGCGTTTCCCATTTTCGACTGCATAATCAATTTCGTTGAGGACATTCTGTGAGATGACAGATGCGCGGGATAAGACCACCAGCACATGCGTCGCTTCGCGCAATGCCTTCTCAATTGCTATATCCCAGAGTGTCCCTGGTTGGATGTCGTGCTGGTCAATCCAAATCGGGACTCCACGCCGTTTCAGGCGCTCCGCCAGGGGATGGACAACTCTTGCATCTTTGCGAGCATAGCTCACGAATACCTTTGTCACGTCAACAAATCCAATATTTTTTCGCCTAATCGTACTATTTACAAAGGTATCTTGCAAATTCGTGATGACACAATATTCCGCTTCAGGCCATCTCAGCGAAGATTGCTGCGACTGCCATCGTAAACTCCGGCAGCACGTCACCCCCGGAGACGGTTTCCCCCACCGACAGTGGCTGCATTTCCAGTTTACCGGTTTCTCCTGGTGTCCAGACTTCCACCACTTTTTCTTGCGGAAAAACATTCCAGACCATCCGCGCACCGTTGTTCAGATACAGCGCCGTCTTTTCATTAATGCTGCGCGGGGTCTCGCTGGTCGAAATCACCTCTACAGCTAAATCTGGCGCGATAATCGCTTCCATATCGGAAACATCCGGCATCCGATCTTTGTAGATCAGCGAAGAATTTGGACACAACAAATTGGTTTCAGTGATGGCAAATCCCGCACCAGCACCAAATACATAAGCAGGAACCTCATTTTCTGCAACAAAATAACCAATTCTAGTGGCAATAGCTACATTCGCCAGAGAAGCCACACGATCCAGGAGCATTTCAACAATCTCCCCGTTGACGAGTTCATAGCGCTGATCCGCGTCTAGCTCATCTGCCAGCGCCAGAAATTCACTCGCCGTGTACAGCTTTGTCTGTAGTTCCATGTGGATTGGCCTCACTGCTATCATCCCCTTCAGTATAACAAAAAACGCCACCTTCCCGGCGGCGAGCAGTTTCCCTCTTCATTGTGCGAACGAACATTGTCAGCAACGCACCTCATGAACAACTTCATCAAGCAATGTATTGATCTCGTCTTCACTCATTGCTTCTGCTTCTGCATGGACCTCTACAAGGGCAGCATCAACTTCTTGTAGAGTTTCCATTGATATTCGCCACCACTGCATACGGCGTTTCTGCTCAATATACTCATAAAGCTGCACAAGCTCATCTCGTTCGAGCTTATCAACTTCCTGGAACAAGGCTTCTAGGCTGGTCATCTGGCTACCTCTTATTTTTAGCTTCAGATGAATTATAACAAAAAACGCCACCTTCCCGGCGGCGAGCAGGTCAACATAATGCATTTGGTTTGCAAAAAAATGGGTGACACATGTTTCGCCCCTACGAATTTCTTTGTGTCCTTCGCGCCTTTGTGCTTCGATTTTTGCTCATCTACAGAAAATGTGATTCTTGAGGTTCTCTGCAAATGGCGCAGCACGCTGCGCCCCCTACAAATCACACTTTTTACACATGAGCCTCGATTTTTTGTATTGTTGAATCACAGAGACTGACGACAAAAAACTGAAAACTTCCTACATCCTGAACACGCCGTAATCCGTTTCTACACTGGGCTGATTCAAGCAGGCGGAAAGTGCCAGGCCAAGCACACGGCGAGTCTGTGGCGGGTCGATGATGCCGTCATCCCAGAGGCGGGCGCTGCTGTAATAGGGGCTACCCTCAAGTTCGTATCTTTCCAGGATGGGCGCTTTGAAGGCTTCCTGCTCCTCCGGGGTCATATCCGGCTGCCCCTGCCGCGCCAACTGATCGCGCTTGACAGTCAGCAGTACATTGGCGGCCTGCTCCCCACCCATCACACTGATTCGGCTGTTAGGCCACATCCACAGGAAGCGCGGTGAATATCCGCGTCCGCACATGGCGTAATTCCCCGCGCCGAAGCTACCGCCAATCACGACAGTCAGCTTGGGGACACGGGCATTCGCAACAGCGTGAACCATCTTCGCGCCATCTTTGGCAATGCCGCCGGACTCATATTCTTTGCCGACCATGAAACCCGTCACGTTCTGCAAGAACAGCAGCGGAATATTACGGATGGTACAGAGTTCCACGAAGTGTGCGCCCTTCAGCGCCGATTCGCTGAACAGCACGCCATTATTAGCAATGATGCCTACCGGGTAGCCTTCAATGCGAGCGAAGCCTGTCACCAGGGTTGTGCCGTAATTGGCCTTAAATTCACGGAATTTACTACCATCCACGATGCGAGCAATCACTTCGCGCACATCGTAGCTTTCGCGGAAGGTATCCGGGATAATGCCGTAAAGTTCTTCGGCGGGATACAACGGTTCTTCCGGTGGGGTAACATCCATGTCGATTCGCTTGGGGCGGTTCAGGGTAGCCACAATATCGCGCAGGATTTGCAGGGCGTGGTCATCATCTTCAGCGTAATGATCCGCCACACCGGAAACATGGGTATGGACGTAAGCGCCGCCCAGTTCTTCCGCCGTCACATCTTCGCCTGTTGCAGCCTTCACCAGCGGGGGGCCACCCAGGAAGATTGTGCCTGTATCTTTGACGATCACTGTCTCATCGGACATCGCCGGGACATAAGCGCCACCTGCTGTACAGCTTCCCATCACAGCGCTGATCTGCGGAATTTTTGCCGCGCTCATCACCGCTTGATTGTAGAAAATGCGCCCGAAGTCATCGACATCCGGGAAGACTTCATCCTGCATCGGAAGGAATGCCCCGCCGCTGTCTACCAGATAGATACAGGGGAGGTTATTTTCCAGCGCAATCTGCTGGGCGCGGAGATGCTTTTTCACAGTCAGCGGATAATACGAACCGCCCTTCACCGTCGCATCGTTGGCGAGGATCAGGCATTCCTGCCCACTGACCCGCCCGATTCCAGCAACGATCCCGGCGGCAGGTGTCCAATCGTCCCCATAGACTTGATGAGCCGCGAGAGGCGCAATTTCCAGAAAGGCTGAACCCGCATCCAGCAGCTTATCAATGCGATCTCGCACGTAGATTTTGCCCTGTTCACGGTGACGCTGCTGGTATTTCTCACCGCCACCCTGCCGGATTTTGGCGAGGGTTTCGCGTAATTCCTGCGCAATGGCACGATTGTGTGCGTCGTATTTCCGGGCACGTTCGTCGTTGGGGTTGTAACGGCTTTCGATAATTTCTGTCATCTTCGCAAGAATCCTATTCTCGTCTAATAGACAAACTGACCACCATTGTAGCGCAACTATCGCCCAAACCCACCAGAAAACCCAGGGAAATCGAATGAAACAATTTTCCACCACAGAGACGCTGAGAACACAGAGAAAAGCGTAGGGGCGAAACATGTATCCCCCGTTTTGTATCTTATGTTACAATTTACATATCGGGGAACCTAATACAAAGGAGCAGCATCATGGATGCATCAGCCGCACAAATTCTGGTGTGGGTCATCATTGGTGGGTTGGCGGGCGCTTTCACAGGCGCAATCGTCCGGCGCAATCGCAGCGGATTCGGTGTGATTGGCAACATCGTCGTCGGTTTAATCGGTGCATTGCTGGGTGGCTTCATCTTCGATATTTTGAACATCCCGGAATTGCTGCCGGAAATTCAATTCACAGCCAATGACTTAATCGCGGCAGTGGTTGGCTCATTAATCCTGGTCGTGCTGTTGAATTTCATCCGCCGCTAACTCGCTGGCAAAAACCGAACATTCGTCCGAATCGCTGCTTCCGTAGGCAGCGATTTTGGTTTATAGTGGCAAGTACAGATGTTCATGATGGGAATGATAACATGGCAAATCCCACAGTTACCGATGCCCCAAAAATCCTGGAAGAAAATGTGCCCTTTGCAGACTTTCTGGAACGCTATGAGGGGCAGCGTGTGGAATGGCACGCAGGAGCAGTGATTGAGAAAATGTCCAATAACACCACTCACAATATTATTCTGTTGTTCTTCGCACAACTTCTTGGCTTCTATCTCGACATGAAGGGATTAGGCCGTGTGATCCTTGCTGGTGTGCCGATGTTCATCCGTGACGATCAACCTGCACGAGAACCGGATTTGCTGGTTGTGTTGAACGAACACGCAGAGCGCATCACCCCGCAGTACGTAAATGGCGCGGCTGACCTCGTGGTGGAGATCATTTCACCAGCGACAGGCCATGTGGATCGCGGTGAGAAATTCACGGAGTATGAGGCAGCCGGGGTGCGCGAATACTGGATCATTGATCCGCAGCGGCATGAGGTGTTGTTATATGTGTCGAATGAAGCAGGTTTGTATCAACGCCAGGAAGTGACCGCAGACGGCAAGTTTGCGTCCATTGTGCTGCCGGGATTTTCCGTTGATCCGGCGGTATTGTGGCAGGAGGAAGTACCGCAGGGCATGGCAATTGTGCAGATGGTGCAGGGAATGATTGGATGAACGATGCTACGCCGTCGATCTATTCGCCTGGAACATCATGATTATGCAGTAGACGATGCGTATTTTGTGACGATTTGTACACACCTGCGCGAATGGATGTTTGGCGAAATTGTGGATGATGCCATGCAGTTGAATGTTTATGGTGAAATTGTGATGAATGAATGGCAACACACAGGCAATCGTGGATTTGTCGAATTGGATGCATTTGTCGTGATGCCGAATCATGTACACGGAATCATCGTCATCAACCATCCGTATCAAGTCACTGCATCTGGCGTAGGGGCGCAGCGCGCTGCGCCCCTACATGTCCCCAAACGCAAACCTGGCGGGATCACCCCAAACAATGTTGCTCCTGGTTCATTGGGTGCCATTGTGCGGGGATTCAAATCCGCTGTCACACGACAAATCAACCTGAAGCGCAACACACCTGGCGCACCCGTCTGGCAGCGCAACTACTGGGAACGGATCATCCGTGACGAACGCGAATGGAATTGGATACGCCAATACATTGCAACAAATCCAGCAAAATGGGCAGAAGACAAGTTGTATTCAAGTGCTGAGTAGCGAGTTTTAAGTGCTGAGTCAAAGACAGGGAATTGGAGCTATGCAAAATCCATTAGAGCAACCCGCACCAGAAGACAAGATTGAGCAAGTTCACGCCTTTGCAAGAGATCTGGCATTCTTAGTTAGTAAAGGATTGTTCAGATCACTTGTTGAGGTTTCTAATAGAGATACCTGGATGCGCTACTCATTCCCCAGTATGTATGGAGATGATGAGAGGTACAAGGAACTTGATTGGAAGCTATTTCTAGAAAAATGGTCAGGCAATACCCTAAATAATAAGTACCCTTTTCCATCTTCGCTAGCATCATTCGGTTATCTTTCATATCAAACCCAGACCAAGGAGCCTGGCTACGAAGACGATTATATATTTTACTATTCGCTAACAGATAAAGCGTTGGCTTTATTACAGGCTCCATCGGTGAAGTCTACCGTTTTCATCTCCTACGGACACAAACAAAGCAGCGCACTTGCCCTATTGATTGAAGCTCGACTGAAATATGTGGATAACCAGATCGGTGTATTCATCGACAAATCCATTACACCGGGGGATGAATGGCACGCACATTTACAAGAACAGGTGGAAGCAAGCCAGTATTTGGTATGCTTGCTTGGGCAAAGTTTGATACAGGATGCAAATGGAAATCCACAACCGAAACCTTCCATTGACTCGCCCTACATCCGACAGGAAATTCAATGGGCGCTACAGGCTAAAAAGACGGTGATTGCCATCTGTCACAGCGACTATCGCTTCCCAGGAGAGCAAGGCGAACTTGATACAGAAACCTGGGCGCTGATCGAAACACTAAAGACCAAACAAGGAATTTTTGTTGACGCAGAGAGTGCCGAAGAATATGAATTTGCCATCAACAAATTGCTGAACGCTCTGGGCTACGCAACCTACTAACCCAGAACTCAGAACTCAGAACTCAGAACTCACTACCCAGCACTAAAAAACTGAAAACCGACAACTGAGGACTCACAATTATGAGTGACCGAACTGCTTCACAAGTATTGGATAATTTCTTCAACGAGACCACAGGGGATAATAAGCTCGGTGTAATCGTCGGCGGCAGCATCAGCAAGGGACTCGCGGTGAAGCTGGAACATAACGTCAGCGTGGAAGATTTAGCCGTCGGACGCTATGTTGTGGTGCGCGGACAGCGCAAGCGTTTCTTCTGCATGATTAACGACATCACGCTGGACAGCACCAATATTTCCGTACAGAGCGATCCGCCGGACATCAGCGATCCATTTATGCGGGATGTGATTACCGGGACTGTCGCTTACGGAATCATCACCGTCACGCCCATGCTGATTATTGACGACGACAAAGGCGCACTCCCGGTGAAGACCATTCCGGGACATTTCACCAACGTCTTGACTGCCACCGAAGAAGATGTAAATGCCGTCTTCGGGCAAGAAGACGAGAAGCATTTCAACGTAGGTTCTCCGCTGGAACTGGAACATACCAATATCAACCTGAACCTGAAACGGCTGGTGGAGCGCAGCGTAGGCGTGTTCGGCAAAAGTGGCACAGGGAAAAGCTTCCTCACCCGTGTGTTGCTGGCAGGGACGATCAATCGCGGCATTGGCGTGAGCCTGATCTTTGATATGCACAATGATTACGGCTGGGAAATCCAGAACGAAGGCGGCTACGCAGTCAAGGGATTGCGCCAGTTGTTCCCGAACAAAGTCTCGATCCTGACGATGGATGCGGAAAGCTCCAACCGCCGCGATGCCAAATTCGATTTTGAAGTCAAGCTGGGTTTCAATGAAATTGAGCCAGAAGACATCGCCATGCTGAAGGCCACCATGAACCTCAGTGATACCATGATCGACGCAGCCTATACACTGCGCAAAATCTGGGGCGAAAATTGGGTGCGCCAGCTCATCAAGGGCAGCCCGGAAGATATAGATTACATCACCAACGAAACCAACGTCGGCGGCGGCACACTGGCAGCGTTGCAGCGCCGCCTCGAACGTTTCGAGCGCTGGCATTTCCTGATCCCGGAGAATAATGGGGACAGCGTGAAGCAGATCATTGACCTGCTGGTGAACGAAGAGAAAAGCGTCGTGCTGGAATTTGGGCGCTATGGCAATTCGCTGGAAGCCTATATGCTGGTGGCAAATTACCTGACTCGCCGCATTCACCATCATTACGTTGAAAAGATGGAACGCTCCCTGGGAGATAAATCGCTGGAACCCCCGCAGCTTCTCATCACCATTGAAGAAGCGCACAAATTCCTGGATCCGCAGGTAGCGCGGCAGACAACCTTCGGCATCATCGCCCGCGAAATGCGCAAATACAACGTCACCCTATTGATCGTTGATCAGCGTCCGAGCGCGATTGACGAAGAAGTCATGTCGCAGATTGGCACGCGAGTCACGGCACTGCTGGATAATGAGCGCGATATTGCCGCCGTGCTGAACGGCATCAATGGGGCATCCGGCTTGCGGGAAGTGCTGGCACGCCTGGAAACCAAGCAGCAAGCAATCATCATGGGTCATGCTGTGCCGATGCCTGTGGTCATCAAGCCGCGCACCTATGACCAGGACTTCTACCAGGCGGTTGAGACGAAGCCCATTGATATAGGGAAAAGCAAGAATACGCTCAACACCAGCAAACGCCGCAGGGTGTAGCGGGGTAGCTTGTCAGCGCCTCAGCCCAGCAGATACGCCATCACAGAGGCACAGTATCTTTGTGTCTCTATTGGTGCAAGCAATCTCAGAACGTGTAGCCCATCTCGTTCGTGGCCTCGAATCCAAGTAATTCGTAGAGAGGCCGTCCGGCATCGCTGGCATGCAACCGAACGCGCTTGATGTGCTTCTCCGCGCAGTAATCCAGAACCGTCTGCATCAGGCGTTTCGCAATTCCTTTGCGGCGGTATTCCGGTTCGGTGTAGACATTGTAAATGTACCCGCGTGGACTGTTGTCCCCATCAGGAGCCGGAGGCCAATCCAGCAGCAGCAGGCCAGCGCCGCCGACAATTGCATCTCCCGCGCACGCTACCCAGGCAAGGTAATCCCCCGCGTGGATGTGCTGCACTGCCCAGGCGCGGAAGGCATCTTCCATCTGTACCAATCCCGCAGGCGTGCCAGTACCCATATCTTCAAACATCCTGCGACGATGATGCACAATTGTATCCAAATCGCTGTCTGTGGTTGTCGCCAGCCGTAGGGTGATGTCTCCCATAATTTGATCCCCCATACTTGATTCTGTGCCGGATTGTAGGCCAATTTCACGCAGCACGATACAACCAGGTAGAACCATCTTCATTTCAAACGGTTGCGCAGTAGTTCCATGAATTCTTCCACCACCAGGGGATAGCGTCCCTTGATGCTGTGCAGCATACCGAATGTTCGTTCAAAGGGTTGGCCTTCGACAGAACGCAGCACACAGCCAGCCGGAAGTGGTGTCACACAGTATTCCGGCAGAACCGCTACACCGATTCCAGCCTGCACAAAGGCAATCATGGCTTCGATACTGTTTAATTCGATGTTGGCGAAGGCGTAGTCGCGCCCGTAATAGACCAGTTCATGGTCATTAACACCCCGGTATGCCCAGGCGGTATCCTGAAAAATCAGGCGCACGCTGCGCAAATCATCCAGTTGCAGCAGTTCTTTCTGCGCCAATGGATGTTCTTCCCGCAGCAAAATTGCGTTATGCTCGGTATAAAGGGGTTCAAACGCCACTTTGGAATCGAGGCGCGGTTGATGCGTTATGGCAATTTCCAACTCATGGTGCTCCATGCGTTCGGTGAGGCTGTAGCTGCTTCCGGTTTCGTAATTGATTTGCAGCAGCGGACGATTGCGCGTGAATTGTGCCAGCAGGGGAGCAACCTTCCAGCTACCAACAGGCTCCATCGCGCCGATGCGCAGATGCCCCGCGCCACCCTCTTGTATGCCAGAGACAACCAGTTCCAGCGCATCCACATTGCGCAGGATGACGCGAACTTTCGCCAGCAGTGCGCGGCCTTCCGGCGTGAGGCGTACCCCACGCCCCTCTTTGCGGAAGAGTTCTACACCCCATTCGGCTTCTAGCTGTTTGATCTGTGTCGTCACCGTAGATTGCGCATAGAGCAGTACCTCAGCGGCAAGCGTCAGGCTCTCGGCTTCCCCGGCAATCATGAACGTTCGCAGGCTTTGCAGGTTCATAGCGGATCAATCCTTCAATTTTTCCGAAGTAAAACTTCAGCAACTGCGTAAATATTTTTGCGATCAATGCGCATATACTACAGTCATCAAAGGCAAATTAAAAGACCTGGAGAGGTCACGATGGACAATCAATCACAACATCTACTATACTCAATGGCACACAATACGCATCAGAAAAACCGAAGTGAAGGTGCGGACTACATCGAACGCTGGTCTGCACAGCCACAACGCAAATTCATCTTCCGCTGGAACTTCTGGCGCAGCGTGAACAAGCAGCAAAAGCAGATTGAGATTGTGGGGAACATGACGCAGCCAGCACTGCACAAGGTGCGTTAGGCTCATGAAGAAGCAACAAACAACTCAAGGGCAAAACAGGCACGGTGAGCAAAACACTGTGCCTGTTTTGTTTATACCTTACCGCGATAGGGTCTGGGAACTTTGTTATAGAGTTCAATCAACTCCTCGATCAGTTCGCGGTTGCCATCACTGGCGAGGTAACGCAGCGCACGAATGACAAGCTCATCTGTCTCTTTTTGTAACTTGGGTGTTGGCAGCGCCTTATCTTTCAGCAACTTGCGCATGGTATCTACTATGGCTTCTGGCGTATCCGAAATGAGCAATGCATCCCGGTCGGTGTGTAAAGGCCCCAGGGACGGCACATCAAACTGCACCATGACGACTCCGCCGCGCAGTTCGCTCAACAAGACTCCTGCTGTTCCCTCTGGTATTCGTACAACAATTTCTGTATCCGGGATAAATGCTTCCAGTGTATGACGTGCTTTCACACGAAGAGACACATGCACCTCTTTTTTGCTTGCATAGCATCAAAATATAACATCATTCTAGCGCATGAATTAGAACATTTCCACAAAGCTATGGTTGCTCCACCAGTTCCACACCACGAACGAGGGAATGGTCGAACTCATGGAAGCGCTCTTCGCCGAGGCGTTCCAGTTCGGCACGCACGCGGAAGCTGTCTTCGCGCAACTTCTGGATGTTCACACCCTGGCACACATCCGGCAGCACAACCAGCCACTGCACACTGCGCTGGAGCATCTTCAACGCGCCGCGATAATTGCCCCGCTCAATCTGATAATAGGCCACACCCACCTGCAAAATCGCTCGATAGAGATCACGCACCGGAGATTCGGTATTCACCCATTGTTCTTCAAAGAGATCATGCTGCTTGTAGTATTCGCCTGCGTTGAACTTGCGCACGCCCTCCTGTGCCAGCGGCGGAAGCGCTTCCTGGCATTCACATTCCAGTTGTTCCAGCACTTCGGACGATAGCACACGGGCGAGTTCTGCCGCGTACTGACCCAGCTTTGCTGGAATTTCGTGCGGTGCGAGGGTTGCATCAGCTCCGGCGAGTGGTGCTTCTGTGCGGATTTCTGGCGAATCGCTAACCACAATCACAGCAATTCGGCGGGTTGCAGGGCTGGATTTTGGCGTACTCGTCCAGCGCCGCCAATCCAGGGAATCGCCATCCACCAGCACCAGCGCCACCCGCAATTCAATCAGGGTATTCATATAACCAGCAGCTTCATGCTGGTGCTGGATTGTGTATGCATCGCTCAGTTGTTCCGCAGCCATGCTTGACCATTCCGGCTGACCAATAATAAGGATGATGGGTTTTTTCATGGGGGAGCTACCTACGATAACAATGGAAAAGGGGTATGACCGAATCATACCCCAGGGGAAAGCATTTTTGGATTAGCGAAGGGGGAGCGCTGCCAGATTCATAGACGGCGGAGCGACCACATAGCGCGAACTCACCCATCCTTCGTAACCAGCATATTGCACCAGAATCCAGCTACCTGTTGCATTGCGAGCAATCGGCACGGCACGTTCATCATACGGCAGCACCCAGATCACGCGATAGTCTTCACCAGGGCCAATGCGCATATTCACATTCACATAGACACCAATCGTGCTGTTGAAATAACTCAGATCAACTGCGAAGACGGTGGTTGTATCGGGGAGTGCGCCGCCACCCTGACCGAGATCATTCTGCGGAACAACAACGGCAGATCCACCCCCTTGCCCCAGCGTCGTATCTGGCTGCAACACAGGATTACCAACAACAGGCGTACCACCTGCGGTATACTCCGTGACCAGGGCATGGAAAACCCAGCCTGTTGCACCGTTTCCCAACTCAACATGAAGCCAATTTCCGGTATAGGAATATTCAACCACTGGGAAGGTATTGCCGAAAAATGCCTGTCCGATGATGTCGTATTCAATGCCGGGGCCGGTACGCACATTGATGCGATCCGTGCTGACTCGCACATATGTCCCGGTTTGCCCCTGGGTGAAGACGGCAAACCCCGCCACCAACAGTACAACAATCGTTGCGCCGCGTACCAACCACTTCATGAGCATCCTCGTAATAAACTATGTTATTTCCTGGTACAAGCCTATCCGACAACGTAATCGCCTGGAATAGGCTGAGTCTCTCATTTCTGGTTTGGATTGTGTTAGCGCACAGGTAAGCGGAATAACTGGCATCCCGGCGGGAAGGCAATGTTGAAAACGTTGATCCATCCGCTGCCATTCGTGCCATAGTTGACGAAAACCCAGGTTCCCGGATAGCTCCGTGCTTGAATGCTGACAGGCGTTCCCAGGGGGAGGCGTTGGATAATGACCGTACTCACGCCTGGACCAAAACGCACTTCTACCCCTGCGGCATTCACACCCGTTCCCGGTGCGTAAATCGTGCTGGCGCTGGCACAGGCCGCGAGATTCTCATCATCGCCGGGGCGCTCGGCAATTTCTTCTGGATTTGCAACCAACACAATTCCACCAAAAATCCAGCCTGTGGTTGCTCCCAGGTCAATCAAATACCAGCTTTCATCTTCGTTGGTCGCCAGCACAGAAAAGCGCTGTCCCAATGTCACGACAGTAATCACACCGCCAAGTTCTACGCTGGGATATGCACGGACATTGGCACGCGGAACGGCGACCACAGCAATCACAGCATCGGTTGCATACTGCGGCGGTGGGGAAACAGGTGTCCCGGTATCAGCTTGCTGTGCCACAGATGGGAAAGCAAACAACAGCAGCAAGGCCAGGAGCCAGAATTTTCTCATAACAGAATCTCCCGAATGAAGCGAAAGGTATCTACTGACGATCATAACACGAGAAGCCATTTGTGATGGCCTACGCCTACCCGCTGCGGGTCAGTCATCAAACGACAAATCTATGGCAAAAAATGCCGCAATCGGCAGTTCCAATTCCGGGAACAAAGGTGTTTGCAGGGTATCCGCTTCCTGAAGAATACGAATCACATCGCGCTGTGCAGCTTCATAGCGATGCACTACCTTCGTTTCGGGATACAACACCCAGACTTCATCCGTGCCGTAAGTCAGGTAATCATCAATTTTGCGCTGTGTTTCTTCTGATTTCTCATTCGGCGATACAACTTCAACCGCCAGGTTGGGCGCACCGGGGAAGGGTTTCTTAATATCCCAGGACTGGGGAATGCGGTCTTTGTGGATGTACACCAGATCAGGAATCCGGGATGTCCGCACACCTTCCGACGAGGTATGCAGCACACAGGTTAGCCCATCCCCACCAAAAATGCCGAGCCGATTCCTACGTATATAGGGATCAATCTGGCGAAAAATATTCCCAACAATATGCAAATGTAAATATCCCGCCGTCATCGGATCTGACTCCTTGAATTCCCCATCCACGACTTCCACGCGCTTATCCTCTACCAGCTTTTCCATCAGGTCTTCAAGGGTAATGCCCTTGATGCGTACAGGCTCTGCCATTGGATGTTCTCTCCTACACAGCGTACATGGTAACCATACCAGAATTGGGCGATGTTGCGCACTAGGCCAGCATGTCGCGCACCAGAGTCAGCGCGGCCTGCACACTCAACAGCTTGTTCTGCACACGATCTCCATCCCATACATTGCGCACGACAGTAACACCATCATCCGACGCGCAAGCGATATACACCAGCCCAACGGGTTTCTCTGGCGTGCCACCGCCGGGACCCGCAATCCCCGTAATGCCAACGGCAAAATCTGCGCTGAACGCGCTGCGCACACCCTGTGCCATCTCACGCGCTGTTTCTTCGCTGACCGCCCCGTGTGCAATCAGCGTCTCTTCGCGCACACCGACGAACTGCTGCTTCACTTCGTTACTATAGGAGACAATACCACCCAGTACGTAAGCCGAACTCCCGGCATTGTCTGTTAAAGTGCTGAGTAGCAAACCACCCGTGCAAGATTCCGCCGCGCAAATTGTCAGGCCATGCTGTCGCAGCAAGTCCCCCAGGGCAGATGCCGAGTTGCGATTGTCGTCCATTAAGTTATTTGCCATTGCTGAACCTCCATTCGATAAGCACTGTAACCTAGCATAGAATAGAAACAGAGAGGGAAATTGCCAGCATCCGATTTGTTTCAGAACGGCTCGTTTCGCGGTATAATGCTAACATCCATCTAGTAAAGTGGAATCTGAGGCTGTGATGCTTTCCGCCATGCAACCCAGCTGGTTGCTGTTTTTTCTATTCGCTGCTGTCCTCTTAGCAGGGTGCGCTACACTAGCCTTAAGACCTACCCCACCATCTCCCACTGAAACACCCCTTCCCACCCTCATTTCCGTGCCATTCACTGTTTCGGCGGATCTGCATAAACCACCGACGAATCATTACCACTTCACACCACAGGTATTTATCAATCTACCACCGATAACCACTTCAGAACCCCCCGGCTCTATACCAATAGACGTTGAATCTCCCACCTGCTACAACAGCCCTGGGGGACAAATATGCCTGGGGCGCATCTGGAACCGGACACAAAACGAGATTACCAATCTCGCATTATCGGTACGCATCGCTGCCAGGCCAGCTACACCCGTAACAACTGCGATCTCACAACAGTTGATTGCCAGTGACGCTTTCGCGCCGTATCATCTGGCAATTGTAGGAAACCGTCCCCTAAATGATTTCACAGCGCAAATCACACACAGCAGCGTCAATGCGGGGAACTTCACGCGCCTAGCCATTCGGCAGCACAACGGACAGCTCAATGCAGCCGGACGATTTGCCATCAATGCAATCCTTCAGAATGACAACGACTCGTATGTCGATCATGTCCAGGTCGTGCTGACATTGTTTGATGAAGAAAACAGCATCATTGGTTACCGCATCTCGGAACTCGAAGCGGCCTTCCCCCCTCAGGCGGAGCGAGAAATTACCGTCGAAATCATCCCCTTGATTGATGCTGCTTCACCGAGCTATGCCATTCATGCAGAAGGAAGGATTCTGCGACGAGGGGAATCCACCGCCGCAGAATGAGGGGAGAGCATTGTCTCTTGTGTTATAGCGCTTCCATCGAGTGGACAATGGTGCCAACGCCATGATCGCCCATGACGGCTCGCAGCAAATCGCCATCGTTCCAGAAGTTCACCACCAGGATCGGCATGTCGTTCTCCTGGCAGAGCGTGAAGGCCGTCATATCCATGACTTTCAGGCGCTTGGTCAGCACATCAGTGTACGACAATTCCGAGAAGCGAATGGCATCCGGGACTTTCTTGGGGTCAGCGCTGTAAACCCCATCTACCTGCGTTGCCTTGATGACAATATCAACTTCGAGTTCGCTGGCACGTAGAGCAGCGGCGGAGTCCGTTGTGAAGAAGGGATTGCCCGTGCCGCCTGCCAGCACAACCACGCGGCCTTTTTCCATGTGGCGGATGGCACGCAGCCGGATGTACGGCTCTGCAACCTGGTTCATCTGGATCGCAGTCTGCACGCGGGCTTCCATGCCGTGCCGTTCCAGCGCATCACGCAGGGCGAGGCCGTTAATCACCGTGCCAATCATGCCCATGTGATCCGCCGTTGTACGATCCATGCCGCGTGCCGTGCCGACTTCCCCACGCCAGATGTTGCCCGCCCCGGTCACGATCACAACTTGCAGACCCAGGTCATATAATTCGCGCACTCGTGCTGCGATGTAATCCATTGAGTCAATACCAATGGGGACATCTCCGTTACCGCGCAGGGCTTCCCCACTGAGTTTGAGCAATACACGTTGATAGGGCGACTTTGAAATGTGGTTGTCCATCGAGTCATTCCTCCTTAATTGATTCATGGCTCTGGCTGACAGAGCGAGAAAACAGTTTGAGTGCCGTCGATACGGCGAATGGGGTGTACAGCATTTTCATCCCAGGGAAGGCGTTCAACGATGCGACCTGGCCTCCCGGCTCTGACGAGGATCAACGCATCTTCGGTTGCCAGCACAGCAATCACTCGCTCTATGCTGTCGCCAAATTCATGCATGTCTCCCGTCCTGATGTTGAAACGCAGCAGTGTGCCACGCGCCCGGTCATGCAGGGCAAAATACACGCCATCCGCTGACCAGAATTGGACTTCTGCCGGATAGCGCGTGCGTGAGGGCAGCGGAGCAGCCAACTGCTCTTGCCCGTTGCGGTCGATCATACGCAGCGTGATCGGTGCGCTTTGCGAGGGTTCATCGCTGGTGAACAGAGCTAGCATCTGGCCATCCGTTGACCATGTGGGCGTATACGCGGCCCGGTTGCTGGTTGCCGAACCGGGATAGCTAGCATCTACCAGAGGGCGTAATTCTTCTGTAGAAGTATCCAGCAGTGATGGTCTGAGCGCGGCTGAGGGTTCTTCATTGGCGAAAACTACCAATCCAGTGCTATCCGGCAGCCATGCCATTTCCTGCGCCAGCATCGCAATCGAGAGGCGGCGCACAGCCAGGTTTGCTGGATCAATCAGCAGCAAATCCGTATGTGCATCGGCACGTTGGATCGTCGCAAAGGTGCGACTATCCGGTGACCAGATGCCCCGACGTTCGTCATCAATGAACGTAGCTTCGCCCGCAATTTCGATCTGCGCAATTTGTCTGGTCTGTGCATCAAAACGCAGCCAGCGCACACGATCCCCCGCCAATTCATAAGGCCATAGCAACCAGCGGCTATCCGGTGACCAGGCTCCCGGCTGCCCTGTGCTGACCGAAACGTCTTCCGGCAGCAATAAAACACGCTCGTCCGTGCCAATTCGGGTCAGAATTCCCAGACGATCATACGGCACAAAAAGCCAGCGTCCATCCGGCGAGACTGCCCTACGCCCGATACGTGCCGTGCTGCTATCAACCGCTGCGGGATATTCGACGTTGGTGAGAATGTCCTCGCCCAGTAACCGCCACGTATAGAAACTGGATGCTGAAGAATTGGGAAAAATCACATAGTAGTTCGCACCGCATTCCTGCAATTGCATCTGCTGCGCCAGTGGAAAATCCGCGGGGAGGGTAACAGAGATAGCCTGTCCCCTATCCAGAGCCAGTATGTCGGTGAACGATTCATTCATTGGCGTGCTATCTGTCCAACTCATGAGGATCGTTGAAGGGAATTGTCGCCCAATGAGTAACACTACTACCGTTGCAGCAACAACCGCCAACCAAACCAGGACGATCACTCGTGTGATTATTCCTGTCATGCCCTCTCTATCATACAGGATAGTATAGAATGGCTTGCCAAACCCTTGTCATTGTACAGGGAAGCGAGTGGTTTTGTGCGCTCAATTTGAAATTGATGAAAATTCTAACCTGATGTCGCGTTCTGCATTAGCATACAATGCAAAGCCTACGACACGAAAAGGAAATAGCCCCATGCCCGCAGTTGGAGACCAAGCACCAGATTTTGAACTGCCGAATCAAGACGGAGAAACGGTGAAGCTGAGTGATTTCCGGGGGAAGCGCGTCCTGCTCTTCGCGTATCCCAAAGCCGGAACCAGCGGCTGCACCACACAAGCTTGCGGATTGCGCGACGAATTCCCCAAATTTGAGGCCGCCAATGCAATCATCCTGGGAATCAGCCCGGACGAACCCGCAGCGCTGCGCAAATGGAAAGACAAGGAACAACTCCCCTATGACTTGCTGAGTGACCCGGAACACAAAGTTCTGGAAGAATGGGGCGTATGGGGCGAAAAATCCATGTACGGGAAGACCTATATGGGCGTGATTCGTTCCCACTGGTTGATTGATGAAGAAGGCAAGATTGCGGATGAGCAGGTAAAAGTTAGCCCCAAGAAGAGCATCGAAAAAGCGGTGAAGGCACTGGGGTGAGCGTTTCCGGGCGCGGTAGGTTCGCGCCCTTCTCAGCACTTATTCAACCGTTAACTGAATAGTTGTTGAATGGAAAGCTGGAATTCAGGAAGAACACCGCTAGCACGGAGCGTGCCATCCTGGTGCTCAAATACCCTCTTCTGGCTCAATCTCCGCCACATTTTCCTGCACGTAATTGAGCATCCCTTGCAAAGCTACAGGAATCAGCGACATGGCTACCGGAGCCATCGAAGGATCACGTTCGATCATGTCTTCGATTTCTTCCAGAAGAATGACCAGGGCATCAATCATCATGACTTGCAGCATGATAGTACGCGAAAGCACATTGGTAATGTACAGTGGGCTACGCTTGGCATTTAACACTAAATAGGTCGCGGCGAGCATATTCGGCATCATCACCAGCGTGACCAGAGAGGCACTCATCATCAAGCCCATACGAACCTCAGCGGGCAGCGGCTTCATCTGTGCCTGTGCTTCGATTGTCTGGGAAAGACGCGCCATGATGGTAGCCGCAAGATGCTGCGGTGCACGAACTGCGGGAGCCGTCAGCAGGATAGAATGTACGGACTCCAATTGAACAGCTTCCTGAGCAGCGTCCGGTTCACGCTCCAGATGCTCGAAAAGTTCTTCAGCACGCTCTTCATCCAGCAAACCATCCAATTGTTCCTGGATCATCCGGTGGTAATCACTAGCCATACGATTACATCTCCGATAGGCGATTCACAGCTTCTTCGTTATCGGCTGCGGAATCTTCCTGGTTACTCGTCAATAGATCCGCCAATGCCCGTCGTGCGCGGAAAAGGCGACTTTTCACGGCGCTTTCGGTCGTATCCAATACTGCTGCAATTTCGGCATAAGAATAATCATACCAGTATTTCAATACAATGCCTGCGCGGTCATCCGGTGCCAGTTCATCAAGCAATTCCTGGATGTATTCGCTGCGTTCATTGCGCACAGCGCGAGCCTCCGGGCTGATTTGATCTGCACTCAGCGCAAGCTGCATATTGCTCGGCAATGGCTCATCCAACGATAAAAAGTGCATGCGCCGTTTGCGAAGGCGATCAATGCAATGGTTGGATGCAATCGACAGCAGCCAGGTCTTGAACGAACGCCCGGTGTCGTACCGATGCAAATTATTATATGCCCGGATGAAGGCTTCCTGCGTCGCATCTTCTGCTTCGGTACGTTCACCGAGCATGCGATAACACAGGTTGTAAACTGCATCCTGGAAGCTGTAGACCAACTCTGCAAACGCCTCCTGGTCGCCAGCATCCCGCGCTGCAATTATCCATTCCAAAATCATCGGATCAGGTTCAGACACGACAAAATCCCCAAAGGTTATTGTGGCGAGCGGTTACGAAGCGCCGCTGCTCACATAGACATTTACGAGAAAAGCGGCGGCTGCGTTGCGGTTTTTTGCGCAAATCGTAGGTATTATACAATCTCACGAGGCGAACAGCATCCTACTTTTCGGCACGTTGTGCAGTAGATACAAATCATAGATGACAACGCAGCAAGGAAAAACCATGCTCACCGCGCAAGATCGCTACACGAAGATCACCGATATAATCGGCAAATTGTACCCGGCAGAACTCTTTACCCGGCAGGGGATCGCCCATCCCGTTACGTTTTACGACCCAACACCGGAACAGGTTCAAAATGTGGATAGCGTCCTGGGGCGTGAACCAACGAAAAGCATCAGGCAGGATGAGATGTCGTTCTACAATCATGCGTATCTACAGACGCTGCAAAACAGCGGACGCAACCTCTTCAACGGGACGACTTTCGCGCTGACGACGCTGCGCCAGAAACCGCTGCGAATTGAAGCTGGAGTCGGCAAATACTTTGATATGATCGCCACCTGCGCCGCGCTGGATCATGAACTGCTGGACGCGGTACAGAGCAAACTGATTCGGTTACCCATGCGCACGCAGTATCATCGCAGTGTATCGCCCGAAGAAGCCCTGCGCAGTGGAAATGGACGCAGTGCGGCGTTGGGTGGTGTGGTGCTGACGGTCTTCAATGACGCGGGGACGTACCGCCTGATGCTGGCAAAACGCAGCAGCACGCAGGCCACGCGCCCGAACAATTTCCATATGCTGCCAGCGTTCATGTTCCAGCCAGCGGGAGCCAGCATGCAGCCCGGTGAATGGAGCCTGCGGCATCACATCTTGCGGGAGGTGCTGGAAGAAATGTTCGGCATGGAGGAGGGCGAAAGCACTGATTTTTACGAGCATCCTGCCCTGCTGGATTTGCAGCAGATGATGGACAACGACATGGCGGGGTTGTATCTCACCGGGATCGCCATGAACCTGATGACATTGCGCCCGGAGATCACCGCCCTCTTGTTGATTCAGGATGCGGATTGGTGGCCTCGTGTGACTGCGCCGGATCACCCAACGCCGTTTGCCCTCAATGATGAGAATGATGGCAATGTACTGCTCGCGCCGATTGCAGACGATGAAGCGCTGCTCGCTGCCCTACCACCAGATGTGCATCTGATGATGCCACCGCATGCCATCGCCGCTCTGTGGAAAGGCGTTGATCTTGCACGGGCAGTGATCCGGTGAAAAAAGGATTTTAGTCCCGCCCGGTTGCGAGGATGACCTTCTCCGCCAGGAACTTCACCAGCGGCACATTGCGCTTGATGACTTCGCTATCCGTATAGACTGGTGGGGATCCCGCGCCGACGTTCACGATGGAATTGCGCAGGGTGTAGAGACGGTTCGCCAGCGTGCGCAGGGTTTCTTCGGCTTCCCCATCGTTGGATTCAATGAACGTCTTGATTTCTTCGCTCGGCACGTACTGCCGCATCAGCAGTTCCAGCAGGTCAACGCTGGTTGCCTGGGTTTTGTAGGCTTCCACCACGCGCACAATCTCACGGATGGATGCATCATCTGCCTGGAAGTTCGGTGCGTTGAGCAAGTCTTCCAGTGCAGTATAGGCTCCCGCATGATCTACTTCCTGGAAGAACAATTCCAGCACTTGATAGAACGAGAGATACTGCTGAGTCGGGATCGGGTTGGCAATTCCAGCTTGATACAGCCGCACCAGATCACTGCGGAAGCCCGCATCCGGCACAATCACGCGCTGGGCTTGCAAGCTCAGGCGCTGTAATTTTTGTCGGCGTGTTGCGTTTGAAGTGGGCCATTGCTGCGCAACCAGCAGCGGCAGATCATATTCATAGGCCAGGGTGAAAAGGCTGCTTTCAATCCATTCGCTGGAAACAGCAACGGCTTCTTCCAGGGAGGAGGCACCAATCTTGAAGACGCGCATACTCAGCGGGCGGGCAAATGTATGGCGAATATCCAGCGCTTCCTTGGCGGATTCGGCTCGCATGCGTTCCGGCACATCATAGATGCGATCAATGCAAAGCTGCATGTAACCCGGCTCGAAGCGGAAGAAGTTGGCGAAAACCAGCGAAACGCGGTCAATCTCCACGTACATTTCCCCGGCTCCGACTGGCTGGAAGTAAAGATCATGCAGGCTGTCTTCATCCAGTTGCGGGTCAAGGGAGAGCAAGAGTTGTTCGCGGAAGTTCTTTCGGCAGAGGCTTGTCGGGTAGGGTTCGGCAGCAAATTCAGCGCGGGCTGCTAGCAATTCACCATATTCTTGAATATCATCGCGGGTCAGCTTCAGGGTCACATCGAAGGCTCCCGGTTCAGGATAGCGCAGAATCGTATCGCCACTTTCAGCTTCTTCATCTGCGACATCGAAACCGACTAATTCATAATGATCCTTCAGCAGCTTCTTGACCTGTTCGTAATTCGCCACGCGCCTGCACCTTTCCGGGTATCCATCGTCAGCAACATACGCCTGATTATAGAGGGTGATTCTCAATTGGACAAAGCATTTTCCAGCGATTGCAGAGCCGATTCTTTTTTGAGGGAGGTCAGCATTTCTTCGCGCATCGTATCCGGGGCAGATGCCAGTGCTTCGCGGCATTGTGCGACTCCCGCAGCAAATTCACCCGACAGCGCCGTCAGAATGCCCAGGTTGAAGGTGATCGCCGGGTCTTCTGGTAGCAATTTTTGTGCTTCTTCGTAATGCTTGCGCGATACATCGTACTGCCCCACATGACGGTAGGACTCAGCGCGTGCCAGCAGCATCCGCGCCTGTAATGCCTGCAAATAGTCCGGGCGCATCTGGCCTTCGTATTCGCTCAGTTGTGCCAGCGCCAGCCCATAGCGTGCCGTCGCCATCATATGATTGCCCTGCTGCGCCAGCAAATCCGCCTCCCGTTCCAGCCATTTCCAGGAACGCTCTTGTTCGCGCACCTCTTCCAGCGCTGCATGCAATTCGCCCTGCCGTTGCAGCAAATCAACCAGTCGTTCGGTCAACCGTAAATCGCCCGGAGCCAGTCCCAGTGCTGCTCGCATCGCATCTTCCGCCGCACCTAGATTGCCCAGTCGCTGCTGAATGACCGAGATTTGCTGGTAATCATCGGCAGATTTTTGCGGGATCGCCTCTGCATCGACCAGTGCTGCCAGCAAGTGTTCTT
The DNA here is from genome assembly GCA_964455365.1 of uncultured Anaerolineaceae bacterium. Taxonomy (GTDB): domain Bacteria; phylum Chloroflexota; class Anaerolineae; order Aggregatilineales; family Phototrophicaceae; genus JAUZRW01. Next base: position 10,876 of record CAYVVZ010000004.1, on the reverse strand, counting down.
CATCGCCCAACCGCAGGCGCACAGCGATGCGTAAGCGCAATGCGTCTGCGTCGTCTGGTGTCTCCTGTAGATGCTGGTTCAGTGCATCCAGCGCGTCGGGTAGTTCCCCCGTTTGAATGAAAGCATCCGCCAGTTGCATTGGGGTATAAGCCATGATGACATCCTGTATTTGATCGCCGGGTAGCTCCATTTTACAACAAGGGGCAACCCCATGATGCCCAAAAAACAATAGCTTTCATACGACACAATTCTAAGACAGGCTGCGTATAATCGGGTGCAATTGATGTTTTGCTTTCCACGCACTCATAAAGGAACAACTCATGTCGCAAGAGAAGCGCCGCAAGATCAAGCTAGAAATGCCCAAAGAACCCAATGCAACCTATGCCAACACCGTCATGATTAGCCACACGCAGCACGAAGTCTTCTGCGACTTCATCCAGATCATCCCACAGGAGCAACGCGCCCGTGTGCAGAAGCGCATCGTGATGACCCCAGCACATGCCAAAATGTTCTTACGTGCAATGGAAGAAAACCTGCGCCGCTATGAAGATCGTCATGGGGAGATCACCCTTCCGCCACGCCCAGAAAGCCTTGCAGACCAGTTGTTTCGGAATGTAGGCGGGGGTGAGGGTGATGACGAAGACTGAGACGAATGAGCTAGATAGCATCGCCGAAGGGCTGCGCGAGCAGTTGAACGTCCGCAACGAAGCCCGTGACCGCGCGGTTACGCAATCCCGCGAATTAATCCGGCACTGTGCAGAATGTATCCGGGCAGTGCATCGGCGGGAATGGGAAAAAAGCGACGAGAAGCTGGTGATCATCCGTGAGAAGGCGGACGAACTGCGGGCAGGCGTGGCGGATTTCCCGGAGCTGTACCACACCGGGTATACACAAGATGCGCTGAAAGAGGTGGTGGAAGCGCATGTAACCTCCGCGATCATTCGCCAACAGCCCCTGCCAGCGCCGGATGACCTTCAAGTAGAAGCCTCTACCTATCTACTTGGTTTGGGCGAAGCCGCAACCGAACTGCGCCGCTTCATCCTCGACATCATGCGACGCGAAGCCAACCACAGCGAAGAAGCAGAACGGCTGCTGGAATGGATGGATATCATTTACGGGCATCTGATCACATTTGATTTCCCAGATGCGTTGACACATGGTTTGCGCCGTCAGACGGATATTGTGCGCGGGGTGCTGGAACGTACACGCGGTGACCTGACATCCAGTTTGCGCCAGCAGCAAATGCAAGATGCACTCGCTCATTTTGAAGCGCAGTTGCAGGCATTGCGTGCATCCGAACAAGAGCAAGATGGCTGACCCATTCGGGGTGATCCGTCGGATTGCCCTTCCTATTTCCCGCTTGACGTTTGGGCGTTGGATGCGTATACTGCACGCTTGTCAATAACATACGGTTTCACTCTACCGTAGACAGCCGGGGGGCAATTTGCCCTTAAAGATCCAGCCGAGGCGGAGTTCGTTGGAAACATCCTGTCTCCAATTACGAATCTCTGGGCGACCTCGGCAAATTTGCGGGTCGCTTTTTTGTTTCCGTTTGCTGCCATAGGCGTGTGAACACGCACGGTAGCTTCGCTGGTTAAAAAATAAGGAGCGTCAGTCTTGCCAATTTCGAGAGATCGCAAGGAAGAACTGGTCGCGCAGTACGTGGAATTGCTCAATGAGAGTTCCGGCAGCTTCACCGTTGTCCGCACTCAAGGGCTGCCCGTACAGCGTGTGCAAGGGCTGCGCAAAGCTGTGCTGGACGCTGGCGGTAGGTACGTCGTGGCGAAGAACACGCTGATGAAAAAGGCGCTGGAGCAAGCCGGGTACACCATCCCGGAAGATTTGCTCAGTGGGCCGACGGCGGTTGTCTTCGGGCGCGAAAACTTCCCTGGTGTTGTGAAAGCACTCCTGGAACATATCAAGAAAGATGCCATTGAAGAAGCGCAACTGGCACCCAAAGGTGGTGTACTCGGCGGGCAGGATGTCTTCGCTGAGAATGCGTTGGAAGATATTTCCAACATGCCCACCCTGCCGGAAATTCAGGCACAGATTCTCGGCCTGCTCGTGCAGCCGTCGATTGGTCTGGTCAGCCTGCTACAACAGGCCAACAGCGGCGTGGTCAATGTGCTTCAAGCTGCGGACAGCGGCGTAGTCAATGTGCTCCAGGCCTGGATCGCCAAGCAAGAACAAGAAGGCGAACAGGGCGCGGCGTAAGCATCCGACTGGGGGCATGAGCCTCCAACACACTTTCGTATACCTGTGATGGACAAAATGACTGGCAATCGCCAGAAACAAAGACGATAAAGGGGATAACACAATGGCAGATGTAGCTGAATTGGTAGAAGCAATTGCTGGCCTTACCCTCCTGGAAGCCAGCGAACTGAAGAAGCAGCTTGAAGAAAAGCTCGGTGTGGAAGCGGCAGTTGGCGGCGGCATGATGATGATGGGCGGCGGTATGCCCGCTGCTGCTGGTGGCGCTGCGGCTGCTGCGGAAGAAGAAGAAGAAGAACAGACCGAATTCGATGTAATCCTGAAGGAAGTCGGCGCGAAGAAGATTGAAGTCATCAAGGCTGTTCGCGCTCTGACCAACCTGGGGCTGAAAGAAGCCAAGGAACTCGTCGAAGGCGCACCCAACACTGTCGCCGAACAGGTTGGCAAGGACGCTGCAAACGACGCAAAAGCCAAGCTCGAAGAAGCTGGCGCGACTGTCGAAGTCAAATAAGACAACCAGCACCTATAAACAAAAAGATCCCGCACAGAAAGCAGTCGGAACCCCGGCTGCTTTTTGATTCCAGCATGGATGATGCAGTTTCACAATGAAACACGAAGATTGTAGGGGCGACTCGCTAAGTCGCCAGCGGACACGGCAATGCCATATTCCTACAGTATTCCAGACGTGGGCGCAATACATTGCGCCCCTACACGGGATTTTTCTCCGTATGAATTTCTTAAAAGGCATCATCCGTGATGCGCCGGATCATTGTTGAATCTTACAGCGGATAGATATTGATTCCGGCCAACCCCGCCAGCCAGACGAGCAGCGGCGCGATCAACAAGGCGGGGAGGAAGTTCGCCACACGCGGCTTCTGCACATCCAGTAAAATCAGCGACAACCCAATCAACAGCACGCCACCAACCGCCGTCATCTCGATGATGGCTGGTTCGCGCAGCAAGGCATCCGTCATGGTAGGGTCAGCCAATGTATTGACCAGCAATGCCCCCACCAGCGCCAGACCACCTTGAATGACGAAGACCGTCACGATGGTAAACAACACACCCAGGCCAAAGCTCGAAGCAAAGGCCATCGCCGCGAATCCGTCCAGCACAGATTTAATCGCCAGGAATTGAAAGCCACTCGGCAGCCCCATCCCATCCTGCAAGGCTCCGACGAAGGTCAACGGCCCCACACAAAATACCAGGCTCGCCGTGACGAAGCCCGTGATGAAACGCTCGCGGCTGCTGAGTTGTCCCGGTTTGGCTTTCTGGTCATCAGCGCCAGCGAAGCGCCGTTGCAGCCACCCACCGAAATTCTCCAACGCGGCATCAATCCGCAGCAGTTCCCCAATGATGACACCAATCACAGTAGCCAGCAGCGGAATAATGACATTTCCGGTGGTGAAAGCATTCTGCATGCCCACAATCAGCGTGATGAGTCCTAAGCCCGTAATCACCGACTGCTGAATGCGCTCTGGCAGGCGATTGCCAATTAACATACCCAGCGTGCCGCCGATGAGAACGGTCAGCATATTCAAAATGGTTCCGCCCAAAGAAGTCTCCTAGCGCAGGTTATCAACCTCGGTCATCAATTCCTGACCGTTCTGGTGCATGGTACGCACGGTTGCCATCTGTAGCAAGAGGTTATCCGGCAGTTCACGGATCATGATGCGTGTCAGTCCGACGACGACATTCAGGTAATTGCGCAGTTGGTGGCGCGTAGTACTCAGTAATTCGAGTTCGTCGCTGCCGTCAAGGTGAGGCGCAGCCAGCAGCAAAGTACGGTGAAAGTCTTGCGAGGCTTTGCGCACTGCTTCTAGATCTTCGCGCTGCGCATCGGTGAGAGGCGCTTGATTCAGCACCGCTGCCGCATCCTCAGTGATGGTATGCGCTTTGTCACATAGATTTTCCGAAAGCTGGCGAAGTTGAGTCATCAGCACTATATCCACTCCAATCCCATCATTGCGCCCAAACGCATCAAAGCGTTCAGTTCTTTATCTTATTGTTACCCTTCTTCATGCGCAAACAATGAAGGGGCGGTTTCTATTTCGCAACATTGGAGAAGATTCAGGTGCTTCGAGGCCAGATGAGGTGTAATGAGTCCGGTTCGGTGCGCAGATGTGTGCGTTGGGTCGCCAGCAGTACACGGTAATGGCTCGCGCCCTGACGATCAAACAGGATGCTGCGCAGCTCTGCGTCCAATTGCAGCCCATCCGCCGAAAACGCCAGCATGACAGCCTGCGGATTCTGCGTCAGGGTGAGGGTTAGCTGTGGGATGCTGTCTCGCTCTTTGATGAGCGTGAAGACGATGTGCTGAATGATCTGTGTGATGTGGTAGGCATTGGCCTGGATCATCTGCCCCGCGCCGTAGATTTCTGTTTGCAGCCGCACTCGATCCCGCAAGTGATAGGCCAGTATCGTACTCAGCGGCGTTAGCAGCGTATCCAGGCTGAAAACCTGTGCCGGGGCATGGCTCCACTGCTCGTGATGCTCCATACTGTTGAGGTCGTGCAACCAGTTGTAGCGTGTTACGGCTTGCTGGTGAATCGCCTGAAGATTTTCCTGCTGGCTCTCGCTGAGGGTTTCCACGCCGAACTGCTGCGGACGTTCCAGCAGCAATTTGGCATAGCCGATGATGGTTTGCAGCGGGGTTTCGCAGGCATCGCGCAGCACCAATTGCAACCAGGGGAAGGCTTCAGCCTTCGCACCAGCTTGCACGGCTGGCAGCATCGGCTGCATGAGCTTTTGGATGTGCAGGACAAAGGTGCGTTGTTGATCGGTCAGTGCATCATCTTGCAGCAAGAGGTTGAGATGTACCGGGATCATCGCAAAATCCGTCCCATGAACGTCACGAAAATCCATCACTTCAAATTATACTCATTGCGCAGTAAACCAAAGAGGTAGACATCATAATACTTGCCGCCCTTGAGCAAGCGCTGGCGCAGCACGCCTTCTTTCTTGAAGCCCAGTTTTTCCAGCACATGCATGGAGCGCATATTGCCCTTCACTACATCGGCTTCAATACGATTCAGCTTCATACTCTCCCAGCCGAATTCGATGATGCGGCGCATGGCCTCTTGCCCGTAAGCATTGCCCCAGAACGGATGCGCGATGTCGCAGCCAATTTCGGCATAATGGGCTTCGCGGTTCCAGTGATGCAACCCGGCAGAACCGATGAACTCCCCGGTTTCCCGCAGTTCGAGTCCCCAACGCAAGCCATCTTGCGCCGCGAAGAAACCACCCATCCAGCGCAGCCACTCGTTCGCCTGCTCAATCGTCTTGATGGGCTGCATGCCGATGAACTGCACAACTTCTGTATTGCCGAAGTGCATCAACAGGGAGTTGACATCTTGTGGAGTCATCTCGCGCAGCATGATCTTTTCTGTTTCCAGGGTGGGGAAATGCGTGAAGTCAAAGACACGGTGCATTGTGGGATTCCCGATCTCGCTCATTGTTGTCTTCCATACCAAGAACACTGTTTGTAAGAAATGTTTTTTGGCTGGTCACTGAATCCGCAGGATCAGGGGATGCCACAAGTTTAAGTATGGGTTAAGTTTTGTCTTTGCAGTATACCGTATCACGGCAAGCAGCGTTGCACAAATTGTGCAGTTTCTACAATTGTACCGCAAAAGTAGGCGAATGTGCGTTGTGAATTATACAGAATGTTGAGATGCAACATCATGATCGACACGGCCTTGTGAACAATTCCCAGTTCAAACCCAGGTGTTGATCCGCGACGGCGAAGCGCATGATGCCATCGCTTCCCAGTTCGTGCCACTGATTCGCGTCATCATTGCCATAAATGCGCGTCTGATTGCAGAAGCGCCCTTCGGCACTGGCGAGGACAATATGACCATGATTGCTCGTCAGCAGCAGCACATCATCGTATTGCTGCATCTCCACCAGACCCGTCAGCGGCGGCATGGTCGCATCCCAGATCAGATTTTTGCTATGGTCGTAAGCGTATAACCGCTGCTGATTAAAAGCATAGGTTCGATCTTCCGTGACCAGTAAGCCGCTGCTTGCGCCACCGGGAGCTGCACCCTCAATGTAGAGAGACCATTCGCCAGAGGAATCCACCTGCCAGAACCCGCCCTGGCTGTAGACCAGCAAACGGCCTTCTGGGGAAACTCCCAGGCTTGCGGCGGCCTGCAATTGAGCCTCGTCAATTACTTCCCCTGCTGCCGACAGGAACAGCAAGCGATTCTCCTGGGTGAGCAAAGCCAGTGAGCCATCCGGCAGAGGCTGCGCACGCCGGAAATCCGGCACATTGGGGATTGTACCCAGCAGTGTCCGCCGGTCTTCATCAACCAGTTGCAGGCCACCATCCAGCGTAGGAAAGAGCAGGCGCTCTCCATCGACAATTGGCGCGTCGGCAAAGGCTGCGTCTACCTGCCAGCTTTCGCTCAATCCACCCGTTTCGACGTTAATCTGCTGCATCGTGCCATCAGCATAAATCAACAGAGACAAACCACGCAAGCCATCCAGCGCAACCGCCCGACGTTCGAGCAAAGCCCGCCAGAGGATTCGTCCATCCGGGGTAGCACGGCGTAAAATCGTGCCATCCCCATTGAGATAGAGCAGGCTGTTATCGTTCAGCAGCAGCGGCGGTGTAGAAGGGCCGCGTTCGTCAGCAGCACCTTCCTGCCCGATGAGGAGGTGCCACGCATGCCAGACACTGAGCCATGCTTGCTGATTCAAGATGAATTTTTCCGGGTCGCGGTAGCCTTCATCATATGGTGCTGCACGGGTATAACCGGGGCCAGGAGCCGTGCCATTGATTCCATTGGGGAAGCGTACTTCAAAATGCAGATGGGGCGCAGGACGAGCATCTCCCACTGTCCCGATTACGTCCCCCTGTTCCACACAGCTCCAACGCTCCGGGAAGGGATAAATATCAGTAGGCAGCATATGACCATACTGCGTATAGTAGATGCTGCCATCCGGGAACGTATGCTCAATGATGACCACACCACCATCGGTTCCCCAGCCCGTCGGCGCGGAAAAAGTCACCCGTCCGCGTGCGGCTGCCCGAACTGGCTGCCCCAACGTGAGACCTAAGCCCCCGTACCAATCTTCCCCGGTGTGGTAGCGTCCTTGATGCCGCATACTCGGCACGGCATAATCTTGCGCCAGCACAAAGGCATTCGGGTCAATCGGGTAGCTGATGCCATCCACAATGCCGCATGTGTCCTGCGCGTGGATCGTCAGCGCCAGCCAACCAAAGAGAACCAGCAAGGCAGCGCCCAATTTCTGGGGGTATCGTGTCATGGAATGTTCCTGGGTGGTATCATGGTCTGTAACGAATTACCGCTATTCTCGTATATCAAAGTGAGTCTAGCAAGCGAAAGAGCTACCCCTAGGAGGGAACGTGTTCCGATCATTTAGCAATAGTTGGCAACTCGTCAAGGCGAGTTGGGCGGTGTTGAGCGCAGACCGTGAACTGCTGCTCTTCCCGGTGCTTTCTGGCATCGTGATGGTATTCCTCACCATTGTGATGATTGTTCCGGCAGTGGGCTTGGCCTTTGCCGGGTCACTCGGCGGAGAGTCAGTTTCGACAGTCGTGAATGGTGTCGTGGTCTTTCTATTCTACCTTGTGTCCTACACGGTGAGTATCTACTTCAATACGGCGCTGGTCGGCGCGGCATTGATCCGCCTCGATGGTGGTGACCCGACTGTGCGCGATGGGTTCCGCATTGCCAATGAACGCCTGGGGAAAATCGTTGGCTATGCGGCAATTAACGCCACAGTGGGCATGATCTTACGTGCCATCCAGGAACGCGCCGGGTTCCTCGGTCAGATTGCTGTGGGACTGGTTGGCTTCGTCTGGAATGTGGCGACCTTCCTGGTGATTCCGGTGCTGGTGGTCAAAGATGTTGGCCCCATTGATGCCGTCAAGGAAAGCGCCGGATTATTGCGCAAAACCTGGGGCGAACAAATCACGGGGAACTTCAGCGTTGGTGCCATTTTCGGGCTGATCTTCGTCGCGCTGATTATCCTGGGGGGTGGCCTGGTGATGGCACTGGCAGTGACCACCGAGTCCGCCGTGATCGCCATCAGTGGTACTGCCCTGGTTATCGGGATATTCCTGGTGCTGCTGGTCATCCAGGGTGCGCTCACGGGGATTTTCCAGGCGGTGATGTACCGCTATGCCGAAGAAGGGATTGCACCCGATAACTTCGACATTGAAATTATCCAGGGGGCATTCAAGCCCAAGCGCAAACGCGGCCTGAATGTGTGATGCCCCCCAACAATAATTGGTCTTCCCCCATAAATAGTAGGGGCATGATAGTTCATGCCCCTACACAATTCATTAAATTACCCCGTCAGGATCATCCTTATGGGCTTCGTGCAACACGGCATTGATCGCAATGACGATGGGTTCTTTCCAGGGCGTGCTTTCCTGCGTGTAGGCGCTCAACCCCATCTCCCCACCCAGCACATCGACCAGTACAATTTGCGTGCTGCCGTCATCCTCTTTCTGCAAATACGCACGGCTGATCTCGTGCAGTGGTTTTTCCAGCACGATTCGGCGCTCGGTGAATGAACGATACTCTACTGTCAGCAGGTCGCTTGGCGCATCAAATGTGATGATACGCATTCTTGCCCGCACAACGAAGATGATCGCCACGACGAGCGCTGTTGCAAAGCTCAACCATAGCTGGAAGAAGAGCGCAATGTTCGCCCCAATGACGACCAGCAGCAGCGCCACCAGCCAGTCAATCAAGGGCTGCTCTTGCAGGACAAGACGATCCGGGCGATTTTCGATGATGGTCAGGCGTTGGAAGAGATCAAGGAATATCATAGATAGTTGTTGGTTATCAGTTTTCGGTAGTTTTATGCAAGCATCGCTAAAACCATTATACGCTATAGGGCAAGCTTCAACACAAGGAACAGATGAGGAAGGGTGCATTTCAGATTGTTGGCAGGTGGCAACCCTTCGGCCTACATTGCCACACGCTGATGCGATAAGAGCAGCGGGAAGCAGACGAAGGCACTCTGACCTGCCGCACACAGTCCCCTTTGGTGACTTGTCGGTTTCTAGCTGGCTTCAGCCGCCAACAGCACGAAAAACAGCGCGATACGAATTTCTTTGTGTCCTTCGTGTCTCATATGTTGGGAGCGAACACGGGCGCTCCCCTACAAGTTTGATTGGATGGTTGGATGTAGCACGCCAAATCCGAAGTTGCCAAAATATTGAAATGCACCCGATGAGGAAGGCTCATCACTGAGAACCCTCTCACCGTATACATTCTCTTAGAAATCTGCAAACAACATCTCAGAACTTTCGCGGATTCGTTGACCCCTCCACAGCCGAACCGTACAATAAGATTAATCCAAGCTTACAAACAACCCTGAGAGAGCACCATGGCACAAGATTACTATGATGTCCTGGGCGTGGCGCGTGGTGCCAGCCAGGATGAAATCAAGAAGGCTTTTCGTAAAAAAGCCAAAGAATATCACCCGGATGCCAACCCGGATAATCCGCAGGCGGAAGAACGCTTCAAAGAAGTGAATGAAGCGTATGATGTGCTGGGCGATGAACAGAAGCGCCAGCAGTACGATGCTTTCGGCGGTAACTGGCAGTCGTATCAACAAGGTGGCTTCGGGCAAAATCCCGGCGCTGGACAGTACACCTACCAGCAGAATGTGGATATTGGCGACCTGGAAGACTTGTTCGGCAATATCTTCGGCGGTATGGGTTCCGGTTTCGGTAATAGCGGATTCAGCCGCCAGACGAGTGGATTTGGCACGCAAGGCCGCCGCCGCGCTCCGCAGAAGGGACAGGATGTCGAACAGCCGATCACGATTACGCTGCGCGAAGCCTATGAAGGCACAGAACGCGCCTTCCTCACCAACGATGGTAAAGAACTCACAGTACGCATCCCGGCTGGTGCGGATAACGGCACAAAGATTCGTGTGAAGGGTAAGGGCTATCCCGGCGCTATGGGGGGCAACCCCGGTGACCTGCTCCTCGTCGTTGAGGTAGATGAGCGCGGCAGCGGCTTCACCCGCGACGGTGACAATTTGCAGGTTGAATTTGAGGTAGATGCATTCACTGCGATGCTCGGCGGCGAAGCCCAGGTTCCGACCATGACGGGTTCTGTGAACTTAAAAATCCCGGCAGGTACGCAATCCGGCAAGCGCTTCCGGCTCAAAGGAAAAGGCATGCCCAGGCGCAAGCGCAAAGGCGAATATGGAGATCTATACGCCCGCGTCGTGATTACTGTTCCCACAACGCTCACAGCGGAACAGCGCGACCTTGTAGAACGCCTGCGTGATTCGTTGCGCTAAGTAGTTTCACATCCACACTACAACCCGTATAATCTGGAAGGGGATGCTATGCCATCCCTTTCTTCGGATTATTTACGAGGTGTACCATGAATATGCTCAGAAGATTATTTAGCAAGCGTTCAGACACCAGTAGCAAACCGCAGAAAAAACTGAGTAAAGGCGAAATACGAGAGAAGATACAACACCTTCAGGAGCGTGAAGAGAGTCTCACCCGTGCCTTTGATCGCGGTGTGATGACAGAGGATGGTTGGCGTTCTTCTCTGGCTTCCATTGAGAAAGAAATAGCAGATTTAAAAAGAAAGCTTTGATACATACTAGATTGAATTGCCCTATTTGATAGAGGCAGTGATTTCACATCTATATCACA
>CAYVVZ010000003.1:132080-277922 GCA_964455365.1 uncultured Anaerolineaceae bacterium | reverse complement strand
CTAGCCGTTGCTACCATTTTTGAAGAATAGCCATGCCAAGAGATGAAAGAACCTACCAGCTAATCGGATGGGCGCTGTTTGTAATCTGCGCCCTTTTCTATATTTTCGCCGGATTGCGCAGCGGGGATGACCTGACAGTGATTGGTAGTTTGGTCTTCCTCGTCGCGTGTTTTGTCTTTATGATCCCGCTGCTGCGCAACACGCAATAAGTTGCGCAGTTTTTATATCTCAACTTGAGTAATCACAAAGCAGAGAAAAGTCATCATGCCCAAGCGAACTGACATTGAAACGATTATGGTGATTGGCTCTGGCCCCATTGTCATCGGGCAGGCCGTTGAATTCGATTACAGCGGAACGCAGGCGTGTAAGGCGCTGCGCGAATTGGGTTACCGCATTGTGCTGGTGAACAGCAATCCCGCCACCATCATGACGGATCCAGAATTTGCAGACGCAACCTATGTTGAGCCGCTGACTGTCGAAATCTGTGAGAAGATCATCGCGGAAGAAAAGCCGGATGTGCTGCTGCCAACTGTCGGCGGACAGACGGCGCTCAATCTGGCGCTCGCGTTGCAAGCGGCGGGTGTGCTGGGAAAATACAACGTCGGCTTGATTGGCGCATCGCTGGAGAGCATTCAGGTTGCAGAAGACCGCGAATTGTTCAAAGAGGTGATGACCGAAATTGGCCTGAAATCCCCGCTGAGTAAAGTTGTCAGCAGCGTTGATGAAGCGCTAGAATATGCCGAAGAAATTCACTATCCGGTACTGGTGCGGCCTTCGTACACCCTCGGAGGTTCTGGCGGTGGCGTGGCGAACAATCCCGCTGAGTTGCGCAAAGTTGCTGCAAATGGCATCCACCAATCTCCAGTGGGGCAGGTGCTGGTGGATCAGAGCTTGCTCGGCTGGAAAGAATATGAACTGGAATTGATGCGCGACGGACACGGCAATTTCGTTGTCGTTTGCTCGATTGAGAACCTTGACCCGATGGGTGTTCATACCGGAGACAGCATCACCGTTGCACCAGCGCAGACTCTCACCGACAAAGAATTGCAGCGGCTGCGTAATGCTTCCCGTGCCATCTTTGACCGCATTGGCATCACCACAGGTGGCGCGAATGTGCAGTTCGCCATCAACCCGGAAAACGGGGATGTGTATGTCATTGAAATGAACCCGCGTGTTTCTCGTTCTTCGGCGCTGGCAAGTAAGGCAACAGGGTTCCCGATTGCCAAGATTGCCGCACTGGTCGCCGTTGGCCTGACGCTGGATGAAATCCCCAATGATATTACCGGGGTCACTCCCGCCAGTTTTGAACCCTCGCTGGATTATGTAGTGGTCAAAATTCCGCGCTGGGATTTCAAGAAATTCTCTGGTGTAGATGAAGTGCTTGGCCCTCAGATGAAAGCTATTGGCGAAGTGATGGCTATCGGGCGTACCTTCCCGGAAGCCTTACAGAAAGCGGTTCGTTCGCTGGATATTGGCATCATGGGGCTGAACAGCAACCCGGAACTGATTGCTTCCCCAGAAATGCTGCAAGTGCCTACTGCTAAACGGCTGTTCCAGGTGACAACAGCCCTGCGTGAAGGGTTATCCGTCGAAGAAGTTGTACAGCAAACGCAATATGATGCATGGTATGTGCAGCAGATGCGCGAGACGCTGCGCATCCATGATGCTGTTCTGAATAAGAACCTCAAGCTGGATCAACTCGATGCAGCCGATTTCCGCAAGCTGAAGCGCTACGGGTACAGCGATGCCTATATCGCCCTCCTCATTGGCGAAGAAGAAATGACCGTCCGCGAACGGCGCAAAGCGTTGGGCGTTACGGCGAATTTTTACCGTGTGGATACCTGCGCTGCGGAATTTGAAGCACAAACGCCCTATCTCTACAGCACCTATGAAGAGGGTAATGAGGCATTTCCAACGGATAAAAAGAAGGTCATGATTTTGGGCGGGGGGCCGAATCGCATCGGGCAGGGCATTGAGTTTGATTACTGCTGTGTTCACGCTTGCTTCGCGTTGAGTGAAATGGGCTACGAGACAATCATGGTCAACTGCAACCCGGAGACGGTCAGCACAGATTATGATACAGCGGATCGCCTTTACTTCGAGCCATTAACTGCTGAGGATGTGCTGAACATCATTGATGTGGAGCAACCGGATGGCGTATTGGTGCAGTTCGGCGGGCAGACCCCGCTGAATATCGCGGGGCGTTTGGCGGCGGCTGCTGTACCCATCTGGGGGACATCGGTGGATACCATCGACCTTGCCGAAGACCGTGAACGCTTCAATGCCCTGATGGGCGAGTTAGGCATTCCACAGCCTGCGGGAGCAACAGTGCTAACCCGCGAACAGGCCATCAAGAAAGCACAGGAGATTGGCTACCCGGTGCTGGTGCGTCCGAGTTATGTCCTGGGTGGGCGTGGTATGGCGATTGTCTTTGACGAGCAAAATCTGGTTGAATGGCTGGATGCCCAGGTGGAATGGACAGGGCATCCGGTGCTGATTGATAAGTTCCTGGATGATGCGTTTGAAGTGGATGTGGATGCGCTGGCTGATGGTGAGCATGTGACCATCGGCGGCATCATGCAGCACATCGAAGAAGCAGGTATCCACAGCGGCGACTCGGCCTGTGTGCTGCCACCCTACAAAATCAGCCAGTATCATCTGGATGTGATCCGCGACTATACGCACCGCATCGGTAAACGTATGGCGATTAAGGGCTTGTTCAATATTCAGTTCGCCATCAAAGATGAGGAAGTCTACGTGCTGGAAGTGAATCCACGGAGCAGCCGCACGGTGCCTTTTGTGAGTAAGGCGACAGGTGTACCACTGGCGCGGTATGCTTCACAGATTACAACCGGGATGACGTTGCAAGAAATAGGCTTCACAGAAGAGCCAAGCGTCAAAGGCTTCTTCGTTAAGGAAGCGGTGCTGCCCTTCCAGAAATTCCCAGGGGTAGATACACGGCTTGGCCCCGAAATGCGCAGCACAGGCGAAGTCATGGGGCACGCAGACACTTTCGGGCACGCTTTTGCGAAGGCGCAGATCGCCGCAAAAATGCCCTTGCCCGAAACGGGTACGATTTGCATCAGTGTAAATGATCTGGATAAAGGCGCAGTGACACGCATTGCTCGTGAACTGCACGAGATGGGCTTCCAGATTGTGGCAACGCATGGCACAGCGGAATGGCTGAACCGTTTCGGTGTACCTGCCGAGGGTATTAACAAAGTCAGTCAGGGATCACCGCATATTGTGGATTGGCTGGAAGAGGGCAAAATCCAGATGGTGATTAATACCCCGCTTGGTGGCAAAGCCCACGAAGACGGCGCTTCGATTCGCAGCATGTGTTATCAGGTGGATGTACCGCTGATTACAACGATGAGTGCAGCCGTTGCCAGTATGCAGGGGATTCGCCGCCGTCGCGAAAAACCCTTCCAGGTTCGCAGCTTGCAGAAGCATCACAGGATAGAGAGCTAGCGAGGTAATGCAATGTACCCGGAAACATCTCCGGGTACGGTTGTTCGCTGTTTTGTGTAACGACGTTAGGCTTCGATCTTGCTACCAAGGACTTCCAGGAATCTCGCCATCCATACCGCGTTGGCAGGCCATGCCGGGGCGGTCACGAGATTACCTTCAACATGTGCTTGATCGACCGGAATATCCATGAAGGTACCCCCTGCAATGGTGACATCAGGGCCAACTGCGGGATAAGCGGTACTTTCGCGCCCCTGCAATGCGCCAGCCGCTGCCAGGATCATGGGACCGTGGCAGGTTGCCGCAATGGGCTTGTTCTCATCAGCGAAATGTTTGGTGATTTCCAGCACACGCTTATTCAGGCGGATGTATTCCGGTGCGCGTCCGCCGGGAAGTACGAGGGCATCATAATCTTCCGGGTTCACTTCGTCAAAGCTGGCATTCAGCGCGAAATAATGGCCTGGTTTCTCGCTGTAGGTCTGTTCCCCTTCAAAGTCATGAATTGCAGTGCGGATCGTATCGCCTGCTTTTTTATCCGGGCAAACGGCGTGGACATCATGCCCCACCATTTGCAGCATCTGGAACGGAACCATCACTTCATAATCTTCGGAATAGTCACCCACGATAAACAGAATTTTCTTGGCGGACATGAATAGACTCCTTATGTAATTGTAAGAATTTTGAGAGGAGATAAGGGAAATTATGCTCGGCAGCATTTACCAATTCACGCTGCTGCTGATTGTAGCGAGTCGCGGGTAGAGCGCGGTAACTGATCGAGAAGCTTCAGGCACAATGTCATAAATAAATGATGACAGGCATTGCGTTTGCCGGAAGCTCCTACGATGCAGTCGGCTCAGGAATTGAGGACTTGATACTCGGATTTTTGCACAGCCCCTTGCTTGAGGGCGTGCAGCCAACCATGAATTTCCTGATGATTGGGGCTTTCATGGTAGGTATCGAAGGCGGCTGCGGATTCCCACATCATGAGGATTACGAAGTTGTCGCCGTTTTGCATAAGATACGCTTGCTCAAAACCCGTTTGTGCTTGCAAATGTGGCAGAATTTGCTGCTGCCAGGTTTGTTTGGCTTGCTCATGTTTGGCGGCTGGGATTGTGATTGCTCGTTGCAAAGCGTACATCTCATGGCTCCTCTGCATGGGTTGGTATGCTATAGCGTGTAGAATAACTTGCGCGGCGAATCTTTCCTATCCAGCGCTGAATGTCATGGAGTTGTTGGCGCTATGTCACTAAAAACTGCACGACTACAACCTCAGCTTCTTCTTCGCTATCAAGTTTCCTTGCTGGCGGGTTTTCTGGCGATGTTCGCCTATGTTTACCTGACATTTCGCATAGATGGTTGGTTCGCGCCGCAGCGCTGGGGAAATGCCCTCAGTGCCGGGTTGATCTTTGGGCATGGGCTGGCCTTCATGGTACTCCTGGCGCGGGATATTCCGCTGCTGCTGCGCAATCGCTGGCCTGTGCTGGCTCGTTTGCTTTCACTGTTTGCTGGAATTACTGTTGGTACTCTGGCATGGTGGGCGCATATGACATTTTTCTTGTTTAATACATCACCTGATTGGATGATTTTGTTGCTTGGTGGCGTGGGTTTGTCAGCCGGATTTGTGGTGGCGGGTTGGTTCAATGGGCGTGGGCGAGTTCGAGCAATTGCGCTGATGCTGCTGACCAGTGCAGCGGTTTTCACGCCGATTGCATTCGCTCATCAGCGCTATCTGGTGACGGTGAATACCCCGGAAATTGCCCAGGCTCTGCTCTATTTTGAACTGGATAATCCCGAATTTCTCTGGTTGATTGGCCTGCCCTTCGCCCTTTGTATCGGGTTCATCGGGCAGGCTCCGCTGTTATGGCGAGAGCAAGCCACCCCTCGCTGATGGTTTCCCAGTAGTATCTAATTCAACTTACCGAGCAGGAGGGAACGGTCGAAGTCTTCGCCTTTGTAGGCGTTCTCGTCATACGTGGCGACACGCCCACCCGCCTTTTCGCGCTCTTCCATGATCTGCTGCGCGACTTTGCGCACTTTCGCATCTTCGGTATCCATTGCATCCTGCAAAATTTCTTCGCCAGCGTCAGACATCAACCCGGCAGAGACGCGCACAATATGGGCTTTCACGTCCGGGTCGGTTTCCAGGCGGTAAGTTTTCTTGAGGATGACGGGCGTGCGTTCATGGCGCATCCACGCTAGCGGATAGATTGCCGCTTTGCGCACGCCTGCATGTTCATCGAGCAAGGCCGTTTCCAGCGCATCAATCATCAATTCGGCGGCATTGGTTTTGGCAACTTCGATCTTCAGGTAATTGGTCGCATGGAACAACGCCAGCAGCACTTGCTCCAGCGTTTCCCCGGTTGTGCGTCCAATCACGCCTGCAAGTTCTTCCAGCCAGCTTTCGCCAGCCAGTTCCAGCAGACTCAGCGAAGCCGCATATTTGACCTGTGGTTCTGGGTCGAACATTGCTTCCCGGACGACGGGCATGGCTTCCGGCACGCCGGAGATACCCAGCGCTTCTAACCCCTTGATGCGTACATCCGGGTCTTTCGCCTTAAGAACCTGCTTCAGCACGGGAACAGCCGCACTGTCTTGCGTCTCGCGCAGGCCAAAAGCAGCCGCTTCCAGGACGTTATCTTCTTCACCTTCCAGCGTATCCACCATGAGATTGTAGGCATTCAGATCACCCATATCGCACAGTGCATAAATGGCTGCTTCTCGCACACGGGCATCGCTGTCTTTCAGCGCTTGTTTGACGAGCGCTTCGGCACTGAACCAGGTAAAGCCGTACAGATGACGCGCAACGCTGGCACGGGTACGCGCCCCGGCATTGGCGAGGGCATCTTCAATCAAGACTCGCGCATCCCGATCCCCGCGCTTGCCGAGTAGCTTCGCAGCATTGTAGCGCACGAAGAAGTCATCGCTCTGCACCATCTCTGCAATCGCATCCAGCGAGACAGCATCCGGCGAGAGGATATTCAGCATTGTACCCAGGCGGCGCAATGAAAGACGCTGCTTGCCTTTTTCCAGAAAACCTGCCACCAGTTGGGGTTCGCGTCCGGTGATGGTGCTGTTGCTCATGCTGTAATTCTCCTTGATGTTTCTCGTGGTTGACTTATTGCAAGGTGACAACGACGACGTTATCCAGCAAGACTTTGTTTTTGAGCATATCGAAGACGCTCATGCGTAAACGACGGCGGTCATCCACCGTGAAATCGACCTTCAGGCGTGGGTCTCCAGGCTGTGCAGGAGGGTCAAGCTGTGCCAACTGCTCAAGGACGGTTGACTCATTCATAATGCTGATCCGCTGCTCGCTGCTGCTGGTATCCGCCACGAAGACCGCTTGCCCGTTCTCATACTTCACTTCGATCATCGAAACAGCATCGGTATCAATTTCGCCGATAATGAATTCGATAGATTGTTGGTCATCATGTGCTGCGCCGAGCATGACTTCAATAGGGCGTGTGATGGGGTAAGTGCTGCCCATCGGGATGATTTCATCCCATGCATGATCGCCCGAGTCGGGGTCGAGATGGCGAAGGCCGTAGCTGTGGACGAGATAATCTTCCAGGCCATAGCCAGCCGCAAGCTGTAATGCGCCTTCGGCGACGGCAGTGAAGGGCTTATCCGCACGTACAGCCATATCAGTGAAATATTGTCCCAGCGTGCGCTGTACAGATGGCATCAATGATGTGCCGCCGACCATCAGCACATACTTAATATCCTCTTTGAAGATACCGCGCTGCCGAGCAACGTGCATCACTTTATCGACCACGCGGCGCAGTGCAGTATAAAAGTCGTTTTGTTCCAACAATTCTTCTAACTCTTCGCGGGTGATGGCGACATTGTATGCCTGCCCGTCGATCTCAAAATTAATGGTGGAAACATCTACGTTAGAGAGTTCAATCTTTGCGCGTTCGCACTCGGTCAGCAGTGGGGCATAGGCGCTGCCGAGGTCTTTGGTACTCAGTCCAGTGCGGTTCAGGACTTCGCCCAATATCCACTGGTCAATATCACTTCCACCAATGATGCGGCCTGCTTTAGCGACGACGCGGGCGGCTTGTTTGGCGGCATTGGCGTTGCTATTCACCAGATTGCGCAGGGATCCGCCTGTTTGTTTTTTGTGTTCCGGCAGTTGTACCAGGGACAAATCCAGCGTACCGCCCCCAAAATCGAAGACCAGCACCACCGCGCCGGGTTCGGTCACCGCGTAACCCAATGCAGCCGCCGTTGATTCATCGACAACGCGGATTTTCTCCGGGGCGATTTCATCAATCACCTGGTTCAGCCAGGATAAATAGCCTTCAAAGGCAGCAACCGGGGCAGTCAGCACCAACTGCTCAATCTCATCGTCGTCGTATGGCATCGCAGCCAATACTTGCTTGATGAAGTTAGCCCCAGCATGGCGATCTGCAAATTTCATACCATCAATATCACGCGGTTCCGGTGCAGGGGTTGCCACAATCCCGCGCTTGAAGTTGCGGAACAGGCGGTTATCTTGCTGGCTGTCTTTGCCCTGCTCGCGCACTGCCTGACCAATGGTGAACAAGTTTGCATTCGCATCATCCACGTAGATTAAGGACGGCACAATCGGTGGGCGAATATCCACTGTTGTATCGGAGATGCTATCCACCGCCAGGATTTCAGCGTCGTCGTGTTCATTGTTCCAGCATGCGAGTACGCTGTTGGTTGTTCCGAAGTCAATGGCAAGCTTGTAGGGCATTATTTCTCCTAACCATAGACAAGTGAGTCAGTGTGTATAAGGACAATTCTGCACGGAATACAGCGTTATCATACGTGTACCGTTGTCGATTGAACCCTTAAGCATTCTTATGAAAAGTTGAGATTTGGTTGTGATGCGTTAGGAAATTCAATCTGCCTCACAAGTATGCCGTGTCTGCTTCAGTTTTGCCACTAGAAATGCATCGGGTGATAATCTTCCAGTATGGATGCACCAACAAATTCCCGCAGCAAGGATGTATCTGGGATCATATCGAATTGCGTCCGGCTCAATGGTTTTACCCATTCCAGAAAGGAGAGCAACCGATTGGCCTCGATGTGCGGTTCTGTTCCTTGTGGGACTTGCAGCAGAAGCGGCTCTGCCAGCGAACGCAAGGCCGCCAGTTCATAGGGCAAACCAGAATTGAAGATGATGTCCGCCTGTTCCTGATAGGGGAAGATGTTACGCTTTTCGCCACGTCGTACACTTTGCCAGCGAGTCAGCGTATCTTGCGCCGTGTAACCTCGGCTGCGGGCATCCCGCACAATGCGCCGCAGCAGTCGCACGTCCGTCGTTGGTACACGGTTATGCATATTGATATTCAACTGCGACAGCACGGATACATACACGCGGAAGATATTGTCTTTGGGGACACGCGGCAGTAGGTCAGGGTTCATTCCGTGAATGCCTTCCAGAATGACCACCTGATTTTCCTGCAAACGCACGGTTTGCCCTGGTTGGCGTGTGCCTGTTTTGAAGTCAAAGCGAGGGAGTTGAATTTCATCTCCTCGCATCAAGTGCAGCAAATGATCGTTCAGGATCACACGATCCATTGCTTCCAGGGCTTCAAAGTCATATTCTCCGTTCTCATCGCGTGGGGTCAGGTGGCGCTCGACAAAGTAGTTATCCATTTCCAGCGTGAAAGGACGCACGCCTAGCGCCAACAGTTGTATCGAGAGCCTCTTGGAAAATGTCGTTTTGCCAGAAGACGAAGGCCCCGCAATCAGCACAATGCGGGTTCCTTGCGCCATGCGAGCATAAATTTTCTCGGCAATCCGTGCGACATTCTGTTCGTGCAATGCCTCCGCCACCAGGATGATCTCGCGGATTTTGTCGCTCTGTACCAATTGATTCAGTTGACCGATGTCTTCAACTTCGATGCGTTCCAGCCATTCCCCGGCCTGCTGGAATACCGTACTCAATTTCTGGTAAACGCGCAGTGGAAGTAATTCTTTTGAATTCTCCCGGCGTGGATATTGCAAAATAAATGCATCTGGCATGTGAATGAGTTTGAAGGTTTGCAAGTAACTCGTAGACGGAACCATATAGCCGAAGTAATAATCCGGGCGGCCTCGCAGCGAATACAGTGGGACGGTGTCTTTACTACGGAATTGCAGCAGCCGCAGTGTGTCATGCTCTTCCCTGCTGGCGAAAATATCTTCGGCTTCTGCCAATGACACAGAACGCCGCGTGATCCGGTGATCTTCCTCAACCAGTTTGCGCATGCGGCCTTCTAGCAAGTTCACTTGATCTTTTGTGAGGGGTTCCCGGTTTGCCAGTTCGCAATAAAAGCCGCCGTCGCGCACAGCATAATTCACACGGACTTGCGTCCCGCGCCAGAGTTCATTCAGTGCAGTGACCATCAGCAGCACAAGTGAACGTCGGTAGATGCGTCCGCCGTCGCTATCCGCCCCGGTGATAGGGCGCACATTGTAATCGCGTTGGGGTACATAGGTCAGTTCTCGCAACTTTCCATCGCAGACTGCGGCAATCAATGGCGCTTCAAACGCGATCAATCGTTGATTGGTGGCATCTGTGAAGATGTCTTCCAGGGTGCTGCCAATGGGTGCCGTGAGGATTAAGCCAGAGGGCAGCCGCAGCTGAACTGTCTGGCGGGGGTTGCCACGTTGTACGAAGCCATCTTTACGTTCCATGAACCAAATCCCTATGTTTTCGATACGTGCAGTGCCGTGTTTGTGTGCGAATACATGATTCGTTTTATGCTATACTCTTTTCAGGAAAAGAACCTTTAGCCTGTGAGCTTATACCCAGCATGTCAGAGAATAAAGACAAAAAGACGCAGCAATTATCCTCAACTGGATTCGAGACTTCCCCGGATGCGCAGCGATCCCCGCGTGGGGCTGATGAAAGCCCGCAAGAGGATTTACAAGATCTCTTCGCGGAAGAGGGAATTGAATCCGTTACTGATACAGCGGTACTCTCTGACGATAGCCCGGCATTGCGCCGTGCGCTGCGCGAACACGCGGATACGCCACCCAATGGTACTGCATCTCTCGGCGAAAAGCGCGAGGTGATTTTGCTGGTGCGTGGCATGGCAGAGCGCCTCGTCATGGTTGAGAATACGATTTATCGCCTGGGGCGTTTTGAATTGGGTGCAAAGAGTGAAACCGATATTGACCTGACACCCTATGGGGCAATGGATCGCGGTGTATCTCGTTTGCATGCACAACTGGAACTAAAAGACAATAAGCTGTATATTACCGACCTCAGCAGCACAAATGGCACCTATGTAAATGCCGTGCGAATTGAGCCGAACCAGTCTGCTGTCTTGCACAAAGGGGATGACGTGATCCTGGGACGTTTGGCGGTGCAGGTGCTTTTCCGCTGAGGCTTGAAATGTAACGAATTTTTACGCTGCCATTTCCTACACCTTGTTGTACTATTCGTCGGCATAATTGCTGCGTGACTGTTAACGAAAGGCCGACAGGGTGCTACCCTACGAAACTTACCTCAAAGAAGTGTTAATCCCAGCCGATAAGCTTCAAGAACGTGTGATACAACTTGCCGAGAAGATCAATGCTGACTATGCAGATGTGGATGATTTATTGCTGCTCTGCATCTTGAAAGGTGGGGTGATGTTCCTGGTTGACCTCAGCCGCCACATCACGATCCCGCATGAGATTGATTTCGTCGCAGCCAGTAGCTACGGACGCGGCGCACGCGAGAGTACTGGTCGTGTGCGCATTGATATGGATGTTACCTCCGCCATCACCGGACGGCATGTGCTGATTGTTGAAGACATCATCGACAGTGGCTATACCCTGGGCTTTGTGCTGGATACGCTGCGGGTGCGTAAGCCTGCCAGCTTGCGCCTCTGCACGTTATTGGATAAAGCCTCTCGGCGTGAGGTAGACATCACCATCGATTATGTGGGCTTCGAGATCGAGAATAAATTCGTCTTTGGCTACGGCCTTGATCTCGATGAGAAATTCCGCAATTTGCCGTTTATCGGGGTGGTGGATGAAGATGTCCTCCCCTGAATTTGACCTCACACCGAAGGCACTGGAGTTCCGCACGTTGTCATGGTCTGATGTTGTGCTGGATCTTCAGGACGCAATCCACGATATGCGCGTCAAGCAACCGCTGTACATCGTGGGGGGAGCCGTGCGGGATGCTTTCTTACATCGTCCGGTAAAAGATATTGACCTGGCAACGCCAAAAGATGCCATCAAACTCGCCCGCAAAATCACCAATTATTTCAACGGTGACTTATTCGTGATGGATGCTGAACGCGGTGTTGCGCGGGTGCTGCTGGATACAGCGGAAGGTCGCCTGGTGATTGATGTCGCGCAGTTTCGGGGGGATGACTTGCTCTCCGATTTATTGGGACGCGACTTTACGATCAATGCTATGGCGGTTGACCTGCATGGTGACCTCGGTTTGTTGATTGATCCGCTGAATGGTGGCGAAGATGCCGCCGCGAAAGTCATTCGGCGCTGTACCGATCAGAGCATCAGTGATGACCCGCTGCGGGGGTTGCGTGCCATCCGCCAGAGTGTGCAGCTTGGTTTCCGCGTTGAACCATCGACCACTGCTGATATTCGCGCAGAAGCGGTCAATCTGGCACAGATTTCCCCAGAACGTATCCGCGATGAGTTCTTCAAAATGCTGGCGGTGCAGCGTCCGACAATGGCGCTGCGTACTGCGCAGCATCTCGGCCTGTTGGAATATGTTCTGCCGGATGTTAGTAGGCTGATTGGCAAATCTGCGCCGGAGCAGGGCATCCCGGATGTGTGGAATTACACGCTGGAAGCCTGCCAGCGGCTGGGACGCATCCTGACCACCGTGAGTTATCGTCGCACGGATAATACTGCTGCAACATTTGATATGGGCATGCTGGCGATTCAGTTCGACCGCTACCGCCAGCAGCTAAACGACTACCTGGATTCCGAATGGCCTCAAGAACGGCAGCAGTGGGCGCTGCTGATGTTCGGGACTTTGCTGCATTTCGTGGCTGAATCGCCGGGAGAATCCGCAGAAATCGCTGTGCGTGCTGCGAACGATCTACGCCTGAGCAACCCGGAGAAGAAACGCTTGCGCCAGATGATTAGCGCCTATCGCGCATCGCTGCAACTGCCATTGGAAGCGGGTGACCTGGAACTGCATCGCTACTGGTATGCGCTCGAACAGGGTGGCGTTGATGCGCTGCTGCTTGGGTTGGCGCATTACCTGGCACAGATCAATCTGGAACTAGATCAAGATAAGTGGTTGGTATTTGTTGAACGAGTGCGACATGCCTTCGAAGCATATTTCCGGCGCTATGACGAAGTAGTTTCGCCGGAATTATTCGTGGATGGCAGCAACTTGATGGAAGAACTCAGCATTCAAGGTGGCCCTGTCATAGGAGAACTGCTGACCTTGATCCGAGAAGGACAGGTTACCGGGAAAGTCAAAAACGCTGGTGAAGCATTGCGACTCGCCCGTGAGTACCTGGAGGCGCTGAATTAGTCGTATTCCGCAAGTGTCAGGAGGCGCTGCCGTGCATCTTCTTCTGGTACTTCAAAATGCATCGCAATCGCCTTCGGGTTGCGGCTGCTGCCGGGGAGATCGTCAATCATGCTCTTCGGCATCAACAGCACATGCGTCAGGGAGAGGATATAGGCTTTATCACCACAGTTCTTGCCCAGGCCATGCTGCGTTCCCCAGGAACTCTCGCACATGTGGCGCACCAGTAAGCGAGCAATGGACATGCGCGGGGAGAAACGCTCTCCCGGCTTGAAACTCAAGAAACTGCCTGAAAGATTGCGGATGTCTACTTCCTCCCACAACCCTGGTAGTGGTTCTTGTAGCATCGTCTCGATTGGAACTGGTGGTGCATGAACCTCAAATAGGTCGCAGAGCTGTTCTACAATGCTCTCAAATTGTTGCGGTTCCAACTCATTCACTTTCCACTACAGCTTCAAAGAACCAGAGCATCGTTTTTCCATAACGTCGCTCATCGTAGGCACGGAGATGATGATACAACACATCAGACTGTTCGCGGGGATCAATCTGCACAATGACAATGGTCTGCGGAGATAACCACGCCGGGTTCGCTTCGATGCTATCCAGTGCTTTACGCCACATGCTTTTGTACTGCGGTGGCGCGATATAGATGAAATCGAACTGACGCGGTGGCGTGCGCTTCAACAAGCTGAACGCATCCACCATGCGGACTTCAGCGCGGTCTTGCAGCCTGGTGATTTCCAGATTTTCGTGAATGGTTTTGAGTGCTGCGCGGTCAATTTCAGTAAATAAGGCGTGTGCCGCCCCACGACTCAGCGCTTCGATACCGACTGCCCCCGTTCCCCCAAACAGATCCAACCACGCTGCCCCCTGCACGCTGTCCCCCAGAATGTTGAACAGCGCTTCTTTAACCTTATCCATGATGGGGCGTGTACTATCGCCCGGCACCAATTTCAGGCGCAGTCCTTTGGCACTTCCTGCAATTACACGTCCAGACATGATTCTGCCTCCCTCATATAGCTCCTTCTACGACGGTACGAGCCGCACGTAGATTTGAGAGCGGCGCAGTGATGGGAACTGTGCTGCCGCTTCCCAGGATCAGATGCCGCCCCATTGCGAGGCTTGCTTTGCGAGCCGCATCTCGCACGGTTGTTGGCGTACCCAGGTTCAGATGCTGCTCTTCACCCAGGCCACCACACACTGCTCCCTGGAATTCCAGTTGTGTTCGATCTAGCGGGGGGTGCGTTTCCTGGTCAGACCAGTTGATGACCTGTACCGGATAATTTGCCAGTAAGGAAAGCATTGGCATATCCCCGGTGATTTGCAACACATTCAGCCACCAGGACTGCGGCAGTTCGGTCAGCAACTTCAGGTCAAAGGGCTTGCCAAACTGCGCATATTCCGCCTCAGACAGCAACGTAAAGGATGCCATCTCCACAACGTAAAGCAGACCTGCAATCGCAGTATTGCGGCGTAGGGCATGCATGAAGCGCAGCGTGGTCTCGGTAATGGCATTCAGACCTGTTACCAGTCGGTCGGGGTGACGGCGCAGGTGATTCAGCAGCATTTTCGTTCCGCTGAGGCGTGCTGCCTGGGTTAACGGGCTGTATACCACCTGAATATGAGGTGTGCTGTTTGCTGCAAGTGGTTTGCTCAATAAGCGCAAACATTCTATTTGCTTACCTGGGTCACCACGATCTGGGTCTAAAGGGCGCAGTTCTGTCCAGTCCAGCGAACGCTTGATGGCATGACGTGTAATCTCACGCCTGCCGGATGCCGCGCCCGTCCACTCATCGTAGAAGCTGTACCCCGTCACCAGGAAATTGCTAGATGGAACGACAGCGAGAAAATCCCAGTCGAACATCTGCTGAAATTGTAGATGTGCAGCCGCGAGATCAGCAGCTCGCTGGTCATCCCCTGGCCAATGCCGCCAGAGTGCAACCGGGGTACGATCTGCTGATTCGCCTGCGATAGCTTTTTCGAGGCGCTCGCGCTTCTGCATCGGCTGTCAATTACTTATTCGCTGACTTCGGTAATGCGCTGCTGGATCATACGCTGGAGCATCAAATAACGGTCATCTTCATACGTTCCAAGATCGTTGCCGCCATTGACCCCATCAATCACAGACTGGGTGTCTACAGCGTTATACGCATCTTTGGCAAGCTGCAAGGCTGCCTGGAATGCTTCCGCTGCGCCGCTGGGGTTGCCATTGGCACGGCGAGCCAGTCCGAGACCATACAGGGCATCAAGATGTTTGGGAGCTTTATCAAGAATTTCACGGAAGATTTTTTCTGCACCCGCGTTATCGCCATTGCGATGCAATCGCCATGCTTCGCCGATGCGTTCTTCAGTATGCATAGTTGCCATTGGGTAATATTCCTTTCTGCATCAAAGTGTGGCTCATTGTACAGCGCGTATTCTGGGATGACAAGCAATGTACGCAGCAGGTTCAATCCAGGACGATGGGTTCTGGCAAAGCTAGCTGCACATCCATCGTTTCGCAGGCTGGGTATAATCCGGGCGCTGAGGGTTCACAGCGATACAGTTCAAATGCCAGGGTATAGGCTCCCGGTGAAATATCCGTTGGTAATTGGAAGTGATGCCAATCTGGCATGTAACGTCCTGGTTGCCAGCGATTGGTTGGCAAATGCCCCGGATACCGTAACGCTTCTTCTACCAGAATTGCGTCCGACACACCGGAAATCAGGCGCAATTGTACTTTGATCTGTTCAGCATTGGCTTCGGATTGTTCCCAGATCAGGGAAACGTCAATTTCGTCCCCCGGTGCGTAGCTGGATCTCGGACGACAGGGGTCAGTACTTGGTATCAATGGGAGTGAAGCGATAACTTCCTGGAGATCACCGAGTGTGTAGCAGTACTGTACAAGATCAATAGTGCCATCATAAATATTGGGATAACGCAAATATGATTGTGTCGTATAAGTGGGTTGCGGTGCCAGTGAACCCCGCAGCGGATTCAGGTTTGG
The DNA here is from genome assembly GCA_964455365.1 of uncultured Anaerolineaceae bacterium. Taxonomy (GTDB): domain Bacteria; phylum Chloroflexota; class Anaerolineae; order Aggregatilineales; family Phototrophicaceae; genus JAUZRW01. The sequence continues at coordinate 262,002 of CAYVVZ010000003.1, read as the reverse complement.
GAAGATGCGCAGTACAACTGCAAGAATAACCACGATCATCAACCGCCGCGCCAGGTCTCTGCGCAGCAAAATGCTCACTTCCTGACTTCCAGGAACGGTGCGCCAGCGAAACGCTGTGTAGCCAACGAGCGTCAGCAATGCCACAAGCGATACCAGCCAGCCAATCAACCGAGGTGGTGTGGTTCCAAGCTGGATGAGTAACCTGCCATTGCTAACACTTGGCAGTCGAATCTGGCTTATCCCGCGATCTGCTTCTCGTTCAAGCTCGATGCGTTCAGACTCTAATACACCATACCAGCCGGGAAAGTAACTCTGAGCATAGGGGTATACACCTTCTGCTACGGCGGCAAGGGAATAGGCAGAGAAGTGCATTCCTATTGTCGTTGGCTGATTCGCACTGATGATGGGGGACACTGGATTGCGTGTTGTAGGTAGAATCTGTACGGATGAAGATGGCGTGGTTGTGAAACGATTAATGGCGCTTGCTGCCTCGTCAATGTCGATGGGGCGCAGTTCAGCAAGGGCGCTGTCTGTGAGCGTTGTGGGAATGAGTTGTCCTGGGGGTATCACTGCAATGCCGTAGCCTGCTTGCTCATACCGAATCTGTTCAACAGGCGTATAGTCTCGCCCGACCTGTGAGTCCGGGACTATGACCCAGACGGGGTATGCAATGCCAATAAGGGCAAATAGAGCGGTAGGAACAATAATCTTGGCTTGCCACTGCGCAACATGGCGCAAAAGTTGGATGGCTCCACTGCTGCCAATTGCCAGACAGTAGGCGATTACCCCCATGAAGCGATGTTCTTGCGGGAAGGCCAACACCACCAGCAAGATAAGTCCGCTACCCAGCATCAGGAAATGACGCTGCAATCCAGTATGCTGCTTCTGAACAATGGCGGCTGTGGTTCCTACCATCAGAAACAGCAGCGCTCCCCATCCAAGAGTCCACTGTGGATAATATGCCAATGCAGCAGGATCAAGGGCATCGGTTCGGGCGAACAAGCCCAGGAACGAAATGCTGTCTGTGCGGGTTTGTACGAGAGGTGGCAACCAGCGCACGAAGTCTTGTTCGAGCAGTGCTGGAAGCCAGAAAAATGAGGCCATGGCAATCCCTAGCAGCATAGAGCCGGATATGACCGGGATGCGCTGCCATTGTTTGTTTTCCGCGAGATCGTGCGAGATGAGTGCCGCCAGTGGGAGCAAACTCAACAGCAACCATGCAGGGTCATTGAGCGCGAGAAAGGCTGTACTCAATGCGATGGTCAGGCTATCCAGTGGTTGATTGCGTTGCAGTAGTCGATTCACAGCCCACAATAAGGTTGGCATCGCTGCCAGGGAAAAGACTTCTGGCAAGTCACCGCGCACATACGGGGACATCAAGGCAACGTATGGGCTAAATAAGTAGAGTGCTGCCGCCAATACGCCTGCCTGTGCGCCAGATCGCTGCATCACGAAGACGTAGGTTGTGCTGCCTGCCAGTAGAAACGCCGCAATCATTGCCAATCGTATGACACGCTCCACATCGTTGAGGAACAATACATTGATGATGGCAGCGACATCAGCCGCGGCAGAGGGTTGATAGTGGGGAAGAGGGGTTCCGTAACCGTTCAAGGCAGTGGCTGACCATCGTGGGAAAAACCAGCCCTGCAAGATGGATGTCGATGCGTCATTGACCTGAAAGGCATAATTCTCTAGCGCGGTATGGGCGGGTAAGTGTCGGTTTACAATGAGAGGCCATGCAACGAAGATGCTCAGAATCATGACGATGATGACACCCCAATCGACTCCGCGCCGTGCTTGCTGCATCCAGGCAGGTAGTTGAGCATCTGGGATGGTTCGTTCGTCTAACATGGCAGTACCTCTGCAATATCGCTCTTGTTCTCAGCAGGATAGACCGTATCATTATCTCACAAGTACCCGAAATGAAACCTGCTGGCTCTCCTGATGCATATACGACAGGCTCATCCTGAAGACATTCCGCTGCTCTCTGAATACTGGTACGACCAGATGGCAATCTGGCAGCAGAATAACCGTATGCTGCGCTTGTTGCCAGATGCTCGCCGCATCTGGGAAGTGACAGCAGTGGAGAAACTACAATCAGAAACCAGCATATTCTTAGCAGCCGAAATAGATCATACCGTTGTCGGTGGCATCATGGGCGAAATTGTGCCTAATTTACCAGGAGTAGCGCCGCAGCTCATTGGTGTCATCCGGGATTTGATTGTTGATAATCATACTGAGATGGGTCGTGGTGCGGGGCGCTTGCTGCTAGATGCCTGGACTGCTGAACTGCGTGCAAGCGGGGTTCAACAATTGCAGGTGCAAATTCCGGCGCAGGCAGCCGTACAGCAAGCTTTCTGGCGGGGTGTGGGTGCATCAAATGGAATGGATGTCTTCTGGATGTTGATATGAAGATTCGTATGGCGCAGCCTGAGGATGCTGAGTCAATCGGTAGTCTCTGGCTGGAACTGGTGGCGTATCACCGTGAATTGGATGAGCATATGCCACAAGCTGCGAAAGATGGCGCACATCGGTATGCGCAGCGCATTCGCTGGATGCTGGATGATGACACGCATCATATTCTGGTGGCAGAGCAGGATGGCGTAATCGTCGGTTATGCCCTGGGTATGGTGGTTGATTTGCTGCCAGATGTTTTCAAAACGGAGCGGGCGGGCATGGTCGCGGATGTTTTTGTGCATACGGATTGGCGTGGGCAAGGTGTTGGGACTGCTATCATGCTTTCGATGCGTGATTGGTTTATCCTGCGCGGTGTGACGCATTATGAGTTATATGTTGCGGCTGTGAATGAAAGTGGTCGGCGCTTCTGGGAAAAGACGATGGGTGGCGTTCCGGTGATGCTGCGAATGCGGATGCCTGTTGAGATAGATGATGACTGAATTAGGGGACTCTTATGACTGAATTGTTGTATCAAACCGATGCTTATTTGAAAGAATTCACCGCGACGGTGACAGGTGTTGATGAAGAAGCCAACGGTGTCTATCTGGGTCGCACCGCGTTCTATCCTGGTGGTGGTGGTCAGCCCAGCGATGAAGGTGTGTTGCGCGTGAATGATACAGAAATTCCTGTGACCCAAGTCAAGCGCGGAAATTTGCACATCCTGGATGGCGAACTACCAGCGGTGGGAACCGAAGTTGTTGGCGTGCTGGATTGGGAGCGCCGCTATAAGTTGATGCGTACTCATACCGCCATGCATATTCTGTGCGGTGTTGTCTGGCGAGATTACGGCGCGAGCGTGACCGGGGGCAATATGGAACCCCTCAGCGGACGCATGGATTTTGAGTTTGAGCGGATGCAAAAAGAACTCGTCAACGAAATCGAAGAAAAGATCAACGCAGAGGTTGCGGCTGCCCGCGATGTGGTGGTCAATATTTTGCCCCGCGAACAAGCCTTCCAGATTCCCGACTTGATTCGTACAAAGATCAATCTGCTGCCGGAAGGTATTACCGAAGTGCGGACTGTCGAAATTAGCGGGCTGGATTTGCAAGCGGATGGCGGGACGCATGTCAGCAATACCCGCGAAGTCGGCACGCTGCGCATCAGCAATTACAAGAGCAAGGGCGGCATCAACAAACGCATTTATGTAGAAATCGAGGACTAATTCCATGCGAACGCTGCATATGGTCGCAGCACATGAGAAATTCGTGGCACGCGGAGAATATCATTACTTCCGTGACGAGCAACCGATAAACGTAATCGAAAAGTGGACAATCCACGAATTGGCAGGCGGTGCGCGTCTGATCCGCGTGGATGAAGATGGTCGTGATGAAGATGGCCTGACGATTCTTTCGGAGGCGCTGGTTTCGCCGGATGGACAGATTGAGCGCTATAACGTTCAGTCGTTTAATTCGCGTGATCCCGAAGTGAAAAACTTCAAGGCCGATTATGTCTTTGAAAAAGACTATGTGCAGATTGGGCGTACCATCCAGGGGCAGGAGCGCGAATATACCGAATTTCCATTGGTGGTGGATTGTCTGCTTTACATCAAGCAGACCCTTTTCATGGGACGCACTATCCGTCAGATACTGGCAAAAGGCGGCAAGTCGCAAGTGTTCACGCCGCAGTTAACCTCAGTTGATGACAGCCACCTGTTGAAGATCATCGTGGAAGAACGGGATACAGAAGCGCTCACCATCAGCCGCAAAGCGATACAAGCGGCGAAATTCCAGATTGCCGATGATGTGTTCTACTGGCTGGATGAGCATGATATTCCCGTACAGCGAACGTATCAACACGCGGGCAAGCCTTATCGTGCTGTCCTGACGAACTACGCCCATCGTTGAGGGGGCAAAACGCTATGCTAAAATCCTTGCAGAATTTTCAAGATTGGCTGGGGTCTGGACGTTTCTGGTTCCTGATTGGCGCTTTTGTCGTTACTGGAATCGCCAGCGTCATCCTCACCTTTGCCAACACAACAGGAGTCGAAGTCTTCCAGAATATGCTGGCTTTTGGCTTCATTCTGGTAGCAGCGCTGGTGGTCGGCAGCCGTATGAACTGGCAGCAGCGCCTCACCGGGCTTGCGTTGATGGCTCCCGCATTGGGGTTGATTCTTTTAGCACTGCTGTTTTTTCCGCAATATCAGGCGGCGGCTTTCGGTGGCGCAGTGGGCTGGGTGCTGGTTGGTGCATTCATCTTCGGGCGCAACCAGGCTCCCATGCAGTACCGCGATGCGATCAAAGCGATGCGTAAAAATGACTTCAAAACGGCGGTTCAATCAATGGATGAACTCATCCGCGCTGAACCGGATGTCGTGAAGCATTATCGTTTTCGGGCGCGGCTGCTGCGCCTGTGGGATAAACCCGGCAGAGCGCGGCGCGACTACCAAACCATGATCGACAAGAGTGATGATCCTGTGGTACTCGCGGAAGCCTACAACGAGCTTTCCGAACTGGAATTGCAGGTGAAGAATTATGATGCAGCGCTAGCCGCAGCACAGCAAGCCGCCGAATATCTACCGAATGAATGGGTGACGCACTATAACATCGGCATGATTCAAGATCGCCTTCATAACAGCGTGGAAGCAATTGCCAGCCTGGATACAGCGCTAGAGAAAAGAATCCCGGATTCACGCCATCGCCTGCTGGTGTATTTGTGGCAGGCACGCGCTCACAGCCGCCTGAAGCAGCTTGACGAAGCATCCGCCAGGGTGGAGAAGATGCAAAATGAGTTCAAAGGGCTGGAAGATTGGGACAAAATCCTCAAGGATGAACAAGCCGCCGTGTTGCAGGATGTCCTAGCACACGATGTTGAGTTGACGCGGAAACTGCTGAAAGAGAACTTGCCAGTAGCAGCATTGGCACAGGAGCCAGCCCGATGAGTCAGCGGCGGATTCTGGCCTGGATTGGGGTCTTCGTAACAGCAGGACTAGCGCTACTGGGATTTCTCGTGTTCGTGATTGGAGTGGGTGTCGAGTTCTTCAACAACCGGACACAGCCGCTCAATGATATGGTTTTATCCCCGACGATCCAGGTAGCGCTGGCGGGGCTGTTCCTCGCAGCCTTGATGATGACTCTGGGCTTCATTCTGGTGATGCTGCTGCTGGCACGGCAGACGCGGCAGCAGGCTCCCGGCTATGGGGATGCGTATCGCTTCATGCAGCAGTACCAGTTTGCTCGTGCAATTCCAGTGTTAGAACGCGCCGTTGATCTGGGTCGTGAAACTTCAGAAGTCCTTGCCATGCTCACTAGCGCCTATGCCTATACCGGGCAGTTAGCGAAGGCACAATCCACCGCAGACCGGGCAGTGCAGATGTTCCCGCAAGATCCTGGTGCATATATTGCCCTCGCCCATGGCTATCGTTTACAGGCCAGCTATGATGAGGCCGCAGGTGCATTGCAGGTTGCAGCGGCACTCGCACCCAAGCAGCCGATTGTGTGGGCAGAATTGGGCTTTGTTCAGCAGCTTGCCGGAAAAACCGACGAAGCCCTGGAGAGTTTCCGGCAGGCAGCGCGTGATCCTATGCCCGCCATGTACAGCGTGCGCGTGTATTATCACCTGGCACAGGCGTACAAATCCGCTGGAAATACCGATGAAGCCGTCCGTGCCACTGCCAAAATGATGAGCGCCCGCGTGGGGCTTGGCCCCTGGAAACCGCTGCAATCCGCAATGGAAGGTACCGCTTACGGGCAGGCTTTGCGCTACGAAATCGCCAACATCGAAGAAGCCATCGCGGAAGCTGATTCCGCCAGCCTGGAGTAACTGCATGAGACTTTTCCTGAGCTTGCTGCGTGAAATGCGCTATTGGGATCGCACCAGCAAATTTGCATTGGCGCTGGCGCTGGTTCTGCTGTCCGTTTCTCTATTCATACTCAGTACACAGCCGGAACTGAGAAACCTTGCGCTCGTTAGTTCCGTCGGACTGGTGATTGCAGTACAGGTAGTTGTCCTCTGGGGCAATCGCACGATGGTGACCCCTTACACGCAGGCACAGCGACATTTCCTGGAAGGGGAGTTTGAACAGGCGCAGCAGGTGCTAGAGGCGTATTCGCATGAGCGCCAGAACGAGGGAAAAGGTCTCTCTGTGAATGAACTCGTCCTTCTGGGAAATACGTATCGCAACCTGGGATTACTTGAATCTAGCGCAGGAATCCTGCATGAAGCGCTTGAACGCAAACCTGATTCGCCTTTTGCGTTATATGGCATCGGAAAAACACAGCTTGCCCAGGGCGAATATACCACTGCGGTGCAATCTATCCAGCAAGCGATTGATGAAGGTGCGCCGCAGATCGTGCGATTTGATCTTGCTCATGCTCATTTTCGGCAGCTTGATTATTCACAGGCACTGCAAACCATGCCGGCTGTGGCTGATTTACAAGAGCCGTATCGCCAGCTTTTTGCTGCCTACTTGCAGTACCGTCTTGCAGATGACCCAGCCCCAGCTACCGAGTTGATCCATGCCGGGTTGCCTTTCTGGGAAGCAGAGGTAGAGCGCTTTGCCAATACGTCCTATGGGCAGGCAGTGCAAGAAGATGTTGATGCGATCCGTGCACTGTTATGATCTTGTCTGTAATGACCCTTTATGAGCTAAAAAGCGGCTACAATAAATCCAACTCTTGCGCCATAATAGGGCACACCGATTGGCAAGAGCGCAAATAGGGAGGTGGTCTCGTGGCGTTAATCGTGCCACGGGTTATTATCGCTACGATACGGGTATGCTAAGAACGCATATTTGCCATAGTAACCCACTAAGAATCTTTCGAACCGTATCAGACAAAGGACATCGAAAATCCCATGTTTACCCCTGTTGATCCGAGAGTAGACATTCAGAAAGTCGAGCAAGAACAGCTCGAGTTCTGGCGCTTGAAACGCACCTTCGAGAAGACGACCGAAGGCCGCGAGGATGCGCCGCGTTACGTCTTCTACGAAGGCCCCCCAACGGCCAACGGCAAACCCGGTAGCCATCATGTGTTGGCGCGTGCGTTCAAAGATATGTTCCCGCGCTTCAAGGTGATGAACGGCTTTTACGTGGAACGTCGTGGCGGTTGGGATACGCACGGCTTACCCGTTGAATTGGCTGTCGAGAAAGAACTTGGAATCACCGAGAAGAGCCAGATCGAAGAATATGGCGTGGCAAAGTTCAATGAATTGTGCCGCAAGCGTGTCTTCAGCAATATCGCAGATTGGGAAAAACTCACGGAGCGTATCGCCTTCTGGGTTGATCTTGATAATGCCTATATCACCTTCACTAACGACTACATCGAAAGCGTCTGGTGGATTTTGAAGCAGTTCTGGGATAAGGGCTTGCTCTATCGCGGCTATAAAGTCGTGGCCTACAGCCCCAGTTCCGGCACGCCCCTCAGCAGCCATGAAGTTTCGCTGGGCTATAAAACCATCAAAGACCCCAGCGTCTACGTGCGCTTCCCGCTGAAAGATCAGTCGGGCGTGTATTTCCTGGCCTGGACGACGACTCCCTGGACGCTACCGGGGAATGCGGCGCTGGCAGTCGGCGCAGATGTCGATTACGTACAGGTGGAAGTGCCGCAGCTTCACGGCGAAGGTACAGAACAACTCATTCTCGCGGAAGCACTGGTCGAAAAAGTGCTGCAAAATGCCGAAGAAGCGAAGGTCGTCAAACGCTACAAAGGCCGTGACTTGGTAGGGATGCGCTATAACCCGCTGTATCAATTCCTGCCGAGCGAAAAAGACCATGCCTATGTCGTCTCTGGCGAATTCGTCAGCACCGAAGATGGTACAGGAATCGTGCATATCGCTCCGGCTTTTGGTCAGGATGACTTTGAAGTCGGCAAAGAACACGATTTGCCTGTCTTCATCACGGTACATCCCAACGGGCGCTTCATTGACGCGGTGGATAAATTCAAGGGGTTGTGGTTCAAAGACGCTGACCCTGAAATCATCGCTGATCTCAAGGGGCGCGGCTTGCTTTATAAGAAGCAGACCTACGAACACAGTTACCCGCACAACTGGCGCGATGATAAGCCGCTGATGTATCTGGCGCGTGAAACCTGGTATATCCGTGCAACGGATTACCGCGACAAGATGGTTGCGCTGAACAAGACTGTGAATTGGGTTCCTGAGCATATCCGGGATGGTCGTTTTGGCAACTGGCTGGAAGACCTGAAAGAGTGGGCGCTCGGTCGTGAACGCTACTGGGGCACGCCGCTCCCGGTCTGGGTCGATGACCAGACGGGCGAAATGGTCTGCGTCGGCAGCGTGCAAGAACTGGAAGAACTCACCGGTCAGGATTTGACGGAACTGGATTTGCATCGTCCGTATGTCGATGACATCACCTTCCCGAATCCTAGCGGTGAAGGCGGAACCATGCGCCGTGTGCCGGAAGTGATTGATGTCTGGTTCGATAGCGGTGCGATGCAGGTGGCACAGTGGGGTTATCCGCACAAAAACCAGGAAAAATTCGCAGAGCAGCATCCAGCGGATTACATCTGCGAAGCAGTTGACCAGACACGCGGTTGGTTCTACAGCTTGCACGCTATCGCTTCCATGCTCTTTGAAACGGTCGCATACAAAAATGTCATCTGCCTGGGGCATATCCTGGCAGAAGATGGCTCGAAGATGTCCAAGAGCAAGGGCAACACCGTTGACCCGTGGGATGTGCTGAATCAGCATGGGGCGGATGCCTTCCGCTGGTATCTCTACACCAGTGGCCCGCCAGGGGAACCACGCCGCTTCTCCGTCAATCTCGTGGGCGAAGTAGTCAAGAAGCTGTATCTGACTCTGTGGAATACTTTCAGCTTCTTTGTGACCTACGCCAACATTGATGGCTGGACACCGGATACAGCATCGCCTGCCGTAGCAGATCGTCCGGTGTTGGATCGCTGGATTTTATCTGAATTGCAGGATACTGTGCGCGTCGTCACCGAAGGATATGAGAATTACGACGTGACCCGGGCAACCCGTCCCATTGAAGAATTTGTGGATGGCCTGAGCAACTGGTATGTGCGCCTGAATCGTGACCGCTTTTGGACACAGGGCATGAGCGAAGATAAGCAAGCCGCTTATGCTACGCTCTACGAATGCTTGTCCACGGTTGCGATGCTGCTGGCTCCTGCGATGCCCTTCCTCAGCGAAGCGCTGTATCGCAATCTAGTGGCGGAAACGCAAGACGGCGCTGCGGAAAGTGTGCATCTGGCGCAGTGGCCTGTGGTGAATGAAGTTGCACTCGATGAGCAGTTGATGCGCGAGATGGGACTGGTTCGCTTGCTGGTGCGCCTCGGCCTGGCGGCACGCAATAGTGCCGAACTGGGTGTACGTCAACCGCTGGCGACGGCGAAACTGGGCGTTGCCAACGTTGCGGAACGCGAAGCTGTCGGGCAGTATCTGGCGCTGATCCAGGACGAACTGAATGTGAAGAACATTGAGCTGCTGCAAGAAACGGCTGGTGTGACCAATTACACGCTCAAGCCGGATTTCGGCAAGCTCGGTAAGAAGCTGCGCGGTGATGTGAAGGTTGTCGCCAATGCATTGCAAAATGCCAGCGAGGAAGATGCAGCGACCTGGGGACGTGCCTTGATGGCTGGTGAGAATATCACCATCACTATCAATGACAAGACCTTCTTGCTTGCGCCGGATGAAATCGAAGTGCGCCAGGAATCCTCTGCGGAAGGTTTTGTTGTCTTCGAGGAACGCGGTTACGTGGTTGCGTTGGATACAAATCTGACCGAAGATCTGGTCGCGGAACGCATCGCCAATGAAATCCAGCGGCGCATTCAGGTTGCACGGAAGAATGCGGATTTCCAGTTGGATGACCGCATCGAAATCCGTTATGAAGCCAGCGATAAACTGGACTCCGTGCTGAAGCAGTTCAGTGAACGCATCATGGCGGAAACGCTGGCAAATTCGCTGGAAGCTGGCAGCGTAAATGGCGATGATGGCTACTACACCGAAGACTTCTCGCAAGATTTGCCGCGTGATCTCAGCGAAGAAACCCTGGTCATCAGCGTAAAGCGTGCATAACGTCACCTGAATTTGGTGAAAATCAACAATAAGCGTTTTGAGGAGAGCGTCTATCTGGGCGCTCTTTTCTTTATTTTTGTTGACTTTCGCGTATAATCTACGCCACTTGCACAAACTTTTAAGTCGTCTCTTGTGCAAATTTGCCGTGAGAATCTCAAGTCAGAGCTATACAATATGGGTTGACCGTAGGAAAGATGCCAATGACAGAAAAGAACGCGGTGACGTTGCAGGCATTGCTTCGCCTGGCACTCCCTTTGAATACAACCATTGCGGCTGGTGACCCGGAGACTGCAATTACATGGGCCATTACCATCCGAGCCGCCACGGATCTTCCCGAAATCTATGGGGGCGAGATGGCGATTGTTGCTGTCGATATGCTACAAAGTGTGCGTAAGCATACCTCTCCTGCAAAAGTCGTTGAGCAGTTGGCACAGGCGAATGTTGCAGCGATTGCGATAGCGGGAAGTGTCTCGCAGACGACGATAGCAGTTGCACAAGACCTAGGGGTTGCGCTCTTGCTGTTACCAGAAGATTCTGCATTCACCAGCATCGAGCGGGCTGTGAACAAAGCGATCCTCAATCAGTCCGCACAACTAGCAGAACGCGCCATCGAAATCCAACGCAAATTGACCCGACTTGCTGCCGAGAACCGTGATCTCAATAGCTTGTTGCAGGTGATGGCACGAGCAACCGCGAAAGCCATGGTCATACACGATGATGCAGGCGTGATGATTGCACAGGCCTATCCATCTGTGGGGCGGCGCGGTTCTAACGGACGAGCGATGATGCAGAATATGCCTTACGGCACATTCCAGAAGTGGTTGTTAGAAGAAGCGCCGAACACGCAGGGTGCCATCGTTCCCAGTCCTATCGGGCATACGACAGCGCTACAGGTTGAAAAGCGTATTGCAGGCTTCCTATCCTATGTGACCAGTGGAGATGGCCTTGATGATCTGGATCGTATGGTGCTGACTTCTGGCGCGGATGTTTGTGCATTGGAACTGGCAAAGTCGCGGGCGATTGCGTCAGCAGTGGAACAGGCTCGTGGCGACTGGATTCAAATGTGGCTCAGTGGTGCGCCTACTGACGGTGATTTGTTGGCAACCCGTGCGCAACAATCTGGCTTTAACCCTGATGGCCTGTATGTGGTGGCGCTGTACCGGGCGTTGACGGATACTGGAGAGAGTTTGCCGATTGAAGCGCTGGTTTCGCTTGTGCGCGATGATATGCTGCGCCGACAGCTAGACGGTGCTGTGGGGCAGTATATTGATTCAATTGTGGCACTGTATCCCGTAGAATCCGCTTCGAATACAGTGCGTGTCCGTACTATGATTGACGAACTGCGGGAACAACTCGCGCTGCGTACCCCTAGTGGCCTGGTGGCTGCTGGAATCAGCCGACCCTACACGGGATTGCGCAATCTGCGCGAAGCCTACCGCGAAGCCAAAGATTCTGTGAGCATTGCCCAGGAATTAGGCGAAAACGACAACACAACCTTCTATGGTGACCTGAAACTCTACCAGCTTTTGCTAGCGCTCAAAGATCGTAACCTGGAGCATTTACAGGTTTTCTTCCAGGATACGCTGAATCCTCTGGTTGAGCATGATGACCGCAAACAGAGTGAATTGGTTCGGACGTTGGAGGGTTTTTTCGCTGCCAATGGCAATCTGGCTCAGGCTGCGAAGGATCTGGATGTACATCGAAATACCCTGGTCTATCGCCTGGAAAAGATCAGCGAATTGACCGATATTGACCTCAATGACCCGGATAATCGACTGCTGTTACACCTTGCCCTAAAGGTACAGCGGGTGCTTGCTACCGTACCAGAGCGCATCCCAAACCTCTGATTCTTGAGAAAATGGTTGTGGATTCGTAAGAAATACACCATTTTCCCTGAATTTGTGCCCAGGTTTACTTGTGCAAGTAGAAAAATTGTACTAGCCTTGTTTTCAGTGTAAAGAACATTGAAAGTAGATGAGCTATGGCTATTGAATTCTATGACCTCAAATTGAAGCAAAAGGTTCAGATTGACGAGAGCAAAGTCACAAAGGTAACCTTCGACACCAAGAGCGGCGTTCGCTACGGGCTGAAGGCGACTACCGATGATGGTCGTAAGCTGACGAAATTCGTTGGCAAGGCCGCATGGGACGAACTGGATGTTCCAGTTGGTGAATAATTCACAAATGAAATCCTAGAACAAAAACAGCGCGGGGTCACTACCTCGCGCTGTTGGACTCTTGCTCTGTAGCGTTATCTATTGCTTCCGGGCAGGAGGTGCAATCTTCACAAAGAAATTCCCCGGCATTCTGCGCAGCGGATACAGATGTTCGACTGCTTCGGACTGGTTGTTCAACTCCAGCGTCTGGATGTAGTAGCTCAGGAGTTCATGCACATCTTCAACGCCCTGGTCATCCAATTGATGGATTTCCACAATCGAACCAGGAGCAATACGCCGCTGGATGGCTTCCACTGTCAGGTTCACTTCCGGCTGGATGCGTTGGTAGATCACCCCACCTGTCATCCCCGCACAAATCCACGGACCCGGATCACCCAGAACTAATGCGCGTCCACTGGTCATGTATTCAAACGCATAGCCCTTCAGGTTGGCGCGTGCGCCGATGCCACCGAGTTCATCGCGCAATGGGGTGCGGCGATCTACCTCACCGCCGAAGATCACATCCGCACCGCTGAGGCGGATGCATGCACGGGTATCCGCGTTACCCTGCACGATGAATTTTCCTCCCTGTGCGCCATAAGCAAAGCTCTTGCCCACCGAACCATCCAGACGAACCCCATTGTGGTTCAGCCCTTTCAGAACGTGGATGGTGCCGCCGCGTGTGCATTTGCCCACGCCGTCTTGCGCACCACCTTCTACCAGGATCGAAACAGGTTCATCCAGGAATGCACCCAGGCCATTGCCCGGCACTGCGGAGTTGCTGAAGCTGAGGTGTACCCCCTTCAGGTTTTCGGTTTCGGGCACTTCGCTGCGTTTGATGGCACCAGCCAGATGCGTCCCCAGGGCGCGATCCATCGCCATGACCTGTTCATCGTCATAGGTCAGTTCGAGTTCACCCTTGCTGACGTATTTTGAAATCACTCCTGTCATCTGCTGGCTGATGATATTGCGCGGGCGCGAGATGCGCAGCCCACCGGGGCGATTTCCTGTGTTGTGATCCGGCGCGGGCTTCAGCAAGGTGGTCAGGTCAATGCGGTCATCCAGGCCAATCTGTTCCAGCAAATCTGCCTTACCAACAATGTCTTGTGCGTTGTCATAACCAAGCTGTCCGACGAGGGTGCGAATTTCCTCCCCAATCGCGCTAAACACGCGGTAAATGCCTTCTGGGGAACCTTTTTCGTGGAAGGGGCGGAAAGCCTTAAAATTCTTCATTTCGGCTTCTTCTGCGGTCTTTACGTGGGTGGTGATCCCGACATGGCAGGTTCCATCCTGACAACCGCGACAGATCGTACAGCCCACGCTCACCATTGCCAGCGTACCGAAGCCGACGCGGTTCGCACCTAGGCACATCATCTTCACGACATCGCGCCCCGTCTTCATGCCGCCGTCAACCCACAACTCCACATCTTTACGCAAGCCGCTGCTGATGAGGGCATGATGTGACAGCCACACACCAATTTCAGCAGGCAACCCTACATGACGCAGGGCATGGGCGCGAGCTGCACCTGTACCGCCTGTGTACCCCGTGATGGTGATAATATCTGCGCCTGCTTTCGCAACCCCAACAGCGATGATGCCAACCCCCGGCACTACCGGAATCTTGACGCTGACTTTCGCTTCTGGATTTGCTGTCTTCAACTCGTCGATGAGTTGGGCGAGGTCTTCAATGGAATAGAGATCGTGGTTATTGCTTGGCGAGATCAAATCGACTCCGGGGGTGGTATGCCGCGACTCTGCCACCTGTTCGGTCACTTTATGCCCTGGTAGGTGACCCCCTTCGCCCGGTTTTGCGCCCTGCCCAATTTTGATTTCGAGGAAATCAGCAGAATTCAGGAATCCGATATTCACACCGAAGCGGGCGGATGCAATTTGTTGACCGCGCCATTTCTTATATTTGCCCATCATATCAGGCAGTTCACCACCTTCACCATTCATGCAGACGATGTTCAGCATCTTTGCGGCTTCTGCGTAGGTGCGGTAGGCCAATTCGCCCTGGGAACCAAAGGACATCGCGCTGATGACCATCGGCAAATCATGGTTACCAATGCTGATGTCCACATTTTCCGGCGCAACCTGTTTTTCTTCTGTTGCGGGCTGAATGCCCATCAAGTGACGGATGCTCACCGGAACTCTTTGTTCCAGGTTTTCGACTTCCTGGGTGTATTCTGCCCATTCCATCTCACCCTGTGCCACGGCTTCGGCTTTCTTCCACATCTTGGGGAAGAAACGATCCGGGTTCTGCAACCGTGCGCGGATCTCTCCTCGGATTTCCGCACGACGTTTTTCTGCGTCATCCAGCAGTGCCGTCCATGTCAGGCCGCGTCCATCACTGCCGAAATAATTCGGCGTTCCGAAAATTGCTGCAACGCTCCTGGACAGGCCAATTGAGCTGAAGCTGTGACCATAGCCACGCAATTCATGGCAGCCGATTGTAGAAGTGACTTTCTGCAAACCCTTCGTGAGGGTTGAAATAGTGCGGTTCAACAGCGTGAGAATTTCCTCACCCTCCGGCTGGGTGCGCCCTCCTTTCGGGGCAATGCCGAGTGCAACAGCGTAAATAGCATAAGGTGCCACTGCATTCGCACCCAGGCTGACGCACAGCGCAATATCATGCAGATCACGCAGGGAACCAGAGCGTACCACAATCCCTGCACGGCGGCGCAGGTTCGGTGTAGCATTGGCCTTGCGCAAGCTTCGGTCAATTGCAGCAGTCACCAGGAGCGGGTCTAGCCAGAGACCTTCGCCCAAAGCCGCCTGAGTATCATCTAACAGCAGGCATTCTGTGCCATCAGCCACAGCATTTACGGCCTCTGCCTGCAAACGAGCCACCGCTTGTTCGATGTTTTCATCAGCTTTTGTGGACATTGAAAGCACTGTCAGGCGACCTGCAAATTTTTCAGCAAGATCTTCTAATGTTTCGGTTCCATGTTCTGCGGCAATATCACGATGCAAATCCAGATCACCCAATGCAGGCAAACCACCCAACAACAGCGGCGTATCCAGTTGTACGGGAGCCGCACTTCCGGGTTGGCTGATGCCAGGGCGTGCGCCGACCAATACCTGCGTGCTGAATTGAGACTGTTCGCGTTCCCGGTCGATTGCGGGGTTGGTCACGACAGCAACCGTTTCTTTGAAATAATCCGCCAGATTGGTACGTGTCTGACTCATTGCTGCCAGTGCGCCATCCCAACCCAGGGAGCCAATTTGTTCTTTGCCCATTTGGGCAATGGTTTCAACCAGTCCAATATGATAGCGTTCCCATCCCATACCGGACATCACGGCTGTATTCACGTTGAGTTCATGTTCGTGCCAGGGAAGTGTTTCAGCATGGCCTTCTTCAAACTGTGGTTCAGCAACTTCAATGACTCCAACTTCGGCGGCGGGTTCAGATTCAGCTACCGCTACCGCATCTGACGTTTGGACTGCTGCAAACTGCTGATCCATTGCCCGAGCATTAGCAACCTGAACAGGTACATCTGCCGGAGCTGTTTCTCCACCATGACCATTGGGATGGGGCGTATTTCCGTTGCTGCCATTGCCATTGCTGCCACTGCCATTGCTGAGTGAGTAGGATGAGTACCCGTTGGGCATTGTCCCGTTCCAACCGGGAGAACCGTTTTCCAGCGGAAGTACGCCGCCAAGCTGTAATGCTTTCATTTCCTGGGTATCCAGGTGTTTGCGGGCGTAGCGCCGCAGAATATGCATCTGAATATCCGGGTAGCGCAGCACTTCCACACCGTTGCCGGGGGTCAGGCGCAGCGCAATCTTTTCACCAGGAGCCATTGGCTGCGGTTCTTCAGACATACTATCCAGGTGATAAACGCCGCGTTCCGAAGATGCGAAGTATTCTTTTTCCGTCTCGCCAAACCATAGTGGACGCAAACCGAGGGCATCCACGCTAAAGACCAATTGATTACCCAGCCGCGCTGCAACAGCCGCAGGGCCTTGGGCGAAATGCCCCCAGGACTGGCGAATTTGCTGGTAAATTTCGCGGATGTCATCCCGGTTTTGAATGAGGTCGTGTGCATAGGGCGGGAAGATGTGTTCCATTGCCTCAATCAAATCAAGTCCAAAGCGGGTCGTCAGCGCGTGAATCATGCGATCCACATCTTGCGAATCAGAACCATTTTCTTGCAGCGGAATATCCAGCATATCGGCTTCGAGCCGGAAACGCGAGATGGTGTTGAATTCACCATTATGACCAATTACCGAAAAAGGTTGTGCGCGTTCAAAAATCGGGTTGGTGTTGGTGCTGTAACGCGCATGCCCAAGCGTCACGGTAGAGGCATACGCAGGATCACGCAGTTCGGGGTAATAACGACGCAGAATTTCAATCGTACCCTGCACTTTATAAACGACGCTGTAGCGCGAGAACGAGGGGAAGTGAATGCCGAGTTCCTCTTCCAACTGCGTCTGAATCTCAAATAACGTAGTATCTAGCTCGGCTTCGGGAACTTGCCCGTTTACGCCAGCAATTTGCCAGAATGCAGGTTCGTTCTTGGCAGCATTTGGCCCCAATACCAGGCTGTTGACACGGCCTTTGCGCTCCGTCAACAGGTGCAAACCGGCTTCGCTGATGGCACGGCAGACCTGTTCAACAATGTTGTGAGCGCGGGGTTTATCTTGCGCAGGCACGAAAAGATGGGCAACCCAGAAATTTCTGTCAGCAGCCAGGGTTGGGATGAGGCCGTCTTCCGCGAGCCACTTCGACCAGAGCTGCCGAGGAATATCTGTCAGGATACCAACGCCATCGCCCTCGCCATTGATATACCCGGTGCGATGCCCCATGCGAGCCAGCGCTTCAATCGTCCGTTTGACATTGCCATGAGTAGGTTGTCCGCCTTTGCGAACGGCACAAATTAACGCGCAAGAGTCGCGGTGGTTTTTGTCATCCGCGTGAAGTTCACTGTTTAATTCCCGAAAATCCAGGAAGCCATCGGTGCGATGCTGCATTGTACATTCCCCCAGGAGGAGCTACGGAAACATAAGCGGAGTATTGTAACAGACTCCTTAGTAAACGAGGGAAATATACACAGAATCCAGGGGCAATGCCTTGTGAACTTCACAGATTTTTATTTGCTATTATGCCCAAAAGTGGGGCGTTATAGGGGTTTTATTGTGAATTTTGGAGATGTTGCTTCACTAATTTGCACAAATACACGAATGGATTTGGTAAATTGAACAGATGAACTTGTGCGAATTATACAACGTGTCACAACATACTTACGGAACCCACTTCGTGAATCTTGCCAGATTTCTCTGTGCAACTTGCACCATGGCTTCAGCTCAATGAAAGAAGTCGTCGAATTGTCAAAGCAAGGTGCAATGCTAGCCGTGTTTCTGGACGGTTGAGATCAATCTTTGCAATCTCATTGATACGATTCATACGATACAACAAAGTGTTGCGATGCACAATTAATTGCTCGGCAGTCTGGCTCAGATTACCATGACAGTTGAAGAAAGCTTCGAGCGTCTTCAGCAAGTCTGCGTTCTGCCGCATATCATAATCAACCAGCGGCCCCAGCGTTTTATCGCAGAATGCCGCCAATTTTTCCCGATCATTGAGCGAAAGAATCAATTGATATACGCCGAGATCACCAATATAGAGCGGCTTATCCGTCTGCAAGCGAATGGCGAGATCGCGTGCCTGCACCGCGTCTCGGTGGCTGTTGCGCCAGGTAGTGACATCACGCGCTGGCTGCCCCAGGCCGATAGCGACGCGACTGCCTGAGAACTGCTTATTGATTGCACGCGAGAAAACATCTGCTAGCTTCAGGCTGGTATCAATCGGGTCTTCATCATCCGTGGCGTGGAAGACTACGACTTCGCGCTCACGTTCGCGCTGCCAGATAAGTGCCTCAGCCCGGTTCTGATCGACAAGATCATTGATGGTTGTTTCCAGGCGGCGCATCGATGGCGGATTATCCCCGCGCCACGAGAGTACCAGGGCAATATGCACGCTGTTCATGTTATGCTCAAAGCGCTCACCCTGCCGCGATGCTTCTTGCTGGCTCACATCCCCATTCAGCAAACGATCCAGGAATGTACCACGCAGGCGCTTTTCCGTCTCGCTCACCATCTTCTGCTTCGCCATCTCGATGGCACAGGCGGCTGCACCATGTTCGCTGACGAGCATATCAATTTCATCCAGGTCGTTTTCCATGCCGATGATGGAAAGATACCCACGTCCGATCCCCTTCGTCACCACGGGTGCAACCAACCGCGCAATACGCGGCAGTGGCAGCGACTGCATCAGCATGGGTTGGTCAGCCTCGGATACACGATGGCGATCCTGGAACTCGACCGGGAGGTTGTCACGTTTGTAAAGGAAAGTTTCCAGATCATCCCACAAATCAGCGAATTGTGGTTGCAATGTGTAGGAGATCGGCTGTAGACGCTTATCCTGAATGACGACGGTCTTATTCGTTAACCGTGCCATTGCATTGATGAGTTCCGCCATGCCTTCATTGCGTGAAGAAATCTGCGTGAGCTGGCGGTAAATCTGGATTCCGCGCCGTTCAAGCTGGCCTTTGCGGTCAACCAGCAAACTGACGATGGTCTTTTCCACCATGCGCGGGTGCTGCCCTGGGGGCAGTGTCAGCAGCGGAAGGCTGTACGCTTTCGCCTCTGCAATGGCATTTGGTGATGGTGTATCCAGCAACACCAGGCCGGAAGCGTGATGATCCGCAGCCCAGCGCACCACATCAAGCTCCGTCACACTACCGTTGCGGTTATGCAAAGGACTCGCTAACAGCACGAGTTCATCGCGCTGCAAAGTTTTCACGGAAAGGTTGTCATCCAGGTGGACGACTGCTGTCCATGTAACAGGACGATTCAACAAGCCATCCCCCACAATAATCCGCGTATTCAGCGGTAGGGCAAGCTTGCGAACATCCTCTACAGTTAGAATGCTTGCTGCGTCAGTAGTCATGACGTTGTTCTTTATCTATGCGTACCCGCACTTGTAGCAAAAGAAGCCTTTTCTGTCAATATGCACAAATCCACAGCGATCATTCGTTGTAATATTTCACACAATTTCACAGAGATTTGTGCAACCTATCAACCTTCATTGGTGATAACGCCGAATAAAATGATGACAAAAACAATCACAAGCGAGGCAAGGCGCAGGTCAATAGGCGAATCATAGTAGATACCAAATACACCACCGAAGATGAATACAGCCGCGAAGATCCATGTTAGCGGGCTGACGCGCCAATTCTGCGTGTACTGATAGATGCCGGAAACCATCAGAATTGCCGCCAGCAAGAATGGAATGACAAAATCGGGGATGGTGAAATCGCGGTCGAAATTTAAGAGCATGAATACCAGAACCAACGCAAACCACGTCATGCGTTCAGCGCGTGCTTCGCGGCCTGTTTTCCGTGCCATATGAATTTCTGCTCCTCAATCCCGTACACTGTCAATAAATGTAGCGACTTCTTGTTTCTATCACACCCCGGAGATTGTACCGGGAGTTCGCAATTGCACCAGCCCTCAGGACGAATACAATGAAGCTGATTTGTCTTTTGAGTCACAAGGTGCGCAATGCGCAATTGGATTGCCTTACTTTTCATCCTCTTCGTCGCAGCGGCCTGCGCAGCACCAGAAGATAGCACAGACGATAGACCTGTGCTGGTGGGCGAGGCTACGCTGGCAGATGATGAGCAACGCCCTACACGCGAAATAACGCCTACAATTCCGCAAACTACAGCAGAAGTGATTTCTCCTCTGCAAAATGTGACGGTGGATGCAGAGTATGTGCTGGTGACACCAACCTTGCCACCGAGTAAGACCCCAACCATGACCCCTTCTCATAGTCCGACCCCGACGACAACCCCCACACCCACCATGACAGGGACCGCAACGGCGACTTCGGAACTGCTGCCTACCAGCGAGATTGTGCAGGTTACAGCAGCGATTGCCATCTCAGCGGATCGTATCTGTGATACGAACTGGTTTTTCATCCAGCCGCGCCCAGAAAGCTGCCCGATCTTTCCGCCAACGGCGAGCAATGGGGTATACCAGGAATTTGAGAATGGGTACATGGTGTGGGTAGGCAGCCAGGATGGGATTTATGTGTTGTATAACGATCCCCTGCAACCACGCTGGCAAGTGGTGCGCGACTACTTCGTAGAAGGTCAGGCGGAGTCTAGCTCGGCTTATGATAGCCCACCAGCGCCGAATCTGTGGCAGCCACGCCGGGGCTTTGGATTGGTCTGGCGCGAAAATTCTACGATCCGCAACCGCCTGGGATGGGCAACGCAACAATGGGAAGAACCGTACAGCGTACAGGTACAGACTAGCGATGATGGTTCGGTCTGGGTCAGTACGCCGCGTGATTTTGTATTCGCGCTGCTGCCCGGTGGTGTGAACTGGAACCAGTATTCCACGAGTGGTGCAGGTGGCGTGCAGGTTATTTCTACTAGCAGTGCGCCGAGCCAGCCGTGAACAAACGCTCATGCAGCAGACGGGAACAAAGATAATGACCAAACGAATCGGGATTCTAACAGGGGGCGGAGATGCACCGGGGCTAAATGCCGTTATCCGGGCTGTAACCCTCACCGCAAAGGAGCATTACGGATGGGAAGTGATCGGCATCCGCGAAGGCTTTGATGGTCTTCTGGCGGGTTTGCCCACACTCGAACTCCATAAGATGGATGTGACCGATTTGCTGGCACGGGGTGGCACGATCCTCGGCGCTGCCAATCGTGGTAATCCATTTGCCCGCCCGATGACCCTGCCAGATGGTACAACTGAGCTTGTGGATGTTTCCAGCGAAGCGGTCAAACGAATACATGACCTCAAGTTAGATGCTCTGATTTGCGCTGGTGGCGATGGTACGATGTCCATTGCAGAACGCCTGGTGCGGGAACATGGAGCGCCCATCATTGGTGTACCCAAAACCATCGACAATGACTTGAGCGCGACAGAAGTGACGTTCGGTTTTGATACAGCAGTTCGTACTGCAACCGAAGCCCTGGAAAAATTACAAACGACTGCCGAAAGTCATCACCGCATTATGGTGCTGGAAGTGATGGGGCGCGATGCTGGCTGGATTGCACTGTTCACGGGGATTGCTGGCGGTGCGGATGCCATCCTCATCCCGGAAATTCCCTATGATATTGCAACCGTCTGCGCACAAATTCGCCATATCCGCGAGACAGATCGCAAGTACAGCCTGGTAGTTATCGCAGAAGGTGCAACGCCAAAAGATGGTGAGCAAACCTTCCACATTCAAGGGCTGCACGAATATGAAAAGCGCCTCGGTGGAATTGGGCATCAGGTCGGGGCGATGCTGGGTGAGTGTGCAGAGGCCGAAGTCCGCGTGACTGTTCTGGGGCATGTTCAACGCGGCGGACAGCCCACACCCCGCGACCGTTATCTATCCACCGGGTTCGGCAGCGAAGCGGTGCATCTGGTGGAACAAGAAATGTGGGGCTGGATGGTGGCGATTGAAGGAATGAATCTCGTACATGTGCCGATGCATGAAGTGACACAAACGAAGAAAATTGACATGAACGATAGATGGGTGAAAGTCGCCCGTGATTTGGGGATAGTCTTCGGTGACGAATCCATATCTGAATGACCATGAACAACCGACACAGGCAAGTGGTATGCCATCTGTGCCGACTCAGCCGCATATCGCCCCAGTTCAGGTACAGCAGCCAGCGATGCCAATCGCCTCACGACCGAGGCAGCGCCGCCACAGACGCACACGAGGCTGCCTGACAACGGGCTTTATTGCGCTGTTGCTGCTGCTCTTTGTTTGTGCTGCATCACTGGCGATTTATGTTGTGCTGCCACCTGCACCACTGAATATCCTGGTTATGGGGCTGGACTCACGCGGTGGTGAAGGAACGACTACCCGCACCGATAGCATCATGGTTGTGGGGATTCATCCGGCGAGCATCAATGTGAGCTTGCTTTCCATCCCACGTGATCTGTTCATTGATGTCCCCGGCTATGGGATGCAGCGTATCAATACGGTGAATGTGCTGGCAGAAGTCCAGGAACCGGGTACTGGTGCCGCACTGCTGGAAACCAGCATTGAGCAGAATTTTGGCTTTGATGTCCACCGTTATGTGCGGCTGGATTTCAAGGCATTTGTGGATGTGGTAGATGCCGTGGGCGGGCTTGACATCAATGTGCCGTATCGGATTGTGGATACACAGTTCCCAACTGCAAACTACGGCACAATGACCGTCGAATTCAATGAGGGCTGGCAACATATGGATGGTGAAAGAGCGTTGATCTATGCTCGTACCCGCCATTCAGATGATGACTATCGCCGTGCAGAACGTCAGCAGCAAGTCGTATCCGCATTAGCCGGGAAGCTCATCAACCCGTTTCGTTGGCCTGCTGCCTGGGTCGCACTATCGCGCAATGTAGAAACGGATCTTTCTCCGTTCGACTTCATCCCGGTTCTGCCGCCACTGATTTTCAGCGGCGGTCAACTCGATACGCTGGTGATTAACCGGGATTATATCTTGCCAGGGAATGGCTACAGCTACCCGAATTATGAACTACTCGCACCCTGGATTGAAGAGCGCTACAGGTGATTCACGGGCTGCTATGATTCGATCTCACTCATGAGTTGATCGTAGCGGCCTTCCCACACGCTGGCATTACGCATCATCTTGTTAATTTCAATGTCTGCGAAGTGCGGGAATAACTTCATCATCACCTCTGGCAGCGCATCCCAGTTTTCATCAATCAGCAGTTTCTGTATGCGTTTTGCCATGTCCCCTGTCCACATCCATTCCAACTGGAACTTATCAGCCTTTTTCCAGTAGCCGCGCTTTTCCCAGGCTTCAATGGATTCTATTACGCCTTCGTCAATCTCACGTAGGCAGTAACAGACAGTTGCGAGCATGTCTTTCGCCTCTGCATCTACATCACCTTGCTTCTGTCCCAGGCGGCGCAGCATTTCAGCAATGGTGCGCATAGCGTAATTACGGCGCTTGCCGGGGCTGTTGGTGTTGATTACCCGTCCCATGAGGAAATCTTGTCCTTAGTCTGCTGTGTCGGTCTGTTCAATCGGACGAATCCCGCGATACACACGAATCCCACCGATGGTTTTCAAGATGGTACGTGCATCGCGCCCGGTTTCTTCTTCCAGTTCTTGTGGGCTGCGCGGCGAATTTCCATTGGCAATGAAAACACGGAAGACGCTGTCCACCAGGGAAATTTGCGGATTGATGAAATCTTCTCGCTGTGAAGCTTCTTGAATCGCGAGACCCAGTGCGTCCAGTTGTCGGACTTCGCCTGTGTCCGGGTCAATGTAATCGACCACCTTTTCTTCCGCGCCATCTTCGAAGCGTTCACGCAAATCGCTGGGTAGGTGCGTCAGCATGTAGGTGTTGAGATCCTGCTCGTCTTTTTCCCACCAGTCGTAATCAATGTGGAACTTGGTATCCAATTTGGGTTTAAAAGGCACACCCGGTTTGCTTTGTGCCATATGATTTCTCCTATTTGCTCAACTTCCAGTAATGATCGCCCACGTCTTCAAAGTCAGGATTCGCGGTTAGGGTTGCGAAAATGGGTCCTGGTGCGCTGCGACGAATGACGTTTACTGCGCTATAAAGGGTTACTGCATGTACTGCGCCTTGCGGGGTCAGCTTGCCCATTTCCTGAATGATCTCCCGCATGATGGCTGCGAGCGGTTTTTTGCGATTGTTCTTCGCCAATTCATCCACCGCTTCCAGGTCATCCACACCAATGATGATGAGATCGTCGTACTCCGCGCCAATGGCTCGTTTCCGATTCTCGAAGGTGATTCGGTTGTTGTTCGGTGTCAGAATTCGGATCCACTCGGTACGAGGTTTATAGGCTTCGTGGCTGACGATGATCTGCCCCGTTTCCTTGCCACGCTCCACCGTCACATATGCGCCAACGGGCAGGCGGTGTTTGGTGTAATACTCGTTCAGCCCGTATACGTAGCGGTACTCCGGCAGCATCCAGCCATCATATTTTTCGCCATCCTGCCCATCAATCAATTCGATATAGATTCGTGGTGTACGTGCATCCGGGAAGACTGCGGAATTTTTGGCACTCAGTGGTAGTGTTCCGGCGCGGCGGTGTGGGTAAATCAGAGTCGTCGTGGCCTTTACAAGTTCGCCCTCAAATTCGATGTCCGTATATTCGTCATCGAGTTCGGTTTCCAGGTCGAACATCTCATCACTGAGTAAGTCGTCGTCATAATCAACAGGGGTATGCTTCAGGATGTCCGGTGCTTTGTGAATATATTCCGGCTCCATGCTGCGCAGATACCAGAGGACTTTCCCCAGCGGGCCTACTTCCTCAAAGCGATCATCGCTGTTCATAGCGAGATTCAATGAGAAAATCTGTAGCTGGATGGCTGCATCCCCAATACCACCAATTTGCTCAATGATCTCCTGGGTATGCAAAGGCCCCCCACCTACCATATCCAGCACCGCTTCTGCCAGATGCAGCGTGCCAATGTTCGTATCCAGCACCAAATCTGCCGGGAACCAGTAACCAGCAACGCGCTTGAGGGTGTCACTCTGTCGCAAGGATTCATGAACAGCGCGTAAAATCGTTCCACGGCTGGACTTTAGAATTTGCTCTGGCGAGAGTGCATCCTGAGAGTCTATTGGGTTCTCTGTTGATAGATCATTCAGACGGTGATCGGCCTGCAAATTCATCGCAAATTCGCGCTTCTTGCCGTTATTGTGTTCATCGTCGTCAAAGGACACAGCGATCACGTCAAATTCGCCGTAACTCTCATTATTCCCGCTGCGCACTGATTCAACAGTTGCGGTTGCCATCTCCATCTCGGTGAAGATCAGTCGATCCCCGACCGCGTATTGTTCGGATGGGATGTAAATCCTGGTGTCTTTGTACTTCGCTTCGAGGGCTTCTCGTTCTGCCTGCAGCCGCTGTGCAATCAGCAGCAAACTCAGTTCTGCTGTCGTCATCGGTGTTTCTTTTTCGAGCAAGGTGTTGATCAGATATTCAACATCCTCTTCACTCACGGTGAAATCTCGCGTCCAGCGCTTGCTTAACATGGTCTTACGCCTCCATGATCGTTCCTGGGTGGGTCTGCGTATGGGATATTCTCGTTGTGCCAGGGGGTAAACGCGAATGCCAGCCCTGGCTCGCTGACAGTTGGTTCGTCTCTGTAGTGGTAGGCCAGCCGAATACATGGATGTTTCTGGTTGCTGTTTGGGAAGGCTCGACCCGTATGAGATGGTTACGTTACAGCCTGACTAGTGACTCAGGAAGTATAACGATGCCACTCAACACTGACAAGCATGGGTTGACCCCCTATTTACGCTTTATTATACTAGCGCTTCATTCATCGACATCGAATGGAAACGAAAAGGAATACAGAATGTCCACCAAGCGTACTTGGCAACCAAAGAAACGTCGTCGCTTGCGTGTGCATGGATTTCGTAATCGGATGAGTTCACGCGGCGGACGCAAAGTGTTGAAGCGTCGTCGTTCCCGTGGGCGGCATCAACTGACCACCAAATCCGGGCACATCAAGAAGACCAACTGGAAGAGCAGCTAACGGCTTGTGCGATGCACAGGCATCTTCGGCTGCGTCATCAAGCGGATTTTGCGCGACTGCGCCGTGAAGGGCGTGTGAAACGGCATCCAATACTGATGCTTAGTTATGCGCCCAACACGGCAACACACAACCGCTATGGTTTCATCACCAGCAAACGAATCGGGAACGCCGTAACACGCAACCGGATTCGCCGGCAATTGCGGGAGTGTGTGCGGTTGCTGCATCCGCATCTTGTAACAGGCTATGACCTGGTGTGGATTGCTCGCGACTCAATCGTGGAGCAACCATACCAGGATATTTTTCGTACTGTAACTGAGCTTTGTGAACGTGCTGGGCTGTTAACAGAAGATCGTTAGGCGAAGTCGGTTAGTAATGTAAGGACTCGAATTCTCATGAAATGGCTGTCGTTGAAGCTGCTGCGGTTTTACAAACGATTCATTTCGCCAGCATTGCCCGATGCATGCCGGTTTCAGCCGACGTGTTCAATGTACATGTATGAAGCAATCGAAGTACATGGGTTCTGGAAAGGATTCCGGATGGGGCTGAACCGCCTGTGGCGTTGCCAGCCAATGTATCCGGGTGGGTATGATCCGGTTCCTCCCAAAGGAGAAGCATAATTGAAGATCAAGAACTTCACTGCGCGATGGAAAACAATCGCGCTTCTTGTGTTTGCCAGTTTTTTAGTGGTGAGTTGTACCAATGTGCGCCAGGGAACAAGCTGGCCTGCGCTGAGTACGCTGTCCATTGACGGGCAGACTGTGATCGCTGTCGCCTTTGCCGGGCAGATTGAATTGCTCAACCCGGAAAATGGCACAGACCCACTGGTGCTGCGTGATGAAGCTGGTGATATTGCCCTGGATTCAGAAGGCAATGTACGTCGCTGGGTCATACAGGGTGCAGCGTTCGAGAATGTAGAATTCTATGCTAGCCCCCTCTTGCGCGAAAGCGGTTCGGAACCGACCCTCCTCTTCCCCACATACAACAACCGCATGCTGGAATTCACGTTGGACTCGGGTCAGGTGCTTGACCCTACCGGGGTCACGTTGCAATCTGGCGTTCTGGCACAGGTAGCTGCGTCGGATGATTTGCTCTATGTGCCGTATCGTGATGGGGATGTGCAGGCACTGGATAGCGAAACGTATGAAGAAGTGTGGCGCGTGGAGACCAAAGAAGGGGTTTGGGCAACACCCCTGCTGCAAGATGGCGTGGTCTACTTCACATCCATTGACCATTTCTTGTATGCCGTTGATGCAGAAACTGGTAACGCTGTCTGGGATCAACCTGTAGACCTTGAAGGTGCAATCGCTTCTACGCCTCTATATGACGACGGCTATCTCTATGTGGGTAGTTACTCGCATAAGATGTACAAAGTTGATGCCGTTTCTGGTGAAATTGTTGCGGAGTATGAAGGCCACAACTGGGTGTGGAGTACCCCTGTGCTGGTGGATGGTGTTCTGTATTACACCGACCTCAGCGGTTATGTCTATGCCCTGAATGCGGCAGATCTGTCAGAGAGATGGGCAGAACGCCATGCTGAAAAAGGTATTCGCCCCGCGCCAGTCGTCACGGAAGATTATGTGGTTGCCGCGTCGCGGGATGGCAAGGTCTACTGGCTGGATCGTGAAAGTGGCAGTCTGATCTTTGACCGTGAGCTAGAAGGCCGCCCGGAGATTTTGTCGGATATTCTCTTGCTGGAAGCTGATCCAGAGGCAGGCGTAGATGATGCGCTGATTATCGTTGGTTCGGCAGACCCCGGTCGCCTGGTGGGTGCATTCGTGCTGGAAAACAGCTCACCCTTATGGGTATATGGTCGTTAAGCTACGTTGCGGAGTGAATGAATTATGTGGGATTTCATCCTGAATCCGATGGTCACAATCATGACGTTGTTGTATTCCTGGTTGGGAAACAACGTCGTGCTGGCTATCGTTGTGCTGACGGTCGTTATCCGTATGGCGATGTATCCATTGTTGGCGCGGCAGCAAGCTTCTGCGAAGAAAATGCAGGAATTGCAGCCGCGTATGAAGAAGTTACAAGAGAAATACAAAGATGATCGGGAGAAACTAGCGCAGGCACAGATGGAAATGTACCAGGAAGCGGGTGTGAATCCGCTGGGTGGCTGCCTGCCGCTGTTCATTCAGTTCCCGATTTTCATTGCGCTGTACTCAGCCATTAGCTTTGCGCTGGCTTCCACGCCCTATCAGCTTGTTGACCTATCCGAGCGTCTCCTGCTGCCAGGGTTAGATGGCTTAATCCCGCTGCAAAATGTCTGGTTGGGGATGCGCCTTGCCGAACCGCCGTCTCCGCCAGTGAACCCGACATGGGCGCTTGTCATGCCGCTTCTGGTGATGGTGACGACGTATATTCAGTTTAAGTTCACCCAGGCACAGAGTGGGATGAATAACCAGAGTGATGATGGCGAGGACAGCACCCCGAACCAAGCGCAGGCGATGACGCAATCCATGGGTACTGTGATGCCTGTGATGTTCGGCTTCATCTCACTTTCGCTCTCCGTAGGCTTGTCGATCTATTTCATCACCTCGAACCTGATTGGGATTGTGCAATACAGCCCCGTCGGTAAGCAGTTTTTGGATCGCATTTTTGGCGGTGGCGAGCAGAAGAAAGAAGAACCTGCGCCAGAGCCAGCAAAAGGCAGTCGTTCTAAGAAAAGCGCGAAGGCCGGCAAAGACTCGAAGTAGCGAGTATCCTACTCCACAATTGGAGTACAACGGGAAAATCCCGTATAATCTAAAGAATTGCTACCACGACGGGCGGAATGTACAACGATACTCCGCCTGTCTTTGTACTAGAATAGCGGAAGTTTTTTGGGAACAAACCTCATGGAAACGATTGAAATGACAGCGGACACGGTCGAAGAGGCCATAGCCGCTGGAATGCGAGAATTGGGAGTCGAAAGTCCTTCACAGGTAATGGTGGAGGTGTTGCAGGAACCTGACCGGGGAATCATGGGGGAGGGCGCACGCCCCGCAATCGTGCGATTAGTGTATATGGGCGCACGCCCTGGCACAAATACAACACCCATTACGGGCTATGCGCCGCAGAACGCGACCCCTGAGACTACGGTCATTTCTTCGCCCATTTATGATGAACAGGATGAAGATTACGAAGACGATGATGATTTTGAACCCGGTGAAAGTGTGGATGCGGAAGCCGATGAAGATGCCCAGGTAGGCAAAGAAGTGCTGCTGGAAATTCTGGAAAAGATGCGCTTTGATGTCGAGGTGAATATTTCGCAGGCAAGGGCGACTCGTCCTGACGAACAAACCCATTGGGTACTCAATATTGAGGGCGAAGAGGTAAACCGCTTAATCGGCAAGCGTGGCGATACACTCTCCTCACTGCAATATATCACACGCTTGATTGTTAGCCGCAAATTGCAGCGCCGTGCAAATTTAATAGTGGATGTGGATGGTTATAAAGCTCGTCGTTCAGAGAATTTGCGTAAGCTGGCGAACCGCATGGCAGATCAAGCGGTGCGCCAGGGTCGCCCTATCACATTGGAACCGATGCCGCCGAATGAGCGTCGCATCATCCACCTGACATTGCGCCAGCGCCCGGATGTCACCACGCATAGTGTGGGCGAGGGAGATCGCCGCAAAGTAACCATCGAGCCAGCCACCTAGGAAAACGGCGCATGACAAAAGTTGATTACTTGCTGATCGGTCATGCAACGGCTGATCTGGTTGAGGATGGTCGCACGCTGGGTGGCACGGTTACCTATGGCACACCTGTCGTTCGAGCCTTTGGGCATCGTGTAGGAGTTGTCACCAGCGCTGCTGCTTGTGAACCTTTGATGGAACGGCTGGCACCATTGGCAGAGGTTGTTGTGCATCTGGCGAAGTCAACGACGACTTTTCGCAATGACTACAGCAATGGTGTTCGCACACAATATGTTTACGGGGTGGCTTCTACCCTCGGTTATGAGTCAATCCCTGCCGGGTGGGTGGATGCACCGCTGGTACATCTTGCACCCCTGGTGAACGAAGTTGATCCAAACATTGTCAAATCGTTCCGGGAGCAAACCGTACTGCTGACTCCGCAAGGGTATATGCGCGAGTGGGGTCAGGATGGTCGTGTTCATTTCAAGCGTTGGTTGGATAGCGAGATGTTGTCGGCTGTGAATATTCTCGTCCTGAGCAAGCAAGACATCGCAGAAGCCCCGGAACTCGAACAAGAATTTGTTCAGGCATGCGAGTGGGTATTCATCACGGATGACCGCAACGGTGGGGCATATTACCACTATGGTCAGCGCATGACCTATGATGCAGTTTCGGTTACGGAAGTTGACCCCACGGGGGCAGGGGATGTCTTCGCAGCAGCCTTGCTATCCAGTTTGCTGAATCATGAGATGGATGTTGCTGTAAACACAGCTGCGTACCTTGCTGCCCAGGCTGTTACGAACAAAGGTGTTTATCCATTTACTGAGAAAGAAGTGCAGGCCGCACTCACATACGCAACACAGGATGTTGAATCATGAGAATTGATGCTGTCTTGTACAATGCCAATGTCATGACATTATCCAATCAGCTACCGCGAGCCAGTGCGCTTGCGCTTGCTGGTAACCGCATCGTAGCATTGGGTGATGATTACGATATGCTGGAATTGGCCAGCGCCCGCGCTCGTCGTTATGACCTGGACGGCAAGACGATCATCCCTGGTCTGACGGATGCGCACTTGCATACCGAATGGATTGCGCGTGCCATGCAAGCTGTGGATCTCTTTGAAGTGCCGACCAAGCAAGAAGCGCTGAAGCGTGTGGCGGAGCGCGTTGCGAAGGTCAGTGAAGGGGAATGGCTGCAAGGTCGTGGCTGGACGCAAGACCTCTGGGGCGGTGAATTTCCGACGGCGGCAGATTTGGACGCTGTTGCACCCGTGAACCCGGCGTTTTTCCAGGCCAAGAGCGGGCACGCTGCCTGGGTGAATAGTGCAGCATTACAGGCTGCCGGGATCACTGCTGATACACCTGACCCGGATGGCGGCGAAATTCTGCGAGATGCGTCGGGCGAACCGACTGGCATCCTGCTAGAAACAGCCATTGATCTGGTGTATTACGCGATGCCGGAATTATCTGCTGAGGTACTGGCGGATTATATTCATCATGCACATGACAAGATGCTCGCCGCCGGAATCACCAGTGTTCATGATTTTGACAGCCCCCCTGTGCTGCGTGCGGTACAAATCTTGCGTGAACGCGGAGACCTGGGAATCCGCGTCGTCAAGCAGATCAACAAAGAGTGGCTGGATGCTGCTTTGACGACAGGCCTCCGCAGCGGCTTCGGGGATGATTGGATTCGCATTGGCAGTTTGAAGCTGTTCGCAGATGGGGCGCTTGGCCCTCGTACTGCGCTGATGGTTGATCCTTACGAAGGCCAACCACACAACACCGGAATGGCTGTGGTCGAGCCGGACGAAATGCTGGAATTGATGAGCAAGGCCAGTGCCGCCGGGTTAGCCAGCACGGTACACGCCATCGGTGATCTGGCAGTGAGGCGTGTGCTGGATGTTTTTGAGCAGGTACGCCGCGAAGAAGCCGAACGTGGCGTTGCACGCGATGCGCGGCGGCATCGTATTGAACATGTGCAGCTTATTCACCCGGATGACGCGCATCGTCTGGCGGAGCTGAACCTCATCGCTTCTATGCAGCCCATTCACGCAACTTCGGATTGGGAAATAGCGACGCGCTATTGGGGCGAAGAACGTTGCGAGTATGCTTACAATGCTCGTATGCAAATTGACCAGGGTGTTCGTATGGCCTTTGGTTCGGATGCTCCCGTGGAACCCTTCGATCCCTTCCTGGGAATTCATGCAGCGGTCACACGTCAGCGCGATGGCAAGCCTGAAGGCGGGTGGTATCCTGAACTGCGCCTGACGCTGGATGAAGCGCTGCACGGTTTCACCACTGGGGCGGCTTACGCAGCGGGCATGGAGAACCGCCTGGGAATGCTGGCAGCGGGGTATCTGGCGGATTTGCTGGTGTTGGATCGCAACCCGTATGAAATCCCGCCAGAAGAATTGGCAGAAGTGGCTGTTGTCTCCACAATGGTCGATGGTGTCTGGCATGCTGGTGAATATGCCTGATTCTGCGATGTCCTATTAAGCAATTTCTTATCCTGCGGGGCGATTTTTCCAGTATGATTGGCGCTGTTTGTTTATCTTGCGATGGAGTAATCACAGATGGCGAATCGCCCTGGTATGATGGTTGGTTCCAGCGAACACAACATTCAGAATGATATGCTCGAAGTCGGGCAGAATGCCCCGGACTTCACCCTCATTGCGACGGATCTTAACCCGCGCACTCTTGCAGATTACGATGGCAAAGTGAAAATCCTCAGTGTGATCCCGTCCATTGATACCGGTGTATGTGCTGCACAGACGCATCGTTTCAACAAAGAAGCTGCCAACCTTGGCGAGAATATTGTCGTGCTGACGGTTAGCGCGGATATGCCCTTCGCGCTCAAGCGTTACTGCGGCAATGAAGGTATTGAAAACACCGAAACCCTGACCACCTACCGCGATATGAAATTTGCCGATGATTATGGCGTGCATGATACGGATTGGCGGGTGTGCCAGCGTGCGCTCTTCGTTCTGGATCAAGACAATGTGATTCAGTACGCGGAATATGTTCCGGTGATCGGCAGTGAAGTTACGTTTGATGCCGCGTTGGAAAAAGCCAGAAGCCTCGTATAAGCATTTCAGCTTGTCAGCCAATCAGCATTTCAGCAGCCCTTTCGCAAGAAGGGGCTTTTGCTTTGAATTGTGTTCTTGCTTGGGCTAAGATGGCATGGAACTATTGATTTTGTATCGGAGTTACCATCATGACCGATATTCGGCAAAAGCGGCTGGCGGAACTGCTGGTCAATTATTCAACCAACGTGCAGCCCGGTGAGTGGGTTGGGATTTTGGGCGATGTGAATGCACTGCCTGTGCTGCGCGAAGTCTATCTCGCAGTGCTGGAAGCAGGTGGAAACCCATCTCTGATGCTCAGTGACGAAATGATGTCGCGTACCTTTTTGCGCACTGCCAGCGAAGACCAGATTAACTGGATTGATCCCTCGCAGCGGCTATATTACGAACAGGCTGATGTCTATATCCGTGTCGGTGCGCCGAGCAACACCCGCGCCATGACCAACATCGACAGCAAGCGGATGCAGATGGTACGCGCAGCCAATCGTGAACTGCTGGATATTCGCCTGGGGCGCTCCGCGAAGGGCGAATTCAAGTGGGTAGGGACGCTATTCCCGACAGAAGCGCTGGCGCAGGAAGCCAATATGAGCCTGGAAGAATACGAAGATTTCGTCTATGGCGCATGCTTCTGCGATCATGAAGACCCGGCGGCGGAATGGCGCAAACTCAGCCAGATGCAGCAGAAGAAGGTTGATTGGCTGGTGGGCAAGAAAGAAGTTGTTTGCAAAGGTCCCAATGTTGACCTGACCCTCAGCATCGAAGGGCGCACATTTATCAATAGTGATGGCAAGCGCAATATGCCCAGCGGCGAAATATTCACAGGGCCTGTTGAAGATAGTGTCAACGGTTGGGTACGCTTCACGTATCCGAGCATCGTCGGCGGACGTGCGGTCAGCGGCATTGAACTCAAATTCCAGGATGGCAAAGTCGTCGAAGCCAGTGCCGAACAAAACGAAGATTTGCTCTTTGCCCAACTGGATACCGATGCAGGTTCACGCTACCTGGGTGAATTCGCCATCGGTACCAACTTCGGCATCAACAAATTTACGGGCAGCATCCTCTACGATGAAAAAATCGGCGGCACGATTCACATGGCAATCGGTAAAGGCTATCCCGAAACGGGCAGCAAAAATAATAGCGCTGTGCATTGGGATATGATCTGCGATATGCGCACAGACAGCGAAATCCATGTGGATGGCGAGTTGTTCTATAAGAACGGGCAGTTCGTGGTGTAATATCCCACATATTGCCGGGATGGTATGGTCATCCAGAGAGTGAATTTTCCTCCACTGGGAGCTTTCCAGTTGAGGATTTGTGCGCTCGGTAATACAACATTGCCCCGAAAAACAGAACCAACGGATAGAGGTGGTCGATAACGGCTGCCTCGTATCCCAGTGGATACCGTAGGAAGGGTGTCCAGGTGAGGAACCAGGCCAGCAACCAACGTCGATCCCACTTCGCAAGCATGACGAAGACAAATGCCAGCAGCACGTAGTGATAACCTAGCGAGTAAATGGTGAATGTCAGGTTGACGGTGAATGCTAGTGCCAGTTTTGCGAGGCCAGGTTCCTTATCACGCCAGAGCAGTACAACCGTTGGAACCCAGGTTATGACAATCAATCCATATAGGATGATATGCGGGATACCAAGAATGTCGAACAGGCGTGTGGGAGAAGTTTGTAAATAGAGTACGGGTGGAATCTCCTGCCGAAGTTGTAAATATCGCAGTGGGAAATCCAGCCCGAAGACAGCTAGCGAGATCAGCAGCGAAACGCCGATGGGCAGCGCTGTGATGAACTGATCCCGCCATGACCAGGTGCGCAAGCTGAATAAAAAGAAGAGCATTGGTAGCACAACATTGATTGGTTTGATTACCAGCATCCACAAACCGAAACCGAGGAGCCAGGGTTGCTTGCGCTGCAATCCTATCCAGGCCATGAACAACCCCAGTGCCATCAAACCATCAACATTACCGCGCAAGATTAGATCGAAGGTGTGCGGATTAAAAGTAGCCAGTAGCAGCAAGTACAAAGGCGCATTCTGTACGATACGCGCACTCTGGAAAACACCGACGAAGCTAACTCCATTCAGCAGCAATTGACCATACCAGAGAGCAAATGGCAGTGTTGGGATAAGCAGCAGCGGCCCCCAGGGAGCGAGGAAATGGTGCGGCCCGGTCGTATAAACCGAACGTGGAGCAGTCAAGAGAGCCATAGTTGCAGGGCGATAGTACTTCTCAAAGTCTGGCCCTATGAACCAGTATTGCCCCGCAAAATAGAAGGCGATGATCAGCATCGCACTGGCTAGGATCACTTGAAACCATACCGGGAGGCGGCTGGGTGGCGTTCCCTTTGTCATATTCATCCCTATGAATTGCTGCTAAATAAACTGGTTGCGAAGGAACTTTGAAATTCACAACCAGTTTACCTATTGTGGCAGAATATGCAGCAGTGATCCCTAAAGGAAGCGTTCCCTACGGGGTATTACTCACCAATCAAATCACCATTTGCACCTTGTTTTTCTACCAGTGCGCCGCGCAGTTCAAAGATCTGGTCACGCAGCGCGGCAGCTTTCTCGAACTCAAGCGATTGCGCCGAACGTTTCATCTCAGCTTCCAGTTCCTTAATCATCCTATGCAGCTTATCCGCTGGCAGGGCGGCCATATCCACTTCGCGTGCGCCTTCCGGTACGTCATCCGGTGCTTCATCCGCCATCATGGATTTCACTCGATCCGTAAGATCGCGGATTTGCTTGATGATGGACTTGGGTTCAATGCCGTGTTCTTCGTTGTAGGCCATCTGGATTTCGCGGCGGCGGTTGGTTTCATCAATGGCGGCCTTCATGGAGCGCGTCATGTTATTTGCGTACATGATGACCCTTCCTTCAACATGTCGGGCTGCACGTCCAATGGTCTGGATCAGCGCCGACTCGCTGCGCAGGAAGCCTTCTTTATCAGCATCCATGATGGCAACCAGGGAGACTTCCGGTAGATCCAACCCCTCACGCAGCAAATTAATGCCGACGAGTACATCATAAACCCCCATGCGCAGATCGCGCAGGATTTCCACACGTTCCAGCGTGTCTACTTCCGCGTGTAGATACTGCCCCTTGATGCCCATTTCGTTCAGGTATCCAGCGAGTTCTTCCGCCATGCGCTGTGTGAGGGTCGTCACCAGCACACGCTGCTTATTCTGAATACGGGCTGCAACCTCTTGCAGCAAATCTTCCACCTGACCTTCGATGGGGCGCACTTCCACAACGGGATCGAGAATCCCGGTAGGGCGAATCACCTGCTGTACCACCGCTTCACTGACCTGTGCTTCGTAAGGCCCCGGCGTGGCGCTGGTATAGACGACCTGATTCCAGCGCTGCTCAATCTCATCAAACTTCAGCGGACGATTATCCATTGCGCTCGGCAGCCGGAAACCATAATCCACCAGCACGGTTTTGCGTGCGCGGTCACCGTTGTACATCCCGCGTAACTGCGGAACCGTCATATGGCTTTCATCAATTACCAGCAAATGATCTTCTGGCAGGTAATCCAGCAGGGTGAATGGCGCACTTCCTGCGGGGCGCTGTTCGAGATGCCGCGAGTAGTTCTCAATGCCGGAGGTGTACCCCACTTCCCGCAGCATATCGAGATCGTAATTGACGCGCTGTTGTAGGCGCTGTGCTTCCACCAGGCGATCATCTTTCTTGAAATACGTGAGTTGTTCTTCTAGCTCTTGTTCAATATCGTGGATCGCTTGCCGCACATTATCTGCGTCAGAGATGTATTCCCGCGAGGGGAAGATGGTTATTTCGTTGAAGTCTCCCAGGACTTCACCTGTCAACGGATCAAACTCGCTGATGCGCTCGATCTCGTCACCAAACATGGCGAGTCGATATGCCGTCTGGCTGTAGCCGGGGATAATTTCCAGTGTATCCCCGCGTACCCGGAACGAGCCGCGCTTCAACACTTGATCGTTGCGTGTGTACTGAATCCGTACCAGTTCCCGCAGCAAGCGATCCCGCCTGATCTCTTCACCAACAGAAAGCACAACCGATGCCTTGCGCCAGCTTTGCGGATCACCCAGGCCGTAGATGCAGGAGACAGAGGCCACAATGATGACATCCCGCCGGGTGAATAGAGAGGCAGAAGTAGAGAGGCGCAAGCGTTCAATCTGCTCGTTGATCTGTGTTTGCTTCTCAATGAATAGATCAAAGCGTGGCACATAGGCTTCTGGCTGATAGTAGTCGTAATAGCTTACGAAGTATTCGACGGCATTATTCGGGAACAACTCTTTGAACTCGGCATACAACTGTGCCGCCAGTGTCTTGTTATGGGCTAGCACAAGGGTAGGTCGCTGCGTTGCTTCTATTACTTTCCCCATTACGTAGGTCTTACCTGTGCCAGTAGCTCCCAGTAGCGTCTGATGTTTCACGCCCTTTTCGACATTTTCGACAAGCTGGGCGATGGAATTGGGTTGGTCGCCTGTGGGCTGGAACGGCGAATGAATTTTGAACTCTGGCATCTGTGGCTCCTGTCGAACGCTCGTTCTGAGGTGGAGTTGAATTATACTTGTTTTCTCTCTGCTTCGGTATACTTGTTCTATGCTTTTGGCTGCGGCAAAATTGCAGGTACACGGTATAATCATGCGAAAATGCCAGTTATTAAAATTAAGGCGAAGCGATGCAAACACATACTCATTTCACCACCACAACACGCGGCCTACGGCGTGATCTGCCGCCGATGAAGTTGTTTGAAAAAGCCAAAATATATGGCATCTGGAATCCATCCGAGATTGATTTTACGCAAGATCAGCAAGATTGGGCGAAGCTGGCAGCGGACGAGAAAGATGTTGTGCTGCGTCTGACTTCCCTGTTTGTGGCAGGGGAAGAAGCGGTCACGCTGGATTTGCTGCCGCTGATGCGTGTGGTTGCGCTTGAAGGTCGTATAGAAGAAGAGATGTATTTGACGACGTTTCTGTGGGAAGAAGCCAAGCATACCGACTTTTTCCAGCGCTATTTGAATGAGGTGTTGGGTATTAGCGGGGAAGATTTATCCGCATACCATACCCCAAGTTATCACTCGATCTTCTATGATGCGCTGCCGCAGGCTTTGCATCGACTGGATAGCGATCACACACCCGAAGCGCAGTTGCTTGCTTCTGTGACCTATAACATGATCGTCGAAGGGGTGCTGGCAGAAACCGGGTATCATTCCTATTTCACTATGTTCAATGAAAACAATATCATGCCCGGTTGTGTTTCGGGTGTGCAGAAGCTCAAGCAGGATGAGTCCCGCCATATTGCCTACGGTATCTACCTGATTTCACGGCTGGTGGCAGAACATCCGCATTTGTGGGACATGGCAGAAGCGCACATGAATCAACTGCTGATGCCTGCTGTGGGAGTTATCACGGAAACATTCGATTTGTATGATCCTGTACCGTTTGGCTTGAAGGTCGATGATTTTGTATCCTTTGCGATGATGCAATTCCAGAAGCGGATGCAGCGTATTCAGCGGTCGAAAGGTGCTTCGCTAGAAGAAGTCCAGCGCATTACGGATGAAGCTATCGCAGCAGATGATGCCTAGCCCATGCTCTAACAGATTTGCGTAAGAATATGCACTGCCTGTTGACTTTGAATAGGCCTGTTGATATGATGTTCAGGCGCTCAAGAAAAAGAGCGTTCAACAATTCAATATGGTGCGGGGTAGAGCAGAGGTAGCTCGTCGGGCTCATAACCCGGAGGTCGGTGGTTCGAATCCGCCCCCCGCGACTCATACGTGCTGATATAGCTCAACTGGTTAGAGCGCGCCACTCATAATGGCGAGGTTCCAAGTTCAAGTCTTGGTATCAGCATCGGGAAGACTTCTACAGCTTGTGGAAGTCTTTTTTGTTTTACACTAAATCTATGATTCATTTCAGGGATTATAGGTTGTTCAGATGGCGAAACCAGAAACAAGAGAAAAAGCGCGTAGGTTACGGGAACAAGGTTGGAGCATCCGCGAAATTGCTGAAATGCTAGACACTCATAAGGATAATATCATCGAATGGTGTCGTGACATTGAACTCACTCCAGAGCAAATTCAACTTTTGTCTCAACAAAGTCCTAGATGGGAAGCACAACACAAAGGGGCGCAAGCCAACAA
The DNA here is from genome assembly GCA_964455365.1 of uncultured Anaerolineaceae bacterium. Taxonomy (GTDB): domain Bacteria; phylum Chloroflexota; class Anaerolineae; order Aggregatilineales; family Phototrophicaceae; genus JAUZRW01. The sequence goes on along the minus strand of CAYVVZ010000003.1, from coordinate 223,005 downwards.
ACGTAAGGCTTTGAAAAAGCGGATTCAATACCAAGAACAAGGACGAATTGCTGCCCGAACAGGTAGTCGCCTGCACCTGATGGGATGTATGCTGTATTGGGCAGAGGGCGGTAAGCGCCGTAATGAAGTTCACTTTGTGAATTCTGATTCGAACATGATGACGTTATTCATGCGTTTTTTGCGCGAAGAATTGCAACTTGAAGATGAAGCTGTTCGCCTTCAAATTCACTGTCATACCCAAGATGAATCTGAGATTGAGCGTATTAAATCGTACTGGCTAAAATTGCTCAATTTACCAGAGGCGTGTTTGACAAAGGTGCAGTTTAAACAAGGAACATCTTCCCGAAAAAATAGACTTGAAAATGGTATTTGTGCTATTCGGATATTCAAAACAGAAGTCATTCACCACATCTACGGCGCGATCCAGGAATACGTCGGGTTTGAGAACGAAGACTGGTTATTCTAATTCTCCGCGCAGCAAATCTTCCCAGGTTTCGCGCTGGCGTGCAATCTGCCAGGACTCGCCATCTGCTGATACCACTACTTCTGCCGGACGTGGACGCGCATTGTAATTGCTAGACATCACCATACCATAGGCTCCGGTAGTGAGGATTGCCAGCAAATCGCCCGGTTGCACGGCTGGCAGCAGTACATCTTCCCCTAAAACATCGGTTGTTTCACATACAGGCCCTACGACCTGTGCTGGACTTGTTTCTGAATCGGTAGCTTCCACCGGAATAATTTGATGCTTTGCGCCATACAGTGCCGGACGCATGAGTTCTGTCATGCTGGCATCCACGATTACGAATCGATGCCCCGCCTGTTCTTTCACATAAAGCACTTCCGTCAGCAAGATTCCAGCATCCGCTACAATGGAGCGTCCTGGCTCCAGCAACACTTGATACTCTCGTAGCAGCGGCGCTAAGGCATCTGCAAAATTCTGGTAGGCCGGCAGCGATTCACCTGGCTCATACGCAACCGGGAAGCCACCGCCAATATTCACTGTGCGAATGAGGTCATACGGCTTGATGAGATCCACCGCCTTCTGGATGGCGGCAACGGTTGCTTCGATGTCATGGAGCTGGCTGCCAACATGCACATGAATGCCCTCTATGCGCAAAGTGGGGTCTTCGGCATAGTCTGCCAGCAATTGTCCCACGCGATCATGCGTCAGGCCGAACTTCGCTTTACCATGCCCGGTAGCGATGTGATGGTGTGTGCTGGCCTTCACATCTGGATTCAGCCGCAGTGATAGACGCACTTGCTCGCGTCCCATTCCGGCAGCTAGTTGCTTAATGTGCGCCAACTCGCCTTCATTTTCAACATCAATCCAGCCAACACCTCTTTCGAGCGCATAGCGGATTTCGTCTATTCCTTTGCCTACTCCGGTGAAAATTAAATCCGCTGGATTAGCGCCTGCTGCTAGCGCCTTATAGATTTCACCGCCACTCACACAATCAATGCCAATGCCCTGTTGAACCAGCATACGCAGCAAGGCAAGGTTGGCGTTGGCTTTGGCGCTGTAATGAATATGCGCATTCAAGCCTGCGAAAGCGCTGCGCAAATGTGCCACATTGTGCAGCGTTCGCCGCAAGCTGTAAACGTAGGTTGGTGTTCCGGCAGATGCTGCAATTTCGCATGCTAGCACACCATCGATGGCTAGCTCACTATTTTGGTACGTGATTGATCCGTTTAACATCAGTCCAACAAGCTCAATAATTCGTGCGGTTGTACCGGGGTGCTGATGCCTTTCAGCGTGATCGGTTCCAAATTGCGGATGCGACCACGCTCATCAAGGGCCTTTGCACATTCTTCGCTGATGATAATCTGATTGCCTTCTGCCGCACTGCATAGACGTGACCCCAGATTCATGATGCGCCCCATCGCAGTGAAATCCGTGCGTATGGGAGGCCCAAATTCTCCAGCGATGACCTCGCCTGTACTGATGCCAATGCCCATCTGTGGGATTTCCCGGTTCTGCTGGGCGAGGCGTTTGCGCATTCGTTCATGCACAGATTGCATCTCCAGTGCGGCTTGTGCGGCTTTGAAAGCATGATCTTCCATTTGAAGCGGGCTGCCAAAAAGAGCAATCACTTCATCCCCGACGAACTTATCCAATGTCCCACCGTGTTTGAAAATGACATCCACCATCAAGCCCAGGAATTCATTGAGCATGGAAACCAGTTCTTCCGGTTCTGTGCGTTCTGCCCATTCGGTACTGCCACGTAAATCCGCAAAAAGCACCGTGAGGACAACCCGTTCCCCCGTCAGAATGCTGTCATCGGCGCGGGTCAGCAGCGCATCCAGTACTTTCGGATCAACAGAGCGGCTGAGTACCTGGCGCATCCGGCGACGTTCCAGACGTTCAAATACCGCTGTATCTACCTGGCTGGTAATCGCCATTAGCATACGGCTGTCGTCCTGCGAAAAACCACGCGGATTGCTGCTGTTGATTGCTCCAAATACACCGATGATCTGTGAATTCAAAATCAGTGGGACGGCAAGAATAGAATTCACTGCCCCATCTAGATGATTGTATGTGACGGCAGTCTCGCTATCCAGCGCTTCACGGGAGATACGTTTGATGACAGACAAGTATTCTTCGCTGGCAACGATGCCTTCTTTGGTTGCGGCGCGTATTTCCAAGGCATTTTGCTTATCTGCATTGTAAAGCATCAGGTAACCCGTCTCGCTGGAAACAGCCAGACATAATTCTTGCAAAACAGCCAACAGCATCTTGTCAAAATCGTGTTCTCTATCACGGATGTGGTCAATGCGATAGATCGCTTCTAACTCGCGTGTGCGCAAGGTTAGCTCGGTTGCAGTACGGCTTTTGGCAACGGCAGAGTCCATCTGGCTGGTGGCTGCCACCATCAGACGAGTATCATTGACGTGGTAGGGCTTTTCTCGTCCTACCAGCACAGCACCTAATCGTAGACCTGCCACAATGAAGGGTGCTGCCAACAAATGAAAATCGCCCGCATTTTCCGGCGTTGGGAGAATAGTTGTCGTCTGAAGATCACGAATAGCTTCAACCAGCGCATTTTTTGCTACATCATCCAGGTTTTGCTTCCCTACGAAAGATCGGGTGCGCAGTTCCCCACTATCCACATCGGACAGAATGAACTGGCAGAAATCTGCTTGAAAGTGACGCTGCAACAAATTGGCGAAGCTATCGAGCAGGTTCTGTTCATCAATGGCATCGTCGCGCAGACGATCAATCTGGTAGATTGCTTCGAGTTCGCGGTTCCGTTCTGCCAATCGCCACAGGGTACGCGCCTGTACCACAGCCGAATCAAGCTGGCTTTCTGCTATTTTGAGCAGATCAATTTCCAGATCACCAAAGGCAACCCCATTACTTGCCAGGACGATACTGCCAGGAGTTTTGTGTTCACGGTCAATATAGATGCGCAGACCTAAGGAGTGTTTCCAGGCGCTGCTCGTGAGATGTTGTGGCTCCTTGAATTTCGCGGCTTCTTTGGTCAATGTGAGTGCCATATCTTGTGGCATCCCCGCTGCAATGACTGCACCTGCTTCATTGGATTGTACGTCGATCAACAGGATGGCACAGGCATCAGCCTGAAAGTGCTGTTTCAGCACACGCACGATGCGCCGGAACATCCACATGGGGTCGGTTTCATCATCAATCGAATCTCGCGCTTCGTCTAGCGCAATCAATAATTCTAGTTGGCGCTCCTTCAGCGCGGACAGTTCAGCGACCATATTACCCTTTATTCCGTATAGTGGTTCAAGAACGGCACCCGTGGACGGCTCATGATATTGTAACATGTTTTGAGCCGCGTCATTTTCCCGCAAGTCTAGTATACTGTCTTTAAAACATTCCGTGCGGCAACTGTACTGATAGTAGGAATAGGTGGATCAATTGGCTGAAGCAATTGCGGAAACAAAACTCGTTCAGGAGTATGAGTCCATCCGTCGCCGCGAATATGAGCTAATCACGGATTTGTTGACCGTGCTGCCGCGCATTGACCATGTGGGGGAGCATCGGATTGCACAAGTGCGCGACGCGATGTTTCACGCGGATCATCCGTATTTGATGGTACTGGTTGGCCCGTTCAGCAGCGGTAAATCCAGCCTCATCAATGCGTTGCTCGGTGCGCCGGATTTCCTGGAAATCGGCCCTGTACCGACGACTGATCGTATCAGCATTTTGCGCTATGGCGATGAACCTCAGAATATGACCACGCCGGGTGAGGTCGATACAGTCTTCTACCCGTCTTCGCTGCTGCGTAAGGTGAGCCTTGTGGATACCCCAGGGCTGGAGTCAATCTTCAAAGAACACGAAGAAATCACCCGCAAATTTTTACACCGGGCGGATGTCGTATTGCTGGTCATGTTGGCGACTCAGGCGATGTCGCAGAGCAATCTGGAATACCTACAGATGTTCCGCGAATACGGCAAGAAAGTGATTCTTGTCGTGAATCAGGTGGATTTGCTCTCTGAAGAAGAACGCGAGACGGTGAAGCAGTTCGTCATTGATAATTCACGCGAGCGCCTGGGGGTTGACCCGACGGTGTGGATGGTGAGCGCCTATAAGGGGTTACAGGCCAAAGAGGGCGAAGAACTGGATGCTGAACTCTGGAAAGAGAGTGGTCTCGGTCAGGTGACGGGATACATCGACAAACAGTTAGGCGATGCAGAGCGGCTGCGCCAGAAGCTGCAAACGCCGCTGCAAATCGTGCAGAATGCGCATCAAGGGGCGCTGGCGGCTGTTCGGCAAAACCAGGCAACCTTTGACCGCTACCGCAACATCACCGATAACATCGACCAGCAGCTAACGACCCAGAAGCACGAGTTGGAAAAGACGGTGCGCGAAACCATCGCGGAAGTGGAAGCGCGTTTCCGCACAACTGGGGATCGTAGCAAAGAAGCGATTCTGGATATTTTCCAGTTCTCGCGGGCGCTCGGTTCGTTGGGACGCGGCTTGATGGAACTCTTTGGTATTGCACGACTGCTGCGGCGGGCGGATACCCCGACCTATATGGAAACCACATTCAAGCGCTACAAAGTCTTTGAACCGATTGATGAAATACCCGGTGTGGTAGATAAGCTCCCGCCGCGCCTGGAAGGCCAGGATATGCAAGACCTGGATGACCTTGTGAAGTATGGTCACAAAGAAATCCAGAATCTGCCCGTGGAAATCCGCGAAAAAATCATCGGCACAATACAAGCTCAGGCGACCTATGACCGCAGCTTCATGACCAAAGTGCGGCCTGAATTAGAAAAGCTGGAGCAAGAAGCTCGCGTCCTGGAGACGAATAAGCTGGAGAATATCCGGCGCAACACCTTGCTGTATCTCACCGTCTGGGAAATGATTATCGTGATTTTGATTGTCGCCCTCTTCAGTGCATGGGGAGTCGTCAACAGTGTGGCAGAATTCCCGGTGGGAATTATCCTGCTGATTATTTTGCTTGGCGCGGCAGTGGCTGGTTTTGCAGTGATTCCGCTGCGTGGTCGTGCCATCCATACGGAATATGTGAACCGTCTGCTGAAGATCCAGGCGCGATACACGGAAATTCTAACGCGAGCCGCTGACCAGCAAATTGATTATGGCATGCAGCTTCGGCGTGAATCGATTTCACCGCTGACGCGATTGGTCGAGGCGCAGGCACACATCCAGGATCAGCAGCTCAAGAAATTGCAGGAAGCAGAACAGGAAATGGCGCAGATCGAAACCGCGCTGAATTCACTCGGTAAGCGCAAAATTCTGGGCATGACGCTGTAATGCAGCGTGGAAAGTGAGGCCACTTTTATGACAACACCACTGACAACAGCAACCGCGCTCGAAGGGCCAATAGCGGCACTGCGCGAACGAGAGATTGAATTGCTGAATGATCTGGCGACAGTGCTGGTGGATGAAGGAGCAGAAGCCCAGGATGATGTGCGCCGCCTGCGCGATATGGCGGAAGACCTGCATAATATGTTCTTCATCGTCGGCGTAATTGGTGAATTCAACGCCGGGAAATCTTCCTTCGTGAATGCCATCCTCGGTGAAAAAATGCTGCCGATGGGCATCACCCCGACGACAGAATACATTGAATTGATCCGCTATAACGAAATTCCAGATCGCACACCCGAACTGCGCGAAGGGCAGCACCTGCGCGAATGGGCGCATCCCAACACGGGCGCTCCCGGTGTCGCCATTGTGGATACCCCTGGGACGGGATCGGTCTTCCAGCGGCACGAAGACACTGCCAAGCAGTTCTTGCACCGCAGTGATATGGTGATCTTTCTCATCAGCGCCAAACATGCCTTTGCAGAAACGGAGCGCGTTTACCTGGAGTTGGCGAAGAAGTATGGTAAGAAAATCATTCTGGTATTGAATCAGGTGGATTTACTGAAGCCAGATGAACGCCAGGAAGTTCGCCGCTTCATCGAAACGCAGGTCAAGCAAACGCTGGATTTGGAACCGCTGTTGTTCATGGTATCTGCGAAAGAAGCGCTGGATGCATTGACAGCGGAGAATGCCGGTGAAGACCCTGGTGGTATAAATGCGATTCGCGCTCACCTGCGCGGGGTCTACAGTGAAGCGCCGCCAGCCAAGCAGAAATTGCAGGCACAGCTAGACACTGCGCTGCGCATTCTGAAGAACCACAACGAAGATATGACGGAAAAAGCCGATCTCGTCACAGCAGACATCACCAAAGTGAAAGATGTTCAGCGCGAATTGGAGCAGCAGTCCCTCGGCCTGGAAGCACGCATGCGCGAAGCGGGTGCAGAAATTGATCGTGTGCTGGAAGGTATCCGCAAGCGTGGTATTAACTTCATTGATACCCACCTCAATGTTCGTCGCCTGGGGCGTGGTTTGGATCGCAACCAGTTACAGGCGGAGTTTGAAGAAGTCGTCATTGGTCGTTCCCTGCGAGACATCAACGAAGCTGCAAATGATTACATCAATGCAGTAGTAGATCAAAGCCGCTTGTATTGGCGTGGTGTGATTGACCGCCTGAATCGTCTGCAAGATTTGATGGAGCAGGAAGCAACCGGGCTTGACCGGGGTATTTACGCTGAACAACGTGCCAGCCTGCAAGAAGCAATCCGCATTGCAGAAACAGAACTGAAGTCTTATTCATCCGGCGAAGTCCTGGGTGAGATGAAGCGCACGTTTGATGCCAATATGGGTGGTTTCCAACTCAGCGCTTTCTTGTCGCTGAGTGGTTTTGCTGTGGCTCTGGTTGCGTTTCTGACACCGGGTGTTGCCGGGACGCTGCTCACGGGTACGGCTGCTGCTGGCCCACTTGCGCCGATTGCGTTTGTTGCGGGTGGTGTGCTGGCATTGGGGGCAGGTATCCCGGCGGTGCAATATGTACGCCGAATCTCCCGCGAGACAAAGGGCAAATTCAATCAGCGCATTGATACGCTCATCAAGAATTACCATGAAGCGCTGGATGAACTGACGCAGAAAGAACGCAATCGCTTGACCCGCTACGGCAATCAGGTACTCACACCGATCTTCAGCCGTCTGGATGTGCTGGCGAAACGCTTCGTTGATCAACAGAAAAAGCTCGAACGTTCACAGCGGGATCTGATGGATTTGCGCAAGCGCATTGAAGAGATGAAATAGGCATCTCCATTGCCGAATCTTACGGGGTGACTACTAGAGTCGCCCCTTTTTTGTTACGTGACATAACACCGCCGTATGTGATCGCCAGAAAATGGTGAGAATCAACAACGAGGATGATTCCGAATCTGTGCAAGGTTCTCAAAAGGCACATCACACAAGCCGCAAAGCCGTGAAATAAAGTGTTATAAACTGTGGATGCGCTGCACTGATTCGATGATGTGGGAGACATCACTTTCTTTTTTCTGTGCTGCGCCATAGGGATCACTGATCTCATCCTCGCCAAGTAATACATGCGCGATGTTGCGCATCCCATGCGCCAGGGCTGGCAAATCGTAGCCGCCTTCCATCACGAAGACGATTTTTCCCCCGCACAATTCCTGCGCCATACGAACCAATTCGCGTGTGATGTGTGCATACCCTGTATGCGAGAGCTGCATCATTGCCAGTGGATCCACAAAATGGGCATCGAACCCGGCAGAGACGAGGATGAGTTCCGGTTGGAAGCGCCGTGCCGCAGGCCAGATAATGCTTTCGTAAATGCGGCGGTAGCTCTCGTCACCGTGACCATGCCCCAGCGGGATGTTAATGGTTGTGCCTTCTCCGGCTGCCACACCCGTTTCTTGTAAGCTCCCTGTACCGGGGTAGAACGGATACTGATGCGTGGAGATGAAGAGTACGCTGCCATCTTCGTAGAATACATCTTGCGTCCCGTTGCCATGGTGTACATCGTAATCAACAATCAATATACGCTTAATTCCGTGTTGTTTTTGCGCATAACTGGCAGCAATGGCGATATTGCTCAATAAGCAGAAGCCCATTGCACGCTGCGGGGTAGCATGATGTCCCGGTGGTCGAACTGCCGCCAGGCCATTATCCGCTTCTCCGTGCATGACTGCATCCACTGCTGTCATAATCCCACCAGCAGAAAGCCGTGCAATATCGTAGGATTGGGGCAGCGCATACGTATCGGCATCGAACATGACCATTTTATGCTGACTGGAAATCCACTGTAATGTATCAATGTGTTCCTGTGTATGCACATCAAGCAAGGCAGACATCGGTGCAGGAGAGGGTTGCAGTACCTGCATGCGTTCTGGTAGTTTGGCTTCCTGGAATAATTCCCAGACGGCTTGAATGCGTCCCGGATGTTCCGGGTGTTGATGCCCCAACATGCGATGCTGCCGATAGGACTCATGGGTGATATAAACAGTGGTCATCATTCGGCCTTCTTTAGTGTAGACTTCAGTAGTTGCACAACTCTGTTATTATTTTCATTGTACTCGAACAACCTGAATGGACTGTTCAAATATCCGTCGGTTTGCTCATGATGAAAATCACACGGAAACATCTGGTTATTGATAGGTTCTTGATTCTATGAAACCGCTCAACATGGAACAATCCATGCGTTACGAACAACTCGTTACCTGGGCAAAGAGTGTATGGAAAGAACGATATGGCAATCTTGCGTCGATGACGTTGTGGGCATCGGCAGAATGCAGCAACAAAATTGCCCAGGATTCTGTGAAGCCAGGACGCAAGCTTCGCAAAAAAGTTGTCTACGAAGGCTTCCAAACCCTTGAGACTGAGATCATTGTCCCCATTAGCGATTATGGGCTGCGTGGGAAACGAACGGTATTGACGACATCCGCAGGTGCATTGCTATTTCGGTTCCGGGATTCGACGACGGATGAGTTGTTTGAGGTGATTTACGCCAGCTCCTACATTGATGATGAGGTGCAGGAGCTGACGGCAATCGCCCTCGTACCAGAAGGCCGCCTGGAACCCTGGGCGCATTTTGAAGCGCTCTGTGCGAAAGCAGTTCGTCCCCGTATCCGCCGCCGCCGCAATGTCTACATCATTGGCGGCACGGAAGCCTTCTTTGATCCAGCGGTGGAATGGGAAGACGTGATACTGGAAAAGGGACTTAAAGATAACATTCTGGCGGATATTGAAGCTTTCTTCAACGAAGGGGTGGATATTTACCAGAAGCTAAAGCTCACTCCGTTCCGTAAGCTGCTGCTGGCGGGTGTTCCTGGCACGGGCAAGACGATGCTCTGTGCAGCCCTGGCACGGCATGCCCTCAATCAACGCCGCATTGTCGTCTACGTCAGCGGCTCAGACCGGGATGGGGCAACCTTTGAGAAAATGCAGCGGGCGTTCCAGGCAGTCGCTTCCGCGAGTTTGCCCACACTGCTCATCGTGGAAGAAATTGATGCTTACTTGCGTGGTGAAGATAAGGCGCGGATTTTGAATGTGCTGGATGGTGTGGAGTCGCCAAAGAATCCGAAGGGAACGCTGCTCATCGGCACGACAAATTACCCGGAAGCCATTGATGATCGTGTGTTCAAACGGCCTGGACGATTGGATCGCATCTTCGTGATTCCGACAATCCAGGATGAAACCCTCGCTAAAGATATGCTGCAACACTATATGGCGGATCAATGGCATGAAGATCATGCGCGGATTGTCCCACATTTTGTGAAACAGCCGGGAGCCTTCGTCCGGGAGGTTGCGCTGCATGCCCGCATGCTGGCAGCCCATGAACGCCAGACAACCATCACAACGGAAATGCTCGAACGTTCAGTACAGAGTTTGCTCTCGCAGATGCGCATGGAAGGTGATTTTCTGCTGGAACGTCGCCCCCTGGGGTTGGGCAGCAATGGCAGTGCATCACGCCGCCGCACCGGATTCGGCTATGAGGATGAGATGTAGGAAATGTTTCTGTAGAGGCGCAATGCATGAGCCGTTGATTTTTAGGCACGACATGTCGTGCCTCTACGGTAAGATACTATTGGACTACTCAATCGGGCGCAGCAGCAGATAATTGAAGCCGTTCATCTGAATGCTATCGGTCTGCTCATAGCGCCCAACGAGCGTTTCCAGGAAGGGCTGCGGGTAAAATTGCGCTCTCAGCACGATTAAGCCAAATTCTTGATTTTCCACCATGCTGAGAATCTCATCCCCCTGCCACAGCCCCGCTAGCCATAGGTTGCGTAACTGTGTCGGATTGGTGATAACTTCGCGCCCTGCCACCATGCTGAAACCCGCATCCTCGCTGATGACGTGTGTAGGTGTATTCTGAATTGCCTCCACAATTTCATAGCCAGCCGCAACATCTTCCGCTGTGGTGAACTGCCCAATTTGCGCATAGCCCAGGGCAATCCAGGTTGCGCTATCATAGAAATCGGCGGTCACGTTGGGCTGGATATTGAGAACATTCGCAATCGTGCCGAAGACCGCGCCTGTGGTTGGCATCTTGAAAGTTGCTACACCATAAGCCAGGTACAGCAGCGGAATGACCACTGCGCTTGCCGCGATAATCGGAGCAGCAAGTCCCCTCAGCGGCGTAATCAACCGACGCTTATAGATGCTGTCATTGAAATGCCAGTCACCACTCAACAACTTGCTGAAGAATAACCCACTGAGGATGCACATGGCGGCAATCGCCGTAGCGAAATAGCTATCTCCCGCGCCCCATGTGCCGCTGCCAACTGCGCCCAGAATTGCCGCGAAGACAAACCACACACTGTACAGCGAAATCCGGCTGAAATAGACCTCGTAAATGACATACAACACCGCCGGAAGGATCAACGCACCATGCAGCCCAATCCACAGGCGAATCAACCCGATAGCCTGATCTGGCCTGAATTCATTCACATTGGCGACGATGGCTTGCCGCCACCACTCGCCATTGGTATCCACATACATCCAGGCAAAAATTGCCGCGCCAACCACTGTAAAACCGATGCTCCACAAAATTCCGCGCCGAGGATTGCGCAGCAGCATCCAGGCCAGCGCCGCGATTGCGGTAATGGCGGCGAGCTGTTTGGTGTATCCGGCTGCAATCAGCAGTAACAATCCCAATATGATGCCGCCAGTTCGTTTTTTGGGGAAGGCATTCGCCAACACAATTATCGCCAGCGTCTCGAACATCACCATGCTGATATGCTGGCGAAACAAAGGCCCGATATGGTAAATCGTATTGCTGGAGAAAAATGCCAGCGCCGCAAGCAGGGCAATCCAGCGTAGTTTATTCTGCCGATATACCACCCAGAAAATCGCCCCGGCGCTGATGATGGTAGTCAGAAAGCTGAAAAGTCGTCCGTACCAGTAGGCAGTTCCGAAGAACCAGACAAAGGGAGCCAGCAGCACATGATACAGCGGCGGGTAATTGCTGGAATAAAACGGGAAGGCTTCCGTATCCTGGTAAGGCCAGCGCCCTTCGCTGAACATCACCGTATCGACTAACTCAAAGCCTTCGCCCTGGTCATAGTCGAAGGGGAAGGTGATGAGGTTGTAAGCAAAAGCTACATAGACAAACAAGGCGAACAGCAGGACGGTACTTGCTGCACCCATCAAAATGATATATATCGGCTTGAGTTGGGTAGGCATTATGGTTCTTAGCGTATTCATGCAGGTTGTTTTCCCAGCGGAAGCAAGCTCAGGCCGAAGATAGCGATGGCAATCATCAACGCCAGTGCCGCACGCTGCGTGGGGCCAATACCACCTTCACGCCCGCCGCCGATCAAATCCAGCGAGAGAATACCCACAAAGCCGATTATGCCAATCACCAGCAGCAGCATACCCAGCAGTCGCTTGCTGGTCGTGAAATCGGGCGAAAAGATTTCTCGTAGTTCAGTTGTTGTTTGCTCTTCCGTCATGGACACGAACCCCTCTCTCAATAAGCGGGCAGCATTGTATAGCACAACCATGTGCCAGAAAAGAGCTTCCGCTGGTGCAAAGGTCATAGAACTGCTATCCTCTGCCACACGAGTTTTCAGTTAAGGATTTCCAATGCAGTTTTCGCCACTCACCCTCCGCCGCATACACAGAAAACGCAATGATGTGCATCCTGTCTATCACTTCACGCCTCCTGCAAACTGGCTCAACGACCCCAATGGGTTAGTTCATTGGCGTGGCAAGTACCACATGTTCTACCAGCATAATCCGCAGGCTCCGGTATGGGGGGATATTCACTGGGGGCATGCGGTCAGCGATGATCTGATGAACTGGCGCGACCTGCCAATAGCGCTAGCTCCTACACCGGATTCTGTGGATGAGGGGGGAATCTGGTCGGGCTGTATTGTGAAGCATGGCGATACTGCGTTTGCCTTTTACACAGGTGTGAAAGAAGCGGTATATGGTCGCCAGACAGTGTGCATCGCCACCAGCCAGGATGAAGATCTGGTGCATTGGGAGAAGTATGAAAGCAACCCCGTGATTGCTGTACCACCAGCGGAATATGATGGCTGTGGCTTTCGTGATCCTTACGTCTGGCGTGAGGCGAATGGTTGGTATATGGTCATCGGGGCGGGCATACCTGATGGTGCAGAAGCTGTGCTGCTGTATCGCTCTGATGACTTATACAACTGGGAATTCCTAAACCCGCTGCTGGTGAGCGAAGAACAAAACATGAACGTCTACGAGTGTCCCAGCTTCTTTCCATTGGGGGATCGCTGGGTGCTGCTGGTTTCGATTATGCCGTTGCAGCGCGTAGAATATTTTGTGGGCGTGCGCTGGAAAAATCACTTCATGCCGGAGCAGCATGGCGTGCTGGCAGTTGCGCCGTTTTATGCGGCTCTCGCTTTCCAGGATGACCTGGGGCGGCGCTTGTTGATGGGCTGGTTGCAACAAACCCCGGAAGCCATCACGCAAGAAACCTACGACGGAGCCATGTCTACACCGATGGAATTGTCCTTGCTGCAAAATGGGCAGCTTGCTGTGACCCCGGTGAAGGAAGCGCTCAATGATGATCTCACCAGTGATTACCGACAGTTCCAGAATGTGATACAAGAGGATTGGCTCCAACTGGCTCAAACACTGGATTCGCGGCATCTGAAGCTGGTCGTCTCAGATGATGTATCCAAAGTGATCTTCATTGACGGCACGATTGTTGAATATTTCAATTTTCCGGAGTACAACACCTTTCGCGCTACTGACCTTGAAGAAGCCTTCGCTGGATTAGCGGAGCATCTGGAATTTCCGCTGAAGCGCCTGGGAGTCTGGCAGATGAAGTCACTCGGATAAGTTGTGCAAATCGCCGGGATGACCCATTGCAGAATTCCCATTTGCCGATCTCAGTGTGCATGTTATGCTCTTCGCTGGTTTTTCCCGATTTCATTTCAGTCATTGTATTACATGGTGGATCTTGTTATGATACCCCATGACCCTTTGTGAACCTTTAACCCATTGAGGAGCAACGTACCAATGTTGAAGACAAACACATGCGGCGAACTACGCATGGAACATGCAGGGCAAACGGTGACGCTGGCGGGCTGGGTCAATCGTCGGCGAGACCAGGGGGGCGTTGTATTCATTGATCTCCGTGACCGCTGGGGCATGACACAGGTGGTGGTTGATCTTGAAAAATCTGCGGAAGCGCATGAAATTGCCAACACCGTGCGTAATGAATATGTTGTACAGGTGACAGGCGAAGTTTTTGAGCGCCCCGACGACGCAAAAAACCCGGATATTCCAACCGGAAGTATTGAATTGCACGCAGACTCGATCAAGATCCTCAACAAATCCAAAACACCGCCGTTCTACATCAACGATGACGAACGCATTGAGCGAGAAGGGCTGGATGAATCGCTGCGCATGAAGCATCGCTATCTGGATTTGCGCCGCCAGAAGATGCAGAAGAATATCGTCCTGCGCCATCGCACGATTAAATTTATCCGCGATTACCTGGACAAGCAGGGTTTCATCGAAGTTGAAACACCGATCTTGTTCAAGACTACGCCAGAAGGCGCACGCGATTTCCTGGTTCCCAGCCGCCTGCAACCAGGTAAATTTTACGCCCTGCCGCAGTCTCCGCAGCAGCTCAAGCAGATGTTGATGGTTGCCGGGGTGGAAAAATATTTCCAGGTAGCTCGCTGCTTCCGCGATGAAGATTTACGTGGGCAGCGCCAGCCGGAATTCACACAGTTGGATATGGAACTGAGTTTTGTTGAGCGCGAAGATGTGATGCAGCTCAATGAAAAACTGATGACCGAACTTGCGGAAACCGTCGCACCAGAAAAAACAATCATGCAAAAACCTTTCCCTCGCATCCTCTATAAAGACGCGATGGAATTTTATGGCACAGATCGCCCGGATATTCGCTATGATCTGCGAGCCATTGATGTCAGCGAGATTGCGGGCGCAAGTGGTTTCTCTGTATTTGTCAGCAATGTAGATGCTGGTAAGCCCGTGAAATGCATCCGCGCACCTAAGTTGAGTTCTGGCCTCAGCAAAACTAAGCTGAAGTCGTTGGCAGGCGAACTGGAAGATATTGCCAAAGGTGCTGGCGCGAAGGGGCTGGCATGGATGTCCTTAGCCGACGAAGCAGACGGCGAGGTACAGGGGCCGATTGGCAAGTTCTTCACAGTAGATCAGAAAGTTGCATTGTTCGACCAACTACAAGCCGAACCCGGCGATATGCTGCTCTTCATGAGCGACGAACCACAGGTAGTTTGGGATGTAACCGCTGCACTGCGTCCAAAGCTGGCGGAAATGCTTGGCTATCTCGATCCGAACACGCTGGCTTACTGCTGGGTGATTGATTTCCCGATGTTCCTCTGGAATGAAGATGAACAGCGTTGGGATCCGTCGCAGCATATGTTCACGATGCCTCTGGAAGAAGACCTGCATATGCTGGAAACGCAACCGGGCGAAACACGGGGCAGCCAATACGATATGGTCTGTAACGGGCATGAAGTGGCAGGCGGCAGCATCCGCATTTCAGACCGTGCCATTCAAGAGAAAATGTTCCCGCTGATTGGTCAGGAATTTGACCACGCAATGGAGCAGTTCGGGCATATTCTGGAAGCCTTTGAATATGGTGTTCCGCCACATGGGGGTATTGCCTGGGGGCTGGATCGCGTGGTGGCGCTGCTTGCTGGCGAACCGAATATCCGCGAAGTCATTGCCTTCCCCAAGACTCAGACCGGGGCAGACCTCATGGCAGGTGCGCCGTCCCCGGCTGAACCAGGACAATTGGAAGAACTTTTCATTGATGTGGCTCTGCCAGATGATGATGCGGATTAAGCTGTGAAGGTATGTCTGTAATGTGTTGTAAGGGTGAATCGCTGGATTCACCCTTTTTGGGCTGTAAAAATGTAATAAACGTAACACTTCAGGCGCTCTCTTACGGTGTTACGTTATATTTCCAGTAGAATCGCGTTAATGTTCAATTGGAAACAATGCCCGGTTTTCATGGAAAGCTAGTGCGATGGCAATCCGAGGGAATGAAGAAGTACATACCTCATATGTGATGAACGTACTTTTACGGAGATTTTGCATATTCCTCAATGGACAGGAGGGCAATCCTTTGTTATAAAAAGGGTGCCTGCAATGCCCGTGATGGTGTGCTTCAATTTTGGGGCCAACACTCTCACACAAGGGAACTGGCGTTAAAAATGTGAATGTGTTAGGCATTTGCCAAGACAGGATCATTTGCACAGTACCCACCTGCTACGGCAGGTCTCAAATTTCCCGCCACACGGCAACGCGGGTTGCCCTCATAAAACGGCGTACCAAGTTTATTCGGTACGCCGTTTCTCGTTCTAGCACGAATTTTGTAGGGGTTCGATCATGTCGAACCCGTTTGAAAGGCGCATCGTGAACACGCCACACGAAAATTTTCGCAGAGAAATTCACTGCGAGTAATTGCTGCCGAAGACATCAACCATGAGATTTCCCAGTCGCGTGCGATTTGGGATCAAGACTGACGCGCCACTCTGGGTGGTGTACCCCTGAAGATATTCGTAGTTGACCACGCCCATGACAATATTCTCGCGTGGGATGTCTTTCACATACAACCCTAGCTGAATCATTTGCTCGAAACTCAGCCCCGTATATACATTATCCTGCCACGAATCCCACAATGCCGGGGCTTGTGTAATCAGGCTCGGAACCATGCCAAAATCCATGATCTTATCGCGGATGGCGAAGATCACCTGCTGCTGCCGTTCTGCGCGGTAGATGTCGTTATCTCCATGACGAGTGCGAGCGTAGCGCAGCGCGTTGTATCCGTCTAGTTGGTGTGTGCCTGCTGGTAGGTAAAATGGATCATAGCCATAGTACATATCCGGGTACTGCGGATCGTTGATGGTGCGTTCGCTGGTAATCGTGACTCCTCCAATTGCATCCACAATATCAATGAATGCCTGGAAATCCACCGCCAGATAGTCATGCACGCGGATGCCAAAATTAAGCTGAACCGTCTGCATCATCAGGGTAGGGCCATAGCCTGCGCGATAGGTTTCACCAAAAACCATCGCAGAGTTGATACGCTGTAGCTGGGAATATCCTGGAATTTGCACATAGAGATCACGGGGAATGCTCAATACGCCAATGCTGTTCGTCTGTGGATCAAGGCTGACAAGCATCATGGTATCGGTACGGTAGGACAAGCCGGTTTCGCCCGGCCTGCGATCTAGCCCCACGACAATCATGGTGAAGCGGCTTTCACCATCCCAGGGAATTAGTTCAATGCTGCTGCCATCTGGCAGCATGAGAGACTCTTCTACCACGACATTGCTTGCCGAACCGCTGGCGACAATTGCTGTTGGCAAGAATTCCGCAACCTCTGCCGTTGGGATGACCTCGACTGCTGCTTGCGAGGACTGAATGTAGGCGAATGCCCCGATGCTCATCACCAGGATGACCGCGAACAAGGCTCCGGCAACAATCACCCAGACCCATTCACTGCTGCTATTGCCACTCACGCGGCGCTTGCGAGAGCGATCCCGCGCTGCGGATGGTCGTGGGGGTGGAGGTGGTACACCACGCTTGGCTTTGTTGGCGTAATCTGCGGTGCTGTAAACAGGACGTGCGGAGGGCAACGTTTCCTGTGCATTATCGCCTGAATCACGGCGCTCATCTGTCATAGGGTTTGAACACCTGGGTATAGTACAATGGATGGACAAAGGTCAGTATAGGTCAGGGAATGAAAATGCGTCAATGGCGCTTGATCTGCGATCCCCCTGCGTTGGGTACGTGGAATATGGCAGTTGATACAGCTTTTTTACAGGCAGTGGGTCATGGAGAGAGTGTGCCAATTCTGCGGTTGTACGGCTGGGAACCGTTGTGTTTGTCACTGGGGTATGGGCAGCGGCTGCATGATGCGAACCTAGCATGTATAGAAACAAATGGCTGGGGCATCGTCCGGCGGCCTACCGGGGGAAAGGCCATTTTACACGGACGCGAACTCACCTACAGCGTCACATTACCGAAGGATCATGAGCTAGCCCAGGGTGATGTCGTGGAAAGTTACCGTCGCATCAGCGAAGCGCTCATCACTGCGCTGCGAATCCTGGGGTTATCTCCTGAGTCGGAGCGTCAGGCAAAAGGGAATAAGGGCTTAGGTCCCGTTTGTTTTGAAGTGCCATCGCATTATGAAATCACCGTCGGCGGAAAAAAGCTCATCGGCAGTGCCCAGGTACGGCGTAGAGAAGGCATCTTACAGCACGGTTCACTACCCCTCTACGGTGATATTACGCAAATTTGTGACGCGCTACACTATGAATCGGCAGCAGAACGAGAAGTAGCCAAAGAACAAGTTCGCGCACGGGCAACAACCCTGGAGGCCGTTTTGGGGCAGCATATCGCATGGGATGAAGCAGCCGACGCACTGGCGAAGGGTTTTCAGCAGGCATTCGGTTTGGAATTAATTCCTGACACGATGACTGAAGCCGAACACGCGGCTGCCGAAACCATCCTTCAGGATACTTACGCCAACCCCGATTGGTTGCAAAAACGCTGAGACTACGCATTGGTAAAACAAATGGGCTATACTTGAGGAAAGATTGTTGCCGAGGGTGATGCCCATGAAAAATCGTCAATTACCATTATTCCCTTCTCAACCCACACAGCCGGATGAGATCAATAAGCAAACTCCGCTGAAGGCGACGTTCGAGCATTTTCGTGCTTATCTCGCCAGAGAAGGAAAATCCGAACATACGGTAAAAGCCTTCATGGGAGATATGAATCTACTTGCGGAATACTCTGGCGAAGATACCCCCGTCGGTGATTACCTCACATCGCATCTGAACCAGTATTTGCACTGGATGGAATTCGAGCGCGGCGTGTCGTGCAGCCGCAAGACCTACGCTCGGCGTGTGACGACACTCAAAGTGTATTTCAAATGGCTGCGCAATTTGAATGCCATCCCACACGATCCGGCAAAGTCGGTTATTCAACGCTCCGGCCCTGCGCCACTGAGTAACGTCTTAACGCCGCAGCAGGTCGATGGTGTGCTGCGGGCTGCGCAAATGGTGAAGAAGGGCGATCATGTGGATTTTCGGCCTGAGTTCTTATTCAGGCTGCTGCTGCAAACGGGCATCAAAAAGAGCGAAACAGGGCGTTTGTTGCTGGCTGATATTGACCGCAGCAATGAAGAACAACCCATTGTGATGATCCGCCACAAAGCCAAGAATATCTACAAAGAACGGCGCATTGCACTTGATGCTGCGCTGCTGCCGCTGTTGGATTTGTACGTCGCACAGTATGAAATCAAAGACGTGATTTTCACCTGTACGACACGCAACCTGGAATACATCCTGACTGACCTGGGAAAAGCGGCAGATGTACCCTTCAAACTGTCATTTGAGGGGTTGCGCTGGACGATGGCGGTGCGTGATTGGCGCTCTGGTATGGAAGAAGAATCGATCCGCGAGAAGATGGGACTCAGTGCCACAAGTTGGTATGAGACCAGCAACAAAATACGCCGCTTAGTCAGCAAACAGCTAGAAGATGAGAAAATCAGCCAGGAATAGCACAGCCCCCATATGTTGAGGGCTGAAAGTCATCGACTTATGAGGCAGTTTCTGGATTACCAGCCAGGACACGCAGCAAATCTGTAGAGGTGACGATACCAATCACATTGCCATCTTGTGTGACGGGCAGTGCGCTGATTTGCTTATCCAGCATGATATAGGCGGCTTCCTGCACAGATGACATGGGATCAATGCATTCCGGTGTCGGTGTCATCACTTTTTCGACCAGGATACGGTCTGCAAAAGACTCTGCCGTTTCCTGATCATAGACCGAGTAGGGTGATTGCACCGCCAGCTTGCAATCCCGATCACTGACAATCCCTGCGAGACGACCCGCAGCATCAATCACGATTAGATGGCGAACGCCAGCATCTTCCAGGACACAGCAGGCTTTGGTGAGGTTATCCTGTGCATGGATGGCAAAGACCTTCGGTGTCATGATGTCCACAATATTCATACCCACAAACCTTTCTACCCCGATTCTTTGCACCAGATTAATCGAAAATGAGAAATCAAAGGTCATACACATGGGGTGATATGTGGCATGTAATAACCGTGTACTCAGTACACGCGCAGCAGCAGCCCCTTCAAATATTCGCCTTCAGGGAAGGTCAGCGCTACCGGATGATCATGGCTGGCGCTGAGATGTTTCACGATTTGCGCCTGCCTGCCACTATCCGCCAATGCACCAAAGACGATCTTCTGGAACAGATCCTGGCTGATAGCGCCGGAGCATGAGAAAGTCATCAGGTAGCCACCTTCGCGCATCAGCTTGAAGGCATTCATGTTGATGTCTTTGTAGCCGCGTGCGGCCTTATCCACCTGCTGCTTGTTGTGCGCAAATTTTGGCGGGTCTAGTACAACGACATCGAAGGTTTCGCCCTGATCTGAACAGTCCCGCAAATAGTCGAAGACATCGGCCTGAATAAATTCCGCCCGTTCTTCCGCCAGGCCGTTCTCGCTGAAGGTTTGCTCCGCCAATTGCAGCACATCAAACGAGGCATCCACATTGACTACATGTGCCCCTGTACCGAGTCCGAAACCGCCTGTATAAGAGAACGTGTTAAGCTGCTTCATATCTGGCGTATTCAACTCATGTTCTTGCATCCACTGTGCCAGCAAAGTCTGGTTCTGCACTTGATCCAGGTAATAGCCGGTTTTGTGTCCGCTGCGCACATCGACGAGCTTGATGATGTTCCCCTGGTTGAAGGTGATGAGTTCCGGCGGCTCTTCGCCAAGCAATACACCCGACGTTTGCCGCAACCCTTCTTTTTCACGAACATCAACATCACTGCGTTCATACACGCCTTTGATGGGCATTCCTGCTTCGGCGAAGGCATCCACCAGCCATTCCGCGATTTGCGCCTTGTGCTGATCAATGTAGAGGGTCAGGGCTTGCAGCACCAGATAATCCCCATAACGATCCACAATCAAGCCGGGCAAGTAGTCATTTTCGGCGTTTACAATGCGGTTGGCGACGTTCTGCTGTGGCCTGAGGTAGCGGCGTTCCAGGGCGCGTTTCAGGGAATTACGCCACCAACTTTCGTCAATCGCTTCATCGTCCCAGGTGAGGATGCGTACCTGAATCTGCGAACGCTGATTCCAGTAGCCGCGCCCCAGGAAATTCCCTTTGGCATCCTGTACAGTGACGATGCTGCCGGGTTCAGCATCCTTTGCTTCGTAGATAGCCCCGCTGAAAATCCAGGGATGCTGGTTGCGAATGGGTTTCTCGCGGCCTTTGCGAATCGAGATTATGCCTTCGGGCATAGGTTGTTTTCCTTTCGTGCAGAGGGCAAACGCCCCCAAGTGGTTTCGAGAAAAGTTGTCAGTGAATAGTGTTCGGTTATCAGTGAATCATGCCACGTAATTCCTCTTCGCTGATGATCGGCACGCCGAGTGATGCGGCTTTATCCGCCTTGCTGCCGGGGTTTTCACCGACGACAACATAACTGGTTTTCTTGCTGACGCTGCCCGTGACCTTGCCGCCGTGCTGCTCAATCAATTCCTTGATGGCATCCCGCGACTGGCTCATGGTTCCGGTGAGTACGAAGGTCAGACCATCAAGCGAAGTCCCTGCCAGGGTTTGTTCTTCGGCCTGCATATTCACACCAGCGTCGCGCATTTTTTGCAGCAACTTCTGGTGATGTTCATCTGCGAACCATTCGACGATGTTGCGTACCAAAATTGGCCCCAGCCCTTCAATGGTCAGTAGCGGTTTGGCAGCACCAATCAAGTTGTGCAGCTTCTGCGCGATGTCTCCGCTTCCAGGGGCATCGCCCGGTGCGAGTTCCAAAAGTGGCTTCAGCAAACGACTGAGGCGAGTTTCCAGATTTTGTGCATCCACATAGCGTGGTGCCAGTTCCACCAGTGGATTATTCATCCGGTCACGCGCCCGCTTTACATCGGGTAACTGCCCTTCAAGTGTATCTCGTGTCTCGGAAAAAACAGGGGTCAGTGCCAGAAATTCTTGCTCGGCTTGTTTGATTGCGTTTGCACATTCGACTAATGCATCAATGTTGCTGAAATGCTGTGTCAACAGATTGGCAACGGTGCTGCCAATGCCATCAATCCCAAGTGATGCAATCAACTGGCTGAGTGGACGTTCCTTGGCGGCTTCGACAGATGCCAGTAGATTCTCTACTTTTTTCTCGGCAAACCCCTCTAGTCCGATGATTTGATCCGCTTGCAAGTAGAAAATATCGGCCTCGTCCTGGATCAACCCGGCATCCATCAGCACCATGATCGTCTGCGGCCCCATGCCGTCAATATCCATCGCGCCACGCGAGACGAAAAATTCCAGGCTGCGGAAGACCCGCGCCGGGCACTTCGGGTTGGGGCAGAATAAATCCACCGCACCCACCGGACGCACCAGACGATCTTCGGAGAAGGGACAAGTTTCCGGCGGATTGATGACTGTTTCGCTGCCATCCCGCGCACCCGGTACAGGGCCAATCACATAGGGAATCACATCCCCGCTGCGCTTGATGACGACGCGATCCCCAATGCGAATATCCAGTTGCTCAATCAGATCATAATTGTGCAGGCTGGCATTGCTGACTGTCACACCACCGATGTAAATGGGTTCCAGTTGGGCGGTGGGGGTGACTTTGCCAGTGCGCCCGATGTTGACCGTCACGCCAAGTAATTCGGTGGTGCCTTCCTCTGCCGGAAATTTGTACGCGATCGCGCCGCGTGGGTCTTTGCCGACTACGCCCAATTCCCGGCGCAGCGCAACATCGTTTACCTTCAAAACCAGCCCGTCAATCTCAAACGGTAAATCATGGCGGCGGGCTTCCCATGTGGGTAATTGTGGGATAACTTGGGATATATTGGGATAAAACTCTGCGCCAGGGACGATATGGAAGCCCATTTCCGTTAATAAATCCAGGATTTCCGTTTCTTTATCCAACATCAGCCCATCACTATCTACGATGTCGTAGATATAGGCAGTGAGGTTTCTCTCGGCAGTGATGCGCGAGTCTTTTTGCTTCAGTGAACCGGAGGCGGTATTGCGTGCATTGACGTAACGCGGCAGTCCTTTTGCTTCTTGCTCGCGGTTCAGTCGTTCAAAATCATCTTTCAGGAACATCACTTCCCCACGAACCACCAGGCGGGGTGGAGCTTGCTTGTCGCTGTTGGGATCAAGCGGGATTCGCAGCGGCACACTATTCACGGTGCGGATATTCGCCGTCACATCATCCCCGACTTCCCCATTGCCGCGTGTTGCTGCTGTTGTCAGCAAGCCATCAAGATACGTGATGACTACTGTCAGACCGTCGAGTTTGGGTTCCAGCACATAGGCAAATTCTGCGTCATTTTCCGCCAGGCGGCGATTACGATTTTCCCAGGTCTCCAGGTCTCCGGCGTTGAAGGCATTGGAGAGACTCAGGATTGGCGCGGGATGCGGCACTTTGGGGAAATCCTCCGTGAGGTCACTGCCGACACGCTGCGTGGGCGAATCGGGCGTGCGTAGTTCGGGATGCTCGCTTTCGATAGCGACCAGTTCATGAAACAGCCGATCATACTCGGCATCCGTGACAATGGGATCACTGAGGACGTAATAGCGATAATGGTGCAGATTCAATTCTTTGCGGAGTTGTGCTGCGCGTTGTTCGATGTTCACTGCCATGCTGCCCCCTACATCTGAATAAACAGATCACACGGGCAATCCAGCGGATTATAGTCATCGGGTTAGGTTTTGATTCTCGCGGGCATGGCAGGCCTCTCGCCTTTTTCACCTCACCCCCCCGACCCCCTCTCCGTCCGGCAAGGGGGAGCAAAACCTGTCAGGACAGGCCGGGAAAGTCCCCTCTCTAAGTGGAGAGGGGATTTAGGGGTGAGGTACATTTGCCCGAACTTGCCCAAAATGAGAATCACGAATCCTTATCTCGATGACTCACATCCAATAATGGATCGCCCCTATGCATACGTGTATGGATCTACAATCGTTCAAACCGTGCCTGGAAGAAGCGCAGATACTTTGGCTCATAGACCATCTTCAGGCCGCGAGTTTGTTCTCGATTGTCGTAAATGGCTTTCACGGCCTCTGCGACCACATCCATATGCGACTGTGTATAGACGCGCCGGGGGATCGTCAGTCGGGTGAGTTCCAGAGCCGGATAGCGATGATTGCCCGTTTTGGGATCACGTCCTGCGCTGACATTGCCCCGTTCCATGCTGCGCACGCCGGAATCCAGGTAGAGTTCTGCTGCTAACGTCTGTGCCGGGAAATGATCTTGCGGGATATGTGGATAGAAGCGTTTGGCATCCAGGAAAATCGCGTGTCCGCCGACGGGCTGCACCAGCAGAATATCCCATTCGGTTAGGAGTTCGCCCAGGTAGCGTACTTGCCCCACCCGCGAACGAACGTGATCGTCCTGCACAGATTCTTCAATGCCGATGGCGAGTGCTTCCATGTCGCGCCCTGCCATGCCGCCATAGGTATGCAGCCCTTCATAGATCACGACCATGTTCCGGGCGAGATCATAAATATCTTCGTGGTTGATTGCCAGCCAGCCGCCGATGTTGACCAGATTATCTTTCTTGGCGCTCATCCATGCGCCGTCAGTGTAGCTGCAAAATTCCAGCAGAATCTCTGCAATGGATTTGTCCGCGTACCCTGCTTCGCGTTCCTGGATGAAGTAGCAATTTTCTACCATGCGAGTAGCATCGAGATAAATGCGAATGCCGTGCTGGCTGCATAGAGCCTGTAGTGCCTTCACATTCTCCATGCTGACGGGCTGACCACCCGCCATATTAACCGTACCCGCCAGACTGATATAGGCAATGTTCTCCGCGCCATGTTCATCAATCAGCGCTTGCAGCTTATCCAGGTCAACATTGCCTTTGAAGGGATGCGGATTCATGGGATCGTGGGCTTCGTCAATGATGACATCCACGAATGTGCCACCTGCCATTTCTTGATGTAACCGCGTGGTGGTGAAGTACATATTCCCCGGAACAATCTGCCCCTGTGTGATCGCTGCTTGACTCAGGAGGTGTTCCGCGCCGCGTCCCTGATGAGTCGGCACAATATAGCGATAGCCGTAATATTTGCGGATGGCTTCTTCCAGGTGGTAATAATTGCGGCTGCCTGCGTAGGCTTCATCACCGAGCATCATACCTGACCACTGGCGGTCACTCATGGCACTGGTGCCGCTGTCGGTGAGCAGGTCAATATAGACATCCGCCGAACTGAGCAAGAATGTATTGTAACCTGCTTCTTCCAGCGCCTTTTCACGCTGTGCGCGGTCAATCACCTGGATCGGCTCCACCATTTTGATCTTCCAGGGTTCTGCCCAGGAACGCCGACCTGCCTGCTGCCCCATCGTTTGCGTAATATGTTTTTCATCCATGAGAATGAACAAAGCTCCTTCTATGAAATTGAGTCAGTAATTTAAACAAAGCTCGATCCTTGTGCGTTTTGCCACCAGATCAACAGCAGAATCCACTGTAACACGCGCAGCACAAAACGATAAGTGCCACACGTAACTGCCGACGCTAGGGAGTTTCCGCCCCTGGCAAGACACGTAAATAATTTGAGACTGCCCAGCCTGTGCGTGTGGCGTTGCTTGGGTCTTGCAAGCGCCACCAGGTGAAGCCATCCGCCTGCGACGGCCCCTCAACAATTGTGAAAACGGCTTCTTCCTCTGCCCGGAAGACAATTGCGTTGCCGATCCCTGGGGCTTCGCGCACATTGAGCATGTTCACATCGACACCTTCTACAGCAATCTGCGCCCCTACCGTGATCGGAATTGGTGTGGGTGTGAACTGAACTGCTTCCAATGTGGGGCCTTCCAACGAAAGGTTCGATGGCACACTTGCCCCGGAAATTACCTGTGTTGCTGGAGCCTGCGCTGTCGGTAACTGTTGTGCGGCGGCACTCGTAGGTTCCGCCGTAATGATACGGATTATTGGGGTTGCATCATCGACAATCCCCGTCGGGTTACCCAACAGGAAAACCAACCCCACCAACCCGAACGACACCACCAGCACCCCAACCAACATCAAGGCCAGTGACCACCATGGTAGGTACAGGCCGCTGTCGTTTGCGGGGCGAGGTTTCTGCGGTGGACGGGGGCTATATCTTGGCGGTGGAGGCGTGCGCGGACGCTGCCCCGGAATAGGCTGTACGTGTCCGGTCTGTGTTGGCGGCTGCGTGCGAATCGGCGCAGTTCGATGCAACTTTCCCGTGTCTTCATCGTTCGTGAGTCTCCCACGGGTACGCTGCGGATCGGTTGGAGCCGTTTCTTCTGGCAGATTGTTTTCGTCAATCGGTGGTAAGTTTTTGTCCGTACTCATGACGGCATTCCCCTGGCCGTTGCTTGTTCGCTGATCTGCCATTCATCGTAGTAGAAAAGGTGCATTCCTGACAGGCTGCGCAGGGTAAGCGCCTAGCCCCGGTTGGTCACCCACTCACGAAAGCGTTCGTAAGTCCAGGTATTGATGACACGATCAGCCGTGACCCAACCGCGCCGCGCCGTCATCACACCATAAGGACGCAGATCCATGTGAGTCGCTGTATGTGCATCAGTGTTGATCGAGAGCAGCACACCTTTTTGCATCGCCATCCGCGCATACTCTGCATCCAGGTCAAGCCGCTGCGGATTAGCGTTGATTTCCAGCGCCGTGTTGTGTTCGGCTGCGGCAGCGATGACCGCATCCATATCGACTTTTACCGGATCACGCCTGCCAATCAGCCGCGCTGTCGGATGCCCAATGCAGTCTACATGAGGATTACGAATGGCATTCAATAAGCGTTCGGTAGTTTTGTCTTTGTCTTGCTGGAGGCTGATATGCAGAGAAGCGATCACAAAATCCAACTGTGCCAGCACATCGTCGTCGTAATCCAGTGTGCCATCGGCTTTGATGTCCAGTTCAACCCCGTGCAGCACATGGATTGAATCGCCTACGGCTTCGTTAACTGCTTGCACGGCCTGACGTTGTTCCAGCAAACGTTCCACAGCCATACCATTGGCCTGGAAAGAAGAAACGGAATGATCTGTGATGACAATATATTCCATACCCCGTTCGCGTGCGGCCTCTGCCATCTCAAGGATGCCCAATTTGCCATCACTGTAGGTAGTATGCATGTGCAAATCGCTGCGGATGTCTTCCAGTGTGATAAGCTCCGGCAGCGAACCATTCTTTGCGAATTCAATTTCGCCAGAGTCTTCACGTATTTCTGGCGGAATCCACTGCAAGCCGAGCTTCTCGTACACCTCTTCTTCCGTTTTGCAGTAGACATAGGTGCTTTCATCCAGCATATGGCCTTCATCATCAACTGGACGCAGGGCTTCTTCGTTCAGCGAATAGCCTTTTTCGCGGGCAATTTCCCGGATGCGGATATTGTGCTGCTGGCTACCAGTGAAGTATTGCAGCGCTGTTCCCCATTTTTGAGGAGAAAGTACCCGCACATCGACTTGCAACCCGCTATGTAATTCAATTGAGCTTTTGGTTGCCCCATGACCCAGTACCCGTGCTACACCATCCATATTCACAACAGCTTCCATGATAGGTGTGGCATCATCACTTGAGATCAGAATATCCACATCGCCAATCGTTGGCCTGCCGCGCCGGATGCTGCCAGCAATCACACCATCGTGTACGCCAGGAATGGTCAGCAGCGTCTTTAGAATTTGTTCCGCGAGCAGTTTCGCAACCCCAATCGGTGTGCGATCACTGCGGCGGGCGATAGCCTCAATCCCATCCAGAATTTTTTGCTCGCTCTTGGTACCCATGCCGGGAAGTCCGCGTAGTTTGCCTTCAGTGCCAGCTTGCTTGAGCGCCTCTACGCTGGTTACACCTAGCTCATCCCAGAATAATTTGGCCTTCTTCGGCCCCACCCCGTTAATGCGCATAATATCCAGCACGCCGAGGGGAACTTCCTCTTTCCGTTTCTCGTAATATTCCAGCTTGTCGGTTTCCAGCAGTTCGCGGATTTTTTCGGCAATTGCCTTGCCCACGCCGGGGAGTTCTTCCAGCGTGCCTTCATCAGCGTAGGATTGCAGGTCGCGCTGTAAGTCGCTGATGGTTTCCGCTGCCCGGCGGTACGACAGATACTTAAAACGGGATTCGCCCTGAATTTCCAGGATGTCCGCGATATTCTCGAATACCTGTGCGATGTCTTTGTTGGTGAGGGACAAACTATCTTACTCCTCTACACATAACATTCAGAACTAAAAACTGACGACTCCAAGCTGGAAATGACCACTAGAACGCCTGTGCCATCATTATAGCGTATTTTGCGCAGATGTAACCAACTGGCATGGGATTTTTCGCTGTTCGGTTCTTGACAATCCATTGCGAAGGCGGTATCTTGTGCTGCATCAATTGAATAGCAGATAAATGCTTTGAACTGGAAGAGTATCTGCTGTGCTGGCGTTTCAGAGAGTCGCCCCATCGGCTGCGAGGGTGATACGCACAACAGTAGAGAATGGGCCAGGGAGCTGCGCAGGCGAACCAACCAATCAGTAGCTTGCGTCGGAATGCGCACCGTTATCAGAGCGCAGCGTATCGGTTTTTCCTGTACGCGCAGAGAGTCTCAACAGCCAATCTGTTGAGGAACCAAGGTGGCAACGCGGGAGTCCCTCTCGTCCTTGATTGAGGATGTGAGGGGCTTTTTTGATTCTGGTGATGATCGTGGGAGAGAGGACAACGACAATGACGACAGCACGAACTCGTACCCGTGCCGACATCCGCCCCAGCCGCGAAGAGGTGCAGAATTACTTCCAGCAGGGGGATCTGGTTCCAGTCTATCGTACCCTGTTGGCAGATCTGGAAACTCCGGTTTCAGTGTACCTGAAACTGCGGCAAGCAGGGCAGCCAGCTTTTCTGCTGGAAAGTGTCGAAGGTGGGGAGCAAGTCGGACGCTATTCGTTCCTGGGGGTGAATCCGCGTGGCGTGATTTTTGTGCAGAACAACATGCTCACGCGCATCTTCAACGGGGAGAAAATCGAGCGTCCGCTTGAAATTGGAGAAGATCCGCTGCATCTCGTGAAGGCGGAGATGGCGAAATACACTCCGGTACACGTTCCGAACTTGCCGCGTTTCGTCGGTGGCGCTGTTGGTTACCTGAGCTACGATGTCGTGCGCTATTTTGAACGACTACCTGTAACAGCGCAGGATCAATTGCAAGTGGCGGATGCGGCCTTCATTTTCCCGGATGCGCTGGTCGTTTTCGACCATGCCAAGCACCAACTGATTGTGCTGGCGAATGCCCATAATCAGGGTGATCCTGATGCAGCCTACAACGACGCGATTCGCCGCATTGACCAGACGGTGGTCGCACTGGGCAATCCGCTGCCGGAGTTGGATTACAGCCTGCAACCAACAGGCGAAGAGATGAAATCCAACATGCCGCAAGAAAAATTTGAAGAGAATGTGCGGGCTGCCAAGCAATACATCAAAGATGGGGATGCCTTCCAGATTGTGCTTTCGCAGCGGTTTGGTCGCCGCACCAGCGCTTCTCCATTGATGATCTACCGTGCCTTGCGTGCGTTGAATCCATCTCCGTATATGTTTCTATTACAGTTTGACGATGAGTTTACCCTGCTCGGTGCATCCCCGGAAATGATGGTGCGCTATGAAGACGGCGTTGCCAGCACACGCCCCATCGCCGGAACACGTCCACGAGGGAAGACGCAGGAAGAAGACGATGCGCTGGCAGATGAACTGATGAATGACCCCAAGGAACGCGCAGAACACGTCATGCTGGTTGACCTGGGGCGTAATGACCTGGGGCGCGTTTGCGAATATGGAACGGTGCGTGTGCCGAAGATGATGTTCGTGGAACGCTATTCGCATGTGATGCACATTGTCAGCCAGGTGGAAGGGGTACTGCGTTCGAATATGGATGCGTTCGATCTGGTGCGGGCGACTTTCCCGGCTGGTACACTCAGCGGTGCGCCTAAAGTCCGTGCGATGGAAATCATTGAAGAATTGGAAGGCGTGCGACGCGGCCCCTATGGTGGCGCTGTTGGGTACTTCAGCTACGATGGCTCCATGGATATGTGCATCACGATCCGCGCCATGCTCATGCAGGGGGATCGCGTGTATGTGCAAGCCGGTGCTGGTATCGTCGCGGATAGTGACCCCACCAGCGAACATATTGAGTCGCAAAACAAAGCACGCGCCGTTGCAGAAGCCATCCGCTACGCCGAAAATGGGCTGATGTAAAAAACACTTTTTGATTATGAAGAGAGGCAAAACGTGCAATGGCAGTGAAACGAGTAGTATTCATGCGTCCTGGCGAAACCGAATGGAACAAGATCGGACGTTGGCAGGGGCATGTAGCCATCCCCTTGAATGCACAGGGGAAAGCCCAGGTACGTCGTTTGGCGCAATTCGTCCGACCATTGGGCTTCCATGCAATTTACAGCAGTGATCTGCGTCGTGCCAAAGAGACAGCCGACATCATTGCATCAGCCTGTAATCTGCAAACGCGCTACGATGCTAGATTGCGCGAACGTCACATGGGTGAATGGCAGGGGCTAACCTTGGCGGAGATTCAATCCTGGTATCCTGAAAGCTATGCGCGGTTACAGGCGGATCCGGACGGTTTCCAGATTCCTGGCGGGGAATCCCGCAATCAGGTGACAACGCGGGTTCGTGCAGCCTTTGAAGACATCATCATGCGTGGTGGTGAAATCATTGGCATCATTTCACACACGACGGCGCTGCGGTTACTGCTGACTGACCTCGTGCCAGACTGCGATCCATACACGATCAACTTCCGCAATATGTCGGTCACGACATTGGTACACCAGGAAGGGGATGTCTGGAAAATTTCTCAGCTAGATGATGTGTCGCACCTGGAAGGGATGTCATCCTTCTCCTTTCCCGAAGTCGAAAATAAATAACGAGGGTGAGAACCGTACAATGATTCTTGTGATTGATAACTACGACAGCTTTACCTACAACATCGTGCAAGAATTGGGCGAACTGGGCGCGGAAATCCACGTTGCCCGCAATGACCAGATTACGCTGGATGAAATCAGAGCGTTGAACCCGGATCGCATCGTGATCTCACCGGGGCCGGGTTTCCCCAAAGATGCCGGAATCTCGCGTGATGTCATCTGCGAATTAGGCCAGACAACCCCGGTGCTTGGGGTTTGCCTGGGGCATCAGTGCATTGGGGAAGTATACGGCGGTGTTGTATCCCACGCGCCGCAGTTGATGCACGGCAAAACCAGCCATGTTTGCCACTATGGTGATCCGCTGTTTGCTGATGTACCAGATACCTTTGTGGCGACTCGCTATCACAGCCTGATTGTTCAGGAAGAAACGCTGCCGGAAAGCCTTGAAGTGATCGCCCGTGCGGAGACTGGTGAAATCATGGGCGTGCGCCATAAGGAATATCCGGTGCTTGGGGTGCAATTTCACCCCGAAAGCATCCTCACGGCAGACGGTATGACGATGCTGCAAAATTTCCTGGAGATGGATTTCACCCCGGTACAGGGGTAAACATAAGAATGAATTGTGGGCGTGTCCACGATACGCCCGCCTGAATTTTGACATGATTAAAGAGGGTTTCATGACTGCACCGACGCAAACATCAGAACAGCAAACACAGACAAAGAAGAAAATTTCGCTCACAGGAATCAAGCCTACAGGCACGCCGCATATCGGCAATTACCTGGGGGCGATCAAACCAGCGTTGAAGCTCACAGAAGAATATCAGGCATATTACTTCATCGCGGATTATCACGGCCTGACAACTATCCGTGATAAGAAAGAGATGAAGCAGTACACCTATGAAGTTGCGGCAACCTGGCTCGCCCTGGGACTCAATCCTGATGAGACCGTTTTCTATCGCCAGAGTGACATCCCGGAAATTTTTGAATTGACCTGGGTGCTATCTTGCTTTGCTGGCAAGGGCTGGATCAATCGTGCTCATGCTTACAAAGCGGCAGTGGATCGCAACGCTGAAGAAGGTCGTGAACCGGATGATGGCGTGAACATGGGGCTTTTTAATTACCCTGTGTTGATGTCCGCAGACATCATCATGTTCAATACCCAGGTTGTCCCGGTGGGGCAGGATCAAAAGCAGCATATTGAGATTGCTCGTGATATTGCCAATGCATTCAACTATCACTACGGCAATGTACTGACCGTACCGGAAGGATTGATCCTGGAAGATGTAGCAACTGTGCCGGGGTTGGATGGTCGCAAGATGAGCAAGAGCTACGGCAATACCATCGAGCTTTTCGCCGCACCAAAACAGCTTCGCAAGCAGGTGATGCGTATTGTCACCGACAGCCTGACACCGGAAGAACCGAAAGACCCGGATACCAACAACATTTTCAATATCTACAAGCACTTCGCCACACCGGAGATGATCGCGGAGAATCGTAAGAAATACACCGAAGGCGGCTATGGTTACGGTGATCTGAAGCAGGAACTCTATGAATTGCTGGAAGAAAGCTTCCGCGAACCGCGTGAACGCTACAACGAATTGATCGCAAACAAGTCCGAAATTGATGCCATTTTGAACAAAGGTGCAGAGCGTGCACGAGTTTATGCGCAGCGCTTACTGAAGAAGGTTCGTGCTAAAATAGGCATCGATTAGGAAACAGTTTGAAGCGGCGGAACCCATGAACTGGCATTACCAGCCAGACGAAGTGCTGCCAGAACCTGAACAACCGGGGTACTTATCCGTAGGGCATTATCTGCTCTACTGGAAAGTTCCTCCCGAATTACGCCCGGAAGTAGGGCAGCACTTTAACACGGCTTATGCCGCCAGCAATTATCTCAAGCGCGTGAATCCGGGGGATGTACTGTGGATTGTGACGGTGCATCAGCACCACCTGTATTTGCTGGGGCGGCTGAAGGTGGAATTTATAGTAGATGATACATCCATCGCGCAAGATTTGGTTGATCCGCAGCCGGAAGAATGGCAGGATGCGGATTGGTACGCGATCAGCAACAAGTATGCCATCGAACCCATGCGTGAGATCGACATCACCCACCTTGCTGATAAGCTGCGGTTCAACAGCCGCGCATCGGAAATGCTGGAAGTGATTGAAGGGCGCGTGGATGCCAACCAGTTAACTGCCCTGCGCCAGCTTACGGGACAGTCTGCACAATTGCTGGATGATGTCTGGTACAACGATGCTTATTCGCCGCAGAATGTGCAGGATTTCTTAGAACTCTTCGAGGATGACGAAGCCTATGCCGAAGGGCGAAGCGTTCTGCGCACAGTGAAACAGCGCCAGCGCAGTCGCCGCCTGGTCAGTGAGGCAAAGGCGAAGTTTCGCACACTGCACGAAGGGCGCTTATTTTGTGAAGTTTGCGGTTTTGATTTTGATAACGCCTATGGCATTGATTACATCGAGGCGCACCATACCGAACCGATTGCCAGCCTCGAAGAAGAAACACAGAATACAACCGAAGCGGTGGTGATGCTCTGTGCGAATTGTCATCGGGCGGCGCACACGCGCACACCACCATACAGCGTAGAAGAACTCAGAGCCATGATGAACCAACGGGAAGATTGAAAAAGATGACAGCCGAAACCGAGAAGATGACGATCCAGCGTGCAATTGATTTACTCAGCCGCTTTGGACATTTGCAGGAAGACGAAGCTGAAGACGTGATGCAGCAAATCATGGGCGGGGAAGCCACCGAAGCCCAGATTGGCGCGTACCTGATGGCGCTGCGCATGAAGGGCGAAACACCGGAAGAAATTACCGGGAGTGCCCGTGCCATGCGCAGCAAAGCAACCACCGTTCCGACGAGCGTAAATGGGGATTTGCTGGATACCTGTGGCACAGGTGGCGATAAATCTGGCACTTTCAATATCAGCACAACGGTTGCATTTGTGGCAGCCGGGGCAGGCGTACCCGTCGCCAAACACGGCAACCGTGCAGCCACCAGTAAATCCGGCAGTGCGGATGTGCTGGGCGCGTTGGGCGTGAACCTGGATGTGACCCCGGAGCAGGTGGGGCAGTGTGTGGACGAAGTGGGGATTGGTTTTCTCTTCGCCGTGAAGCTGCATCCGGCGATGAAGTACGCCATCGGCCCCCGCCGCCAGATGAGAATCCGCACCATCTTCAATATTCTTGGCCCCCTCACCAATCCTGCCGGAGCCAAACGCCAACTCATGGGAGTCTTCGCAGGTGATCTGACGGATTTGCTTGCCCATGTGCTGAAAAACCTCGGCAGCACGTCTGCGCTGGTGGTCAATGGCTATGGCGGCATGGATGAATTGACGATCACAGGTCCCAACCGTGTCACTCAATTGCATGACGATGGCAGCATCGAAACCTACGAACTCGATCCACAGGAACTGGGATTCGAAGGGGCGAGTATCACGGAACTGCGCGGCGGCGAACCGGAGGAAAATGCAGCGATTTTACGTGGTGTGCTGGATGGCAGCATTCAGGGTGCAAAACGTGATATTGTATTGCTAAATGCGGGTGCTGCGCTGTGGACGGCTGGCAAAGCAGATACCATG
The DNA here is from genome assembly GCA_964455365.1 of uncultured Anaerolineaceae bacterium. GTDB lineage: Bacteria > Chloroflexota > Anaerolineae > Aggregatilineales > Phototrophicaceae > JAUZRW01. Next base: position 188,705 of record CAYVVZ010000003.1, on the reverse strand, counting down.
CAGGGTGGGATTGCCCTGGCGCGAGAGACTATCGACAGCGGCGCGGCACTGGGTAAATTAGATGCGTTGATTGAAATGAGTCAGAGTTTTGCATCATGAACCGATTTGTGAAGACGGATACGATTCTGGATCGTATTCTGGCGCGGAAAGTCGAAGAGATTGCGGAACGTTCTCAGCGTGTTACGCAATCTACGCTTGAGGAGATGACCCGGCGTGTCTCCAAACCAAAGAAATTCGCCGAAGCACTGCGCCGTGATACCGTCGCGTTGATTGCTGAAGTGAAAAAAGCATCGCCTAGCAAAGGGGTGCTGCTGGAAGATTTCGACCACCACGCATTGGCACATACCTATGCCGAAAATGGTGCGGCTTGCATCAGCGTTTTAACCGATGAAGATTTCTTTCAGGGACATCTCGAATATCTGGTCGATGTCAAAAAAGAGAGCGAGCTTCCGGTGCTGCGCAAGGATTTCATCATTGATCCCTACCAGGTGGTTGAGGCACGGGTAGCTCGTGCGGATGCCGTGCTGCTGATTGTTGCGGCACTCTCGGATAGCCAGCTAGCAGAATTGCATTCACTCATCACCGAACTGCGTATGGCAGCCCTGGTGGAAGTTCACGACGAAGCGGAACTGGAACGCGCTTTGAAGATTGATGCGAAGTTGGTCGGCATCAATAACCGTGATCTGAAGACATTCGATGTTGATCTGGAAACGACGAAAAAGCTCGCCGAACTCGTGCCAGATGATGTGACGCTGGTCGCAGAGAGCGGCCTGAAATCCGCCGCTGATGTTGCCCTGATGGGGCAGGTTGGCGCACATGCTGTATTGATCGGGGAAGGGTTGGTGACGGCGGAGGACACAGCGGAGGCTGTGCGTACCTTCAGCAGTCAACCCAGAGGGTGAGACGGTGAAAGTTAAGATTTGTGGGATTACCACACTCGAAGATGCGGTGATGGCGGCAGAAGCAGGGGCGGATTTGCTGGGATTCAACTTCTTCCCGCAGAGTCCACGCTACATCCGCCCGGAAGATGCAACCCAAATTTGTGATGCGATGCGCAACCAGATGGGGCAAGCTTGCCCGGTGCTTGTCGGTGTTTTTGTGAATACAACTGTGAGTGAGATTTCGCGCATCACCAACCAGGTTGGCCTGGATTTCGCCCAACTCAGCGGAGACGAAACGGATGATATGCTGATCGAACTGCGCGGTACTGCCTTCAAAGCCATCCGTCCCATGAATCAGGCACTGGCGCTGGAAGATGTGGAATACTTCAGCAAGCATCTGCCACAGGATGAACGAGCGCCATCTCTGCTGCTGGATGCCTATCATCCGAAGTTATTCGGTGGCACGGGCGAACAAGCCAGCACAGAAGTTGCGCTGGCAGTGAAAGCGAAAGTGCCGCGCCTGATGCTGGCAGGTGGCTTGAACCCGGATAATGTGGCGCAACGAATTGCAGCAATTCGCCCCTGGGGAGTGGATGTTGCCAGTGGGGTTGAGTCGGGTACGCTAGGTATGAAAGATGTAGAGAAGGTTCGGACGTTCATAGCAGCCGCAAAGAATGCCTGATTGGATGGTGAGGAATCTCCCGATTTGGTGGGTATCTTGCACATAGGTAATCTGTACCTCCGTATCCCATACTGATAGGGGGTGACATAGGAGGATTTTATGGCAACGGAGATCAAACCTGAAGACAAAGTTTTCCAGCCGAAATACCTGGCTGTGACCATCAGCATCATGCTGGTGTTGTGGGGGATCGCTCTGGTGCAGTGGTTCTTACGCGGGGATGGCTTACTTTCGCTGTTTATCGCTTATATCGGGCTGCTGATTGGCCTGAGCATCGGAATGTACATTGCCTTGCCAGATCGTAAACGTCCGCAGGCGCAGCGTGTGATACATTTCATGGTCGGGGGTTTGCTGCTGGTGACGGCGATTTTTTCCGATCATGGCAATATGCAGATTGAAGGCTTGTTCTTCGGTGTGCTGCTGCTGGCGGGATACATCATCCTGCATTATGCGCTGGCGAAGATCGTGGGGCCGCTGCTGATCGGGCGTATCTGGTGCGGGTGGGCGTGTTGGTTCACGATGATCTTTGACTTTCTGCCCTATCCCTACAGCCGCTATCGCAAGCCGGGCAAGTGGGGCATGATCCGCTATTTGCACTTCTTGGGGAGTCTGGCGCTGGTGCTGGCGTTATGGTTTGTATTTGATTACCGTGACGGCGCACTGGGTAACAGCGGTATGCAGTGGTTCTTAATCGGGCTGGCACTGTATTATCTGGTGGGTATTGCGATGGCCTTCTGGCTGAAAGACAACCGTGCCTTCTGCAAATATCTGTGTCCGATAGCCGTACCGATGAAGGCAACATCACGTTATGCGCTGCTCAAAATCGACGGAGAGCCGAGTCACTGCGAAGATTGCGAAGCCTGTGTGGAAATGTGTCCGATGAATATCCGCGTCAAGGATTACATCACGCAGGGCGAACGGGTGCTTTCAACCGAATGCACGCTCTGCCAGACCTGCATCAACATCTGCCCACATGATTCGCTGAAGCTCTCGCTGGCCTTCGATGTTGGCGGTAAAGAATATGTCGATTGGGAGCCACCGCGCAAACGTCGCAGGCGGTGAATGGGGATCGCACCAAATTCCATAGAGGACGAACACGGGCGAAACAATCTCAACACAGAGTCGCAGAGGAACAAAGGCGTAAAGGAAATCTGTCCCAAATATGGCAACCTGGATCAACCAGAGACATTATCAAAGCCAAACGCGGACAACAGAACAACAATAATTCCTTCATGTCTTTGTGGTTCAAATCTTTTTGAGACAATTACCTGAGACGGTGAACCATAGGGGCGAAATGTGTTTCGTCCGAAAAGCTGAATTGCTGACAATCTGAAACGCTATCCAGCTATTACAGAGGGGCAAAAAATATGGTCGAGATGCTGGACATCTACGACGACAACCTCATATACCTCGGAAGCAAACCGCGCCCTGATGTCCACCGTGATGGAGATTGGCATCGGGTGTTTCATTGCTGGGTAATCTACCGCAATGCACAGGGTGAAGACTGGGTGATTGTGCAGCGGCGCGGAGCCGACAAAGCCACGTTTGCCAATTACCTCGATGTGAGCGCAGCAGGCCATTACGCAGCCGGAGAAAGCGAACGCGAGGGCGTGCGCGAATTACAGGAAGAACTCGGCCTTGATGCAAAATTCGAGGATTTGATCCCGACAGGAAGACGAGTCAGCGCGGCGCGATATGCTGGCTTGATTGACCGTGAAGTGGCAGATGTGTACCTGTACATTTGCGACCAACCTCTGAGCGAATACAACTACCAACGAGAAGAACTGGCGGGATTGATTGCCATTCCTGTCAATGAAGGATTACGCTTGTTCAGCGGGGAATTAGAGCAGATTTGTGTTCCCGCTGTGGGTTTGGAGACGGATAGCATCTCCATTCGCGTGAGTGATTTCATCCCAACGCAAGATCACTATTTTCAGAAAGTTCTGCTGTTGGCGCGGCGCTGCTTGAATGGTGAATCACATCTGTTAATTTGATGGAGATGGTATGGCGAAATTTTGCCCGGAGTGCGGATTAGCAACGGAGAAGCGTTTCGTCGGCGGAAAGGTGCGCGATGCCTGCCCTGATTGTACGTTTGTGGAATTTGCGCGAACCGCAATCGGCGTGGGAGCGTTTGTGCTGCATGGTGAGAGCGTACTGCTTGTAGAACGACGTTCGCCTCATATGTGGACGATTCCCAGCGGCTACATCGAACAAGAAGACGATTTGCTGACGGCAGTTGTCCGTGAAGTGCAGGAAGAAGCACATATCCACGTGCAGCCGCGAGGCTTGCTGCTTGTGCGTAATATGCACGAATATGGACGCAACGATATTTATAATGTCTTCCTGTGTGAAGCGGACGAAGATCAGCAACCTCAGCCTGACCATGACGAAGCACTGGATGCACGTTTTGTTCATCTTACTGAGTTCGCTACACTCAACATCGAATTTTTCTCACGCTGGTTGGCGGAAACCTATCTCGCGCAGCAGCCCGAACCGCTACCCCTGTTGGATATTCCCGGCTATGACGAAAAAGCCGTTGTGTTTGCAAATTTTACGACGTAGAGGAGTCTTTAATGGTAGACAACTATATCAAAACGAACAGTGCCAACGTCCCGGATGAACGCGGCTATTATGGTGATTTCGGTGGGCGTTTTGTGCCGGAGACAATCATCCCTGCGCTGGATGAACTGGAAGCCGAGTATCAGAAGGTCATGGCTGATCCCAATTTTCAGGCAGAATTAGAGCATCTCCAGGCAACCTATACCGGGCGACCAACGCCCATCAGCTACGCCAGGCGACTCAGCGAATACCTGGGCGGGGCACAGATTTATCTCAAGCGTGAAGACCTGGCACATACCGGAGCGCATAAGATCAATAATGCGCTTGGTCAAGCGCTGCTGGCGAAGCGCATGGGCAAGAAACGTATCATCGCGGAGACTGGCGCGGGGCAGCACGGGGTCGCCACCGCAACTGCCAGTGCCATGCTCGGTTTAGAATGCATCGTCTACATGGGCGAAGTGGATATGGCACGGCAGCAGCCTAATGTCTTCCGTATGCGCTTGATGGGTGCGGAAGTTCGTGGCGTTTCCAGCGGCAGCCGCACCCTGAAAGATGCCATCAACGAAGCCATGCGTGATTGGGTGACCAATGTGCGCGATACATTTTATCTGCTTGGCAGTGCATTGGGACCGCATCCCTACCCGATGATGGTGCGCGATTTCCAGAGCGTGATTGGTACGGAAGCACGGACGCAAATTGTGGAAATAGCAGGTCGATTGCCGGATGAGATCATCGCCTGTGTGGGTGGCGGTAGTAACGCCATTGGGATTTTCCATGCTTTCCGTGATGATGAAAATATCGACTTGATCGGTGTCGAAGCGGGTGGCCTGGGAACCAACACGGATAAGCACGCCTCACGCTTCAGCGATCCCAATTTATCGCGTCCGGGGGTTTTACACGGCACAAAATCCTTCGTGATGCAGAACGAAGATGGGCAGGTGATGGAAACCCACAGCATCAGTGCTGGCTTGGATTATCCTTCTGTTGGCCCCGAACATGCCTATTTGCGTGCGCTGGAACGGGCTTTTTACACCGCCGCAACGGACGAAGAAGCCCTTGCTGCTTTCCGTCTACTGAGCGAAACCGAAGGCATCATCCCCGCGCTGGAAAGTTCACATGCGATTGCAGAAGTCATCAAGCGTGCGCCGAAGATGTCCAGAGATAGCGTGATTCTGGTGAACCTCTCCGGGCGTGGTGATAAAGACCTGAATACCGTGATTGACGTTCTGGGAGATAACCTCTGATGTCTGTCGCGCTGACGCTGACGTGGAAAGTTCGCAGTGAGATCAAAGCAGAACTGGTGGCACAGAAGCAATCGCTAAACTTACCAGGGGACGTGTAATGGATTTGCTTATCATCATACTTGTACTGCTCGTTGGGGTGGTTCTTTTCGGCGCATTGTTTGAATTTTTCTCTGCGCTGCGAGATCGTCAGCTATATAGAACACCGCCCGGAAAATTGGTGGATGCCGGGGATGTGCTGCTGCATTTTGTGGTGATGGGTGATGCACATCCGGGGAAGCCAACGGTGATTCTGGATGCCGGAGTCGGGGGCAATCACCTCGATTGGCAGCTTGTACAACCGAACATCGCCGAATTTGCCCAGGTCGTTGCCTATGATCGTGCGGGGAATGGTTGGAGTGAACGCGGCAGCGACCCCCGCACGCCAGAGAAAATTGTCCATGAATTGCATACAGCGCTGCAAAATGCTGGGATAGAGCCACCGTATTTACTGGTAGGGCATTCCTTCGGCGGAATCTATGTGCGCAAATTTGCAGCCGCGTATCCCGAAACGGTTGCGGGAATAGTGCTGGTCGATTCGTCGCATCCAGAAATGGTTCGGGAACAGGATACCGCAGCAGAGATCAAACGCTTGCGCCGTGTGGAGATGTTCAAGCGCATCGGGTTGGTGCGGGTGATGCTGCCTCGCATCCTCAGCCGCACTAATGATTTACCGATTGATCGCCGCCAGCAGTATCTTGCGTTCAACCTCAAGGATAACGGAACGGTCATCCGTGAGGCGCTGCCCATTTTTCAATCGGGTGCGGATGTGCCAGAAGAAGTTACTGTGCCGCTGGTTGTGTTATCACGCGAAGCGGACGATGAACTCGGTGGCGAACGGAAATGGAATGAATACCAGCAGAAACTCGTTGCTCTTTCGCCGGATGCACAGCATATTCACACAGAAAGCAGCAGTCATTTCATTGCTTTAGCGGAGCCGGAAACGGTAGTTCGCGTTGTGCGCGACTTGTTGGAACAAATCACACAGGAATAAATCAACGATGTCACAAGAACGTTTGCAGGGGCTTGCCGCGCTGGAAGCCATGTTTACCCAGGCCAGCGGAGAAGGGCGTGCTGCTTTTCTGCCTTATTTTCCTATTGGCTTCCCGGATTATGACGCATCGGTTGAAGCCATCGCTGAAATGGCAGAAGTCGGCGTAGATGGTTTTGAAATCGGTGTGCCCTTCAGTGATCCGCTGGCGGATGGCCCCACCATACAGGAAGCAACACAAATCGCGCTGCAAAATGGCATAACCGTGAAGCTGTGTTTGCAGGCGGTGCGCACGCTGCGCGAACGCGGTGTGCATCAACCCATGATGATGATGAGCTATGCCAATCCGCTGGTGGCGTATGGGATTGATTCATTTGTGGCAGATGCCAAAACTGCTGGCGCGGATGGCTTGATTGTGCCGGATTTGCCGCCGGAAGAAGCACATCTGTTTGCAGATGCCTGCGCCCGTGAAGGGCTGGCGCTGGTATTCTTCCTCGCGCCGACCAGCAATGAAAAACGCATTGAGCTTGCTGCGCAGCATGCGACGGGTTTTATTTATGTCGTATCGCTGACAGGTATCACCGGGGAGCGCAGCGCACTACCTGCTGATTTGAAAGACTTCATCGGTCGCATTCGTGCCAAGACGGATACCCCCCTCGTCTTAGGCTTTGGAATCAGCCAGCCAGAACATGTTCGGCAACTGCACAGATTGGTGAACGGCTTCATTGTTGGAAGCGCTCTGGTCAGAGCCGGTAAACAAAGTATAGAAAGTGTCAGATTACTAGCCGAATCATTACGGAACGCCCTGTAATTTCCCTATATACTTGAGGCAAATGCACAGACACACGGGGGTGTGATATGGCTGACGCAAATCAGCAACTCCGGCAGGCATTTGCCTTGATGAAGCAGGGTAATCGTCGTGAGTCGATTGCGATTGTACAGAACGTCCTGAAACAAGATCGCGGTAATGCGACGGCATGGTGGCTTCTTGCGAATTTACTGGAAGATCACGAACGCAAGGAAAAGGCACTGGAACGAGTGCTTGCCCTGGATCCAAACCATAAAGGCGCGAGAGCGATGATGGAGAAGCTCAAACCGCCTGTTGTCTCCCCATTTGTAAGTGATGGTGAACTTCCTTCTGATGTCGATCTCAGTACCCCGGAAGGGCGCATCGCGCCGGATAAGCTGGTTAAATCTAAATATCGTGACAAAGAAGAGAAGGAAATAGAAGTTCCGCTCTCGATCAAAATCGCCTTTGGTCTCTTAACGCTGTTTGTCGTAGGCTTGATTGTCGTTTTTGGCGTGCTACCAATTTTGCGTGGTGAGCAGCCAGTTGATGTGATGAATGAATACTTTGCGGCACTCTCTGACCAGAATTATGATCGCTTACGGGAACTAACCTGCGAGAAGGACTTATATCAGATTGATGTGCTGGAACAACAGTTTTCGGGTATGGCACCTCTGTTGGAGGAAGGGCAATCGCTCCGCTTCGAAACGTCGGAACTGCGCGTAGACTTGATTGAGCAGACGGATACTGAGGCATTTGTCAGCATTGGCGGTACGTTGACCATCTCTGCCGGGGATGCATTGGAACTGTCCTTTGATATTGACCAATTCGTCGCTACATCAGGGTTGCCAGCAGAAGGTGCGAATGCACGCCTGATCTATGGAAGACGGTTGGAAAGTCTGTGATCCGTAGATTTCTCGCTTCGTGTACTTTGCCGGGATGCCCTTGTGCGAAGTGGCTGAGGATTGTCCTGGTGATTGATGTACATTTGACAGATCATTCGCCAGTGGGTATTGTTACGGCGTTTGTTCGGTCATTTGAAATCAGATGATGAAACAGCTAACAACCATCAACTACAGCGGAACCTTTTATTACATCACACACATAATACGGTGTGGGACGCTGGTCGCTGGCTGAGTGTTGGTGCAAGTTGAGTTTTCAGGCGCAGGGTTCTACACCCCGCGCCTTTTTTGTTGTCAAAATCAGGAAGGGGGCAGGTATGTCGATGATGATGCGAGGCGCACGCGGCGCAATTACAGTGGATGAAAACACAGCGGAAGCTATTCTGGAAGCTACAGAAACATTGCTGCGGGAGATGATCGCAGCCAACGAAATTGAGGAAGATACCGTTGCCAGCATATTCTTCACCGCTACGCCGGATGTGAACGCATCATTCCCGGCAGAGGCGGCGCGGAAGATGGGTTGGTTGCGTGCGCCGCTGCTCTGCTTCCAGGAGATGGCTGTACCGGATGGCTTGCCCTCCTGCATCCGTGTATTGCTGCACTGGAATACGACACGCAGCATTGACGAAGTGAAGCACACATTCTTGCGCGGCGCTGTTGTTTTGCGGCCTGATCTTGTACAAGATCAAGAGGGGTAAGTGGGGCAACTGATGACAACCAGAGGATTTGCATCGCAGCATCTCACTGTTGTTGGCCTGGGCTTGATGGGTGGCAGCATCGCACAAGCGCTGCGCCATCATGCTCAGACGATCACTGCCGTCGAACCGGATCCGGCATCCCGCGAATATGCGCTGCAACATGAGATCGTAGACTTTGCGACGGATAACCTACAAGATGGCGTGCGCGAAGCAGATACGGTTGTGCTTGCGGCTCCTGTGCGCGTCATCACGGATATGCTGCGCAAACGCATTGGTAGCTATTTGCGCTCGAATACGCTGCTGATTGACCTGGGCAGCACCAAGCATGATATTTGTGAGGCAATGGGGCAGCTTCCTATCGGGGTCAACGCGATTGGTGGGCATCCCATGACAGGCAAAGAGAATAGTGGTGTTACTGCCAGCGATGAAACACTGTACCAGAATCGTCCCTTTGTTCTCTGTGATACGCGCCGCACTACACCCGCAACCCGCGAACGCGCATTAGCCTTTGTGGATGCATTGGGCGCGGTGGCTTTCGAGATGGAAGCGGAACGCCATGATCGCATCGTTGCAGGGATCAGCCATTTGCCGTACATTCTCAGTGCTTCAATGGTGGCGACAATTGCCAAAGAAGCGGACAAGGATGATTACTTCTGGCAGTTGGCGGCGGGTGGTTTCCGGGATATGTCTCGTTTGGCGGGCAGTGACATCAAAATGATGGGCGACATTCTCAGCACGAATACCGCTGCTGTCGCCACGCTATTGGCCATGTTCCGGGTTCAGCTTGCCCAGATGGAAGCCAAGCTCATTTCGGGCGATTATACAAGTTTGCTAGATACGCTGTTCGATGTGCGTCAGGAACGTCTAAACTGGATGGAGAATTATGAGTCAAAACGAAATGGCAAAAAGTCTCACACTTAAGCCAGGCGCACCGTTACGTGCCACGACTACCGTTCCGGGTGATAAATCCATCTCACACCGGGCTGTGCTGCTGGGAATGCTGGCACAGGGTACGAGTTATGTACGCGGTTGGCTGGCGGCGGGTGATACCGAAGCAACCCTCGGCGCAGCGCGGACGCTCGGCGTAGAGATCGAACGAGCAGATGCACACACGCTCACCATTCATGGTGGTGTGCTGCAAGCTCCGACTGAGCCGCTGAATTTCGTGAATGCCGGGACAGGCATCCGACTGGCGGCAGGCATCATGGCGGGGCAGTCGTTCGCATCGGTGCTGGATGGTAGCGAACAATTGCGCCGCCGTCCCATGAAGCGCATCACGGATCCGCTGGAAGCAATGGGCGCGAAAATCAGCAGCGCTGAGGGTAAAGCGCCTTTGAGAATCGAACCCGCGCAGCTCAAAGGGTTGCGTTACGAAATGCCTGTTGCTAGTGCTCAGGTGAAAAGTTCCGTACTCCTGGCAGGATTGTTCGCGGATGGCGAAACGGTCATCGTAGAACCGGGCCCTGCCCGTGACCATACCGAGCGCATGTTGCAGGCGATGGGTGTGAATCTCGCCACAGAAGGCAATGAAGTCCGGCTCATTCCGGGTAATCCCTTACAACCGCTGGATGTCACTGTGCCGGGTGATTTTTCTTCTGCGGCTTTCCTGATTGTTGCCGGGTTGATTGTGCCAGATAGCGATCTAACCATTACCGGGGTCAACCTCAACGCTACGCGCACCGGGCTGCTGGATGTTCTCATGGAAATGGGTGCAAAGATCGAGGTCACGCAGACGGGGCTGGAAGCCGGGGAGCCTATTGGGGACATTCGTGTGCAGTACAGTGAGTTGCGCGGGACGGAAATCGGCGGTGAAGTGGTTGTGCGCATGATTGATGAATTTCCCGTGCTGATGGTCGCGGCACTGCAAGCTGAAGGGGAAACCCTGGTGCGTGATGCGCGTGAACTACGTGTGAAAGAGACAGATCGCATCGCGGTGATGGCGGGAGAACTACGCAAACTCGGCGCAGAAATCGAGGAACGCGAAGATGGCTTCCGCATCAAGGGAAAACAAAACCTCATTGGCGCAACCACGGATGGTCACGACGATCATCGGGTGGCGATGAGTCTTGCCGTAGCGGGTTTGATCGCGGATGAAATGACCGTCATCACAGATGCACAGTGCGCTAGCGATTCCTTCCCAGGTTTCATGGAGACATTGCAGCGGTTGGGCGCTCGGACATTGGATACACCCGCCGGGTGATGTCTGACGAGAATTCGGTACAATAGGCGGTAACGGTTGTTTTATTAGGGATACGATGATGTTGCTACTGTTGATTTTCGTTGTACTGCTGCTGGTCTGGATTGGAACTGTCTACTGGCTTTACCAGAAGCAGACCGTCATGCGCATGTTTGTGATGCTGACGATGGGGTCAATCTTCTACATGTATATCGCCTTCCTACTCTGGGCTGCGCAGGCTCCGGGTTGGCTGCTGACGTTCGTGGGTCTGCTGCCAATTGTGCTGACTGTCGCAGGTTATACCCTGTACGAACGTTCGCAGGAACGTGAGAAGCAGAAGAATGACGACAAGACCAAGAATGACGATCTGGTGAACGCATGAACCGAGTTGGTGTGATTGGCTGGCCTATTGCTCACAGCCTCAGCCCTGCGATGCACAACGCTGCTTTCAAAGCGTTAGGCATGGATGGCGAATGGCTCTATGATGCGATGGCGATTCCGCCAGATATTGCCGATCATGGTTTTAAGCAGCCGAAATTACACGGCTACATTGGCATCAATGTGACCATTCCTTTTAAGCAAATCGCGCTGGAACAAGCCGTCCCAGATGAAAAAGCCCGTGCTATCGGTGCAGCGAATACCATCGACTTCCGCGACGACACCGCCACCAACACAGATGTGGATGGCTTCCTGGAAGACCTCGCCGCGCATGATGTCCCGGTAAAGGGACAGCGCGTGATTGTGCTGGGGGCAGGTGGGGCGGCGCGTGCGGCGGTCTATGGGTTATGGCAGTCCGGCGCAGAAGTGATTGTGGTCAATCGCACACTGGAACGAGCGCAAGATATGCTCTTTCAGTTGACCGTTTCTGCGGGCATCCGTAGCGTGAAAGCGCTTACGCTGCAAGAAGCGGCACTGGATGGAGCCGACCTTGTGGTGAACGCTACTTCTGCCGGAATGAAACCCAATGTTGATGCTACGCCCTGGTCGCCGGATGTGCCTTTCCTGGAAGGGGTGACGGTCTACGATATGGTGTATACGCCAGCGAAGACGCGCTTCATGGAGCAAGCCGAAGCAGCCGGAGGCCGTGCCATTGGCGGCCTGGGGATGCTGGTACGACAGGGTGCGAAAGCCTTCGAGCTATGGACAGGCGTTCAACCGCCAATTGATGTAATGCTGGATACCGTCCGTACAGAACTTGCCAGGCGAGAGATAGAGGAATGACGATGGAAGCGGAGAAACAAATTCTGAGCCTGCATGACCTGCTGGAAATGGGCGAAGATGCGCGGGTAGAGATCGTTGAGTGGGAGTTAACGCCGATGGTTGCAGCGGGTGGCGTGCATCAGATTATTGCAATGAACATCATTCGTGTTTTGGATGGCTATGTTTCTTCAAGAGATCTCGGGCAGATTTTGCCAGATGGCATGACATACCTGATGAATTCACAATCTAGTGGATTGCGAAACTCTTTCGTGCCGGATGTTTCATTCATCAGCAATGAGAATGTCCCTCAGGAATGGGATGCAGAAAAGCCGCATCCCGGCACACCGAATTTGGCAGTAGAGATTATTTCGCCCGGAGATAATGCCGACGATGTACAGCGAAAATTGCGCACGTACCTGGACGAAGGCACTGAACAAATCTGGCTTGTGTATCCCAGATCACAGGAAATTCACCAGTACATCAACGGCACGCCGGAGCAGGTGAAGCTTTACAGAGGCAGCACATCAATTGATGCCGACGCACTTTTCCCCGGCCTTGAAGGGTTGACGTTGGAGGCAATTTTCAAACTGCCAAAATGGGCGCTGAAAGATTAAGAATCGTGAGCCGCAGAAAGACACAGTGAATACAACTCCCCTTCGTGTTCTTTGTGTCTTCGTGGTGAATATTTTTGCTGAGAACCGATAACAATAATCACGGACAATCGAGGACTGATAACTGCGATGCCAATTCGATTTTTGACGGCTGGCGAAAGCCATGGCCCCATGCTGACAACTATCCTGGAAGGTATGCCTGCTGGCCTTGTCCTGGATACAGATAACATCAACTACGAGATGGCACGCCGCCAGGTGGGATATGGCAGCGGCGGACGAATGCAAATAGAAAAAGACGCGGTACGCATCACTGCCGGGTTCATGGGTGGGGAGACAACAGGCGGCCCTATTGCCATGATCCTGGAAAACCGTGATTTCAAGAACTGGAAAGAGCGCGACATCACGCCGATTACTGCGCCGCGTCCCGGTCATGCTGATTTGACCGGCGCTGTGAAATATGGCTACAAAGAGCTGCGCCTCTCGCTCGAACGTGCCAGCGCTCGTGAAACGGCGATGCGTGTGGCTGTGGGCGCAATCTGTAAGCAATTCCTCGCCCAGTTCGGTATCGAAATTCTCGGCTATACTGCGCAGATTGGTGATGTTGCTGCAACGATCCCGGATAACCCGGACTACCACCAGCTTTATGAAACCGCAGAAGCCAATGATGTGCGTTCCCCTGATCCAGAGACAGCCGAAGCCATGCACGAAGCGATACGTCAGGTGAAGATCAACAAAGATACACTTGGCGGAATCTTTGAAATTGTGGCGCTGAATGTGCCGCCGGGGTTAGGCAGCCATGTGCATTATGATCGCCGCCTGGATGCAAAGCTGGTCGCGGCAATGGTGGGTATACAGGCCATGAAAGGCGCGGAAATTGGGCAGGGCTTCCGCAATGCCACCCTTCCCGGCAGTCAGGTTCACGACGAGATGGAACCCGATGGCAATGGTGGTATTCGGCGGCGCAGCAATCGCGCTGGCGGCCTTGAAGGAGGCATCACCACAGGCGACCCGGTAATTGTGCGCGTGGCGATGAAGCCGATTAGCACCATGTTGCGCGGTGCAGATACAGTCGATTTAGTGACGGGAGAAGCACAGCAAACGGTCTACGAACGCAGCGATTTCTGTGCTGTGCCGCGTGCCGTTCCTGTCGGTGAGGCCATGATGTCGATTGTGCTGGCGGATGCCTTGCTCGAAAAACTCGGTGGCGATAGCATCCAGGAAATGCTGCCGCGTTTTGCGGCGCTGCGGAGCAATCGCTTTGAAGATCTACCAATGAATAGTGTGGAGTGGCGCTTTGGGTACGAATGAGGATCAGCGCAATGTCGTGCTAACAGGTTTCATGGGAACCGGGAAATCCACTGTAGGGCCAATGCTCGCCGGGAAGATGGGGCGCGTCTATTACGATATGGATACCGCCATTGAGCATCGAACCGGGTTGATAATTCCGCGCATTTTTGCCGAACGCAGCGAACCCTTCTTCCGCGCAATAGAACGCGGCTTGTGCCATGAATTGGCCTTGCAGCACAGCCTTGTGATCTCCACCGGGGGTGGTGCTTTGATTGACCGCGAGAGCCGCGAAGTTATGGTGGAATCTGGTTTCGTTGTTTGCTTGATGGCATCTGAAGAAGCGATTGAAGCACGATTACGCGAGACAGATTTACGTCCATTGGCAGGGCGCTGGAAAGAATTGTTAGAGCAAAGAATGCCGATTTACGAGACCCTGCCCTATCAGGTGGATACGACCGACAAGACCCCGCATGAGGTGGTCGAGGAGATATTGGCCTTATGGCACAACAGCTAACCGTGAAGCTTCCCGACGAAACCAATCGTTCCTACATGATCACGGTTGAACGCGGACTGCTGGCGAAAATCAAAGAATCTCCGGCGGATTTTGGCCTGGATGGGCAGGTGGTCATCATCAGCAATTCCACTGTTGCGCCGCTATATGCGGATACGTTGGCGGCGAGTCTGCCTCATGCGCAGGTTGCTATCATGCAAGATGGGGAGCAGTACAAAACGCTCGCCAGTGTGCATCAGTTGTACGATCAACTGCTGGAATATAAAGCAGATCGTAAGACTACCGTGCTGGCGTTGGGTGGTGGTGTCGTGGGAGATACGGCTGGCTTTGTGGCTGCGACTTATATGCGCGGGATTCGTTTGGTGCAGATGCCGACGACGCTGCTTGCAATGGTTGATTCCAGCGTAGGTGGCAAAGTCGGCGTTGATCTGCCGCAGGGGAAAAACCTCGTCGGTGCGTTCAAGCAACCGGACTCTGTGCTGATTGACCCGGATGTTCTGGCTACACTACCGCCGGAACAGTGGCGGGCAGGCATGGCGGAAGTGCTGAAGCATGGATTGATTGCGGACGAGGGTTTGCTCAATCCTGAGCTTCATCAGCCGGAACGGGCGGAAGAATTAGTCTGCCGTGCGGTGCAGGTGAAGATTGATGTCGTAGAAGCCGATCCGTATGAACATGGTATCCGCGCCTATCTCAATCTGGGGCATACGTTTGGTCACGCGATTGAGCAAGTGACGCACTACGAATGGCTGCATGGATATGCTGTCGGTGTAGGGTTGCTGGCAGCCGCGAAGCTCTCGCAGGCGCTTGGCATGATTGGCGATGATCTGGTGGAGCAGGTGGATACTGTTCTCGCAGAAACAGGGCTTCCTCGAAGCATCGGTCATCTTGACCCTGCCGCATTGTGGGATGCCATGCTCACAGACAAGAAATGGCAGTCGGGGCGCTCACGTTTTGTATTGTTGAATGGCTTGTGCCTACCCACCATCGTGCAGGATGTGGAACGCGCCCTTGTGCTGGATGTGCTGGAAGCGTTGCGCAGTTGATCTGTAGCATTATGAGTATAATGGAAGCTGAAACAAAAGCTGAAGTGACAACCGAAAACAGAACCTTATGACCCAAATACTATTATTACATGGCCCCAATTTGAACTTACTTGGCACGCGAGAACCGGAAGTCTACGGCAGCATGACGCTGGAAGACATCAACCAGAAGGCGCGAAAATATCTGGAACCTTACGCAATTGGGCTGCGGGCAGAACAGACGAATCATGAAGGCGCACTGGTTGATATTCTGCATGTGGCGCGGAATTATGCGGATGGGGTTGTGTTCAATCCCGGTGCTTATACGCATACATCTATCGCGCTGCGGGATGCCATCAGCGCCATCTCACTGCCCGTTGTGGAAGTGCATATGTCCAACGTCCACGCCCGCGAAGAGTTTCGCCATGTTTCTATGCTGGCTCCGGTATGCCTGGGGCAGATTTCAGGCTTTGGCTGGCGCAGCTATATTCTGGGGCTGGATGCGCTGCTTGGTCATCTTGGCCTGCTTCAGGAGTTGTAATTGGTTGCGCTTGCCAATAGACGGCCTCTAAATTTCGTCAACTGCTGCGGTGATAAAGTCATGAACTTCACCGTATACTGAGGATATTGACATGCAATTGGACAAAAATCGCCATTATATCCCCATGACCAAAGATGAAGTGCGTTCCATCATTGACGAACAGAAAGTCAAATATATCTCGTTCTGGTTTGTTGATGTGCTTGGCTCTGTGAAAAGTGTCATCACGCCGGCAAGTGAACTGGAAAATGTCGCGGATAACGGCGTACATTTCGATGGGTCATCTGTCGAAGGAACGAATCGTCGTGCTGAGAGTGATATGGTTCTTGTGCCGGATCTGGATACTTTCGCCTTGCTTCCCTGGAATGACACAGACGAAGACCGCACTGCTCGTATCATCTGCACGGCTCACACAACTTACGGCGAACCCAGTATCAGCGACTCGCGGAATGCCTTAATCCGTGTTTTGCAGCAAGCGGAAGAACTGGGATTCATCTACAAAACTGGCATGGAACTAGAATTCTATTTGTTCCGGCTTGATGAACAGGGCAATCCGATTCTATCGCAGCCCCATGACCACGCTGGTTACTTCGATCACACAGATGAAGACACCCAGCGCATCCGCCGCAAGATGCTGCAAACCCTGCGTGCAATGGGCATTATGGTGGATTCCGCGCATTCGGAGACAGGCAGCGGACAACACGAAATTGACTTCCAGTACAGCCATGCCCTGGTTTCGGCAGACCACATTTTGACGGCGCGGGTTGTGCTGAAGACGATTGCACAGCAGTATGGCTTGCATTGTACCTTCATGCCGCGTCCTCTGGCGGATATGCCGGGTTCGGGCATGCACACACACCAGAGCTTACACGATTGCAATACGGGCGAAAATCTCTTTGCGGAACCGTCTCATGAATATGGACTTTCTGAGATTGCGCGGCACTTCCTGGCAGGGCAGCTTGCCCATGCACGGGGAATGAGTGCCGTCCTTTCGCCGCTGGTGAACAGCTACAAGCGACTGGGGAACAGCCTGGAAGCACCCACCCATGTGACGTGGGCGCAGGTCAACCGGGGTGCGTTAATCCGCGTACCCAGTACTGCCCAGGGGAAAGAATCCCATACTCGCCTGGAACTTCGCTGCCCTGATCCCAGCAGCAATCCCTATCTTGCGAAGGCCGCGATGCTCATGGCTGGCTTGGATGGCATCCGTCACAAGATGGATTTGCCCGAACCGCTGGAAGAAGGTCTCCTCATCGGGAAGACCCGCCGCCGTGGGCAGGAAATCCTGCCAACATCGCTGGCAGAAGCCCTGGAGGAGATGAGCGTTGACAGTGTTGTGATGAATGCGCTTGGCTCTTTTATTGGTGACCACTACCTGGCAGCAAAGGGCAAAGAAGTTGAAGCCTATAACCGTCAGATCACGAGTTGGGAAGTTGAGCAATATATCAACCGTTACTGAGTACCAGGTTGTGAATCTGCCGGAGTACGAACTCCGCATCTTTTTCTTCCACCATGACGGAATAGCTGCACTGGGATGGCCCCTGGGTCATCCCCAGAATGCGTGTTTCTGTCAGGCTTTGTAGGATTTGTGCTTGTAAGGTCGTGGTGTACGCGAAGCCGGTTCCAATCGCTGTCACAATCGTTACAGGTTCTACATCCCACACCACACGATCCACAAAATCGGAGAGGCGAGCCATCACCGCCGTGCGTACATTTTCCACCGCTTCGACACCACCGGCGGTTGTGGGAATGACGAAGAACAGCGCACTGTTGTCGGATGATTGGGTTGTTAGCATCACATCTGGTTTCTGCCCGGTTGTTGCAGTCATGGCCTGTTGCACCAGGTCAATTACGCTAAGGACATCCCCGCTTCTCTTGCCTTTTACACATAGCGCAGGAATAGCTGTCACGGCTCGCAGTCGTGCCGTTGCGGCGAGGCGCTCTCGTTGAATCAATGTTCCGGCCTGCTGTGGCTTGAATACATTCTTGATGCGCAGCGGGATGCCTTGTTCTCGCAGTGGATCAATCATACGCGCATGCAGAATATGTGCGCCGAAGTACGCGAGTTCTGCGACTTCATCGAATGTCAATTTTTCAATCACGCGAGCGCTGGGAATCTCATTCGGATCAGTGGACATCATGCCATCGACACTCGTCCATATCCACAATTCTGTGGCATTGAGGCTGGCACTAATGACGGATGCTGTATAGTCGCTGCCGCCACGCCCCAGGGTTGTTGGGATTCCATCTTCCGTAGAACCGATGAACCCCGTCACTACCGGGACAATCTTGCGTTCCAACATTGGCGCGATGTGTTGGACGAGCCGTTCGCGTGAACGCTGCATGTTGGGTGTCGCATTCCCGAAGACATTATCCGTCATGATGACATCTGTTCCATCAATGGCAACACCGCGCACATGATTTTGCCGCAGCAGAGCCGCAATAATCCGTGCAGAGAGTTGTTCGCCAACCCCAATGATGCTGTCGCTGACTTTCGGAGATAACAACTCAGTCGGGGTATTGGCAATCTGCTGGCACTGGTCTAACATCTCGAAGAGCAGATTTTCAATATCGGCACGCAGCGCACGGCGCTCTTGTTCTCCCAGTGGGAGTTGATCTGCCAATGCCAGATGCCGTGAACGCAGCGTGGCGGCAATGCGCCGATAGCCACGTTGATGTACAATTTGTGCAAGATGCGCTGCTTCCAACAACATATCCGTGACACCATCCAGCGCGGAAGCGACCAGGATGATATGATCCCATCTCTTTTGCTCATGCAAGACGATGCTCAATACCTGTGCCAAGGCTCTTGTTGTACCTACAGCGGAGCCGCCGAATTTCATGACGAGTGTTTTCATGGGTTACCTTGCTGCAATGCTGCTGCGCTGAATAGTCTATGATGTAGGATTATAGCAATCCTATGGGCAAATTGAGCCTACTATAGCAAATTCTTGCGAAATGTGACCAATATGGGAGTATTTGCGCAAATTGTGATTTGTGTTCGCTGCGAAGATGCAATAATATAAACGAGGATGTGTTTTATTGAACGTGAGGCGCTGCAAAAATCCAGCGCTTTTTAGAGAGGTAAACCTATGGTGGAAGTTGCAGCAGATGAGGTGCAGGTCGCACAGCCGCGAGTTGCTGGCGTGCGCTTCACCAAAGTCGGCAAGCTGTATCACTTTCTATGCGATGAATATCCCGACTTACAGCCGGGTGACTTTGTAATTGTGGAGACCGTGCGCGGTCGTCAGATGGGGCAGGTGATGGGTTTTGCTGCCCTGGAAGCCGAACGAGAGTACCGTAGCATTGTGCGTCCCGCTTCGGCGCGTGATCTTGTGCTGCGCCAGGAATGGGAGAGCAAAGAGCCGGATGCTCTGAAAGCCTGCCAGGAAAAAGCCGATTCGTTCGGCAACCTGGAGGAAGTGAAGTTCCTTGCGGCGAAGTACAACTACGATGGCACGTCGCTGACGTTTTTGTACAGCGCAGAAGATAAGGTGGATACGACGAAACTGGGTCGTGAACTACAAAAAGAATTTTCTGGCACAAAGATTGATATGCGGCAGATTGGCCCCCGTGATGTGGCGAAGTTGCTCGGCGGTTATGGTGCTTGTGGTGCGGAACGCTGTTGCAGCACCTTCCTGACAGATTTTAGCCCCATTTCAATCAAGATGGCGAAGGCACAGGGCATTTCCCTGAACCCGTCCGAGATTACTGGCATGTGTGGTCGGTTGCGCTGCTGCCTTGTATATGAATACGAGCAATATGTTCAGGCTCGTAAGCAGCTTCCCAAGCGCAACAAGAAGGTAGGTACGCCCTTCGGTGAAGGCAAGGTGATTGATATTCATCCCCTGCGCGATGCGGTGACCGTGTACATTGAAGAACAGGGACGCAAGTTCGTGCAGCGTGAAGAATTGATCCCGCTGGAAGAACTGCGTGCATTGGAGAAAAAGGCCAAAGAGCCGTGTGATAAACATGGCGATGGGGAGTGCGATTGCGGCAAGCCACCCGGTGAGCGCCGCGCTGACCAGTAATAACAAATTCCGCGAGAGGTGCGCCTATGGTGTGCCTCTCAGCTTGTATGCATATGTGAACTATCGACACTATTCATCACTTCACCACGAGGGACAGTCATGGCAGAAGAACAACAACCGCAAGCGCCCCGGCGTGTGTTGGGCGTATTTGCACACCCTGATGATGCAGAATTTTTCGCGGGCGGAACGTTCGCAAAATGGGCAGCGGAAGGCGCAGAGATCACCTTCTTGCTGGCAACCAGTGGCGACAAGGGCAGCCCGGAGCTAGAGATGACTTCGGAGACGCTGGCAGCGCTCCGCGAAGAAGAAACGAAACGAGCCGCAGCAGTCCTGGGTGTGAAGGATGTAATTTTCCTGCGCTACAAAGATGGCGAACTATTCCCGGATTTGGCTCTGCGCCGGGATATTACCCGCGTCATCCGCCTGAAGAAACCGGATGTAGTCGTCACGCTTGATCCTACGCGCTTCTGGTATGGCAGCAGCGGGATCAATCACCCGGATCACCGAGCGATTGGCGCAGCAACGCTGGAAGCGGTTTTCCCTACGGCGCGGGATCGCCTGAATTTCATTGAGCTAGAGCGCGATGAAGGGCTAGAACCTCACAAAGCATTGACCGTGTACATTTGCCGTCCTGAAAATCCGACGGTTTTTGTCGATGTGAGCGATCATCTGGAAACGCAGGTAAAGGCATTGATCGAACACAAGAGCCAGATCAAGGAGCCGGAGAAATTGCGCGAACGTATCTTTGAGCGCTCGCTTGATCCTTCAGCCGCGCCGGATCAGCCCCGTCACATTGAGCCGTTTCACATGATACAATTGCGCCCATGATCGTAGCAGATAGAAAGAGATAAGCATGGCAATACAATTCATCGAAGAAGCCGAAGCGATGCGCGATGAACTGATCGCACGCCGCCGTGACTTCCATATGCACCCGGAATTATCATTTGAGGAAGTGCGTACTTCGAAAATTGTTGCAGAAGCGCTGACCGAACTGGGTATGGAAGTGCAAACCGGAGTCGGTAAAACAGGCGTGATTGGCATCCTGGAAGGGGAAAAAGAAGGGCCAACGGTGCTAGTGCGTGCGGATATGGACGCGCTGCCGATTGAAGAACAGAACACGACAGACTACATTTCCACCGTTCCCGGTAAGATGCATGCTTGCGGGCATGATGCACATACTGCGATTGCGCTGGGTGTGGCGAAACTCTTTTCGCAGCACCGCGACGAAATCGCAGGACGCATTAAGTTTGTCTTCCAACCTGCCGAAGAAATTGGTGGTGGTGCAGAAGCAATGGTTGCAGATGGTGCGCTGCAAGACCCGCGCCCGGATGTGAGCCTGGGGCTGCATATCTGGAATACCATGCCCCTGGGCATTGTAGGTGTAGCAGATGGCCCCGTGATGGCGGCAGCCTCTGACTTCAAGATCACCATCAAGGGTAAAGGCGGACATGGCGCTGTGCCGAATCTTGCAGTGGATCCGGTGGTGTGTGCCGCGCAGATGGTTACAGCTTTCCAGACGATTGTCTCGCGCAATGCTGACCCGCTGGAAACAGCGGTTGTTTCCGTCACACAGATTCACAGTGGCACGACCAGCAATGTCATCCCCGATTCTGCATTCTTGAACGGCACATTCCGCACATTTAAGTATGAAGTGCGGGATTTAGTGGAGCAGCGCATGCGCGAAATTGCAGAGCATACTGCTGCTGCCCTGGGCTGCACAGTAGAGATTGATATTCAGCATTACACGGAAGCCGTCAGCAATCACCCTGAAGTTGCGGCACGAGTGCGCAGTGCGTTCCGTAAACTCGGCAAACAAGACAGCGATTTCATCATGGAACGCACGATGGGCGCGGAAGATGTGGGAGTGTTTATGACGGATGTTCCGGGGATGTTTTTCTTCCTGGGAAGCGCCAACGATGAACGCGAATTGAACTTCCCGCATCATCATCCGCGTTTTGACTTCGATGAAGAGGTGCTGCCGATGGGTGTTGCCATGCTCTCGGCTGCTGTTGCGGAATACGTGGGAGGGGGTGAGCAATGACCGAAGAAGCACAGATTCTGAAATATATCAGCGGCAAAGGCTGGCTGGTATTTTCTGGCGGCAATACTACGGGCAGCGAAGTTCGTGCGCAGGCATTGGCACGCGCTGGTGGTTATGGCACGACGGTCTATATTTCGCTGGCAGATGATGGTGGCGATTCATTGATGGATGACCTTGAAGACCTGGGTGCGCGTTCCGGGTACTTCATTGATCTGGATTACGATTCGCCAGAAGAGATTGAAGAGCAGATGAAGATGGCGAGTGTCATCGTCATCGAAATGGGTTCCAGCCTGGATGCGCTCTACCGTGCTTTGAAAGGCGCTGCACTGGAACAAATCCAGCAAGCCTATCAGCGCGGCGCATTGATTCTGCTAGAAGGGTTAGCAATTAACCTGTTTGGGCGTTGGGTCGTGTCGGACAATGGTGAATTGCTGGAAGGTTTCAACTGGGTGCATAATGCCTTCATCGAGCCAGAGTCGATGGGGATTGATGATTCTCGCGCTGTGCAGGCGGTTTTGCGTGAAATTGCCGATGCAGTAGCAATCAACATCGCACGTGGTTCAGCGCTGGTTCTAGGTGCAGAAGGGCAGCTAGAACTGTGGGGAGAACGCCAGGTAACAATCTCCCTGGGGAGCAATTACGCGCCGCAATGAGCCGCAGCCAGGGTCTTGTTTCATGCTTTTGCCAATGTTGGAAACCATCTGTGAAAGTGGTACACTCGCAATTGCAACGAACTTGTAAGGGGCGCTCATGAGCGTCCCTGATTTTTGTTTTTGGGTATTAAGTCATAAGGCAGAAAGGTCTTTGGATGCCTGTTACAATTCTGATTGGCGCACAATGGGGCGACGAAGGCAAAGGCCGCTTTGTGGATTGGTTGGCAGCCGAAGCGCAAATTGTCGCACGCTATGGCGGGGGCGATAATGCAGGGCATACCGTAGCAATTGATGACCAGATCTATAAACTGCATTTGGTTCCGTCGGGTATTCTCCATGCTGGTGCTGTCTCTGTGATGGGCAATGGTATGGTCATCAACCCGGTGAATCTGCTCAAAGAGATTGAACGCTTGCGCGAACAGGGTGTGACCATCACACCGCAAAACCTGGTGATTAGCTCTCGCGCTCATATCATTACCCCCGCACATATCGAATTGGATCGCATGAAAGAAGCGGCACGCGGTGCAGATGCCATCGGCACAACCCTGCGCGGAATTGGCCCTGCGTACCTGGATAAGGTGGGGCGGCGTGGGCTGCGTATGGGGCAAATGCTCGATGTAGAAGATTTCGCGGAATCGATGCAAGCGCTGATGCAAGAGCATAATATCACGCTGGTGGATGGAGTGGATGTTGCCGCTAGCGTGCAGCAGTATATCAATGCAGCGGAACAGTTGCGTCCTTTTATACAAGAAACTTCAGTGTACCTGAATCAGCGTTTGCGCGATGGGGCGCGGGTGGTTTGCGAAGGCGCACAGGGGACGCTTCTGGATGTCGATCATGGTAGCTATCCCTTCGTGACCAGCTCCTCGCCCTCGGTAGGCGGTGCATTGACCGGGCTTGGCGTGGGGCCAACACAGGTTGATCGTGTGATTGGGGTTGCAAAAGCCTTCAGTACCCGCGTGGGTGGGGGGCCAATGCCTACCGAATTGCACGATGAGGTGGCGAACCGCCTGCGCGGAACAGGCGAGAATTATTGGGATGAATTCGGTACGACGACAGGCCGCCCCCGTCGTACAGGTTGGCTGGACGTGGTCATGCTGCGGTACAGCGCAATGATCAATGGTTTCACGGAATTGTTCCTCACCAAGCTGGATGTCCTCACGGGATTCGAGGAATTGAAGATTGCTGTGGCGTATCAGCTAGATGGCGAACGTTATGAGGTTCCGCCGCCAACTGTTCGTGATATTGAGCGTGCTACACTAATTTATGAGTCTTTCCCCGGTTGGAATGAAGATATATCCGGCGCACGAGTGGCGGCAGATTTGCCGAAACAAGCGCTTGATTATATAAAACGAGTAGCAGAATTGTGTGAAGTGCCAGTTCCGATTGTCAGCGTAGGCCCTGAGCGGCAGCAAATTGTGCAGCTATGAGCGCAGAAACCTACCCCTATTCATTGGAAGCCCCTGTAAGTGAAGCGCCGGAGCGAGTGGTTTCTCTCGTGCCGAGCATCACAGAATCACTATTTGACCTGAACCTGGGGAAGCGTCTCGTCGGGAGGACTTCCTATTGCATCTATCCAATTGGGCAAGTTGATCATATCCCGGCGGTGGGGGGAACCAAGAACCCGAATGTTGCGCAGGTCATCGCATTGAAGCCAGATTTGATCTTTGCCAATATGGAAGAGAATCGCAAAGAAGATGTTGAGGCGCTGCAAGCCGCAGGTATTCCGGTATGGGTGAACTTCCCGAAGACCGTGCAGGATGTTTTCAATTTGTTGTGGAACATCATGCATCTCTTCGATGAAACAGCGATGGTTCCCCGCATTCGGCTGATTGAACAGACTTATGACCGTTTGCTCGGTGTTGCTGAATCGCGCATAGAAGCCCTGCCGGGTGTCTTTGTGCCAATCTGGTATGATCCTCTGATGACAGCCAATGGCGAGACCTATGTGCATGACGTGCTGCGAGTCTGTGGCGGAATGAATATCTTCGCAGATCGTGAGCGTCAATTCCCCTTAAGGGCTGATCTTGGCGAGGCGGAGCCGTTGCCTGCGGAGGATGCCCGCGTTCAGGGGCGTGATACCCGTTACCCGCGTATCTCCATGGAAGAAGTCGTGGCTGCGCAGCCGGATGTGATCTTGCTGCCGAGTGAACCGTTCTTGTTCACCGATGCGCATGTCAATATTTTCCGAGAACTGGATGTTCCAGCGGCGAAGAATAACCGCATTCACCTTGTCGATGGCACGCTGTTAACCTGGCATGGTACTCGTGTTGCGTATGCGTTCGATCAACTGCCCGCATATTTTCAGTTGGATTGAAGATGGCAAAGAAGAAAAAGAACAAGCAAACAAATGACGAGTTTGATTCCATTCATAATTTCGTTCATGACCTGAAGACCC
Source organism: uncultured Anaerolineaceae bacterium (assembly GCA_964455365.1). GTDB lineage: Bacteria > Chloroflexota > Anaerolineae > Aggregatilineales > Phototrophicaceae > JAUZRW01. Next base: position 163,460 of record CAYVVZ010000003.1, on the reverse strand, counting down.
CGCTTTCGGCGGTCAAGAGTTTTGTTGAACTCATTGAACACTCTGGCGAACTCAATGATCGTCAGCGCCGTTTCTGCGACCAGGCGCAGGCAGGACTGGATCGTATGCAGCGGATCATTGATGAACTGCTGGATTTCGCCCGGATGGAAGCGGATATGGCCTTTGAAATTGAAATGGTTGATCTGCGCCTGATTGTGGATGAAACGGTTGCATTCCTGGAAGCAACTGCTGATGAACGCAAGGTTCGGATTGAAGCCGACGTGCCAGCCGCCGCGCAGTTCGTACATGCAGATAAGCGCATGATTTCTTATGTCATGACCAATTTGTTGAGCAATGCCATTAAGTATAATCGCATCGGCGGGGAAGTATTTGTCAGCGCGGAACCAATCGGTGACTCCGTACAGGCCAGCGTGCGCGATACCGGTTTGGGCATCCCGGAGAAAGATCAACCCCACGTCTTCGATAAATTTTACCGCGTCAATGCCAAAGACCGCCACAAGATCGAGGGCACAGGTCTGGGTTTGGCAATCGTCAAAGGTGTGATTGAAAAACACGGTGGGCAGGTTGGTATGGAGAGCATATTGGGCGAGGGCAGCACCTTCACATTTACGCTGCCTCGTGCGCATTCTTCCTCACCAGATCATGACCGCGAACCTGCTGATGATGTGGATGACCGTATGCAGGAAATGCGCCAGGAATTGGAAGACAGCGATAATCACGAACCTTATTGATTCGGGAACTTCGCAGGATACCAAAGCGTTGAAATGATTGTGAAATCAATCAACAGCGAAAATCAGGGGGAAACAAATGGCGAATTTGCCCGTTCGGGAGATGGTACTCTATAAGCATGGCGTAGGATTTTTCGTTCGGAAGGGCGCAGTAACAGGCGAAGAAGTTCAACTCACCTTCCGCAGCGATGAAGTCAACGATGTCCTCAAGAGCCTCGCCGTCTTTGACCAGGGTGGGGGGCAGGTGCGCGGCATTCACTATCAAACCCCAATGGATGTGCAGTCACGTCTCGCCAGCAGCTCTGTGAATTTATCTGAACAAGCAACATTGCGCGATTTGATTCGTGATTTACGCGGGCGAGGATGTGAAATAGGCGTAGAGCCAACCCCCGGCACGCTGGAAATGGTGACAGGGCGTGTGGTTGGACTGGATGCTGCCTACATGCCAACGCGGTTTACAAACGACTCAGCAGTGATACGGGGCGCAAACATCACGATCCTGACGGATAGTGGCTTACGGATTTTCCCGTTAGATGCCTTGCGTACAATCAAAATCGCAGACGACCAATCCGCGTATGATCTGAAGTATTTTCTGGATACGAGCATGGCGGAAGATGACCGCCGCGTGGTGACGGTGCGCCTCAGCGAAGGCCAGCATGATCTCGCAGTGTATTACGTCGCGCCGAGTCCGACGTGGCGCGTGAGCTATCGCCTGGTGGCAGAGAGCGAAGAAGGTGGCAGCACGGGGTCAGCGCTGCTGCAAGGCTGGGGACTGTTCGATAATCGTCTGGAAGAAGACCTGGAAAATGTCCGCGTGACGTTGGTAGCAGGGCAGCCCATTTCTTTCATCTACGAACTTTACGCCTCGCGTATTCCGCAGCGCCCTACAGTCGAAGACGAAAGCCGCATCGCACCAGGGCCAATTGAGTACGAAGGGCAGGTGGCTCGCTTTGAGCAAGCCGCTACCCCGGGACGCGGCATAAAGGCCAGAGCAATGGCTGACACTGCACAGATGGATAACTATGCCGTTCCGCCAGAGAGCAGTCAGGGTTCCTTGTTGCGTATGATTAAAAAAGCGCAAGCGGCGGATTCTGCTCCGGCTGCGACAGAAACCAAAGACTCCGGCGAAACTTTCCAGTATGCAGTAACAACCCCGGTGACGGTCAAGCGCGGCGAATCGGCGCTGGTTCCGATCCTCAACAGTGACGTGAGGTACGAGCGCGAATTGCTTTATAACGGCGCAAAATTGGCAAAACATCCTGTAGCGGCGCTGCGCTTTGATAACACAACAGGTCTTACGCTGGAACGTGGCCCTGTGACCGTCGTGGAAGATGGCGAATACCGGGGCGAAGCGGTGGTTGCTTTCACCAAAGAAGATCAGCAGGTGTATCTCCCCTATGCAGTAGAACTGGGTGTGAAGATCACGGAACATCCCAGGACTGAGCACCAGCTAGTGGCGGTACATGTAGAGAATAGTGCCTTATTCGAGCAGGTTTCCCATATTCGCCGGATGACCTATGTCATCGAGAATAACACCAAAGACGAGAAAGTCATCACCATCGAAGCGCCGATTACGACGGACTATGATCTGTTCGAGACAGCGCAACCGGATGTCGAAACCGCCGAAGAACGCCGCTGGCGTGTGACTGTTCCCGCGCAGGGCAAAATCGAATTTGAACGTAAAGAACGTCGCTTGATGTTTGAACGCCGAGATATTGAGCGAATGACCTACAAAAAGTTGGCGGATTACCTGGAAAACCGCCATCTGGATCAGCAGACATTTGACAACCTACGTGGAATCCTGGATTTGATCGCAACGATTAACAAGGCGCGGCATGAAATCCAGAAGTTGAATGACGAACGCGCCGCGATCTATCGGGAACAGGAGCAGCTTCGGGCGAATCTGGGAGCGCTGCAACCCACAGGCCAGGAAGCCACCCTGCGCAATCGGCTGCTTGGCAAGCTCGAAGCGACACAGGATCGCCTGGATGCCATCGCAGACGAAGTTACGACTGCCGAAACAACTATCGCGGCATCGCGCCAGCAGATTGATGAAGCGCTGGATGCACTTGGATAATCATTGGTTGAAGAATTGTCTCTTGCGCAATTGAACGGTATGATTGCGCACAGATTTGCTTTATTGGTTTCTGAGGCAATGCTTGCAGCACATTGTGCAGAATTGTACAATTAGTGCCTATTATGACGAATGGAAGGAAAAAACTGTGCGACGTGGTGTATTAATCCTGGCTGGGCTGGTAATTTTGGTTCTGGCTGGTGGCGCTCTTACAGCAGGGCTTGGGGCAAGTATCCCGACCATTATTCAATCGACCGATCCAAATGCTTCGCCATTTGCCGCAACGCCGGAACAGGCAAATTTGCTGCTCTTCTGGATTGGCTTCGTGATCTTTAATTTACTCGGCGCTGGTATCACAATCATGGCGCTTTTCTGGTTCCTCAATCGGCAGGTGAAGATCGCCAATGAAATGCCGAACCGTGCGGAACGTATCGCACAGGAGGAAACTGACGCACTCGGTGAAGGTCAGGACGCGAATGCCCTGCCGGAAGCTGCATCCTGACGAGCCAAAGCCAGGAAAAATCTGACAATAATTGGTAAATTCTGCTATAATCGCCTCGACTCATGAAATACTCATGTTGTGGCGTGCCGTTTTAGTTTTGCTGGAAGCTTTCTATGGAATCTACAATTCGTCCTGAGCGCACCTGGGGCAGCATCGTCAAGCCATATAGCGACTTGATGAAGTGGCGTATCGTGATTTTGCTCGTCTTCACGACTGTGACTGCTATGATTGTGGCAGCGCGTGGCTTGCCGGATGGTATTACACTGCTTGCGACCATCGCGGGTGGGGTGTTCGCTTCAGGTGGCGCTAGCGCGTTGAACCAATACCTTGACCGTGATATGGATCACAAGATGACGCGCACCTCGCGCCGTCCCATTCCTTCTGGTCGTATTGATCCGATTAATGCCTTGCTTTTTGGGTTGGCACTGATTGCGTGGTCTGTGTTGATCCTGGGTCTGCTGGTGAATTGGCTGGCCTCGTTCCTGGCGTTCGTCGGCGCAGTCTATTATGTTGTTGTCTATACCATGCTGCTCAAGCGCAACACGGTTGTGAATATCATCATCGGCGGTGGTGCGGGTGCGATGCCTGTGCTGGTCGGTTGGGCAGCAGTGACGGGCACTGTCAGTTTTGAGGCCATCATCCTCTTCGCAATCGTTTTCTTCTGGACACCCCCGCACAGTTGGGCGCTGGCAATTCTGGTGAACAAAGATTACGCGGCGGCAGGTGTGCCGATGATGCCAGTTGCCATGGGTGAAGACCGTACCCGTGTGCAGATCCTCATGTACTCCCTTCAGTTGTCTGTCGTTACCATGATCCCGATGATTGGCTTGTTCCAGGGTGGGGATATGCTGGGATGGTTCTATATCATCTGCGCTGTGATCCTTGACGGTGGGCTGATCTACTACAGCGTTCGCTTGATCCAGGAGCCATCGAAGCCGATGGCGCGGGCAGTCTATAAATACTCGTCGCTGTATCTTGCGCTGCTTTTCCTGGCGATGATCGTGGATCGCTTTGTGGTGTTGCTCTTCTAGTCCCCAGAACACAACCAAATCCTGATACAATACAAGGCACGTCGAACTCGGCGTGCTTTTTGCTATTCTGGAGGTGTTGAACGATGAATCTCGATTCGTTGACGATTTCCGCGCTGGTGGATGAGTTCATGGATTTGCTCGTCGGTGGGCGCGTGCAAGATGTTTTAGATGTGGATCGTACAGGCTACGGGCTGGAAATTTATGCCAATCGCAAGCGGCACTATTTGTACTTGAGCGCTGACCAACAAGTACCCCGCGTGCATCTGGTTGAGGGGAAATTGCGGCGTGGCTTGTACCAACCGAAACAACTGGGCTTGATGCTGCGGCGCTACGTCGAAGGCTCGATTCTGATGCATGTCAGCCAGCCGCCATGGGAGCGCATTCTTTACCTGGATTTTGAGCATGCATCCGAAGGTAACTCTCGTATCGTGGTGGAACCGATGGAACGCCGTGCAAACATCCTGCTCTTGAATGAACAGGGGGTTATTCTGGATTGCGTGCGGCGGGTTGGCCCTGAAGAGAACAGCTACCGCCTTAGCTTACCCAACCATGAATATAAACTGCCGCCGCCCCTCACCGGGCGTTTTGATCCCTTTTCGTTGACCCAGGAGCAGGTCGAAGAGATTCTGAGCGAGTCTGAGAACCCGCATAAGGACAAAGTAGCTCGTTTGTTGCCGCGCAAGATTCTGGGGTTCAGTCCGCTGGTGGGTAAGGAGGTTGCTTTCCGTGCTGGTGGGGATGCCGATTTGCGGGTGGAAGATGCGGATGCTGCGCAGCTTCATGAGGCCATTGTGGAACTGGTGGAACCGTTCATGGAGCGTGACTGGCAGCCGGGATATGCTGAGAGCGACGAAGAAGCCGAAGCGTATAGCGTATATCCACTGACGCATCTGGGAGAGTGGCATCGTACCGAGACCATCAGTGAGGCGATGGTGGCCTATTATGGTGCAGCCGTCGGCGATGAAGCCTACGAAGTGGCGAAGAAACCTGTGCAGGCTGCAATCGAAGAAGGTAAGACGCGCTACCGCGCAAAAATCGAATCGATGGAGCGCGGCTTGCGCGATCAAAGCGAAATCGAGCAGTTGCAGCAAAGCGGCGAATTGATCCTGGCTTATCAGTACAACATGCAACCGGGACAGCAGGAGTTGGTCGCACAGTACGAGGTTGAGGCGGAACCACTGACAATCAAGCTCGATCCTGATTTAACGCCGCTGGAAAATGCACAGAAATATTTCGACAAATATAACCGTGCCAAACGTGCGCAGGCCAACGTCCCGGAATTGATCGCAGAGGCGCAGCATACGTTGGATTATATCTTGCAGCTAGAGAATGACTTACAACATGCCGCGAAATGGCCTGATATTGATGAAGTTATTCAGGCGCTGCAAAAGCTGGATTTGAACGTGGGCAAGAAGAAGCTCAAGCGAATCGGCGGCGGTGGGCATTCAGGCCCCCTTAAACTGTCGAAAGATGGCTATGTGATCTGGGTTGGGCGCAACAGCCGCCAGAATGAACAGGTCACATTCCGCACTGCCAAGAGTGATGACCTCTGGTTACATGCTCGGAATGTCCCCGGCGCACACGTCATTATTCGCAATGATGGACGGCGTATCCCTGAAAATTTAATCGAAGAATGTGCGGCGATTGCGGCCTACTACAGCGGAAAACGGGGCGATAGCAAGGTCGATGTGGATGTCACACGTATCAAATATGTGAAGCCCATTAAGACCGCTGGCCCCGGCATGGTCACCTATCGCAATGAGCGCACGATTACCGTTGCACCACAAAATGAGGAGATATTGAAGAATGGCTGAACAAAGAATTCACCCCGAACCAGGTTCAATAATCGACCTGGCGGATTTTGACCCGGAGTACCTCGGTGGGTTGGATAAGGGAGATACAAAGGATAAGACCGACGAATTACAGAAACGCCTGATTGACTTGCAGGAAGTGCTGTATGCACAGGGCAAGTACGCGCTGCTGGTTGTTTTCCAGGCAATGGATGCAGGCGGCAAAGACAGCACCATTCGTAGAGTCTTCAGTGGCGTGAATCCGCAAGGATTTCGCATAGCGAACTTCAAAGCGCCGACACCGGAAGAACTCTCGCACGATTTCCTCTGGCGCGTGCATGACCATGTGCCGCCGAAGGGCTATATCGGCATCTTCAACCGCAGCCATTATGAAGATGTGCTGATTGTGCGCGTGAACGAACTCGTCCCGGAAGAAATCTGGCGTGGACGCTATGACCACATCAACAACTTCGAGCGCTTGCTAGCTGACAGCGGCGTGACCATTCTCAAATTTTTCCTGCACATCAGCAAGGAGGAACAGAAAGAACGTTTTCAGGATCGCTTAGATGATCCGAGCAAGCACTGGAAATTCTCGATTGGGGATTTGCCCGTGCGCAAAAAGTGGGATCAGTACATGCAAGCCTATGCGGATGCCATCACACACTGCAATACCGAGTACGCACCCTGGCATATCGTCCCGGCGAACCACAAATGGTATCGAGATTATGTGGTGACGAAGACTATCGTAGATGCGCTGGAAAAACTGCCGCTGGAATATCCACCAGAGGAAGAAGGCCTGGAAGATGTCGTCATACCAGACTAGCTGTTGATGGCGCTGCGTGCGGCTTCCAGGACTTGCCCTACGGTAATTTCGCGGACGCAGGGATGGAAGGCCGGGTCATCGTCGCCCCAATCCAACACACGACAGGGACGACAACCGATGTTGGAAGTCAGCACGATATGTTTGCGACGGTTGCCCCAGGGCGCAAACTCAATGGGAGCAGCCGGGCCAAAAAGGGTGACAGTTGGTGTATGGACGGCAGCCGCGACATGCATAGGGCCGCTGTCTGGTCCCATCACCACCAGAGCGCGTTCGTATAGAGCAGCGAGTTGCTCAATGCTGAGTTCTCCGGCTGCGCTGCTCGATTTGCGCTGCATGCGATTCTGGATCTGCGCGACCAAACCACGTTCGCTATCGCCCCCAGTGAAGATAATCTCTGCGCCGAGTTGTTCGCTGAGGACATCCGCAACCTGTGCCCAATGGCTGTTTGTCCAGCGCTTGACCCATGTCCCAGCGCCAGGGTGAATGCAGAGGTAGGGCTGCCCCTCGGCAATGCCACATGCACGCAAAAAGTTACTCACGTCGATCTGTTCTTTGTCGTAGACGGGCAAATTGTAGATGATCTCGTCATCCGGTACAAAACCCGTCCACGACTCCACCAATCGTAGATTCTGCCGTATGGCGTGCTGATATTGATGCGGGTAGGCTTGTGTCAGGAACGGGCTGACGTTCTTCACCGAATAGCCGATGCGCTCGCTGATGCCTGCTACATGCGCCAACATCGCACCCCACCAGTGGTCAGGTCGCAGAATGACCGCATGCCCGTAGCCGATTTGCCGTAACTGGCGCGAGATGCGCACGAGCTGCGTATACGGTTCGAGGTAGTTGCCTTTCTTTCGGCTGCGGTTAAACCCTGGGAATTCCACTGTCAGCACCTGGTCAATCTCCGGGATATTTCCCAGGATATTCGCTGCCCAGGGGCCTGCTAACACATGAATTTCTGTATACGGGCGGGCTTCTTTCAAGGCGCGGATTGCTGGAGTTGCCAGCAGCAAATCCCCCAGATGGTCGGGGCGAATGAACAACACTCGATTCCAGCCCTTCGTCAGCGGCTGAAACGGAAAGCGTGCGACTGTTTCGATGAAATATTCGCGCAGCCGATGCTCCATCGGTGGCTGGTGGAAGGTATGCGCAAGCTGTTTGTTGCGGCGTACCAGTGCGTCTCTATTCTCCAAGTCCCACCTCCTGGTACGCAGCGAGTAGGCGCGGAATCAATACTGACCAATCATAATGGGCGCGGACGGCGGCTTTTGCTTGCCTCCCCATTTTTTCGCGCAATGCGCGATCAGCCAGCAATTTCGTGACAGCCTCGGAAAAAGCCGTTTCCGTATCTGCAATCACGAGGGCTTCCCGCACCTCATATGATAAACCCGATGCAGCAACTGATGTTGCAACGATGGCGCAGCCGGAAGCCATCGCTTCCAGGATTTTCAGCCGAGTTCCGCTGCCCATACGCAGGGGCGCGATGTATACATCTGCCGCATGGAGATACGGAAGCACGCTATCGACCCAGCCCGTGAGCGAAATATTGGGGCGTTCCGGCAAATGTTGGATGCGCGGGTGTGGCTTCTGCCCGACGATGGTCAGGTGTGCGGCTGGAATCTGGGGCAAAATGTCGTGGGCGAACCACAGCATGGCATCCACATTCGGGCGGTAATCCATCTTCCCGGTGAAGACCAGCGCATTTTCACCGAGTTGCACCGATTCAGCAGATTTCGCGTAGTCATCTACGAAGATACCACTGGGTACAATGTACGTTCGCTCATCGTCCCGGTAGCGGCTGAGATGCCCATGATCCTCTTCTGAGACCGCAATCACCAGATCAGCCGTGCGGCAGAGTAACGCCTCGTATGCGGCAATGCGCCGACTTTGGATGTAAGAGTACATCGCGGTAGGCCAGCGCCGAATTTCCTGGCGATCAATGTTGAAGATCACGCGCTGCAATTCGGCTTCCGCATTGAAGGTGTCAAAGCAAATTTTCTGTGAGGGGAAGTGCTGCCGAACAATCGGAATGTAGCAGGCACTTTCAATGGCTTCAAACTGTACCAGATCGAAAGAGCCTTCGCGCAGCAGTTGAAGTAATTTCTTCTCAAACTCCGTGTTGTAGAAGCGTGTGGCAATATCTGCCTGATTCGTCAGCAGCAAGGTGCGCAGCCGTTCCGCTTTGCTGCGCAGCGGTGGCTTGATTGTCACTACCTGTTCGCAGAGTTCGTGCAGGGGGGTATTCACTACCGAATCTTCTGCAAAGCTGAGTAGCGTAATCGTATGACCTGCCCGGTGTAATCCCTGCAAGATACCGTATGTGCGAATTGCGCCGCCGGATGCAAGCGGATAGGGCAAGCTGGCTGTGACGATGAGAATGCGCAAGGGTTCCCGTTCCTGTTGCTGGCTTCCACGCAGCGGGCATTATAGGTCGTTACTGTAAAGATGTGTAGGCATGTAAAGCAATTTGAGCAGATCGCTCCCAGGTGAACTGCTGCGCTCGTTCAATCCCGGCGGCTTGCTGTGCAATGCGCCAATCATCTTGATACAAGCCTTTGTATAGCGCTTCTGCGATGTCTGCTGGATCATCAGGATTGACCAGCAGCCCCACATCCCCGACAACTTCCGGTAAGGAAGACCGATTGCTGACGATAGGCATGGTTCCGCAGGCCATGGCTTCCAGCGCAGGCATGCCAAACCCCTCGTAAAATGATGGGGATACCAGCGTCGTTGCGGCGTTGTACACAGCCGGTAACTGCTCGTCGCTGACGGCATCTCGCCAGAGTAGATTCTCGTCAATACCAAGAGTTTCGATTTCTTTTTGTACGCTGCCAAAAAGCCAGCCGGGACGACCTACCAGCACAACTGGCGGCGCATCAGGCATTTTCTCCCGCAGCAGCGAATAGCCTTTTAGCAAGCCCAGAATGTTCTTACGCGGTTCCCAGGTTCCCACATGCAGGATATAATTTTCCGGCAGATTCAGCGCATCTCGCACGGGTGCAACTTCTGCGGCAGATAGCGGCCTGTATCGTGCGGAAACTCCGTGTGGCTGCACCGTAATTCTACCTTCGGGAACGCGCAGTATCTCAATCAGATCATGCTTGGTGGCTTGGCTGACCGCCAGAATGTGGTCAGCATGCTGGCAGGCCGCCGCAATCTGATCGTTGTAGTAACGGCGGCTGTCGGCAGTCAAGTACTGTGGATAGTGCAGGAAGGTCAGGTCATGCACCGTGATGATATGCTTTTTTGCGCCGCGATAAGGCGGGATGAAATCCGGGCTGTGCAGCAAGTCCAGGCGGTGTGGCAGCAGTTCTACCGAAAGCGCGAGGCGTTCAATGCGATGATGGGCAGGTGTCCACAAGCTGGCACGGGCAAACTGCTGGCTGATCGTCTGCGAATCTTTGCGGCTGTGAAAGACCACATAATCATTTGCTGCATCTATTTTTTCAAGTGCGTGGAGTAGCTGCCGCGTGTATGTGCTAATTCCACCTGTGCGATAGTAGGTCAGCCGTGCGTCAATGCCAATTTTCATGGTGTTTCCTCGTTCGGTATGCCCAGCCAGCGATTTATGATGCGCTGTAAACTTCCATCGTACTCCATGCCGCCCAGCGTTGCATCCACCCAGACCCAGGTCGCTTCCCGGTCAATACGTACTGCAATGGCAAAGAAGGCATTCCGCACACGGTGGCTCTCGGAGTGCCAATCCGGGTGATCTTGTTGATATAATCGGTAACTGGTGGTCTCCACCAGGGCGGCATCTGCTTCTTCCAGTCGTACTGCATCCAATGCATATGAAGGCAGCTCATAAGGCAGGATGTCGAACGGCTCCAATTGGCGTTCCCATGTATTGGCTTCACTGTGGGCGTTGCTGCCATATTCCAGCGCTAGCGCATACCCTGGCAAATCTCGCATCCTGATAATTTGACTTCCGGGTTCTGTCACCAGAATCAAGCCATCATCATAGTAAGGTCGGGTGTAGATCACGTCTTGCGTCCGCGATGGATTCACCACCAGTGCGCTGATGAGCAAGTCTACGTCACCCCGGATCAAGGCATCATAGAGGCCATCATAGCCCAGTGGACGAAATCGCACAGGCAAGCCTATTCGCTCCCCAATGGCTTGCGCCAGATCAATATCCAGCCCCCGTAACCCCTCGCCTGTATCGACGGCAAAGGGGAAGTAACTGGTATCGACCCCGACGACAATTTCGCCGGAAGGGAAGGCTTCTTCCAGCGTTGGGGGAATAGCGTCTCGCCATGCACGGAAGCCAGCATATGTTCCGGCTGCTGCAACAGCCAGTAAAATCAGAGAGAAGATCATTCTTCGGGAGGATTGAGCCATAGCCCTGTCCTCCTCTCTTGACCCAGTGCATAGGCTTGTAGTGCATCATAGATCGGTTTGCGCTGGAAATCGGTGGTCAACAGCGTGAAGTTATCCGGGTAGCTCAACGTCGGAAGGGGATAGCGCAGCGCCCACACACACAGTTCTTCGGCTTGAGGCCAGTTTTCTTTCGCATATTCAAATGCTTGTATCGTATAGGCCACACGCTGGGAAGGCCGCACCGAGAGCGTCCAGCGCGGATGATCGTTCCAGCCCATTTCGGTGATATAAACAGGTGTCTCCGCATCACCATATTGTTCCATCACATCGAAGAGCAGTTCTGCCCGCCGGAAGTTCAGCACCTCAAAATCCGGCGCATTTTCTGCCGGGTAGGTGAAGCCGTAGGTATGCACTGCCAGCGCATCGAAATAATCTGCCGCGCCAGCTTCGTACATTTGTGCCAGATACAGCACATCACTGAGTCCATTTGGGCTGCCTGCTGGTTCCAACGTTGGAGCAAGTGCGCCTGCGAGGATGATTGCTTCCGGGTTTGCCGCCTTCACAGGGGCATAGACTGCATGCAGCAGTCGCACATATTCCGCCGGGTTCACGTCTGCATAGCCCCATTCAAATGCCAGGTTTGGCTCATTCCAGATGATGATATGGTCAATGGTTCCGGCGTATCGTTCTGCGAACACCGCCACAAAATCAGCGAAATCGGCGTAGGATTCCGTTGGAAGGGTGTTCAAAGTGGGATTTTCGATGTCCTGCTGCGCCCAGGCCGGAACGTACCCCATCCGCGCAATGATCTGTAGACCCTGATTCTTTGCATGGTTCACAATGATGTCTGTCTGTCGCCAGTCATACTGGTCAGGTTGCCGTTCGATGTATGCCCAGGGAAAGAATTCGACAATTGTCCCTGCGCCCATTTCACGCACCATCGCCAGCGAACGCTGAATGACCCAGGGCTGTACTTCATCAATCAGACGGGTATGCACGCAAACATGTTCTTCCACGGCTTCTACCGTCTGAGGTGTACCCAATACTGCACGAGGCTGTGGTGGTGCGATGGATGTCACCAGCGCATAGAGCAAAATTCCGCGCAGCAGCCAGCGCCACTGCTGCCATAGCAAACGCAACCCGATGCTGCACACTGTGGTGATGATCCGCAAAATTCGAAGCATGATTGTTATCTCGTCCGTGATTTTGTGTTTGTGATAACAGGGAAGCTTCCGGCTAGCAATGGTTGAAAAAAGAAGCGGGGGGAAACGTAAGGCTTTTATGAAGCCACTAGCGTAGTTTCATCAGACCACGTCTCACGCAAAATAACCGATCTTCTATTCAGAACGGTTCACAGAAGCCACCTTGTTGAACAAGATTTTGGAGAAGCACATGCAGCAGAACAAAGGAAACTTCAGAGGGAACGCATAACACGATTCCCTCTTTTGCTTCACAGCGAGTCCGAAACGCGATTACACGAACTGTTTTGCGAAATATTCTCGCTGTAAGGGCAGAATATCATCCAGCAATTTGTTTGCCAGCGGCAGCGACATCACCAGCGGGTTTGCTGCCAGGGCATGAGCTAATTCACGGCGTTCACCATTCCAGATCGCATCAGCGGCTGACCATTGATATTCTGCGAGCATGTGCAGCAATCCGACCACTTCCGACGGCAAGCGCGGCTGCACCAGGGCAGTCGCTGAGGTATCTTCAAGTCGCGCCGGGACTTCCACCACGCGATCCGCTGCGAAATCCGGCAGGGCAGAATAATTGGTGATGTTCAGCGTATGAATGCTTCTGTCCTGTGTTGCGAGTCCGCGTAAGACATCAACAGCCATATCCCCAAAAAGTGAACCGCCGCGCACATGAGTCAGCCTTGGCGTTTCTGCCGCGATCTGCTCCTCAAAATGTTGATAGTAGCTCGGCAGCATTTCCAGGATTTCTTGCGCACGAGTCTTTGGTGCAGCTTTCGCTTCCGCAACAGTTTGCTCAGGATAGTAATAATATTGCAGGTAGCTATTCGGTAAGCGCCCATATTCTCGCGTCAGCTTGAACTGCCGTTTGACGCGGTTCGAGACATCTTCCCGTGACATAACCGCATCGTAATTTTCCAGCATCACTTCCACACCATCACGCCCAGCAATGGTGAAGTTTGTACTCCACGTTGCGTGGTTCAGCCCGATGCTCTCGATCTGGATGTTGGCATCCGGCATATTTAGCGCGTGCCGAATTTTCTCACCATCATCTTTTGTCTGGTCGCAGATACTGATGCAGGGTATATCGCTGAAGTGTGTCACCGCTTCTGCGACAATCTGCGTGGGATTGGTGTAATTCACCAGCATCGCACCTGGCGCGTACTGCTCAATATCCGCCAGAATGGATTGAATCACAGGCAGTGTGCGTATGGCGAAGAAGAATCCGCCGGGGCCGATGGTCTCTTGCCCGATGACATCGTACTTCAGCGGGACGTATTCATCCTGGTAGCGTGCCTCAAAACCGCCCTGCCGAAATGTCGTCAGCACATAATCTGACCCGGATATGGCTTCCTGCTGATTGCCTGTTGCCGTAATCGTCAGATCAACCCCGGCAGCCGCGACCATCTTCTGCCCCAACTGTCGCACAATTTCTAATTCTTTCGGGGCGATGTCCATCAGTGCCAGTTCTGCCCCGGAAAACGCTTCGGCCTGCTGGATGAAGGCATGGAGCAAACCCGGTGCGTAGGCACTTCCTCCGCCTATGATTGCAATTTTGAGAGCCATATTTGTACCTCCTCATGAGTGGGGGCTGCTGTTGCCCCACCAGCTCTGGTGGTCGATAATGCGCCACAGATTGCGCCATATTGCAAGCAGTTCGTCAGGGTGTCTCCTGCGGTATAACGAAACAAGAAGCCCGCATCAAATGAATCACCCGCCCCAGTCGTATCCACAGGAGTCACTTCCAGCGCCGAAACTTGCTCGCGCTGCGTACTGCTGTGGGCAATTGCGCCATCTTTGCTATTCTTCATCACGATCAAGCCCTGGGGCATCTTTGCAGCAGCGATAGATAGGGCTTCTTCGGCGCTGTCATTTTCCATCATGTAGCACAATTCAGATTTGCTCGGCAGAAAGACATCCAGATGAGGCAGCATACTATGAACCACAGGATCACGCAGAGCCGTTTCATCCCATCCAGGATCAAACGAGACGGTTAATCCAGCAGCACGGGCGATTTGCGGTGCTTGTGGCGTTTCCTGCGCTGCCAGAAAACTACCAATGTGCAGATGTTTCGCCGGATGCTCCTGTAGTAATGCTTCAAGATCAACGGGCGTATCCGGCTTCTGAAAGCGAGTCACAAAGGCGCGATCTTTTGGGAACGAGAGCGCAGCCGTCACCTGTGGTAAGGGATACGGATGCTCACGAATCAGTGTACGATCCACGCTGAGTTCATCCAGCAGGACGCGGACTAACCCACTCATTGCATCATCACCCAGTTCAGCAATTAAGCCCACTCTTGCACCCAGCCGCTGCAAGCCTGCCGCGACAATCGCGCTACCGCCTACCGCAACCGTGAAATTCCCGGCGAAGATTTCTGTGCCAAGCCGGGGCATTTCCGGCAAATCAGTGAAGATCAAATCGCAGAAGAGTGGCCCATAGACCAGCACATCGTATGTCATGCATCTTCTCCGTAGAGCAGCCGTCTGGCACGGTCATAATAAGGAGACGGAACGGGAGCGATCAGGAGTGGATCATCTGTCTCCTGCATCCATCGTAAGAGTTCTTTTCGCAGTTTTTGTTCAATTTCAGCGTAATCCGGTTGCCCCGCCAGATTATTGCGTTCTACCGGGTCAGCCTCCAGATCATATAGCTCAAACGGAGGACGTTCTTTCGTGAGTTCGTCAATCATCTGCGGGAAAATCGGGCTGTGCTGAATATCCGCCGCGACATTGATAATATCTACCTCAGCATTCCAGATGAGCTTGTAGCGGTTTGTGCGCACTGCCCGTTGTGGTTCATACGCTGTATGAAAGGTCTTTTCGGCGAAGATGTGTTCACGCGGTGAATAGTCGGCTCCCTTCAGCAAGAGCCAGAAACTGCGACCTTGTAGATTGGGAGGCAATGAAATTCCCAGACCTTGCAGAATTGTCGGCACAATATCCACATTGCTGATCATCTCCTGGTAGACGCGCCCTCCTGTGACCCCGAACGTCTCAGCATACATCATCAACGCAGTTTCGATGCCTGGGTCATACAGGGTGGTTTTGGCGCGGGGCATGGCAATGCCGTGATCTGTCGTGAAAATCAGCCAGGTATCTTTCATCAAGTCATGCTTTTGTAGCGCCTGCCAGATGATGCCAACGGCTTCATCCAGCTTACGGATAACGCCCTGTAGCTGTGCAAATTCATCTTCTGCTTCTGGCGTGTGAGGGATGTAAGGCGGCAGCGAAACCCCTTTCGTGTGATCCGGCGGCGCTTGATGGAAATAGCCCTGCGGGTCACGGTGCGGCTCAAAGAAACCAATATTCAGGAAGAAAGGCTGCGGCGGCAAATTCGCCAGCACTGCTTCGACTTGTTGTGCGTTTGAGAGAGCATCGTCTCCCATGTAGACTTCATCATAACCCAGTTGCTGGATGGAGTCAGAAGCCTGTGCTGTGACGTGCTGCGTCCCGATTTGGATTGTGTGGTATCCCGCATCTTGCAGCATTTGCGCCAGATGAATCTCGTCTTTGTGCATCCGCCAGCCAAAAGGCTCATGAGCTAAACCGAACATCCCGTTCGCATGGGGGTAGCGCCCGGTGTACAGACCAGCACGGCTGGGGGAACACTGCGGCGCAGTGCAGAAGCTGTTCTCAAAGCGTACCCCGGATGCCGCCAGCGCATCGAGATTGTCCGACGGGACGGCATCCCAACCATAACAAGCGAGATGCTGCCCCAGGTCGTGGCAATCAATCAGTACAAGATTGGTCATGCTTATCCTTTCACGGCTCCTGCCGTCAGACCATCCACAATGCGATTCTGGAAGAACAGCACCAGGATCACCAGCGGGATCGTCACGACCATCGCCGCCGCCATGATCTCCGCAATCGGTTCCTGGCGTGCAACCGCACCGCTGAACTGCGCAATCGCCACAGGTGCGGTCTTCGCCGAGGGTTCCGTGATGGTGAAGTTCAGCGCGAAAAGATACTCATTCCAGGAGCGCACGAAGGCCAGCAGCCCCGTTGTCACCAACGCCGGAGCGGTCAGCGGCAGCAGGATGAGGCGGAACGTCTGGAAAGAGGTTGCGCCATCCACGATGGCAGCCTGCTCAATTTCGGCTGGAAGCCCCCGGAAAAAAGTCGTCAGCACCCAGATTGTGAACGGCAGCGTGAACACTGGATACGTCACAATCAGCGACATCGGTGTACCGAAAACCCCAATCTCTCGCACGATAGTATATAGCCCGGAAAGAATCGAAATCTGCGGGAACATGGTCATTGATAACATGATGTAGAGCAGCACCGTCCGCCCCCGGAAGCGCAAGCGCCCCAGCGCATAGGCGGCGAAGGAACCCACCGTCAGCGATAGCAGCGTCGTCGCGCCAGAGACGACAACAGAGTTTCGCAGTGCATCTGTAAAGGTCGAATCACGGAATACGTACTCGTAGTTTTTCAGCGTTGGATCGCGGGGCAGGTAGGTCGCGCTCTGGAACATCTCATTTTCTGTTTTGAATGAGGTATTCAGCGCCCAGTAAAACGGGAATAGGGCAAAAAAGGCTACCAGCGCCACGGCAAAATACAAAGCGATTCGCTGTAGTATTCTCATCATTCCGTCTCCACATTGATGATACGGATATAGAGATAGGCGAACACACCGATAATCAAGAAGATAATCATGCTGATTGCAGAGGCGTAGCCATCTTGCTGCGTGTTCACCAGCACTTCATAGTTGTATGTTGCCATGGAAAGCTGCTGCCGCCCGAACAGTACATTGAACAGATCGAACATGCGCAGCGCATCTAACATGCGGAAAACCAATGCCACTGCGATTGTGGGACGCAATAGCGGCAGCGTAATGGAGAAAAAGCGCCGCAGCGGATTCGCGCCATCGACAGACGCTGCTTCGTATAAGTCTTTGGGGATCGTCTGCAATCCTGCCAGCAGCAGCAGCGCCATAAACGGAGAGGTTTTCCAGACATCCACCATGATTGCCGCCGGAAGCTGTAGCGCTGGTTCGGATAGCCAGGCCTGCGGGGTGTCGATCAAACGCCAATCCAGTAACAACTTATTGACGATTCCTGCGCTGGTATCTTTCAGGATGAGTTCCCACAGCCGCGCTGAAATCACAGTGGGGATCGCCCACGGAATGAGCATCACGGCACGCATCAGGCCACGCCCCCGGAAGCTCGAATTGACCACTAGCGCCATGAATAAGCCAATCACGAGTTCCAGCGCAACCGAGACAACCGAGAATACCAGTGTTGTACCCAGGCTTTGCAGGAAGTCCTCATCTAAACCACTGAGCGCCAATGCATAGCGCATATCTCCACCACCGGGCAGTGGAATCGTCCATGCGGTGCGGAACCCACGTTCTAGATATTCGCGCTCAATCGACTCCCATCGTAACGAACCATTGCGGCGTGTGGCACATTCGTTCGTCTCCTCGTCAATTCGGCACGGCACAGTATCCAGGCGCATCCGCAGTAGTTCTGTGTAGTTATCCAGTCCGACGAAGCTGGGTACCTCCGCTGTCCCGAACTGTTTATCGGTCAGGCTGCGGATGAAGGTTTGCTCCAGGGGACGCGCTGCGACCAGCACAAATATGAATAAGCTGGGAATCAGAAGGTTCCAGGCGAAGCGGGCTTGCTGGTTGAACAATGGTTCCTGCCCGCCGAAGAATCGGGTCAGGTTTTGGTTGAGCCAGTACCAACTTGCTAGCAGCGGAAGGAACAACAGCAGCGGTACGATAACCGGGAGAAACTGTACCAACTCTGCGGGAGTATCTTGCTCCGCCAGGGTGCGTGCGACGTTCAGCATATTGATTGCTGCCAGCACCACCGTTCCCACGGACAGCCACAGCAGGGCAACCTGCGCCCAGTAGCCTTCGCGGATGTGTGCCTTCAGCATCCTTACTCCAAGCTGGATGAAGATAATCCCCATACCGAGCATCAGGATTGGCACAACAATCCCCAATTGACTGAGGAACGTCAGAATCAATGAGGGCTGTTCCGAAAATTCTTCAGTTGGTGACCAGTTCACCACCTCCCGTATCAACGGATCATTAATGATGGTGGTGACCAGCAGGACGAGCGCACCCACACCAAGAAAAATAAACAGGAAGCTATACAGCATCACTGCCAGTGATCTTGTGCGTTGTGAGCTTTCATCGTGAGGAGCATTGGAAATCGTCATAAGCGCTCCGGTAAGGCTCGTAAACAGAGAGTATTTTTTGAAATGTGCGAATTGTTTAAAGGTAGCTGTGTAGTGGCACTTGTCGGTTGTGAAGCTGACAGATCGAACGATGCATTCGTTGTTTGGGGCAGTGCGTTTGACGTTTTTTGATTGATCTGATCTGCTCCACTCGTTGTGCCGCTATCGGATGCACTGTGTTTGCATTGTGCCAGGGCGTAGAGGCGATTCATGAATCACCTCTACACTTTTCCTTTTTTGCATTGGACGGTTATCTATTCAATGACCAACGAATTACCCCACAACTTTTCATAGATGCGAGGGACGGCACTACGCCATCCCCCTCTATGCAAGTGTGATGCGAGCTTATTCGTCGCCAAGCAGATCCATCAGTTCCAGTTCCAGCAGTTCCATCGCTACATCGGCATCTTCTTCACCCGTGAGGATGGAATGCACTGCCGAGAAGTACAGAGTGGAGACTTCGTTGTAAAGTTCACCTGTGGAGTAGGACGGACGTGGTGTCACGCCTGCCACAACATCCAGCGTAGCGAAGGGCATCAGTTCCTGGATTTCGGGATCTTCGTACAGTGCTGCAATTCCTGGCGGGGAGGTGGTCGCCAATGCGTAGGCTTTCTGTTCTTCTTCGCTCAGGAAGAATTTCACGAAGGCCGCTGCTGCATCCGGGTTTTCCGAATAGCGCGAGACACCCATGTGCCAACCGCCGAGGGTTGCCGCACTCATGCCACCGTCGCCCATGGGCAGGCCGGTTACAGCGAAGACTTCACCGACGGCTTCGCTTTCCAGGCTGGTGCTGTAGGCATAGGGCCAATTGCGCATGAAGGCTGCATTCCCTGCGTGCCATACGCCGCGTGCATCTTCTTCTGCATAGGTGGTCACACCTGGCGGGCTGATGGTGCCAACCCAGCTTGCAGCGCGTTCAAAGATTTCAATTGCGCCTTCGGTGTTCACTTCGATTTCACCTTCAGAGTTAACGATGAAACCACCACCGTTCGATACCTGCCATTCCAGCGCGTTGCAGGTCAGCCCTTCATAGGCGTTCCCCTGCCAGACATAGCCCCAGAAGTCCTGGTTACCTTCGGCACGTTCACCATCCATGATGGTCTGAGCCATTTCTTCCAGCTCTTCCCAGGTGGTGGGCGGTGCATCGTAGCCGTATTTTTCCAGCAAGTCAGTGCGGTAGTAGAGCATGCCGAAGCCCAAACGCAGCGGCATTGCTACCAGACGACCATCTACAGTGTCATTGACGATCAGACCCGGCAGGTAGGCTTCGAGTTCTTCTTCCGTGTAGTATTCGTTCAGGTCAACCAGGTGTTCTGCCAGTTCACCAGGGCGGATCACATCCACGCGGATCACGTCGATGTCGCTGCTCTGTGCTTCAAACATTTGCAGGTATACGCTGAGTACTTCGGTTGTATCTGCCGAACCGTTGATGCGCTCAACGGTGATGTTCGGGCAAACTTCCATAAAGCGATCAATCGCGGCCTGTTCTGCTTCCGGGTGGCTACCTGCTGGATCGCCATAGTAGGTGATGGTCACTTCTTCATCTGTCAGGCAGTCGAATCCTTCATCCTGAGCAGCAACGAAGCTGGCAGATACGACCAGCACGATAGCCAACAACAAAAAGAGAGCTTTACGCATGTGTGAATCCTTTTCTCTAAGTGCTTACGAAGAAAAACTTATGTGATACGAAATATGATTGTGTCTCCAGAGGCAGTCCTTCCTACTCGTTGAA
Organism: uncultured Anaerolineaceae bacterium; assembly: GCA_964455365.1. Taxonomy (GTDB): domain Bacteria; phylum Chloroflexota; class Anaerolineae; order Aggregatilineales; family Phototrophicaceae; genus JAUZRW01. The sequence continues at coordinate 143,079 of CAYVVZ010000003.1, read as the reverse complement.
TCACTGATTGATGAAAACTCCCTCGACAAAATTGCGAGAGAGGGACATCCAAAACTTTATGACGAACGGCCTTCGACCCAGATGGGCGAACTCCATGCCCACTGGTTGTTATGCTGCCGTACCCGGATGGTGTACCAATCGCGTTGTGTGCTGTGATGCTGGTGAGTGAAGGTGAAATCATGCGCAAATTCTGTCATTGGCACAGCGCGATGAAAACAGATGGCAGGGGAGACGAAGCCTCCCGTGTAGAAGGTACGCGCACCGCGAAAGAGTTCTGCGAGTTTCAGAGTATGTTCCCGTCCGTTGACGGTTGCTGTGATGTGGGTATCTGATGAACCTTCTACTGTGATGCAAACACCTTCTGTGGATGCTGTATGTAGGGATGCGTTCTTGCGGGTTTTCGTCTGGAAGGTGACGTAGTTTGCTTCGCTGTGTACATGATGATAAGCGAATGCAGCCTCATCGGTTGGATTGTCCGTAGGGCCAATGCCACGGAAACGTGGTTCGATCTCTTGCAACGTACCACTCTGGATTTCTACTGACACATCCCAATCAAATTCGTGTTCCTGTTCACCCCAACCCACTTCCAGGTAAATCTTGAAGACACCTTCAGTCACTGGAGCAGGGAATATAGTTTCTCGGTGGACGAGTTGGTTATTGTGCAAGACATCAATATAATCCAATGTGCTGCCGCCAGTTACCGATACCTGGATGTCGCGTTGGTCACTGCTCTGGACGATGCTGCCCATTGGAGCGTTATTCAGCATGAATGCCAGCGCAATCCGATCTCCGGTCAGCGCATAGGTGCGGCGCTGCTGTATCGCTTCCCACAGTGCATCACGGCTTAAGTCTTCCGCCCAGACCCCCAGGCGACCATAGCCATAACTTCCTGGCGTTGCATTGTGGTGATCAGTAGAGCCAATCACGCCGAATATGTGGCCTTGCTCCCAACCATAGTGGGCGGTGCTTTGCTCATGGCGTGGCCCCATTGAATGATAATAGGGATAAGCACCTTCGCTGCTTTCAGATAGTCCGTGGAAGGAAAAGATCTCTACCACAGGTGAACACTCACTGGTGAAAGCTGCCCAATTGATCCCGCGTGAACCTTGTTTGTAGCCGATGTGATGTGGAATCATCAAGGCAGGTGTGTTAGTTTTGCGAAGAATATCGCGCAAGGATGGCAGGTCTTCAGCTTCGATGATCGAGTATTCTTCCCCATTGGGATTGTAGTAGATGCAGTAATCACCATATTCGATGGAATGCCATTCAAAGCTGGGGAAGGTGATGAAACGATCATCTTCATTCGCCGTTTCGATGTCAGCCAGGTAACCAGGCCAATTTCCTTTTGCTTTGATGAAGCCTTCGCGGTGGTAGTCTACAAGATAATCTAGTTTGGGGTCATCAGTGGGGAGATCAGGCCATACTGCATGGATGGTCACGCTGGCGAAATCAAGCTGCATCCGTGCATTCTGCAATGCGGCTTGCAAAGAGCCATGACCATAGCTCAAGCCACAGTGGTTATGTATGTCGCCATAATAAACCTTCAAGTTTGCGTAAGCTGCATCCATAAGGGCGGGCATTCTACTAATAACCAATCTGTTCTAAGATAGTTCTAAGTGGCTGTGCGGCGAAAATCAACCAAGTGTTGCGCGGGGTACGATGTTATCTCGCAGTGCGTTTGCCCACAGCTTGCTTTCATTATACCTTTTTTAAAACGTTTGTCAAAAGCCAATCATGACTCTACACCAAAGCATCATCAAAACACTGCGCAATGGCTCATTGCCAGTCTCTGATCTTCAAAGTTCTACACAAGTTAGTTTGCCGACGCTGCGTAAGGCGCTTCAGGAATTGGCGGATGCCCGATGGGTTCGGGTTGTCGGGCAATCAGAGGCAAATGGTGGCAGGCCTGCTATGTTATATGGTCTGGATGATTCTCACTACTTGCTTGTGGGCTTGCATTTACAACTGCCGGGAATTCAGCTGATTGCTTCTGATCTGGCGGGGAATGTGCTGGATGTTGCAGAGGATTTTTCGGAACTTGTGCCGCGTCCCGAACAGGTGATTGGGCGTGTGGAAGCGTATCTCAAACACGTTCAGACGAATTTCCCGGAACGTGTAGTGTTGGGGATTGGCATCGCGTCGCCAGGGTTCACGGAACCGACATTGGGTCATATTCTTTCGATTGAACGTGTGACGGGTTGGCAGAATGTTCCCATTTGCCAGCACCTCAGCGCTCTTCTCAATATTCCCGTCACGATTGCCAACGACGTTGACTGCATGGCTTTTGCGGAATTTCAGCATACCGGGATCTCGCTTGACCAGAATCTGGCCTATGTTGGTTTTGATGAAGGGGTAAAAGTAAGTCTATTTCTGAATGGGCAACTATATCAGGGTTCGTTCGGGAATGCGGGTTTGATTGTGACAGATTTGTTGAACCTGAAACAAGAGACGACATTTGACCTCGGTGAGATCCTGACCATCGAAGGAATCAATCATCTGTTTCAGGACAGGCTGCAACAAACTACTGACAGCATGAAGGAAACCTATGGTGCAATCCTTGCAACGCAGAACCATCGCCAACGATTCAGTATGATCCTGAAGGGGGCTGCGGACGGGTTGCCAATCTGCCAGCAAGTTGTATCGAGTATGAATGCTGCCCTTGCTGTGGCAATCGCCAATATCATCTATGTGGTTCAGCCGGATATGGTGTTTATTGGTGGGTTGCTGACAACGATGCCTACTACTTTGTTTATAGCACTCGTCGAGAGCATTCGCCAATATCTTCCGGCTTTATTCCGAAATCGGCTCATTATCCGTCAAGCGATGCTCACGTCGCCTTATCGTTCTGGGATTGGCGCGAATTATCATTTCCTCGAAACACACTTGAACGACTCATCGCTGAGTCCACTGCAACTGGCATCAACGGACACGGATAACCGATAGAGGCTTATACCGCGCATTAAATAGGCAGTGGATGTGGAATAAGAAAAACCAGCGCAGTGGCTGGTTGAGGTTGGCGTGTTGTGTTGTTGGAGTACCCCCGACAGGAATCGAACCTGTGCCTTTGGCTCCGGAGGCCAACGCTCTATCCGCTGAGCTACGGGGGCGAATGCTGCCACTATAGCAAACTTTGAATGTAGTCTCAAGTCCCACGAGATAAATCCCCTTTGCGACAACGGAATTGTGCTATGATATGCGCGAGATGTGAGGGATTATTTATGCGCATAATGTTTGTCATATTGGGGATAATTCTGGTCGGATGCCAGGGATTGCAAAGTGATGACAACCAGGCTTTGCTGGCGGCTGATCTGGAACAATACAGTACTGAAGCCTCGTCGCTTCGTGCGGAGATGCAGCAGCAGCGGACAGCCGTTGTTGCGACAGTGGATGCATCTGCAACGGAAGCTGCAAAGTATCAACGATACAACATACTTCTGGCTTCGACGGTACGGGCGGTTGTTCCGCCGACGGCGACCTCACTCCCCATCAGCATTGATGCTCAAGGACCGCTGCCATTTGAAGTTTATGATTTATCGGACGGTGTTATGCGCTTTGTTCAGGTTGGTGTGGCGGGGCAGATTACACCAGATGATCGTTGCTTTGTCTCACACCAGGCGTTTTTCCAGTTGATGAACACGAATGTGATTTATATGACAGGGGTTGCGCTGAATTTACAGGTTGGGACAGAATTGCGCGTGGATTGGCAATTTGGAGGGGAAGTGGTCTATAGTAATAATTGGATTGCGCCCGCGGATCTAGATGCGACTTGTTTTGCACTGGAACTCCGCCCAAGTAACGTGGAATTTACTCCGGGAAATTGGTCGGCAACCCTTTATGTGAACGGACGGTCAGAAGATCCATCCTCATTTACAATCATCGGTGGTTGACTGTTGCTGGTAGACTGAACTTGAACATGGTATGATTTGCGCCCATCCTGACCTGATGCAAAGGATTGTTTCGTGGCGAAACGGTGGCAAATACTGCTACTCCTGGGACTGTTCGCAGTATTCGTGACCTGGGCTGTGGCGCAGGATAACGATGAGAATATTGTCATCCCGGAGAGCGTATTCGTCCGCAGTGGCCCCGGAGAGGATTTCGAGCCTGTCGGAGCATTGTACAGCGGCGATACCGTACTTCCACGGAGTATCAGCGAAGATGGGCAATGGTTGCTGATTGGGTATCGACGCGGCCTTGGTTGGATTGAACGCAATTTAGTCGATTGGGCAGATGAAGCTGCGCTGGATGCCTTGCCTGTATTGGCTGCCAATGTAACTCCCACGCCAGATCGTCCGCCGACGGCGACTCTATTCGCCCCCACCGAAACGCCTCAACAGAGTTACGTCCTGGTAGAGAATGCGGAAGCGGCTTATGTGCGGGCGGGGCCTGGGCGAGGTTATCTTCGGTTGGGGCAGTTGTTGCCAGGTGCAACGGTCGAAGCAATTTCGCGGAATGACGATACAACCTGGATCATGATTCGCTACGAAGACGAATTCATGGATGGTTTTGCCTGGATTGCGCGGGAACTGGTTCAGTGGCAAGATGAAGAATCGCTGCAAGAATTACCGATTATTCTGACTGACGAGCTGACACCAACGCTGACCTTCACTCCATCTGCCACGCAAACTGCCAGCGCTACACCATCGGATACAGCAACAGCGACGGATACGGTTACGCCAAGTCCTACCGCGACAAATACAACGACCAGCACAGCAACGGCGACGGATACGGTTACGCCGAGTCCTACCGCGACAGATACACCGACCAACACAGCAACGGCGACGGATACGGTTACGCCAAGTCCTACCGCGACAGACACGCCGACCAGCACAGCAACGGCGACGGATACGGTTACGCCGAGTCCTACCGCGACAGACACACCGACCAGCACAGCAACTGCGACGGATACGGTTACGCCAAGTCCTACCGCGACAGCAACACTTACTGAAACACCATCCGCAACTGCGACGCAGACTGCCAGCGCTACATATACGCCGGAGCCAACGGAGACCGCTACCAAGACAGCGCCCCCTACCGCAACTGCCATTCCCAATGAAATTGAAACGGAAGAGGTAAGTGGGCAATCCGTCGAAGTTGCCAGTGAAACCAGTACCGTAACGGAAACAAGTACGGAAACGCATACACCGACCCTGTCACCAACTCGTACTCCGAGTCCGACCCTCACCGATACCGCAACACCAACGGCAACTTCTACACCGCAGCCAACTGAAACAGTAGTACCGTCGTCGGATACGCCCGAACCATCAGCGACTGATACGGCGATGCCGACTGCGACGAACACAGAGGCGACTGCCGAAGTTGAGCTGGAACTTACAGGCACTTCTGTTGAAGCTTTACCCCTTGATGTGACTGAGGAAGCAACCGAAGTGGTTGTGGTGCTGCCAGAAACCGAAATCCCAACCCTGGAACCACCCACATCCGCTTCGCCAGATGGTGACACCGATGCAGGTTCAGGCATTGCACCAGAGGCTGTCGTCGCTGGAATATTGCTCGTAGCTGTGTTGATTTACCTGGTATTGTATGCCCAGGGCGCGATGGCTTCTCGGCGCTATGCGGATGGCTTTGTGATTGAACAATGTCCGGTTTGCCAACGCGGAAATCTGCATCTCGAAGAGCGCGGAAATCGCGTTCTGGGTATCCCGCGCACGCGCTATGCTGTTCGTTGTGATGAATGCCGTTCTGTCTTGCGCGAGAAATCACCGCGCATCTGGTATTATTCTGTAGATCGCCTGGAAAATCCGACGCTGTATGAACGCTACAATGGGCGTGAAATCACGGACGGTCAGTTGGAGCGATTGTCAAATCAGACGACTGCCACACCGGGCAAACCAATTCCACCACAGTTTGTTGATCGTGATCTGACTGAAGATTCCTGACAGATATGAGACGTAAATTCCTGGCTTTCATGATGCTGATGGCAGCACTTGTTGCTGCCGCCTGCCAACCTGCTGTTGAAGTTGAACCATCGCCAACAGCCACAGAAGACCTCGTGGCGCTAGCAGCAAACTTCACACCAATTCCGACAATCTCGTTGGCAACCGCTACAACTTTGCCAACTGTTACAGCTACAATCACAGAAATGCCAACCCAGACGAATACTCCTGTTCCAGCTACGGAAATTGCAGCCAGCCAGACACCTGTACCAAGCGAGATGCCGCTCCCGACGAATACTCCTGTTCTAGAACGTGTCGATCACTATTGGCTTTCACGCCCCATTGCACAGGAAAATGATCTCGTGCATTGGGTGGATCGTACGTATCCCTATGGCGGCACACAGTTCGGGACGCGAGAAGTCCATCTTGGTGTTGAGTTTGTCAATCAGCGTTTCACAGCGGTATATGCAGCAGGTGATGGTTCGGTGCTATTTGCTGGAGAAGACTCCGTGATTCAGTTTGGCCCCGAACGCGATTATTACGGCAATGTCGTGGTGATTGAACACAATCAACTATCGCCAGATGGATTGCCGCTGTATACGCTTTATGGACATTTGCAGGATATTCGCGTGGAAGCAGGACAGCCCATTCTCGCCGGGGAGCGTGTCGGGCGAGTGGGTGATACAGGCATCGCCATTGGGCCTCACTTACATTTTGAGGTGCGCGTGGGGGATGTCTACGATTATCGCAGCACGCGTAATCCTGAACTATGGATTCAGCCGTATCCCGGTTATGGAACATTGGCAGGGCAGGTTAGCGGAATAGATAATCCATATGGCATTGTGTTACAGGTTCGCTCGGATTCTGTGCAGCGTGAGGTCTATACCTATGGTAGCGACCGCGTGAATAGTGATCCGGCCTGGGATGAGAATTTCGCGCTGGGGGATTTGCCAGCCGGGAGCTATGAAGTGTACATCAGTGACAGCAACGGGCGCATACAGTTCCAGCAGGATGTGACCATCGAAGCTGGAAAGACCAATTGGCTGGATGTGGATTTGAGTGGGGGCGCTTGATTGCACCCCCGAACATGCACGAGCGTGAAACTAATTTTCGTAGATGCGATAGTTAAATGTTATGGTGCCGCCGGGTGTGGCACTGACGATCTGTAGCACACCGTATTTGTTGCCGCCATCGGTGCGAATGCCAATGAGCTGCCCCGGTGAGACCGACGTGATGGGCACATTCTGTAATGACGCGGCTGCGATGGCATCCCGGTGAACAGCATCAAAATTGCTGAAGCCATTCAGCACACCCAGACGAGTAGCGCCCAGCGGTACGATACCACCACCGCCCCACTGAATATCGGTTGTGCTGGAATCCAGCGTCGCCGTACCCAGATCGTTCAGTGTAATCGTTCCGACACCTGTACCCGTTGCCAGTAGTGGCGCATCCGCCACATATGTCAGGATGAATGCACTGTTATTCGCTTCACCCTGAGTCCCTTCATTCACCTGATTGTTCAAGTCAGCGACGATGGTCACATTTTGTGGGCCTGTGCTGCCTGTCAGAGTTCCGGTGAAAGTGATCGTCTGCTCTGATCCGGCGGCTAATCCGTCGAATGTGAACGCCGTGAACACACTCCCCGGTTCAAACGAAGCTGCAACAGCGAATTGCCCTGCATTGGAGCCGCCCTGGTTACGAACCACTACCGTGACGGTAAAAGGCACGCCAATCGTGATGCGGTTCGGCGTGGCGCTGACAACGACAATATCGGGTTGCGGCGGGGCTGTCGGTGTAGCTGTTGCTGGCAGCGGCGTTGGCGATGGAGGCGGTGTCAGTACGGGAACCGTCGTTGTATCGCCAACCAGATCAAGAATCGGGCGAGAGAGCCACCCGGTTGTTCCGCGGAAGTTAATCGCTACCCAGGAGAAATCCACCGTTGCACCGATGACCTGAGCTTGCTCGCCTTCTTGCAACTGCCCCAGAATGTCGTAGTTCAAGCCGGGGCCTACGCGCACATTCTGCACTGCCCGTGTGATGATGAGAAAAACGCCATCGGGCGTAGATGTTGGTCTCGGTGTTGGGGTTGCTGCCACAAACTGCGGTTCTTCCAGCGGAGTCGCTTCACCCTGTGCATAGCGTTCCACGGCAACGGGTGCGCCAAATTCACCCAATTCGGTGATTACTACATTGTCGCTGGTCTCACCCGGAGACAGTACCGCTGGATTGAGAATCCCCTGAACACCGTTGAAGTTGCGCACTGAGAGCAAGTTGTTCATCAAAGAACCAGGAAGCTGAATCGCTTCTTGCAGGAGGTATGCTGCATCGTATGCGGCTGCGCTTAAGGCACTCGGTAACTCACCAAATGCACGGATGTAGGCAAAGATATAATTCTGGCTGGCTTCGTCATTGTATGTATACGACCAGGAACTCACCCCGATGATCCCTTCCAGCAAACCCTCTGGAACCAATTCCCGGAAGGCCGCTGTATTCGCCTGATTGTACACAAAAATCCCAGGCCAATCGGCATCCCGAAGGCCATTGTACAGTTCGGCGGTTTCCGCAGGTGGGCCATAGGCGACAATAAATTGCGGAGATGAATCCGCTAAATCCAGTGTGATTTGTTGTAGAGTCGTGTCTTCCGACAGGATCAATTCTTGCACTGGGGGTAGGCCAAGTTGTGTTGCCGCACGCGAGAAACCGATCACGCCCACAGTGCTTTCCAGGTCAAGCTGAACCGTTGCCAATGAAGCAGCATCGAGCATGTTGATGATATAGTCAGCTAAGGCGCGACCCTGTACACTTTCCTGCGCCCGAATGCGTAGAATTCGATCCGTCTGATCATTGGCGATGATGGTATCATCGGTAGCCGGCGTGAGAATCGGTACGTTGAGACTTGCCAGTAAATCGCGGTTGCCTAGCACTGCTTCCGACGATGCTGGCCCAATGACAGCAATCACGCTGGCCTGGTTCAAGTTGGCGACAGCAAATTCCATATCCTCTGGCGATTGCACGACGAGTTGAAGCTGGAACACAGTGCCATCTGCGCCGACGACACCGCCCGATGCATTGATCTCCTGAATGGCAAGCTGTGCGCCATGTGCCAGGGGGCCGTCAATTTCATCCAGTACTCCTACACGAAAGACTGGCAGAACCTGTGCCTGCAAGCTGCTGATGACAACCAGCAGAACTAATGCCGCAAAGACTACCCCAAGATGGATAAAGCGCCTGGTATTTCTCATAAGTTGCCTCGCTCTCTCGTTCCCGAAACGTTGAACTGAATAAGTCGGTACATAAAGTATAACATTTCACCTTGCAATCACCACAGATCGTTGGATGGTGATAGGATATTTACGTCAGTGGCTTCGCTTGATTTTCCAATATGAAATGACTATACTGCTTCACTACAGACCTCATACTGGCTCAATGTAGGATGACGCAATCGAATGGTTCAGCGTGAGCGGGTGACCGAAGATGTTTTCGTTTTCACAAGTGAACTATATGCACAGGTCACAGCCGGGGTGGTTGTAACAACACAGGGCGCAATCGTCATTGATACGCTGTTGTACCCGGACGAGACGAGGCAAATCAAGCGGTTCATTGATGAACGTCTGCGGCTGCCTGTCATATATGTCATCAATACCCATCACCATGCCGACCACACGATGGGTACTTACTTTCTCAATGCGGATCGTGTTGTGGCGCATCGCCTGTGCCGCGACTTACTCGATACTAGAACGCGAGAGAGTTTGCGACGTTCTCAGGCGGAGTCTCCGGATTTCGCGGATGTGCGTATTGTGCTGCCGGATCTGGTCTTTGATGATACCTTACGCTTTTCGGTCGGCAACAAAACGTTGTGTTTGCAACACAAACCAGGACACAGCGCCGACTCAATCATATGTCACATTGAGGAGGACTCTGTACTATTCGCAGGCGATACCGTGATGTCGATTCCGCATTTTGTGGATGGCGATTATGACAATCTCATACTGTCTTTGCATAGCCTGACCGGGCAATCCTACGAGCATATTTTGCAGGGACACGGTGAGATTATCCTGCGGGGTGAAATAGAAGAACGGTTGCAGGATGATCTTGTATACTTAAGAAAGCTTTATGCTGCGGTAGAGAAGGTGTTCGCTACGGCAACCACCGAAACAGATTTAAAAAAATCGCTGATGTCGATCAAAGTGGGAGCCTGTGGCAAGAGCCATGTTCTTCTCAATGGCGATGTGGAACACTTACACCAACAAAATGTGTTTACACTTGCAGAGCGTCTGCGCAAGAAGTTGATTATGCAGACGAATACGGTAGATGAAGGTAACTGAAAGCAACTATATTTAAGGGATAATCGTATGGCTGAGGAAGTCACCTATCTGACTCCTGATGGTAAGGTGGAAATTGAGCAGGAACTGAAACGCCTGACGGAAATTGATCGTCCGGCTCTGGCAGTGAAACTGAAAGAAGCTGTGGCAATGGGTGATCTGAAAGAAAATGCAGATTACCATGATACTCGTGAGAAAATGAGTATGCTCGATGGACGCATTCAGCGCTTAGAGATGATCTTGCGTACCGCTGTTGTGGTGGAAAATGAAGGCCCCTCGGATGAGGTACGTATTGGGTCAACTGTGACCATTCGTGAGGATGGCGAAGAGGAAGATGAAGTGTATACCATCGTAGGTCCGGCTGAGGCAAATCCGGCTGAGGGTAAAATCTCACAGAAAAGCCCCATTGGTGCAGCTTTGCTCAATCGCCGTAAGGGCGATAAGGTGAAGGTCGAAACACCGAACGGGCATATTGTTTTCAAGATTCGCAAGATCAAATAGCAGAGTACCCGTACATCAGAATAACATCAAAAGCGCCTCACTCTGGGTGGGGCGCTTTTGATTCGGCTTATACCCATCGTCTAGTTAATTGTGTGGCAGCGGTGTGAAATCACCTGTACCACCAAATGGGTCATCATCATCCGGTTCTTCACGCGGCGGTTGCTGCGGCAGCGGCGGTGGTGTCAGCGGATCGTAGCCGCCGCCATAGCTTTGTTGTTGTGGTGGTTGTTGCTGCGGTGGTGATAACGGATCATATGAGCCGCCATAGCTTTGTTGCTGTGGTGG
>CAYVVZ010000003.1:0-131980 GCA_964455365.1 uncultured Anaerolineaceae bacterium | reverse complement strand
GCTGCGGTGGTGATAACGGATCATATGAGCCGCCATAGCTTTGTTGCTGTGGTGGCTGTTGCTGCGGTGGTGATAACGGATCATATGAGCCGCCATAGCTTTGTTGCTGTGGTGGGGCATAGCCGCCGCCTGGGGCAGAAGTTCCAGAAGGCATTGGTGGTGGCGGATCAAATTGAATGTCACCATACTCTGGTAAACCACCGCCTGTTGGTGCCGGAGCTACCGCGCCTGCCTGTTTTTGCCATGCACGAACCTGCATCTGGAAGTTCTCGTAGCGACCCTGTGAATTGAAATCAACGGCAATCATCTTGCCAATCATGACGATTTTGTTGGATTCGATACGTGCCGTTGCCCCTGGTTCTGCGACGATTACGTGCGACGGATCATCTACGTCAGCTTCCAATCGGCTGCGGATTGACGGATCAGCATAGCCCGTAGGAGTGACGAAAATACGCTTCAGGTTCTGCTGGCTGAACATATCAAACAGCCACATTTCTACAGCTATTGGGTCAGGATCAACGGCTTCCGCAATGACAACCCCGCTCTGACCGAGGAAGTCTCCACCCATATCAAGCGGGAGTTCGATCTCGTAGGATTCATCGAACTGGCGATTGGGTGTGTACACAGCCACATTTTGCATGATTGGTTGCCCAAGTTCTTCATCGGCGGATTGCTTCGCCAATTCAGCACGCATTTGGGCTTCTTGTCTTGCGGCTGCCTTCGTCGCTTGCTCTTTTTGTCGGACTGCCGCGTACTCTTTATCTGTTGCCTGCCGCACGCGATCTTGCAGCGGTACGAAGAAAATTGGCTGGATGATGAGGTTCCAAAGCAGGTAAAGAATCGGCGTAATAATCAAGATCAGGATTGCCGGGATAAGCAAGGATGTCAGCAATTGCTGCGCAGTGGACGTTGGTTCAACTGACTCTGCGGCTTCGATTGTATCCGGCACGACTGCCCGCAAACTCTGCAATGCTTCGCGGTCAAGCTCATTCAACTCCGTATCCGCTAGCAGGCTATCGATGGTTTCTACCGGGTTTGGTACGCGGCTGAGTAATTCTTGTGCCGCTTCTGTGGAATACCTCGCGCCAGGTTCAAAACCAACAGCAATCATGCGCACCCACTGCTGCTGCGCCGCATCGTTCAAACGATTGGGATTGGCGTTGTAGAAGATCGTCGGAACAAGCAAATAACCCCAGATCAAACCAATGATTAAGCCTACGAGTAGCTTAATGATGGTTGACCACTTCGGCATATGCGGCTGGAGCGTAACTTTATAGAGGCCGTTATAGGTATCTCCAATCCAGCCGATGATGCCACCACGACTTTGTTTCTGTGCTGCTTGTGGCGGCTGCGAAGGTTGCTGTGCAGGGACTGCTTGTGCGTCGTCTGGTTCACTGTTACGGCGCAGAAAACTCATGAGCGTGAAGCCTTTCCTACATACATGAACATCACGAGCAAAGAATGCAGTTTAAAATATTCCATGTTCGTGTTGAGTTTGGCACGAATCCTGTCATGAGTATATATGCTGTATGGGCTTCTGGCAAAGTATGCAAACGTTAACAGGTTCCTGACACTGGTTCAAGTTAGGGGAATGAAAACAAAAAAGGGACACAGTATCATACCGTATCCCTTGCTTTTGCCCTCGCAAGTATCTGCCATTATCCGGTCAGCGGAACTTCTTCTTCGTATTCTTCATCGTCTTCATCTTGTGCCTGACCAGCGGATTTCGGCAGTTTCCACGCGGAGTAGTCACAATCCGGGTAGCGTGAGCATCCATAGAAAGTGCGGTTGCCGCGCTTGGTTTTCTTGACGACGAGTTCGCCGCCGTGTTCTTCACCACATTGTGGGCAGGTAACCCCTGCATATTCCACATAAGGTTCTGTATGGCGGCATTCAGGATAATTCGAGCAGCCGATGAACTTACCAAAGCGACCATACTTGATGAGCAAATCCCCCTCGTTGCAGGTGGGGCAGGTTCGCCCGACTTTTTCTTCCTGCTTCACCTGTGGCATATTGGCGCGGGCATTCTCCAGGCGATCCTCAAACATATCGTAAAATTCGCGCAGAACAGGTTTCCAGATGCCATCTTGCTCCGCGATGGTATCTAAGTCGCCTTCCATGCGTGCTGTGAATTGGTAGTCCATTTCTTCCGGGAAATACTCAACCAATAGTTCGCTGACGATTTTGCCCGTCTCCGTGGGTTGCAGGCGCTTATTTTCCTTCGTCACGTAATCCCGATCCTGGATGACAGCGACGGTCGGCGCATAGGTACTGGGTCGCCCAATGCCGTATTCTTCCAGTGCGCGGACGAGACTCGCCTCTGTGTAACGCGGTGGTGGTTGTGTGAAATGCTGCTCCGGCATCAACTTCAGCAGACGAAGTAATTCGTCAATTTCCATCTCTGGGAAGATTCGACCCTCATCGCTTTCTGATGTGTCGTCTTCATCGCGGGAATCTTCATACAGTGCCAGGAAACCCAGGAAGCGAATACGGCTGCCAGATGACCGGAACAGGTAGGGCATATTCTGCTGATCCACACCCGCTTTGATTTCAACCCGTACCGTATCATAAACGGCATTTTCCATCTGGCTGGCGACAAATCGTTCCCATATAAGCTTATACAGCTTGTACTGATCTGGTCGCAAATAGCTCTTGATGCGATCCGGTTCGCGCATGACACTTGTCGGGCGGATCGCTTCATGCGCTTCTTGTGCGCCTTTGGATTTCGTCTTGTACTTCGGTGGTTTGTTGGGAACGTAATCCTTGCCATATTGCTTGGTGACGAAATCACGCACTTCTTTTTGCGCCTGTGCGCTGACGTTCAGGCTGTCAGTACGCATATAGGTGATGAGGCCGACGACATCCCCATGCGCGAGTTCTACCCCTTCATACAACTGCTGCGCGGTTCGCATTGTACGCCGGGCATTGAACCCCAGGCGACGGGAAGCTTCCTGCTGTAATGTACTTGTTGTGAAAGGCGGGGACGGCTTACGGCGACGTGTGCCTTTCTTGATGTCGCTGATGCGGTACTGACTTTGTTCCAGCACCTGCAAATGCTGCTGCACAACCTGTTCATTGCCCAGTTCTGCATCTTCGTCATTGATCTTAGCCAGCCGTGCGGTAAAAGTCTGCATCTTTTCGCCGTTGCTGGGCTGCTTGCTCAGTTCCGCATCAATCGTCCAATACTCAACCGGGACGAAGTTCTCGATTTCACGTTCGCGGTCTACGACGATGCGTAGTGCAACGCTCTGCACACGACCGGCAGAGAGGCGGTTCCGCACTTTGTCCCACAGCAATTCTGTGATGTTGTAACCAACCAGGCGATCCAGAATGCGGCGTGCTTGCTGCGCATTCACAAGGCTCATATCAATGTGACGTGGCTGGTCGAAGGCTTCCTTCACCGCGTCTTTTGTGATCTCATGGAAGACAACACGCTGCGTGAGATCTTCCGGGATTTCCGCAGCATTCATCAAATGCCATGCAATTGCTTCGCCTTCGCGGTCAGGGTCAGTTGCGAGGTACACGGCTTCTGCGTTATCAACGGCTTCTTTGATCTCTTTGACAACCTGCCGCTTATCATTCGGCACGCGGTATTTCGGCGCAAAGTCGTTTTCGACATCCACCGAAAGCTGTGTCACGAGCAAATCGCGCACATGCCCTTTTGAGGCCATGACGGTATAGCCCTTACCCAGGTAACTGCCGATGCTGCGAGCCTTCGCAGGCGATTCCACAATCACCAGTTTCCCAACTTTTTTCTTGCGCTTGCTGCCTTTCGCACTCTTTGAACCACCCTTGCCAGATTTTGCCTTTTTGCCGCCCTTTTTTGTTTTCTTGGGCGAAGCAGTGACGGAAGGTTTTTCAACATGTTCATGCGCGGGAGTCTCGCCCATGCGGAATAGATTGGTACCGCAGACGGCGCATTGCCCTTTGGTTGCCGGGGTTCCAGTCTTGGTATAGACTGCTTCCGGCTTGGTGATCTCGCGCTTGGTTTTGCACTTCACACAGTATGCCTGCAATGGTTCACTCATAAAATTCCCTGTATTCCTTGCTGGTTGCCTCCGTGTTCGATTAGAGGTAATCCGTCAGACCATTTTCCTTCAGGTACGTGACGATCTTCTTGACATCCTGCGACCGCTTTCGGTCACAAATCAGGATGCTATCTTCTGTTTCTACCACAACAAGGTCATTGACCCCGATGGAAACAATAAGCTTATTGGTATAGAACAGTGAACCCGTCGTGTCCAGTGTAATGCGTTGTTCGGGTTCCTGGTTTCCTGCATTCTTTTCAGCATCATGATCCAGCACATCATACAACGACGACCATGTGCCAACATCATTCCAGCCCATCTCGACGGGGATGACCACCATTTCCTGTGCGTTTTCCATGACGGCATAGTCAATCGAAATACGGGGCATTTCTTCCCAGAGACTTTCCAGAGTCGGGACAAATTCTGGTGTATCAACAGAGGGCTGTAGCTTTTGCAGCAGTGCGTACATCGCTGGCTGTTGACGTTCCAGCTCGCGCATGGCCGTTTCCGCTTTCCAGATGAACATGCCACTGTTCCAGCTATATTTACCCGACGCTACGAACTGGGTAGCTGTTACATCATCGGGCTTTTCGGTGAAGCGCACAGCTTTATGGACTTCAAAGCCGTCAATCGTGGCGATGGTTTCCCCTTGCTGAATATAGCCAAAGCCTGTCGCCGGGTGAGTTGGCCTGATTCCCAAAGTGACAATCTTGCCTTCCTGTGCTAACTGATACGCCGTTTGCAGCACAATGCGAAACTTCGGCATATCAGCGATGTAATGATCTGCGGTGAGCATCGCCACAACAGCATTTGGGTCACGTTGATGAATGACTGCCATCGCCAGCCCAACTGCTGCTGCGTTATCTCGCGCTGAGGGTTCAATGACGAAATTCTTCTCTGACAGCTCTGGGGCATCGGACTTCAAATCATCTTCATAGACGCGCCCAGTTGAGATGTAAATGTGTTCAGGCGTGAACAGCGGGTGCAGCCGTTCTACGCTCATCTTGAACATTGTGCGATTGCCAACGAGTGGCAGCATCTGCTTTGGTGAATTCTGACGACTCATAGGCCACAGCCGTTTTCCACCCCCGCCAGCGAGGATCAACGCGTAGAAGTTGTGCATACCAGTCCCTTTCCTTATGATTGAACGCTGCCGTATATTTCAGCGCGAGCGGCAGTATTGCATATTGCCCTCATCTTGCACCAGTCCCTTTAGTTCCAACAAGGTTAGTGTGGCGATGACTTGTGCTGCTGCCAAACCAGTTTTGCGAATGATCTCATCAATATGAATGGGATCTGTTTCTAACAAATTCAAAATTTGTGTTTCTAGCTCACTATCTGGCGCGACCTGCTGTGTTTTGCTGCGGGTCTCTTTTCGCATGTACGCGATGTTGAGTTCCTCAAGGATGTCCCTGGGATGCATCACCAGGCGTGCGCCTTCCTGGATGAGCCGATTGCCCCCGGTTCCGACTTTGTTGAAGATATTCGACGGGAGTGCGAATACTTCCTTTCCTTGTTCGAGTGCGGCCTCTGCTGTGATGATGGCTCCACTGCGTATCGGCGCTTCTCCTACGAGAACAGCCAGCGAAAGACCGCTGATGATGCGATTTCGTCGTGGAAAATGTGTCCCTGATGGTGGTGATCCCAGGGGGTATTCGCTGACGATTGCCCCATTTTGAATGATTGCTTCTGCCAGTTCATGGTGATCTGCCGGGTAAATGCGGTCGATCCCATTGCCTAGCACTGCGATGGTGCGTCCTTGTGCTGCCAATGCGCCCTGATGTGCCGCTGCGTCGATGCCATGTGCCAGGCCAGAGATAATGGTCACACCATGTTCTGCCAGTTCCTGCGCGATGTATTTTGTTGCATCAGCGCCATAGCGACTGGCCTTGCGCGTCCCGACAATCGCCAGTGCGCGTTCATCAGTCGGCAACAGCTTTCCCCGGATGTACAGCACGGTTGGTGAGTCTGGGATGTTACGCAGGCTGTTTGGGAATGTTGCATCGTTCCAGGTGAGAAGTTCAATCCCCAACCGTTCAATTTTGCGCCACTCAACATCCAGCTTCAGCGTATGCCTATTCTGCACAATGGACTTCACCGTTTGTTTTGGGAGTCCACTCTGGCGCAATTGTTCTTCCGTTGCACCCCATGCCTTCTCCAGCGAACCGAATCGTTTCAGCAGATGCTGCATACGCACGCTACCAACCTGGGGAATCAAGCTGAAGCCAAGCCAGAAGAGTTTTTCGGTCAAAGCATGGTCGCTCACTTGTACGACACGAGACAGGATAACAGGGGAGAATTTTCGTTGTCAAGCAGAAGAAAGTTAATTATTTGTCGGATTGGGCGCATCAGGAAGCAATCCGTCCGGTAAAACTAGCGTGATCTTTCCAGTTTCAAAATCAATATTCAGCAGCGTTTCTTCGTGGATTGGTAGGAGTAGTTCACCGTATTTGCTACCTTTGACGACATACACATCGTTCGCCCCGGTTTCAATCACATTATTGACTTTGCCCAGCCATTCCCCCTGCTGCGTATATGCTTCTAGCCCAATGACTTCATAAAGATAGAACTCATCTTCTTCAAGCGGGATCGCGTGATCCAGATCAACCATGACATAAAGGCCGCGCAGTTTCTCCGCCTCGTTGCGGTCGGCAATTTCTGCCAGCTTCAGCAGCAAATAATCCTTGTGCATTCTGGCGGCTGCCACGGTATAGGAGTCTGCGTCCAACTCCGTAGGATCACTGCCCATATAAACGGTTTTCATCTTGGCGACTCGTTCTGGGTAATCGGTGAGAACACGCACACGAAGTTCCCCGCGCACGCCATGCGGACGCAGGATTTCACCCAGGATGAGATAGTAGGGTTGGGATGCTTGAGCCATTGGGTAGCCTTAGCGAGAGAAGAACCACACCCACGCATTTCGGCTGCGGTTCACTCGCAATTATTCAATTTCCAGGATGATTTTGTTCCGTCCCTGCCGCTGATTGGTGGCACGGAGCAGGGAGCGTATTGCATTCGCAACACGTCCACTCTTGCCGATCACACGCCCCATATCACCAGAGCCGACGTGTAATTCCAGGATGACGGTACGACCTTTGCGTTTGCGCCCGACGGTCACCTGCGACGGATCGTTAACCAGATTTTCTGCGATATAGCGAACGAGTTCTTCTTCCATCGTCGGCATGATTATGCCTCGCTAGCTTCGCCCTCTGTTTCCAGTGCAGCGGCTTCACGAGCCTTCTGCTTGGATTCACCAGGGCCAGGAGCCGGGTAGTTTGTGCGCGGATCAGGCAGTTCCGGGCGGTTTGCTTCCGCTTCTTGCACCAGGGCTTCAACATCTTCCCCTGCACGCATGCGTTCAAAGCGTTCCAGCGTACCCAGTCGCTTCATGATACGTTCAACGGAGTCGCTAGGTTGTGCGCCGACGCTCAACCAGTGCAAGGCACGAGCCTCATCCAGCACTTCCGTCTGTGGACGGGTGCGCGGGTTGTAGTAGCCCAACACTTCGATATAGCGGCTGTCGCGTGCCTTGCGGCTGTCGGTCACAATGATGCGGTAAGATGGCTGTTTCTTCAGACCCACACGGGTCAGGCGGATTTTCACCATGTTGTTCAGTACTCCTCACGGTTTGTCTTTTTGGGTTCACTAGAGTCCCAGGTTGGAAAGCCCTGGAATATTTGGCATTTTACCTTTGCGCAGTTGATCCATCATCTTCTGCATCTGGCGATATTGCTTGATGACATCGTTCACATCCCGGACTTCTACACCGCTGCCTCGTGCGATACGCTTACGACGGCTGGCATCCAGGATTTTCGGCTTATTGCGCTCTTCTAGAGTCATCGAGTTGATGATGGCTTCGACTTTGCTCAGGCGCTTTTCCATATCTTGCTCATCGAACATACCCTGCATTTCCAGCTTACTCATCCCAGGGATCATCCGCATGACGTTGGCAATCGGCCCCATCCTACGGATTTTTTGCAGTTGTTCGAGGAAATCTTGCAGCGTGAATTGGTTCTCCAGCATTTTCTTCTGGAGCTTCATCGCTTCTTCTTCTTCGTACAGCGACTCGGCCTTTTCGATGAGCGTCAGCACATCGCCCATACCCAGGATTCGATCCGCGATACGATCCGGGTGGAAGATTTCCAGCGCGTCTTCGGTGATCTTTTCTCCCGTACCAATGAACTTAATTGGTACCCCGGTGACGGCACGCATCGAGAGGGCTGCACCCCCACGCGCATCACCATCAACCTTTGTGAGAACAAGGCCTGTAATGCCTACGCGCTCGTTGAAGCCCGTTGCGATGTTCACCGCTTCCTGCCCGGTCATAGAATCCGCGACAAGCAGAACCTCTGCCGGATTGGTGCGGCGTTTGATTTCTGCCAATTCATTCATCAGCGTATCGTCAATTTGCAGACGACCCGCTGTATCGATGATGACAACATCCGCATTGGCTTGACGAGCTGCTTCCAGGCCACGCTTTGCAATGTCTTCCGGTTTAGCCGAAACACCTTCTTCGTGGTATTCCACGCCAATTTGCTTGGCAAGCGTTACCAACTGATCAACAGCAGCGGGACGGTAGGTATCTGCCGCGACGAGGAAGGGTTTACGGTTTTGCTTTTTGCGCAGGTGCAGTGCTAATTTTGCACCGCTGGTAGTTTTACCAGACCCTTGCAAGCCAATCAACATGATGACGTGGGGTTTCTGGCTGCGAGAGAAATCAAGCGTGCCTGGTTCGCCAAGCGTTTCCTTCAATTCCTCGTGAACAATCTTGATGACCTGTTCACCCGGACGCAGGCTCTTATGAACTTCTGCGCCGATGGCACGATCTCGCGTGCGTGTGACGAAATCTTTGACGATTGGCAGGGCAACATCTGCTTCGAGCAGAGCCATTCGTACTTCCCGCATGGCGGATTTCACGTCCTGTTCGGAAACTGTACCACCCTTGCCAAGGCTGTCGAAGGCACCTTGTAACCGCTGGCTGAGACTCTCAAACATACCACTTCCCTGTGCAACTCGAATGCGAAATTGTATGGAACGTATACGAAAAAAGCAAGGTTCGCTCTTGTTCCTCAAGCGTACTCTACATTAATACAGCAATGCCATTAGTTCTTCGCAAGAATTCCTCTGGCAGCGGTTCTCTCTGCAATCACCATAAAAATCCCTTAATGTAAGGATTCAAATGTGACATTGCTTACTACGGATTTGTTTCAAGTAGCGTCATGCTTAAAGCAAATTATTATGGAGGATCTGAACCATGTACGTCAAAATCAACCGGAATGCGTGTGGACATCATATCGCAAAGTGTGAGCGATGCCTGGGGAAATTCCTGGCAAACCCGATGGGATACGAACGGCAGTGCTTTGAGGCGCTCTTGATGGACGCTGAGGATGAGCTAACCCTGGATATTACCAGTGGGGACAATCACTATTTCCTGGTTTTGGATGAGGATGAGCGCCGACTTCTGGCTGGGGAAGGCTGGGCGAAAATTCTGGAACATGAAGGGTTGCTGCAAGTAGAGCCTTGATGACGGCTAGCATTCGTTGTGATTGGTACTACCTCCTGCGGGAGGTTTTTTTATGGGCTTATCTACAGATAGTGAAACCAATATTTCTGTGAACGTGGCGCAGCATGATGTGCCTCTACAAATCACACATTTTGGACAGGAATCTTTTTGCTTTAATGGACACGTATTATGTAGATTACAACCAGTTAATGAGGTGCTGGTACGCTTCGCCATGAAAACATCTACGAGCATTCATGGTGTTCAATGCAGCAGAACAAAACAGATCAAAATCCAGCTTTGCGCCTGATGCAAATGGTTGAGGACGAATGTCGGCGTGCGGGGGGCAGGCAATTGTTAACTCCGGAAGAATACCTTGAGATCGTGAACTACTGCTACCAGCAAATCTACGGTACAGATCAATCTTCGAGCCAGGAAGCCAGCACTCTTTAATCACTCACCTTACGCACAGGCTCCTGAAAACGGGTAGGATACGCAGAGCAGTCAATGAGCATTTCAGCTTGTCAGCCTCAAAGTGCGTTTTTTGAACACATCACAACTGTAAAAACGGTTTTGCTGATGGCTGATCGCTGACAGCAAGGGCTACTGCGTAACATCAATTAATCAGTTTCAAGCAAGCGCAAAATGCGTGGCGTGAAATCCATCAGCGTTGTGAAGTTCTCCCCAAACATTTCTCGATGTTTGCCAATCAGCAGCGTAGGTACATCATTCTCTGTGTGCTTGCGGTCTCCGATATGCTCCATATTGCCATGATCGCTGGTCACAATGATCAGACCTTCTTCATCGTCCCACTTTTCCAGCACCCCTGCCAGCACTTCATCAAAGGTTTCTAATAATTCCACCGCTGCTTCAAAAGGGCCTCGATGCCCAAAGTAGTCTGTCATCCAATGTGAGTGAAATGCGAAGTCGTAATGGTATGCTAATTCTACGAGTAAATGGCCTGCTTCTCGTGAGGTATACAGCGGCGTATCCGTCAGCTTGAGATGAGTATGCCAGGGCTTACCCGTCCATTCTGCGGTAATGGCTCGCCGTGCCTTTAAGTCCTCAATTGTGAATAGTTCCTGGCTGGTGCGAGCCGCATATTGAATGCTGGATGGTAACGTTTTGCCACGTTCGATGTCTTGCAGCAGGCGTGGTGGATAAGCATCGAGGAGGGCGGCGCGTTTCCCGGATGCCTTCAGCGTCAGGAAGAGGTTTTCTCTATCCAGAATTGTGCGCGTTTCTTCGTCCGGTTTGGGGCCATAATGCCTTCCCACAATCTCTGGCACGTTCAAGCCAGTGAGGATTGCTGCCTGCGAAGTCCCACTTTGCGGCCTGCCGGGAATTCCCAGGCGTGGATCCGTTGGTATGAAGATCGCATGTTCGTTTTTCTGTCTGCCGATGCCGCGCAGCCAGCGCTTGCCGTTGGTCAACGAAAGCAGCGTTGGTGTGTTGGCTACCGCAAAGGGATTGATTGCCGAGTCATCATCACCCAGCCCGATACCATCCAGAAAGAGGAATAATACGCGCATCTTATTGCAGGAAGGGGTTGGTTTGTTTTTCGCGTCCAATCGTCGTGATGCCACCATGCCCCGAAAGCACCTGTACATCATCGCCCAGGGGCAGCAATTTCTCTTCAATGGATTGTATCAATCGCTCGAAGTTCCCGCCGGGTAAGTCTGTACGCCCGATATTTCCTGCAAAGAGGCTGTCACCAGAGAAAACCACGTTGTGTTCGGGCATGTAGAAACTCAAATGTCCGACTGCATGCCCCGGTGTATACAATGTTTCGAGCTTGATCCCACTGATTTCGATTGTTTCTGGCTCAGTGGTCAGCAGACGATCCGGTACAGCAGCCTCTGGAAATTCCCCGATGCCGAACATCCGCCCCTGTGAGGGCAGCTTTTCCAGTGATGGCACACATTCTTCGTGAATCCAGAAAGGTGCGCCCGTCAGTTGCTTCAGTGGTTTACTCGCCAACACATGATCGAAATGCGCGTGGGTTGCCAGAATTAATTTGATCTCCCAGCCAGCTTCTTGTGCCGTTTCATGCAGCAGGGGCGCATTATCCACCGGGTCAATCAGTATAGCCTGGTTCGTTTCCGTATCACCGATCAGATAGGCGTTGGTTGCAACCATGCCGAGGGTGAGCATTTTAATCTGAATCGTCATGAGAGTTGTACCGTTTCCAATTCTGTTGAGTCGCGCTGGAAGATCAGCCTGAACAAATCATTGATTTCTTCCATACGCAGTAGCAAGCTCGTGATAACGAAGGCTGCACCACCAACCGCAATTTGCGCACCCAGCAGGGCAACGCTAGTGATTGTACCACCACTCAGCCCAACTGCTGCGAAGACCGCTTCCACACCAAGCACAGCAATTGCCATCACCAGACTCGCCGCCAGCGTTTTGCCCACTGTGCGCAGCAGTGCGTTTTCGTGAATATCTTTCCAGCGGCGGCGTAAGATGAACAACAAAATACTAACTTCTACCATCACACCGAACGAATTTGCTAACGCGATGCCCCACACGTTATTGACATCTGCTTCGCCAAAAGCGATTCCCGTCAGCGTATACGCCAGCGCGACATTGACAATTGCGCCGACGACTGCGGCGTATAGTGGTGTCACAGTGTCTTTATCGGCGTAGAAGCTGCGGGCGACAATTTCCAGCATACTATGCACGACAATTCCCAGGCTGAATGCTCGCAGCGCGTTGTATACCAGTGCCGTGGCAGAAGCATCAAATGCGCCACCTTCCAGTAAACTCAGCAGCGGTTGCCCAATCAGGATGAGGCCAATAGCGGAAGGAATGGTTGCAATCAGCACAAAGCGCAGTGCGGCAGACATTGCATTTCGCTTACCCAGGTTATCCTCCACTTCGCTCAAGGCAGAGAGCGTTGGGAAGATGACGATGCCCATCGCTGACCCGATGAGCGTTTGCGGAATTTGCATCAAGCGCCAGCCCCAATCAACAGCGGAAACCGCCCCTTCCCCCAAACGAGACCCCAGATTGGTCATCACGATGAGATTGATGTTGGAGACACCCAGGCCAATCAAGCGCGGCAGCATCAGCAAAAAGACCTTGCGCAGCGCCGGGTCATTCCAGCCAAGTTCGGGATACCAGCGAGCGCCATAGCGAACCAGGCCGGGAAGCTGAATACCGAGGTGCAGCAGTGCGCCAAGCACCGCGCCGTACACCATGCCATGCACACCAAATGTGCCGATCAGGAAAACAACACCGAACAGGATGCCAAGATCGTTCAAAATGGGCGCAAGGGCAGGTAATAAGAAATGGTTGTGGCTTTGCAACATCCCCATCACAATCCCGCTGATGGAGAAGATCAGCGTACCGAGCAGCAAGATGCGCATCAGTTCCACACTGAGTGCTACGGTTTCCGGTGGGAAGCTCGGTGCGATCACGTTTTGCATCAATTGTGGTGTAAAGATGAAGGCCATAATACTGGCAATCAGCGCCAGTAAAAACATCGTATTGACGACATGGGAGGCCAGTTTCCAGGCGTTTGTTTTCTCCCCTTTCGCCAGGAACCCACTGAAGACCGGGATGAAGGCATATCCCAGCGCACCACCACCAAGCAGCAGCGTGATCGTATCCGGGATTCGGCTGGCGGCAACATAGGCATCCCATTCGCTGCCAATGCCGAAAGCACGGGCAATCACGAAGGTCTGCACCAGGCTGATGCCCTTCGAGATCAGGAATAGAAAACTCACCATTGCTGTGGATCGCACCAGATGGCGGCTGCGCTTGCGCTTCTCTTGATCGCTTGTTGTCTCGGCTCCGATGTTGTGCATAGGGTTCTTCAAGGCTTGTCCGGGAATATTATCAGGTTCATTGTAGGTCTTTTCGTATCTTGACTGAGCCTGTTGTAGGGACGAGGCCTGCCTCGTCCGAAACAAGCAGGCGGACAACACAGGTGTTGTCCCTACTGGTGGAAATCTAGCCTAAAAACAATGCGTTTGAGTTGGCTTCAATACCGGACAAGCCTTTCAACCTCAGGCGTTCAGTTCATCAAGCGCAGTTTGTGCTGCGGCAAAGTTCGGGTTAAAGCGCAGTGCCGTGCGCAAATCTGTGAGCGCCTGGTTGGTATCGCCCAGGGCTGCATAGGCCATGCCGCGCCAGTAGTAGCTTTCTTCTAATTCGTTGGCAGCATTCAGATTGCTCTGCGCCAGGCTGATCACTTCTTCGTATCGTCCGACTTCATAATACGCTTCAAATGTGCCGAATTGATACCAGAGCATGCGCCAGGGCAAGCCCGCAGTACGCGCACGGTCAAAGGCGGTTGCTGCCTCTGTGTAGCGCCCCAGAGCAACCAGCGACATTCCCATATTGTGCCATGCGAAGCCATCGGTTTGGTCGGCAAGGACTTCTGCTTGTGCAGTTGTGAAGGCTAGTTCGGCGGCGCTTTCTGCTTCCCAGTATTCCCCCAGAATTCGCTGCACGGTAGGTTCGTCTTCCTGTGCATACAGCACAATGAAAACCCGGTTGAAGTGCTTCCAGTCTTCATCGACTTCGTCGTAGGGCTGAAAGATTCCTTCTCCTGCTGCACCCGCTCCCAGGAAGCTGTCGTAGACGTAGAACCCACGCTGCGAGTCGTCATACGCTACCAGTGATTGATAATGCCCAAGCCAGTCATTCGCTTCAAACATCATGCCGCGTTCAATGACGACCGGGAAGCCTGCCGCGACCAAACTGCGCAAAAGTTCCAGGGTTCCCCCCATACGATACAGCGCCCGCACGCCCGTCTGCTCATTGACGAAATTCACCAGTTCCGCTGGGCTGACATTCTTATCATCCCGGTTCGGACGCAAATACGACATAGCGTATTCCTGGTCATTTTGCCAGCCGTAGAAGGATAGTGCGGTAGTCACCGTGGCGGGGCCGCAGTTGTTCCACACCTGCCGATCCCAGACAAAACCATAATTCCGATGTGTAGCCGGAATCGACACAGATGCTTGTTGTGCAACCGTGTCGCTGGTGTCACTGCCGCCACCAATTGGAACAGGCTCTGGGGTATGGGTGGCAGTCGGTAGAGGGGTCTGCGTTGGTAGAGGGGTTGCTGTGGGTAGTGGCGTTGCCGATGCAGCAGCACTACCCAACGTTGCTTCTTCAGTCGCCACTGTGGTGACTTCAGCCGTCACTTCGGGAACAGCCGTTGTCGCCACCGGAGCCAGCAGTGAGTTGGCATCGACTGGCGGCGCCGTTGGCAAAATACCCCCTTGCGGTGTCGGCGCACGGTACAAGAACGTTTCCATAAAGGGCAAATACCCCATCACGCGCTCTTGCTGCCCACCGTTCAGCACATTGTTGAATGTCCAGATTCCGGCAAAAAATCCGCCGATAATGAGTACAAACAACATAATCACCCCCCACAGCAAAAAGCGTGGCGGGGCGTTCAAGTCTCCGCGTGAGGCACCGACAGGTGTCAAATTGCGGTCTGTTTTGTCATGTGGATTGGTCATGAAAATCGCCTCGATGTCGAACAGATTGAGGTTGGTTGATCTCTGCCCGCTTGTACTGGCAAATTCTTACAGCTTGCTTAAACGGATATGCTGCTCAGTTTGCCACAAGTGCGGGTGTTTGAACATGTAGTACCAGACTACGCTTTCCCCATGTTTTCTCTATGTGTCCTCATCTGAGAAATGTTACAATATGTTCTGAATTTGCGATGGAGTGTGGAATGATCCGTAAGTACCGGAATCAGATCTTTCTTGGCTTGTTGCTCATCCTGGGTTTGTATATTCTACTGCTTGTCATCTTCGATAGTCAGGGGCAGTTATCCGCAGAAGATGGCGCACTTGCACAGATGCGAGCTTTCCCCTGGTGGCTTGTTATTCCCATTGGTATCACCCAATTTTTTGTCATTGCTTTTCGTTTCCTGGAATGGCATTACTACCTGGGTGTGATCGACGCACGCGATAAGATCAGCCTTTTCGATAGCATCATTATTTTTGTCGCATCCTTCACGATGGTTGTCAGCCCCGGCAAATCGGCTGAGGTCATCAAGGCTGCGCTGCTGAAATCCAAGACAGGGGTATCCATTGCACGCAGTACGCCTGTGGTTCTGGCAGAGCGTATTGTGGACGGGTTGGCGGTGATTATCATCGTCTTCGTATCGTTGTTTGTTGCTGGCAATCAATTGAACCTGGGAGCATATGGCGCAATTGATTACGACCTGCTGAGTCGCAGTCTGATCTATACCTCTATGCTACTGATTGTTAGCGGATTGATCGTCATTCAGATCAGACCGTTAGCGCTATTTTTCCTGAATATCCTGGGGTATATTCCGCTGCTGCGCCGTTTACAGCAGCCCCTGACCGATTTCTACGAGAGCAGCCGCGAAATCTTCCATTTGCGCCATGTAATCCCCATGACTTTTGTGGGGGTAGGCGTGTATGTGTGGAGCATCGCAGGCTTTGTCATCATTTTGTATGGCTTCGGCCTGGACATCACCTGGCAATTGGTCTTGCAGGCGGCGTTTATTGCCGGCGTGGTTTCTGCGATTGGGGCGTTTAGCTTTGTTCCCAATGGCGCAGGTGTGACGGAAATCAGCACGCTGGGGATGCTGCTAGCGTTGGTTGCGCCATTACAGCCGATGGTTACACCAGCGATGGCAGCCGCAATTGCGTTGCTCACGGGCTTGTTCCTGAAGTGGTTTCGTGTGCTGCTAGGGCTTGTGGTGGGGTTCGTCTTCCGTAAACGACTTTTCTCTGAGGATCTTGAACGTATCTTTGAGGAAGTGGAACGGGAACGTGAAACCTCTAGCAAAGCCAGCGTGGGGGAGATCAGCACAGCATCCGGCTAAACCTTCATGATCCGGGTGGCAGCGTGCTGGTATAAAGCAAGGTTTCAATGCCAATTTCGGCAGCCAGTGCGGTATCGTCTGTATTTTCCAGCACAATTGCAATGGTGATGCCGCGTCCACCTTCAAGCTGAATGAAGCCCGTGAACCATGCTTGCGTTTCTTCACCTGAATAGGAGAGCGCAACATGCCCACCCATGACCGTTCCATCTGGTACAGATACTCCCAGAACGCGCAAATTGCTCTGCATCTGTTCACGTAGTCGTCGGCCAATGGCTTCTGTCATCAGCGGGAGGGTTTGTACGGTATGCGGCTGAACTGCCCATTCTCCGCCTGGTTCACGAATGGCGCTCAATGTGTAGGGCAGTGGTGCATTTCCGGCGTTGATGATACCTCCGGTTGCGGATGCGATCCCCAACGGACTCACTACGAGATTGCCCTGACCAAGCAGCGATTCCTCATAGGTTGCTGTAACACTCTCGGTCGCTTCCGCTGTATTTTCCGCCTGGATGGTCTCCTCCACGAAGCCCTCTAGCATGGGTGTCCCTATTCGGCTTAGACGCATGAGACCTTCTTCAACGGTGGTCTGTGGAAAACCTTGCGCCAATTCCAGAAAAGGAGTAGGGCAACCATAAGCATAGGCCTGTTGCAAGGTCAGCGTGGTTTCAGGCGGTTCGATAGCGCACCTCAACACGAGGTCATTGATTGATACTGGGTTGGTTGCATTGGCAACAGTCGTTGTCAATGATGCTTGTTGAAGCAGTGCAATCCCCATCAGCGAAGTCTGGATCAATCCGCCGGGTTGGTACTGTCCCTGTATGGCACGATTGAAGAAGGGTTTTCCCTCTGCTTCAACCAGAGTTTCCCATTGTTCATCCAGCAGATTCGGATCATAAGTCGGTAAACTGACCATCGAAAGAACTGCACCATCCGGTATGTGCAGCACAACGGCTGCCCCTCGCATGCCATCGAGCGCTTCATAGAGGTATTGCTGAATGCGCGAATCCAGCGTTAGCTGCACGTCAGAACCGACTTGCGGCAGATGCAGCACATCTTGCTCAAAGTAGGTTTGCAAGCTCTCGTCCGTGTCGCCCCGTAGAATAGGATCATACGCCGCTTCTGCGCCGCCAACCCCATAGCGCAGGCTAAAGTACCCTGTGTAGCTGTAACTGGCAGGATCAAGGTAAACCCGCGTCAGCGTGCCATCTTCGTTTTCGATTGTCTTAGCAAGGGGACTATTCTCATTAAGCGGATACAATCCCCCGCGTCGAATTGCGGCTTCATCTTCGACTGTGCGGGGATTATCTTCCCGCAGCAGGATCGTATCTGCACCGAAGACCGCCCAATATGCAGCCGCAGCACCGATCAAAATGAATAGTGCCAGAAAACTGAGCGCCAACCGCTGCACCTCTCGCGTCAATTCCATGCGGCCTCCTCTGCTGAAAGGCGCAGCAGCAAGCCAATCATCAGAAAACTGGTCAGCAAAGAACTACCGCCATAACTCATGAATGGTAGTGTCACCCCGGTCAGGGGCAGCAGTTTCAGCACACCGCCCATAATCAAGATTCCTTGCAATCCCAGGACGGTACTCAAGCCCAATGCCATCAGCGCATAAAAAGGGCGCTCTTGGAGGCGTAGTGCCAGCCGTAACCCACGCATCACCAGCACCGCAAAAAGGGCTACCAGAACAGTAACACCGACTAAACCATATTCTTCAGCCAGTGCTGCGAAGATAAAATCGGAGTGTACAACGGGAATATATCCTGGCGAACCCTGACCAATACCATCTCCACCGATGCCTCCGGCAGCGAAGGCCATCAAGCTTTGCACAATCTGGTAGGCTCGGCTATCCGCCTCAGGCCAGGGGTTGAGCCAGATGTCCACGCGCAATTCCACCACGCTGAATAGGTTGTATCCGACCACGCCAGCAATGAGCAGCAGCGCAATACCAGCCAACAGAATCCAGGTTCGTCCACTGGCGGCATACAGCAGCACAATGAAAACGCCAAAGAAAAGCGCTGCTGTCCCTAAGTCGCGCTGCCAGATAACGAGCGCAACAGTCAGGCTCCACATTAAGAAGGTGGGGCCTAAGATGCGCGGAGACCACAGCGGATTCGCACTGTTCTCTGTGAAGGTGTTGCGGAGCAGTGGGATTTGTTCACCCAGGTAACTCGCCAGGAAAACCACCAGAATAATTTTCAGGAGTTCCGATGGTTGGAAGAAAATGCTGCCGAAGCCGAGCCATAGTTCTGGCGCACCTGCCAACCCGGATGGATTGCTACCCAGCAGTACGGTTCCCACGAGCAGCAGCAAACCCAGACTGAGCAGCAGATAGCGGTAGGCACGCAGCCAGCGCAGAAACTGCGGCGTACTGGTCAGAAGCAGCATAGCGATGGTGCTGAAGACCAGCCATAGGCTCTGCCGTTGGGCAAAAAATGGTGCCGTCCGCTCAATCAATACGATGCCCCATCCACTGAAGAACATCACCAGCGGAAATAACAGCGCATCCCGGCGAGGTACAAATCGCTTGAGCAAGGCATGACCGAAACCTGCGCAGGCCAGCCAAGCCGCCATATGCAGCAGGATTCCTAAACTGCTGGCTTCGAGCAGTTCCAGCGAGATAAAGTTCACCACGAGGAAAGCACCTGCTAAGATCAATAGCAGGCGTTCTGTTCGGGCGAACTGTTGCGTTTCACTGGCTTCAAGCGCAGAGATCATAGATTGAAGGCACGCTTCACAATCGGTTCGAGTGCTTGCAATGTTCCTGCTGGAATTTTGTCGCGTGCCGTCACAATGGCATTGTCCAATGCAGAATGCGCAGGTGTGACGGTATTGGCATCCAGCCGTTCGACGGCATCCGCCACCGCATCCTGCGCAATTTTGAGGTTTTTCTGCATGGTAGCCATGACGATTTCCACGGTGACGGTTTCTTCTTCTTCGTGCCACACATCATAATCAGTGATGTGTGCCATGCTTGCATAAGCGATTTCGGCTTCGCGTGCGAGGAAGGCTTCCGGTGCCGTGGTCATGCCGATCAGGTCACAGCCCCACTGCCGGAAAATGTTGCTCTCTGCACGAGTCGCAAAGCGAGGGCCATCTTCTACTAGAATCGTACCGTTTCTGTGAACTGTGCCACCACTGGCTTCGACTGCATCTGCCAATTGTTCGCGCAGCATTTCATCGAACGGGTCAGCGACTGAAATATGGGCGACAATCTCATCGTTGAAGAAAGAACGATCCCGCTTGCCAATCGTATAATCAACAATTTGATCCGGGATGACGATGTGTCCGGGGGCGTAATCTTCGCGCAGGCTCCCGGTAGCATTCACAGCAATGATGAAACGCACTCCCAGGGATTTCAGCGCGTAAAGATTGGCACGCTGCGGAATGCCCTGGGGTGAATACACATGTCCTTCACCATGACGCGGTAGGAAGGCGACTCGTTTCCCACGTAACGTGCCAATGCGTAACCCGGTGCTGTGTGCGCCGAATGGGGTGTCGATTGTGCGCTGCTCGACATCTTGGATTTCTGGCATCTTGTACAGGCCAGAGCCACCAATCACTGCAATTTGGATCGATTCACTCATGCGAAAAATTCTCCTCAGAATGTAGCTCGGATCGCGCCACCATCGACTGGGAGCGCAATCCCTGTGATGAAGCTGGCAGCCGGGGAACATAAGAATACAGCGGCATTGGCGAATTCTTCTGCTGTGCCGATGCGCTGCAAGGGGATTGATTTCGCAGCCTTTTCACGCTCTGTATCCGGGTCAGTGTCATTTCTCTCGGCGCGAGCTTGCATCAAATTGGTGATGCGCTCTGTGTCGGTTGTCCCGGGCAAAATGCTGTTGAAGCGAATGCCCTGGCTGGCGTATTCCAGCGAGAGTGTTTTTGTTAAGCCCACCACTGCCGGACGGATCGTATTGGAAAGTGTCAGATTTTCAACGGGTTCTTTGGCAGCAACCGATACTACAGCCAGCACCGCAGCCTTGTCAGATTGTTGCAGATGGGGCAGCGCGTGCTGAATCAAGTTCGTTGCACTCAGCAGCGTTAGATCAGTTGCAGAGCGCCATGCCGCATAATCGAAAGCTTCAAAAGTTCCCGCCGGGGGGCCACCGGCATTGGTCACCAGTATATCCAACCCGCCCAACAACGATATAGTATGTTCGATTAAGCCGGGTACTGCATCCGGCTGCGAAACATCCGCCGCATGTGCGAAGACCGGGTTTCCACTTTCCTCCGCAATTTTCGCGGCTGTCGCCTGTAGTTTTCCCAGGCTGCGGCTGTTGATGACAATTCTTGCCCCTTCCAGGCTGAAACGTCGTGCGGTTGCTGCGCCCAGGCCGGCGCTGGCGGCTGTTACCAGCACACGCGCTCCCTGTAAACCTAAATCCATTTTTCTTCCTCGTCTTAAATTTCCAGAACTATTTTGAAGTATGCATTCCCAATACCCACAATATCCCCATCCGTCACTATCGTTGGTGTGGTGATGCGTTCTCCATTGAGAAGTGTACCATTGCGGCTGTTTTTATCTTCCAGCCACCAGTGCCCCTCTCTCAATCCGATCATTGCGTGACTGCTGCTGGCTGTTGCATCGTCAATGACGACATGATTGGTGGGGGAACGTCCCATAGTGGTCAAAGGTCGCAGGCGAAAGGTATCCCCTGTGGGGATGAAGTCATCACCGAGATTCGCCAGCCCGACCAGGTGACCGTATACTCGCCGATGTACCTGTGCCTGTGCCGCCACTGCGCGGTAATCCCGCCACAGTACGATGAATACTGTGAATAGAATACTCAGCAGCAGTACGCCCGAAATAATGCGGAGTGCGAGGAGAATGAGTTCCAGGGTCACGGTGCGTTACATCTCAATCGGATCAATAGATTGTGTGGTGTGTGGCGGTTCATTTTCGCTCCCGCCAGAGACGAAGACGATCTGTGTATTTCCCAGGCGGATGACATCCCCCGATTGCAGTTGATGCTCCAATACGCGGATGTTGTTCACGTAGGTGCCGCCCTTGCTGTTCACATCAAACAGCGTGAATTTGCCGAAACGCCGTCGCAACTGAATATGCTGGCGCGATACGCTAGGGTCGTCAAGGATGATCTGATTTTCGTCACTACGACCAATGCTCACGAACGGATCTTCCAGGGAGATAATTCGTTTGCCATTGATGATGATTTGTGGTGGTTCATCGTGGTGATTTTCATTTTTGACATGGATCGGTTGCATGGATTGGGTACTGTTTTCCGAGGCGTTTGTGTGTTTCGCCCGTATGGATACTATACCTCTTTCCAGCGTGGCATCGTCAACAATGCGAATTATGGGGCGGCTGTGCAAAGAATAGCCGCACTGCGCTGCAAAATCAGCGAGACTATCGCTGAGGGTGTCTGTAAAGGCGGGTTGCGCACGCCAGGGCTTTGCCGTCTCCGGGTGGAAACGGATGACATACAAATCCGGCGCGACTGGATGCAGTTCGTCTGCGGATGAGTAGCGCAGGTTGCTTTCCATACTCCGAGCGAGTTGCAGCGCAATATCGTGGGCTTGCACCTTCTTCCCGAAAATGCTGGTGAAAACCCCTTCGACGAGTCGCTCAATCCGGCCTTCTAGCTGAGTCAGTGGTTTATCATTCATGTTGCGCATTATAGACAGGGTGTGCAATGGTGGCAATTAAGCGTTGGGGAAACGTCTAGCCGAGATAGGGAGAGAAAGGGTCGCCAGCCAGCGACCCTCGTGATGTTTAGTTCGGCAGGTAGTCAGGCCAGTTGTCGTTAATCGTGATATTCTCTTCACTGCTTTCACGCAGATCAGACATCCAGATGCTGAACTCTGCTTGCTGGATCGTTTCCAGTTCATCGCTTTCGACCTCGCGTTCTTCGCGGGCGCGTACCTGAATGATGTGGAAACCAAATTCACTTTCGACAGGGCCGACGATCTCGCCAATGGGTGCATTCAATGCAGCTTCCTGGAATTCGGCTACATAGCGAACTACAGGTGCCCAATCCAATTCACCGCCCCGCGCACCAGAACCCGTGTCAATGGAGCGGGCGCGTGCCAAATCTGCAAACGATTCGCCAGCTTGCAGCGCATTTAGGATTTCGTTGGCTTCTTCTTCCGTTGCAACCAGGATGTGACGCACATTCACATAGGTCTTGACGTTGCTATCGCCAACCACCGAATCAATCAGGGCATCTTGCTGTGCCTGTCGCAGGAAGAACGCATCAATGCCTGCATTGGTAGCATTGCTTTGCAACAAGTTCTCACGGAAGAGATCGACAGTTTCTTCGAAGTCCTCGATCCGATCTTGCTGGCTCGGCGTTGGTGACGGAGGAATCGTCGGAATAACGGTTTCCGTCGCTTCTGCTGTTGCTTCGGCTGTCACTTCTGCTGTTGCTTCCGGGGTAGCTGTCGGCAGCGGAGTCGGTGACGGTGTGGGTGAAACGAACGGAGTCGGCGTGATAGTCGGTATAGGTGTTTCAGTCGCAGGCGTACCGACCATTGCGACCTCAGTCGGGTCGAAGCCGAAGTAATCATTGACCTGATTTTGAATTAAATCTTCATTAACTGTGATGTCGCGGGCTTCTAATTCCTGGCGGATCAGTTCATCTTCCACCATCTGGTCTAGCACGCGTTGTCCCAGGACTTCCGGGAATTGCAGTTCCTGGTTCAATTGTTGGAACTGCTGGTTATTCTGCAAAACCTGGTTGACATCAACGCCGAAGAGTTGCGCCTGTTGTTGTGCATTCTGATACAGGATCGTTGCTTGTTGCAGCGCCAATGCTTGCTCAAAACGGAAGCGCTCCTGGAATTCACCAACGGTGATCCGTTCTCCATTGACGGTAGCAACTGTGAGGTTTGGTGTGATGACAAACTGTACCAGCAAAGCCAGCGCAATGAGGCCGACCAGAACTGCGCCGATAACAAGCATAGTCCGCTGGATCAGGCGATTAATTGCCTCTTCCCGCGCCTGGCGCGTTTTGGGGTAGCCAAGCAAACGCTCCAGGAACTGGTTGTTATCTTGCGATTCGTTCTCAGGCGCTTGCTGTATCTGGCGCTCCTTTTTCGGCATTCCGGTAGTTTGGCGCCTTCTAGCCATTCAAAGCTCCTCATGTAAAGTGTTGCGAAGTGGTGTTCATCAAAAGCAAAACGGCCTCATCATATCATAGGATAGGCCGCGTGCTACTACGAAACCGTTCCGTTTAGGGGATACACAGCCATTGTGTTTTGCTGTATGCATATCCCCCTCCATGCTTCAGTCCCGTTCAACGAAAGGCATCAGTGCAATGAAGCGAGCGCGTTTGATCTCCCGCGCCAATTCACGCTGGCAGCGAGCGCAGTTCCCTGTTTGGCGGCGCGGCTTGATTTTGCCAACTTCGTTGACGTAGCGATTCAGTGTTTCGACATCTTTATAGTCAAAGCATTTTCCATCCGGGCAGTATTCGCTGCGACCCCGACGACGCGGACGGGGGGAATTGCCACGGTCACGACCGCGACCGCCACGACGTGGGCGATCTTCGCGTCCTTCGTTGTCGTCGTTATCCCGTCTTCTATCTCTATCGCTCATGTTCTCTTCCTTTGTTGCGTTCTTTCCTAGAATGCGTAATTGTCTGGTGTATCATCATCTTGCCAATGAGTTTGTGTGTCGGTGCGGTCACCCAATAGAATCATCTCATTGGCGACTAACTCTGTGCGGAAATGGCGTTTACCCGTTTCATCTTCCCAACCACGGGTTTGCAGCCGGCCTTCCACATACACAAGTTGCCCCTTATTCAAGTGGCTTTTGCAAATTTCCGCGAGGTTCCCCCAGGCTACCACGTTGAACCATTCGGTTTCTTCGTGGCGCTCTCCCTCAGCAGATGTCCATGTGCGGCTGGTTGCGACGCTGAAACTTGTCACAGGACGACCACTCGGCGTGTATCGCATCTCTGGGTCGCGCCCCACATTACCGATTATCATGACCTTGTTCAGTCCCCGTCCCATTTTC
Source organism: uncultured Anaerolineaceae bacterium (assembly GCA_964455365.1). Lineage (GTDB taxonomy): Bacteria > Chloroflexota > Anaerolineae > Aggregatilineales > Phototrophicaceae > JAUZRW01. The sequence continues at coordinate 107,651 of CAYVVZ010000003.1, read as the reverse complement.
TACCTTCCCTCACTCCTAAAGTTGTTGGTGGTTAGACTATACCGACTGAAGACAGGGGGCATTATAACGCAGGAAAAGACCTATTCGCTTTTGCTTTCGCCTTCGCTCTCGCCTTCGCCCTTGCTTTCACCTTTGTTTTCGCTTTCGTCCTTGCTTGCGCTCTCGGCTTCCTTCTCTTCTGTTTTGGCGACAGGGGTTTCATCGCGTGTGACCATGTGACGCAGCACCGGATCGTACAGCTTCAAGTTCAGCTCGAATTCTGGCAGGTGTGCTGCTTCAATATCTGCGTAGAACAGCACATAGAAGCCTTCACGCTGACCATCAATTTCATAAGCCAGACGGCGGCGACCCAGGCGAGTGCGGTCGATGCGCGTCACCTTACCTGGTTCTTCCAGCTCGTTGCTGTTCTCGATCCAGGCGACTACCTGGTCAATAGCCTGCTGCATTTCTTCTTCCGAGCCGAGGTTGCGGAAGATAACAGGAATCTCATATGAACGTTTCATCTTGTTGGAGTATCTCCTTCCCACGAAAGTAGCCCCATTTTGTGCAAGCGCACTGCATGGAGCGGAAAGTTGTGGAATGTCACATACGTTAGATATACAGTCGCAGAACTATACGGTATTCACTCGCGTTTCGCAACCGTCGTTTCCGGTGTTTCTTGCAGCACTAATCGAGAACTTGTGAGCGCCAGACCAACGATAATCCAGAACCAGGTAATGGATGATTGAAAGTCCAGCCGGAAGAAGTACAAATCCGCCACAGCATTTACAAGCGCAGTCATCAGGGCAATCTGGCAGCCCAGATGTAACGCATCCCATTCGGCACTATCGCGTGCATGTTGCCATGCCTGATAGCCATAGATAAAAATGCTTCCCATCGCAATAAGAAAGATAATCACACCTGTGATACCAATCTGGTTCGCCATAATCAGGTACATATTGGCGACATCGGTATAGACATCGCGGGTCGGTGTTCCCGTGAAGCCGATGCCGAAGACCGGATAATTCTGGATCAGGTTGAGCGAATCGGTCCATTCGCCAATGCGCATCTGCGTGGCGAGGTCTGCGCCCTGGAATGCCTGGAAAATGCGATCAATGTAATTCTGCGTCTGTGGCAAAAACAGAAACAGGCTGCCGCCCAGTATTAGCAGCGGAATGTAACGGCGATAGCGTGCAAAGACGATGACCGCCAGCGCTGAAGCAAATGCCAGGAAAGAAGCCCGCGACGAGCTGAGTATCAGTGCTAACCCCGTAACACCGAGCAAAATCACCGAGAGCCAGCGAGAACCTAGAATCGGTTTTCTTGCAAAGACCTGTGGGGCAATCAGTGCTGCGCCTACTGCCAGCAAACCGCCAAGTGAATTGGGATCAACCCAGGTGCCGATAGCGCGTTCTCCCAACTCTGGTGTGGACTCAATGTAGCGTATTACGCCGCCATCAGGGTAACCAAGCCGCGAGAGTCGTACCAAAATCGACTCGGCAGTGACATCGGGCAGGGCAAACAACACAATGGCAATCATGGCCTGTACCCCTACCAGCAGCATAATCACCAGCAGCATCCGTCGCAGTGCCTGCGGATCGCGCAGCAAATCCACCAGGATGAAAGCCATGCTGATGCTGAGAATCGTCTCGGCAAATTGTCGTAGTGTGGTGGATGTGGGGCTGCCGTAGCGCATTCCCATGAAGAACGCGAAGATCAACCACATTGCATAGAGCGCAATGAAGGGATGCACGCGGGTGAGTTGCAAATTACGTCGTTCGCCGCGCATCCATTGCAGCAGATACACCAGCACAAAAGCCCCTAACGCCAGATCAAGCAGCGTGGGTGTGAGGCCGATTTTCACCGGGAAGGTGCCGAAGGGCAGCAAGATCATGGTTGCCAGCATACCCAGCAGTGCCGCCCGTACATCGGTCAGGATGTAGAGCGCTGCCAATGCCCCAATAATTGCTGCCAACGCCAATGTAGGGCCAGCCAATACCAGCAGCAACCCAACTGCACCACCCAGAACCCCAATGATCAGGCCGAATAAAATGGCGAAAACGCGCCGATCCAGGGAGACGACCCATTGTTTGAAATTTTCGGCGGCGGGTGATTGCATGATTTCAGTCCTCACTGCTGCGTCTAATCCTGCGGAAAATTTGCACGGCTGCCAGTATAGCCAGCCCACCCCAGGTGAAAAGGCTGAGGATTGCCCCGATGCGGTAGCTCAATGGATCATAGGTGAAGCGGATGGTGTATTCTCCTATAGGAACAGCTACTGCCGTCAATGTGCTATATGCCCGCAAGATAGGCACAGGTTCACCATCTAATGTTGCCTGCCAACCGGGATAATCGACATGTGCAAGCGACAGAATAGCATTTTCTGGTGTATCAACTTCGATTGTAAAGGCTTCTGGGGCAAATTCTGTAATCTCTGCCGAGGCATTTTCCGGCGCAGAGTCAGGCAGTTCCCGCCCTGGATCGTCCAGCAATATGATGCTATTTCGCGGATCATAGCGAGGATCATCCAGCAACGCACGGGCGAATTCGTCACTATCGACAATATCGGCTTGATAGGCCAGATGCGCGAAGGGACGCGGATCGAGGATTTCATGCAGGTAGACATATCCCTGGCTATCTTGCCCCTCAGCGATGACTTGCGTTTCTACACTGCCGAAGCTATCGCGCTCACTGTAAATGTAACGCACGGCGAATAATTCCCAGGCCAGGGGATTATTCACATAATCACGGTAGATCATCTGCTGCGCACTTTGCAAAAACAGTGGACTGATGCCGCGTATATCCAGAATGCCGTATAGACTTCCGTAGTTTGCTTCTAGACCTCGAAAGCCATCTACGCGGAAGGGCTGGTCTGTCTCGTCATCCAATACGGCTTGCACCAGCGGCGGCGGATTTGCTGGCAGTTGTGCCGCAGCCGGGATGTCATCATAGACTGCATCAGAGTCCATGCTCAAACTGAATAGGTCGAAGACGATGACCAGCGCTAGCACAGCCAGCAGCCAGGATTTCGGCTGATGTATCGTCCTGCGCAGCAGAAACACAGAAACAACGATTAAGGCTGTGCTGAAGACGGCTGTGCCGACAATCGCGCCAAATCCCTCGCCAACTTGCCCGAACCATCCGGCGACCAAAAGCGCTGTTAATCCACTGATGAGCGCCAGCAGCAGCCACTCTGCACGGCGCAGCGGCTGTGCATCATCCTCCGCTGACCATGCTGCGATTTTCGCTGCACCCAAACCTGCCAGCGCTGCCAGGCTGAGGGCGACGATCAGCGCGGCGCGTTCCTGCCCCCGGAAGAAACTCAATCCCGGCAGTAAATTATAGAGCGCCGGATAGAAGGCCGTGTTTGCGCCGAAGCTCAGCAGCAGTCCAATCCCCGCCGTGCCTAACCAGAAGCGGCTGGATTCCATTCTATATCGCACAGCGGCGAAGATCAGCAGCAGGGATGCAATGCCCACATACAGCGGCGAGAACAGGCTCACACTACCAGGGAAGATCAATTGCAGCACATCTTGCAGCGGGAAACCGTTGCCCTTTGCTGGATAGCCTAGGTCACTGCGCGAAGCCAGCCGCAAATATTCAATTCCTGGCAGCAATGTCACAGCGGTTACGCCAAAGGTGATTATGCCAAACAAGAATGCTCCCCCGAAAAATGCTTGCCAGCCGAGCCGCTGCGCATAGACACGATACGCCAGCCATGCCAGCATCAGATAGGTCACCAGCCAACTGGTCTGGGAATGTCCGGCTAGCCAGGATAATCCCAGGGCAAATCCCGCCAGCGCCAGCCAGGGGTATTTCAATTTGCTGCGCGTGGCTTCCAAGATTCCCAGAGCGCTTAATGGCAACCAGATAGCACCCTCTAAGATAGCAAGTTGCAGCATGGGGTAGCCTGCAATGAATCCGCCATAGGCCGCTACTACTGCGCCAATGAACGCACCATATACACTGCCGGGATGATCTTGCAGCAGGCGGCGCAGGAAGGCATACATCAATAGCGAGTAAGCCAGCACATGCAAGATGGCTTCCCATTGCAGCGCCGCATAAGAGAAGCCGCCGGATAATGAACTGGCGGCGATGGTCAGCAAACGCGGCGGATAAAACACTGCTGCTTGCGGATCAGCCACGAAGGGGAGGCCACCGTTGTTGTAGGGATTCCACAGGGGTATTTCACCAGCCGCGAGGCGATCCGCCTGATATACCGCAAAGGCCACGAACTGCCCGGAAAAATCCCCCTCTTTGAATGAGGCTTGATCTGCTGTGATCGGGGTGAAAATCCGCCAGAAGAAGATCATCCATAGTAGAACCAGCAGTGCGACGGCGCGAGCATCACCCGAACGGAAAATCTTACTCATGAGTCCGTCTCCAGGATACGAACCGGGGTGAGGTGCAAGAAGTTCTGGTATGTGCCGAGAAGATCCAGGCGCGGGAAGCCATCTTCCTGCAAGTACAAGCCTAGCTCAATCGGATAGACTCCCGGCACAGCATCTTCACGAATGGTCAGCGTGTGCGTGTCGATGATGATTTCCCCTGTTGCCCAGGTGGAAGTGGGGCGTGTCCATTGAACAGGCATGGCGTTGCTCTCAGCGTACTTTGTGAAGGTTGCAGGATCAATCACATTGGCAAAGACAACATAATCCTGCGCGATAGGTTGCAGCGCTTGCCAGTACAGCGTGAGTTCCAGCGTCTCACCTGGGTATGCAGCCAGAGTGCTGAGGTCGTAGCCTGCTAGTTCAATCACACTGCCAAAGTTCATGTTCTGTGGATTCGGGACATTCAGCACAGATAGCTTCGGGTGAATTTCGACTTCGCCCAGGGAGAGCATTTCCCCTCCGTTTTCCAGTGTCATCCGTTCCCCACTGGGCAGATGATACCAGCCCAACCGAACTTCGGCAGTTTGGGGGGCGTATGTCGTCGGTGGAATCAGTACGGCGATTTCATTTTTCCAGGCACGCCCGATTGCCAGATCAGAAGTTGTCAGACTACCGCTACCGGGGTAGACATCGCGCTGCGCAAGGATGATTCCTTCTGGTGAAACCAGATGTACGAACAGGCTCCAATCGCGGTCAAAAGGTTCATGCACCGCCAAATCGACGGTAAAGTGTAAATAATCCCCTGCTATGACGCTCGTTTCTGGCAAGTCGCTTTCTGTTACGGCAATTATGCCTGCCCCACCTGTGAAGGTGGCCTGCGCTTCTGCTGCTGCGATTTGTGGCGGTTGTGCATAAGCCGGGGCAATTGTCAGCCAGGGTTGGATTATTGCCAGCAGAAACAATCCAGCACTGATGAGTGCCACAGCATAAGGGCGAACTCGCAAAGCAAGCCACCCAATCAAACCGAGCATTGCCCAGAGTGCTAGCGCAGAAATTGCTCCATAGATCAGCCGCCCCTGAGAAGCGGGTGTGATGCTCGTCCAGCGCAAAAAAGCGATGAAGATCACCACAGGCCACAATGCCACCAGCAGCACAGCGAGTTTCTGGTAGAGCGTATGTTGCTTGTTGAACAAATAACGCAGGATGAAAAGCACCGCACCGAGCAGCGCAACCCCGGCGATGACATTCAATGCCATGTAAATGCCATCGCTCATGGGAACATTGATATTGCCGAATAATCCCCAGAAGGTGCGCGTGAAGCTGTCGCGTTCCGTCCGTAACTGGTTGAGTGATGCCGGACTGACTCGTCTGCCGACAATATCGAGGAAGCGTTCTAGCCCGGTGGGATCAGCAAAACGCTGCCAATTGCGCCAGTACCACCAACCAGCAATCACAATTGTGATGCTGCCTGAGATGACTCCACCGATGAAGAAGGGTCGCCAATCTTTTTCCCGCAGGCTAATGATCAGCAGCACTACCGCCACCGCCGGAATCAAAAGCCCCAGGTTGAGTTTTGCCAGCAGGCCAGCACCCACCAACAAACCAATCAGAATGTAGCTGCGCCAATGGGCTTTTGTTTTGCCCAGGAGCAGGGAAACCAGCAGCAAAATCCCACTGTTACCAAGTAAGTTTGAGAGGTTGTCATTGTTGACTGCTGCGCTGATGTAGAGAAACATCGGCAAAAATGCGTTCATGGCAGCGGCTCCGATGGCGAGAAGCGGCATCTGCGGGAAGAGCAGCCCTGCCAGAAAATACGTCGCGGCAATCGTTCCTGCGCCCAGCAGCAGTGAATAGAAGCGCAGCACATAGGCAGCTCGCACGCTGCCTTCGCCGGGGAAGCTCTCAGCTTCTGTGCGATGTACTACGCGATTCGCATTGCCATCCGGTTGGTAATGCCCGATGTTGGCATGTGGATTGAACCGCAGCACTTCTTGAATATCTGAGGTATCTATACCACTGATGAGGACAGCGCCAATCAAATAATACAGCGGCGGCTGATTGCCTTCTTGATTCCATAATCCAACCGTTCCCGGTTCTTGCGAGGGTAGCTGCAAGCCATTGCTAGCGAGATGCTGCACCAGCGCAAAATGATAAACTTCGTCTGGCGCTTCCCACAAGGGGTTGAGCAGAGCATAAGCTGTTCCGAGGCAGAAGTAAGCAGCAAGGATGATTACGAGCGCGAGATGTTTGGGGGTTTTCATGATTTCGCCCCCAATACCTGCTGATACAGATCTATGGTCGCTTCTACGATTTTGCCCCAGTCAAACTGCTCGCGTAATGCCGCTGTACCCTGATGCAAACGCTCTCGGAGTGCTGACGATTCTTGTAGTTCTTGAACAGCCGCCGTCAACTGCGTGGCATTATCCGGCGGCACGAGAAGCATATTTTCGCCATGAACGAAATCCGGCACGGATACGGCTGGCATCGTCGTGATAATAGCGCACTCGTGTTCGATGGCTGCCATCAAACTCCCACGTCGGTAGGATGCGCCATCGCGGTAAGGCAGCACGACAGCATCCGCTGCTTTCAAATAAGCGCTGACCTCTTGCGAGGTTGCATACCCCGTCCAGGTAATTTGATCGTTGAGTGCCAGGTTTTCAATGAGTGTGTCAACTTCTTTCGCATAGCCAATATTGGTTGCATCCGATGCGCCGAGGCGTTCGCCAATCATGACCAGCTTTATATGCGGATCATTGATTTGTGCCAGCGCGTACAGCAAGATATCGATCCCTTTGCTGTGATTGAGAAAGCCAAAATGTGCGATTACGAAATCCTCTGCCTTAGCTCCGGCTTTTTCGCGCCATGCTGTGCGGTCATACTCTGGCGATAGAGTACAAGCAATATTGCTACCAATAGGAATCACGGCGACCTGTGGCAGATGCTGAACGCGCTGGTAATCCTCCGCATTCGTGACAATTACACCCTCTGATGTTCGCGCCAGATGCATCACAATCCAATCGCGCAATTTGCCAGCTTTCGGGAACAGGTAGGGGAAGCGCAGATCATGGAAGGTAGTCACGAACGGCGTTTGCAGCACTTGCGGCAGAAAATGCACCCAGGGGGACATATCAAAGGCCGCTGTCTGGAATTGCAGGTTGATAACATCCAGTTGATGCAAATTTGCCCAGCGTTGTGCAGTGCGTAAGATGCGATAGTTCCAACTGCGCGTGCGCGTCAGCGGAATACCCGGCTGCTGCTGTTGAGCGTGATGGCTGGTCAGGATGAAAACCTGATGCCCCGCTTCAGTGAATTTCCGCGACAAGACATCAGTGTACGCGCCAACGCCGCCTTGCAATGGGGGATATTCCCCGGTTATCAAACCAATGCGCATCTACGTTACTTTCAATCCGCTGCGGATGACCTGCCAATAGGTTTGTACACGCTCCCGGCGCAGATCCCGCTTATGACCGAACAAGCCTTTCGTGCCTTCAAGTAGGAGTTGAAACCAGTAATTTGCCAGCAAGAAAATGCGCAGGCCGAACGCAAAACCTGCTCCATAATGTTTGCGATAGTAACGCAGTTTGCTTTCCTGAAAATAGATGTGCTTGCGTGCGCCGATCTGATCCGTGCTTTGTCCGCCGTAGTGAATCACCTGCGCAGTTCCCAGGTAGATGACTTCCCACGCGGCATCTTTTGCACGTTTGCACCAATCGGTTTCCTCAAAGAACATGACGTATCCCGTATCCAGCCCACCAACTTGTTCATACACTTCGCGCCGTGCCAGCAGTGCAGACCCCTGCACCCAATCTACCGGGAAGATGCCATCATCTGGCTGATCTTCTACATAGAAATGCTTCAGCATGGCTTGGGGAGCATAGGGTTGCAACCAGGTGCTCTCAAAAAATGCCAGTGCTTTTGTTGGAAAACGACGGCGCGTGGACTGCGTGCTGCGATCCGGGTTCAAAGTATGAGGCCCCAGGATGCCGACTTCTGGGTGTTTATCCAGATAACCAATCATCATTGGTAATGCATTGCCAATCAATTCTGTGTCTGGATTCAGCAGGAACAAGTAGCGCCCCTGCGCGGCTTCCAGCCCGATATTGTTGCCGCGTGTGTAGCCGACGTTCTCATCCTGTGCCAGCAACTTCACCTGTGGATAGCGTTCTCGCAGCATAGATACCGTCTGATCGCTGCTGTCGGAATCCACGATGATGATTTCCACAATGGGTTTTTCGCCATCCGCTTCATTGATGGCAACAGGGGAAGATAAGATGCTATCCACACAGGCCGCCAGCAACTCCGCTACATTCCAACTCACAATGATGATTGAACAATCCACCACAGCCACATTGACCCTCAAGGGAACTTTTCCTGGCAAAGCCCAGGGATTTTACCATCAATTAACAGAATGTCAGAGCTTCGATTACACCTCTCTGGCATCCTCTAGGCAATCAAATGAACGACAATACAAACAAGGAGAGACAGGCTGATGAAAACCAAATTCGCAATTTTCGGACTGATCATTCTCGTGCTGTCGATGGTTGTTGGTGCGGCAAGCGCACAGGATGATACTTCTACGGTTGATAACAGTCGGATGCGCCGAGGGGTATTGCAATCCCTGGTCGAGATTATAACTGAAGAAACTGGCTTGACGGCACAGGAAATCTTCCAGCAAGTGCGCGACGGCGCAACCCTGGCAGAAGTTATTGAAGCCAACGGTGGTAGCGTCGATAATGTCACGCAGGCACTCATCACACAGGCAGAAACCCGCGTTGAAGAATCTGTTGCTGAAGGACGGATCACACAGGAACGTGCGGACGAAATTCTCGCCAATCTGGAAACCCGCATCTCTGAAGCACTGAATTCTCAATTTGAGCTGCGTGGACGTGGTGAACAGCTGCGTGAACGCTTCGAGAACAGCTTGCGCGGCGATGCGTTGGCTACTATCTCTGATGTTACCGGACTTGATCTCCGCGAAATTCGTCAGTTGTTGGCAGATGGTGCAACCCTGGCGGAAGTGATCGAGAGCAACGGCGGAGATGTCGCAGCGGTTTCGGCTGATCTGATTGCACAGGCAACCGAACGTGTGAACCAACTGCTCGCTGATGGAACTATCACCCAGGAACTTGCGGATGATTTCCTGGCAGAACTCGAAACCCGTGTGGATGACTTCCTGAACCGCACCTGGGAACTGCGCGAGCGCAGCGCTCAGGATGCGCAGAATAACTGAATTCGCATACATCCTCCCAATTCCCCATTGTGAAGAAGATGCGCCGCTTGATCGGTGCATCTTCGTTTCATGCAGCTACTCTGAAAGTCGGAATAAGCGTTCTGCGTTGCGTGTCGTATGCTGCGCCATTTCGTCGCTCGTTAATCCATGCAGCACCGCCATGCGATCCACAATATAGGGAATGTACGCAGGCTGATTACGCTTGCCTCGGTAGGGTTCTGGTGTGAGGTACGGGCCATCTGTTTCTACCAGAATGCGATCCAGCGGCGTTCTTGCCGCAACCTGACGCAGATCATCTGCTTTCTTGAACGTCAATGGCCCCGTGAAGCCCAGGTAGAAGCCAATCGCCAGCGCCCGTTCTGCAAATGCTGCGGGTGCAGAAAAGGAATGTAAAACCCCCGGACGTTCTTTCAGCGATTCGGGCAGTGTCTCTACCCATTCTTCGAGGATGCTCAGAACAGCTTCACTGGCTTCCCGGTTATGAATGATGACGGGTAGTTCACGGGATGCTGCCAGAGCAAGTTGCGCTTTGAAGGAATCAATCTGTTTTTCTTTGGGGGATTTATCCCAGTAGTAATCCAGACCAATTTCCCCGATAGAAACCACCCCGGCTTGATGGGATAGTGCCTCAACCTGCGTCAGCGTACTGGCATCAAAATCTGCCGTGCTGTTGGGGTGCACACCAACGGCGGCGAAGATTCTTCCTGGATATTCATGTGCGAGGTTAATGGCTTGCTGGCTGGTTTCGAGGTCTACTGCCGGGATGAGGATGCGACTCACCCCGGCTGCTGCTGCCCTTTGAATGACTTCAGCACGATCTTCATCGTAGCTATCGAAGTTCAAGTGGCAGTGTGTATCCATCATAGCATTTGGTGTGTGGCTCATGATCTCCCTAAATATGGTGATCCGGGTCGGCTTTCAGACGTTCAATATCTGCTTCGACCATGATCTGAATCATCTCTTCGAAGCTCACAGTGGGTTCCCAACCGAGCTTTGCTGTTGCTTTGGAACGATCACCGACGAGCAAATCGACTTCTGCGGGGCGCATGAATCGTTCGTCCTGAACAGCATAATCTTTCCAGTTGAGGTCAACACAGCTAAAAGCCACATCCAGCAAATGCTCGACAGAGTAGGTTTCGCCTGTAGCGATCACGTAATCATCTGGTTCATCTTGCTGGAGCATCAGCCACATCGCCTGGACATAATCTGGTGCGTAGCCCCAGTCGCGCTTGGCTTCTGTATTGCCGATGCGCAATTCATTTGCTAGCCCAAGCTTGATCTTGGCGACGTTGTACGTGACTTTGCGCGTAACAAATTCCAGCCCGCGGCGAGGACTCTCATGATTGAATAAAATGCCGCTGACTGCGTATAAGTCATAGCTTTCGCGGTAATTGACCGTGATCCAGTGTCCATAAACTTTGGCGACACCATAGGGGCTGCGCGGGTAGAAGGGGGTCATTTCTGTTTGCGGCACTTCGCGCACTTTGCCGAACATCTCGCTGCTGGATGCCTGATAGTAGCGGGCATCCGGTTTCACAGTATGTACGGCTTCCAGCATTCGAGTAACACCCAATGCGGTGACATCACCTGTAAAAGCGGGTTGATTCCACGATGTGGGGACAAAACTCTGCGCAGCCAAGTTATAGACCTCATCCGGTTGGATTTCGTGCATGGCACGATTGAGGCTTGTCTGGTCACTCAGGTCACCTTGCACTATGTTGATCTGATCCTGGATGTGGCGAATGCGTTCATAGCGAACCGTGCTGGTGCGGCGAACCATGCCGTAGACATCGTAGCCCTTTTCTAGCAAATACTCTGCCAGATAGGAACCATCCTGTCCTGTAACACCGGTAATCAGTGCTTTCTTATTTGCCATAAGCCTTGCTTGCTCCTCTATCCTGTATGAACCCGCTGGCGGCACTCTGCTAATACATCGGTAAGTGTCTGCTCAAACGGGACTTCTGGTTGCCAGCCTGTCAATCGTCGCAGCTTCTGCGAATCCCCAACAATGCTAGGGACATCTACCGGGCGCAGTTTCGCTTCATCAACCTGCACCGTGATAGGCATATCTGTCAGGCTTAACAGCGTATCCAGAAGATATTGAATACTGTATGCTTTGTTGGAAGACACGTTATAGGGTTCTCCGGGTTCCCCTTTTTCCATCAAGAGCGCGTAGGCGCGTACTACGTCCCGCACATCGGTGAAGTCTCGTTCTGCGCTGAGGTTGCCCACATGCAGCACAGGTTCTTGCATGTGGGCTTCTGCCCGTGCAACTTGCATGGCAAAATCTGACGCGACAAAACCTTCACGTTGCCCAGGCCCTATATGATTAAAGGGGCGTGCGCGAATCGTATGGAATTGGTGACTGAGCGCATATTGTAGCCCCATCATATCCTGCGTAAGCTTGCTTAAGCCATACGGGTTGCGCGGGCGGAGGGGGGAATCTTCTGTAAGGGGCATGATCTCTGGCGGGGTTACAGCGTATATTTCTGCTGAACTTGTCAGTAAGAAGCGCGGACGAAGCCCTAGTTCGATGCACCCTTCAAACAGGTTCAACTGAGCGCGGATATTCACCTCCAGGGTGTTCCACGCTGCGCCGAAAGATTTTCCCGGTGAGGCTTGCCCTGCCAGATGGAAGATTCTGTCCGGCTGGGTTTCCTGCAATAACTCCTGTGTCGCTGCCTTTTCTAGCAGATCAACCTGTATAAATTGGATTCCTGCTGAAGTCGCCTGTGAATCCTCGTCTTCCTTACCACGATACAACGTTCCAAATAACGTGGCATCCGGGTAAATCATTCGCAAATGTTGTGTGAGATGCTGCCCGACGAAACCGCCTGCACCAGTGACCAGGATACGCACCAATCAGCCTTCCGTGTTGTGTTGAGATCGTGCTGCCATGTTGATACATGATTGACCTTGCATCCACGTTTCAAGAATGGTGCGCAAGGACAATCCCAAAAAGAGCATACCTGAGATGCTTCTATCTGCAAACAACAAAATTGCCCTGCCTCATCAGTGGAGGAGGGCAATTTTCGGTTGTGATTTGGCTGAACCACGTCTCACGCAAAATAACCAAGCTTCAGCCCAGGATGGTTCGTAACGGGCACTTTGTTGAATGAGAAGAACGGTTAGCCGTTACTTTCTTCGGTTGCTTCCGGCGCTGCATCCTGCGGGGCAGTTGCATCGACCGGAATCTCGCTGATGTCCACCGCATCGCCATTGAAGGTTACACTCACGAAGGCTGCGCTAACCCAGCCTGTTTGGCCTTCAAACGAAGTCTGTAGCCATTCGCCATCAGCAGTACGGGATGAAACGATCAACTGCGTCCCGCTGGGGATCAAGTTCAGCGATTCGGATTGTGCATCTGGCGAACGACGGAACTGCAAATTTGCTGTGGGATCAAGCTCAACTACTGCGACGTACGCATCTTCCAGCGGGTCAGCCGTAGGCAGGGCGGCTTGCTCTGCACCACCACCGATTTCACCGATGCGTTCCGAACTGATAAAGCTCACCAATTCACGCTGGAAGAGTTCTTCTGCATCAATGCGTCGTCCGTTCCAGCTATATTGCACATAGAGGGTATTCACCCAACCTGTGATCGTACCGCCTTCTGCCGGGGAATAGCTGATGAATGCCCATTCGATGGTATCCAGGTTGGACGGTGTAGCACCTTCTGGCAGCGGTGTTGGTGTTGCATCCGGTGTCTGTGCTGGATCAAGGAAACCAATCAGCTCAACGACCGTGTTCAGCGGCAGACGTGCCAGCACTTCGCCTTGCACGCTCGGTGTGCGGCGAACATTGAGACGTGCATCCGGGTTCAAATTGTAAACCGTCGCCGTGACGCGGTCTTCCGGGATTGGTGGCGGTGTCAGTTCTGTGCCGCTCGCCTCACCAGGAAGATTGCCAGGAACAGTTGGAAGGTCTGCGAGGCGCTGCAAGTCACCATCTGGGTTACGTACTTCCAGGAATTGTGCCAGTACCCAGGCTGTAATCGTGCCTTCATCCGGGGTTTCATAAGACACATAAAGCCAGGTTGTTGCCGGGTCAAGGTCTTGATCTTCTGCCAGTCCTGCTGCCGGATCAACATAATCGGCGGCTTCCGGCGGTTCTGGTTGGCCTTCTACCAGGGCAACCGGGCGACCTTCGCGTCCGATAACTTCCAGGGTTGTGCCTGAGGGAGCCAGCCCCAGAGACAGCGCATCGCTGGTAGGACGTTGGCGCAACTGCAAATTCGCACTTGGGTCAAGCAGTACCCGCCCGGTAGTGATTTCACCTTCTGCCGCAGGTGCGCCAGGGGTGACAACTTCAACAACGGGCTGTTCTTCGCTCTGTGCGACTTCGCTGCTGGTATCCGTGCTGGTGCTGCCTGCAAGGGTAGTTCCTGCACCCGGTGCGCTGGCGAGTGTCTGCGCCAGGGCGGTTGGTGCAATGACCAACTGCGGAGCGCTGAAAGTGCTGCCGGGAAGAATGATTACGTTGTAATACACACCACCATAGAAGGTCACATCCTGGCCTTCCACTTCACCTGCTGCACCATCCAGGGTGAGGATGAAGCTGGTTCCTGTGCTGGTGGGTTCAATTGCGGAAACGGCTGAAGCACTACCGGAAGCGATTTCATTCGCCAGCGTCGTGCCATCATCCAGGCTGACCGTTGCCGTTGCAGCGGGTACGGCATTGATGACGCTGATTGCGGCGAGTCCTTCTGCTGTCGCGCTCACATCGTCCGCGAAAACGCTGAGTGAAACGGTATCCCCGTCTGCCAATGCAACAGCGGTTTGTGCGCTGTTTGCTACGACACTCAGTGTACCGCTGGCGATTTCGTTCTGGGTTCCTGCTTCCAACAAAGTAACTTCGTGGTCACCTGCTGGGAGAGCAATGTGTGCAGTGGGAGCAGTCGGGCTGAGTTGTGGCGCAATCAGCGAGCCATTGACAGTTACATCAACATTTGGCGCACCGACAACCCCATGCGCAAACCGTACCAGACCACTATCTGCCGGGGACTGGGTGGGAGCGCCAAGCAGCAAGACCTGCGGAGCATCCACCGTACCGTAGACAACAGCCATATACGAGGTGCCGCTAGTCAAGGGCAGGGAAACGCCAGAGAGTAGTGCATCGCTGCTGCCATTGACCACAACATCCACTGCGTAAGACTGTGTTGGCAGATCAAACGCGCCGAAGGAGGTGTTGTAGGCCATGCCAGAAGCAATGATTGTACCCGCTTCCTGCACTTCGCCACCGAGTTCAACTGGCTCTGCCAACTGCACATCCACAGACGGACCACCAGCCACTGCATGTACCAGCAGCAGGCGCGTTCCGCCGAAAGCGGTTGCAGAGAGATTATCCTGGAAGGCTGCGAACTCCGGCGATGAGGCAATCAGCGTAGCACTTGTATCTGCGCTGGCGGTGAAGGGTTGTTCCCAGAGAATGTTACTGCTGCTGCCTGCTTCTGTGACGGCGACAGTGTGGTCACCAGCAGGTACGGAGATGTAGCTGGTTGCGCTGGCGTATTCGAGATTGGTCACAGCCAGCGATCCGTTAACGTAAATATCCACCGCAGGTGCGCCGGGTACAACGTGTACGAAACGAACGGCAGACCCTGCTTGCGCAGTGCTGAAGATCACGCTGCTGACCAGAATCAGCAAAGCGAAGATCAGCTTCCACGCGAAGTTTCGGCGATTTCGGCTCATTGGTACGACTCCTTTGGGTAAATGGCGATTCTTGACGAAGGAGCGCAGTCTATGCTGCGCCCCTCTCATGGATGGTCTAAGTGCCTTCTTGCCACTGGTTGAGGTAGGCTTCTTGTTGTTCAGTGAGGGTATCAATCTGAATGCCCATCGCAGCCAGCTTCAGGCGAGCGATTTCAGCATCAACATCAGCGGGGATGGTATAAACTTGCTGTTGCAACGTGTCTGCATTTTTCATCATGAATTCG
Source organism: uncultured Anaerolineaceae bacterium (assembly GCA_964455365.1). Lineage (GTDB taxonomy): Bacteria > Chloroflexota > Anaerolineae > Aggregatilineales > Phototrophicaceae > JAUZRW01. The sequence goes on along the minus strand of CAYVVZ010000003.1, from coordinate 92,179 downwards.
GATGCCAATGCCTGGTTGGCGAAGCTCATATCCATCACGCTTGCCGGGTGACCTTCTGCCGCAGCGAGGTTGATCAAACGGCCTTCGCCCAGTACATACAGCGGACGACCCTTCACTATATATTCTTCGACGAAAGGACGCACCAGGCGCGGTTCGCCATCGGACATTTCCCGCAGCCCTGCAAGGTTGATTTCCACGTTGAAATGACCGGAGTTAGCGACGATGGCACCCGGCTTCATGGCTTCAAAATGATGCGTATCCAGCACATTAATATCGCCTGTTGCGGTGACGAAGATGTCGCCAATAGTAGCAGCTTCCTGCATCGGCATCACGCGGAAACCATCCATCACAGCTTCTAATGCCTTCAGCGGGTCAATTTCGGTGACGATGACATTTGCACCCATGCCTTTTGCGCGGCTGGCAATGCCACGACTGCACCAACCGTAACCACCGACCACGATCACGCGCCCTGCCAACAAGATGTTGGTTGCGCGGACGATACCGTCAATGGTGCTTTGTCCCGTACCATAGCGATTGTCGAAGAGGTGCTTGGTCAGGCTGTCGTTGACCGCGATCACCGGAAATTCCAGTGCGCCATCTTTTGCCATTGCCTTCAAGCGGATCACGCCTGTGGTGGTTTCTTCCGTACCGCCAATAATCGTATCCAGCAGTTCACGGCGGCTTTTGTGCAGCGTACTCACCAGATCCGCGCCATCATCCATTGTGATATGCGGCTTATGATCCAGTGCTGCTTCAATGTGCTTGTAGTAGGTGTCGTTGTCTTCACCCTTGATGGCATAGACCGGGATTTCATCATTTACGACGAGTGATGCTGCCACATCGTCCTGCGTAGAAAGCGGGTTGGAGGCGGTCAGGACAACATCTGCACCACCAGCTTGCAATGTACGCATCAAGTTCGCGGTTTCTGTCGTGACGTGCAAGCAAGCCGAAATTCGGACACCGCTCAACGGCTTTTCTTCTGCAAAGCGTTCCCGAATAGCGCGGAGTACAGGCATTTCCTGCTCTGCCCATTCAATACGATAGCGCCCGCCTGTTGCCAGATCCGGGTCTTTGATGTCGTGTTCTGTAACCAAATCAGCCATTATGACTCCATCTCATTCGTTGCTGGATTAACAATGTGTTTGTTGAATCGTACCGGACGAACGTTCGGTTTTCCTGTGTGAGACGTGAAATGTTTCATTCACGCCAGTGGCTTCTGAACGGCGGCATTTTAGCATAGGGTGGAACGTCTGTCTCCCTTGCATTTAACCGACGTTTTCTATGCGACGAACGACGCGACAATGGATTGCGTTATTGCACCTGTGCTGTTAGCAGCACGTCAAGTGCGCCTGCATCGTCGTGATGTTCGCGCAGTCGCTTCACGAATTCAATCGGGGTGAAGTTGTAATGTTGTGCGCCATTCGACTCCAACGCATACGTTGCGCTCAATGCACCCAGCACGCCACACAGTTGCAGCGGCAAATCATAGGCCAATCCTGCGACAAACCCTGCACGATACGCATCACCTGCTCCTGTGGGATCAAGGATTTCTACGGGAGGAATGGCAGGAACGGGAATCAAGTCCCCATTGGTATAGATTTCGGAACCGTCTTCGCCATGAGTGATGACCAGTAAGTTAACGGCGCTGCGCAAGTCCAACATGCTCATGCCTGTTTTCTTCATGACCATGTTGGACTCATACTGGTTCATGATGAGGACATCTGCATCTTTCATGTCGCGGCGCAGCGCCGTGCCATCCATGCGGGCGATTTGCTGGCTGGGATCATACATGAAGCGCCAGCCGTTGCTCCGGCATTCTTCAGCGAGGTTCGCCATAGCAACCGGATCATTTGGCGAAATGATGACGAATTCCGGGTTTTTGTCTCCTGGCATATCTGCAAGCGCATACTCCGGCGCTTTTGCCATCGCGCCAGAATAGAAGGATGCAATCTGATTATTCTCAACGTCGGTGTTGCAGAAGAACGACGCTGTGAAGACATCATCGTATTGCAATGTGGGTGTCGTATCTACACCTGCCTCTTCCAGCCATTTACGGTAGTCCGGGAAGTCCCGTCCAACGGTACTCATCAAACGTGGCCTCAGCCCTATTTTCGCCATATTGAAGGCGATATTTGCGGCTGTGCCACCCCAATGCTTGGTCATGTCTTCTACGAGGAAGCTCAGACTTACTTGATGAAGCGCTTCGGTGATGATGTGTTCGCGGAAGCTGCCGGGGAAGCGCATCAGATAATCATAGGCCACTGAGCCTGTTACTACTACATCCATGAGGTTACTCGCTGTGCCAACTCATCTATTCTCAAAATGCGACGCAGCAGTATACCATAGCGGATGAACAGGTCGATGGCAAGCCGGAGGTAATTTCGATGAATGATCCGAAACACGAAGATTTTTCAGTAGAAGACCAACCACACGAAGAAGAAACGCAGCGAACACCGAGGTTCCTTTCGGCGCGACCAGGTCGCCTGGTAAGCTGGCAGGGTATGGTAGAGCGCGTGATTGAGCAATTTCGTCTTGAGCATGGGACGAATGAATCGGAAGCGGTGCAAGAAGCCACAACTGCCGCGCAGCGTCGTGGGTTGGTGCGCGATGCTGCACTCTATATCTTCGCGGTGGAATCGGTGCAGCTTTCACCAGCCGAACAAGCTCAGATTATTGGCACAGCCTACAGTGAATTATTCGGCTTTGGTCCACTTGATCCTTACTTTGAGGATGAACAGGTTGTGACCATTGCGCTGGAAGGGGTGAATAAGCTGTCGGTTCGGTATGGTGCAGGTGCAGATTTCACACCACGGGAACCGATCTTTGAGGATATTCACCATTTGCGCAGAATATTACGTCGTTTGCTTCAACAAGCCAGCGCAGACTTTCAGCTAGAGCTACCAGTTATAGAAGTGGGGTTGATGGTTGAAGATCGTCGGGTGAGCGTGAGTGTTGCTGTCCCACCCTATGCGCCAGAACTTGCCGCCGATATTCGCGTACATCCTGCTGAACGGCTAACGCTCGATGACCTTGTTACCAGCAACTTCATGGACGACATCGCGCAGCAAATTCTCGAAGCCATCGCAAAATCCGAATATGGGATTGTGATTGTGGGGCAGCCGGAAAGCGGCAAGACGACGCTGCTCAATGCGATGCTGCCCTTCGTCTCTGGCGAAAATCTTGTCTCTGTGGAGCGTGCCGGGGAACTTCGCCTGCCAGAGCAAGCAACTCGCCTTGTTCCCATATGGCCTGTGGGAGAGCAGGAGATGGTCAGCTTTGGCGCACAGATTCGCGCCGCGTTGGAATTATCGCCGCAGACCCTACTGCTCGATGAAGTACGTGCCGATGAACCGGGGAGCATCGCACCCTTGCTGCAAAGTGAGTCCGGCATGCGTCAAATCTGGTCGTTTCGCGGTGCGGTAGACCCCAAACGACTGCGCAATGCTCTGGGGATGTTGGCGCGGCGTGCTGCCCCAGGCCAATCCGAAATCATGGTGCAGGAATTATATCAACGATTGCCCTTTGTCATCTCTGTGACGCGGCGGGGGGGAAGTTTGCAGCTTCGAGGTATTGCAGAATGGCAGAATACCATAGGCGATACCACCGAATTTGTCACACTCTGGTCAGCCGAAGAAGGCATGTTCCAGCGCACAGGTAAAAAGCCTTCGCGCACGCTGGAATTACCGGAAGATTTCTGGAGTCGCTAGCTTGTGGTCATCCGCTGCAAACCCTGTTCGGAATACTGATCATAGGCTTCAACCGCGAGCGCTTCAAAGTCAATGCCAGGACTGATGACAGAAGATGTCGCGTCTTCAATCAAATGAATCTTCTGGATAACTTCGGGGCGGTCTTCAAAGTAGCGCATCATGGTTGTCACGGATTCGAGGACGCAGTGACTCTTGGCTTGTCCCGTGACGTAAATGCGGTCATAACGGGCGAGATCTTCCAGCAAATCGCGGTTCAAACCCCCGCCTTCTAGATCGTCGCTTTTCACTTCTGGCTCGAAGAGCGAGTAATGCTCGGTCTTCGGGATGGTTCCTTTGATGACCATGCGCGGCTGTGATTGCCGTGCAGCGCTGTGATACGCGATGGCTTCGTACAGTGCAGGGGTGATGCTGTGGCCTGGGGTTCCGATTAACGTATGGTAAGGCCAGATCATCAACTGCTTTTTGGCGTTCTCTTCCAGTCGTTCCACATATTCTTTTGACCAATCGCTCTCATACAGCGGCTTCCATTTCCCTGCGCGAACTTCTTCACTTGGGACAACCGTATACGGTTCTGGATGATTGCCGTCTGCATCGACCCACCACGCAGGCGAAAAAATCTGGATCGGCACATGGCTATCCAACGAAGCCACAATATCGGTGATGCCGTCCACATTGTTGAAAAGCCATTCGATGATGCGGCGTGTATCATCCACTGCGCCCGGTACGCTCAACGCCCCATCTTCATGGATGAAATCCACCTGCTCATCAATCAGTAGTAGTACGGTGCGCGTGTTGTCTTCAGCCGCAGCACGAATGCCTGCTGTATTCCCGGCTTGCATTGCTGCATTGCTGTTTGGAATATAGAGATTGCCAACTTGTTTGGGATCATAGAAGCTGGGGATGGACATGATATTGACTCCCGTTTGAGACGACTCACCTGGATTGTAACATCGTAGGAGACGGAGAAAAATGGCAGCAGCCTGGATGTGATGCGAAGACGGCTGCTGCCACAGAACACTATCTGGCTGCGGATTGACCCACGCCAACCAGTGCGCCTAGCTCTTCGATGGTTGGCTGCTGCGGAATGACATCAAAACGGATCGGGCCACCATCCAAACGCCAACCGACAGTCGGCGTACCTGTTACACCAGCCTGCGAACCAACCTGACCATCCACGACATATTGATCAGCAGTGGAGAGGCAGTTGATCAATTCTGAGCGGCTCAAGCCGAATTCACTCACCGGGCCACTCACAAGGCTGTTGGAATCCAGCGTGCCTGTAGATGCTTGCTGGAAGAGATAATCATGAACCGGCCAGAACATACCTGGTTCTACCACATCCACGCATTCAGCGACCTGGAAAACGCTCTGTGAAGAGTTGCTGATTGGCAGCATGCGGAATTCAAACCGCGCTTGCCCCGTTGCCACATATTGGGACAAAAACTCTTTCACAGTCGCCTGGTAGGTCTGGCAGTGTGAGCAGAGGAAATCTTCAAAGGCCACCACTGTAATACGTGCATCCGGGTTGCCGAGGATGAAGGCACCATCTGATGTGCGTGTACGCGGAATGCCATCAACAATAAGATTCGGGTCGTTGCTCTCTTCCGGCACAGGTCCCGAATAGGATGAATAATCAAAAGTGCCTGTTGAATTGTTCTGGAAGACAATCAGCAGGATAACGACAAGAACCACAGCTACAATAATGCCACCAATCAGGAACATCATTTGCTGTGAACGGTTGCTGTCATTCTTTGTTTTTTGCGTCACGGGTATAACCTTTGCGAGTACAAATCATACGGATATAGTGCGGCTAGTCTACCAGATAGCCTGAAAATCTTACCGCTTTCTTTCATCTTCTGCACAATTTACCAGCGTGGCAGAGGGAAAATCCAGGGAACATGCTGTTGATAGGATGCATACTCCTCTCCGAAGGCTCGCAGCATACGCCGCTCCTCAACCAGTGAGCCAACCAGGAAATACGCTGTCGCAGCCAAATTGAATGCCAACAGTCCGTCGGTCATCACCGGGACGAACCAGATTGCTAGCAGCGAGAAAAAATACAATGGATGCCGAACCCAGGCGTACATGCCCCCAGTTTGCAGTGGTTCCGGCGGCAGCGGCAGCGCATCACCGCGCAAGTAAGCGATTGCCTGGCTGACCCCAGCAAACCGCCAGAAGTCAATTTGTAGTGTAGCAACGATGAGACCAACAACGCCAACCAATTGCACAATGAGGAAACCAGGGGCAAGCCAACCGGGTACACGGTAGAGTATAGTGCTATCCATTGTGACCAGCGCCACCAATGCTGGAGCCAATAACAGGACAGAAATCACATTGTACGTGAGCCGATACCAGCCATCATACGCCCTTTGCCCGATCCATCTGGCGACTCGTTCTTTCAGGCGACGATCTGCTGTGAGGCTGTGCAGCAAGCCAAACCCAAGTACCAGTACAATGACTATACTCATAGAAACCCATTCACTCAGGGAGTAAACCGATGCGTACTGTTGATCTTATTCAGAAGAAGCGCGATGGACAAGCCTTATCACCGGAAGAAATTAAGTGGTTTATTAGTGAATATACTGCGGGTGATATTCCCGATTATCAGGCTGCGGCCTTGTTGATGGCGATTTTCTGGCGTGGTATGAACCGAGAGGAAACCGTCACACTGACACTGGCAATGGCGGAATCCGGCAAGATGATGGATTTATCCGACATTGCAGATTATGTGGTGGATAAGCATTCTTCCGGTGGCGTGGGTGATAAAACGTCGTTAATTGTGCTGCCGCTGGTGGCAGCTTGTGGGGTGCCCATTGCCAAGATGAGCGGGCGCGGGCTGGGTTTTTCTGGCGGGACGCTGGATAAGCTGGAATCGATTGCCGGAATGCGTGTTGGATTCAGCGAAGAAGAGTTCCGCCGCATGGCAAAGGAGCATCATCTGGTGCTGGCAGGGCAGACTGCACAACTGGCTCCGGCAGATGGTAAGCTCTATGCATTGCGTGATGTAACAGCAACGGTGGATAGTTTACCGTTGATCGCTAGCAGCATCATGAGCAAGAAGCTGGCATCGGGTGCAAATGGCATTGTGCTGGATGTGAAAGTGGGTGCAGGTGCGTTCATGAAGACGGTGGATGAAGCCCGCGCCCTGGCACAGACAATGGTGCAAATTGGCACGGATGCAGGCCGTGATATGGTCGCTACGCTCTCGGATATGCAGCAGCCGTTAGGGAACGCGGTAGGGAATGCGCTGGAAGTCAAGGAGAGCATTGAGACTTTGCGCGGTAACGGCCCCGCTGATCTGGTTGAGCATTGTCTTGTGATTGCGGGGTATATGTTGCGGTTAGCAGGTCGGGGTGAACGTTGGACAGATGAAGACCAGGTGCGGGAAATTCTCACGGAAAAGCTGAATAACGGCGAAGCATTTGAACGTTTCCGCGAGATGGTCAGCACACAGGGTGGTGATCTGGCAATGGTGGATGATCCTTCCTTGCTGCCACGGGCGAAATTCCAGGAAACGCTGCAAGCATTCGATGCGGGGTATGTCTCGCAGGTCGCGGCGGATCATGTGGCGCAAGCGGCACTAATTCTGGGTGCAGGACGAATGCGCAAGGAAGATGCTGTTGACCATGCTGTCGGGGTGGAAGTGTTTATCAATGTGGGGGATGAAGTACAGCAGGGGCAGGAAATCGCCCGCATTCATGCGAACGACGAAGCAGCACTCAAAGATGCGCAGCAAGAAGTCCTGAATGCGATTCAAATTAGCAGCGAGGCCGTTGATCCGTTGCCATTGTTCTATGATGTTATTGAGGGTTAAGGAGAATTAATTCGCCATCCTGATACATATATTCAATCAGCGGCGCATTCGCCCAGTAACCATCTTCAAAAGCGATGCTGCCGTTGATTCCTTTATAGCGCATATCTGTCAGCGGTGTACCTGTCTGCACAGCCTGGATCGCAAGACGTGTCGCATCATAGGTCAGGGTTGCTAGCAGGCCGGGTTCTGGTGCAAAGGCATCCCCCTGACCATATCGCGCCGTGAAATCTGCATCCGGCAGGCTTGCGCTGCTGAGGATGGTGATTCCGGTCAGGTCTTCGCGCAGCAGGGGCAATTGATGCAGAGCCAGTAATTCGCTCCCAATCAAGGGTGCTTCGGCCTGGGATGCTTCGGTGATGCTGGAAAAAGTTGACTCTCGCAGTTGTTCGTCAATCGCTGGATTGCTCAGCATGACCACATGGGAGAATGATGGGGTGCTGTTCCAATGCCCTACGATGATCGTTGGTAGGGGAGCAAGTGCTTCCTGAATGATTTCATCGGCTGCGTCGATCCCCAATACAATGACCAGTTTGATTGTAGGATCAACCTGGAACGCTGCGGCGCGTTGGGTCGCGCTCACTGGTGAACCGCCATCATCAATGGGGTAAAGGTCGATGCTTTGCACACCGCTGTCTGCAAAGGCCAACCTTGCGGCATACAGCGCGTCATAGCCGACTTCGCGGTAACGTCCCTCAAAAGGCGCAAGCAGCACAATTTTTGCTACATCTTCACCCTGTACAACAGCACAGCCACTCAGCAGCAGGGCAAGCATCAGCCAGAGTCTAACAGCCATTGGCGAGATGCTCGTCATAGGTTTCGGCAAATTCATGATACCCTGTGCCATCACAGCGCACACGGAAATAGTAGTAGGTCGATTCGTCTGGATACAATGCAGCGCGTATGGCTGCTATGCTGGCATTGGAGATTGGCCCCGGTGGAAGCCCAAAATTGATATAGGTATTATAAGGGGAGATCACTGTCGTATAATCGCCCTGTGTGATATTCGGCCACCAGCTCCCATCCCGGCTGCCATTGAGGCCATACTGCACAGTGGGGTCAGCATCTAGCTTCATGCCAATTTCCAGGCGATTATTATAGACGCTGGAAATCATCTCAAATTCGTCTTCCCACAGCGCTTCTCGCTCGATGATCGAAGCAATCGTCACAAGCTCCCGAATGGTAAATCCAGCATCTGAGGCTTCTCGCAACAGTTGTGAATCAATCTCTTGCGCAAACCGATTCAGCATTTGCTGGCGTAATTCCGTCGCAGTGATGTCTGGTGGAAGACTGTAGGTATCAGGATACAAGAAACCTTCCAGGGATGCCCCTGCGGGTATGCCATATTGTGCGGCAAAGTCCCCTGGAATCTGCGCACCCTGGGCAATTAAGCTGAAGAATTGCTGTCCCGTAAATGTGAATCGGTTCACGCTATCAATCAAGTAGACAAATTCTTCAATTCGTGTTCCGGGGTTCACCACCAGGACAATTGCGCTTTTGCTTCGATCTGTGATGGTTGTTGCAATTTCCGGGATGGTCTGCGAGGGCGAGAGAAAGAACGTGCCGATTTGCAGTGATGTTTCTAGCTCCTCTACCAGCATGTAATCCACCAGGAGCGCATCATCCACAATTAAGCCATCTGCCAGCAGCCGATTTGCCACGTCAATGGGCGTGTCGCCGCTTTCGATGGTGAAGGTGAATTCCTGGGAATCGCTGCTGACACTGCGTTCCAGATCATCCTGGCGGGATGCTATCGTCAATCGTAGGTAAGTTGTGCGTAAATACCCAACCGGATCCCCACCAGAGAGGATGAAGATGAAGCCCAGGCTCAGTAACCCTAGGAACAAGACTACAAAACCAAGCAAGACCAACGCTTTTGCCAGCCGCAGCACGGAACCCTTACTCCTCAATCACCAAAACTGTGACCAGTATACACGCGGGTTGGGGCTTGTCTATGTGCGTGGCGGAGGCGTTGCCAAGCCGTCGTGTAGCGCATCAAGGTAGCTTTGCAGAATCAAGCGTGCTGCGAGGTCGTCAATTGGATCGCGTACAGGGCGCTTCTGCATTTTGGCAAGTTCTTTGGCATCTTCGCTGGTAAGTTGCTCATCCCATTCGATGATCGGTAGCCTGGTCGTTTCGCGGAAATTTTCGATCCAGTTGCGCACGGTATCCGCCTGGGTATGCACGCCTTCCGGGGCTTCATTGTGCGGGATGCCGACTACAACGGCGACAACATTCTCAGCGGTGGCAATCTGGTTAATCTGGTCAAAATCTTCTTGCTTACTTTTACGATGAATGATCCGCAGTTCCCGCGCAGAAATGCCCATCGCATCGCTGACAGCGACACCGATTCGTGCCAGACCGTGATCGACTCCGAGCAATTTTCCAATCATGCGCCCCCTTCGATCAGTTCAATGTTGATGCGCATGGGAACCAGCGGTAAGCGTCCGACGAAAGCCGGATTTATGTCAATTTGCGGTGGCGTATCCGGTAGCAGCGCCAGTTCACTTTGTAGAATGCTGGTTGCTTCTGTGATAGTCCTTCCAGCCAATAATTGCTGTAAGCGAGGGCGATCAACGGTTGTGATGGCGTTCCCGCTGCCAAAACCATTGAAAGTGATTTGCCCACTATCGCTGGTGCTGAGTACGGGGCCGCGTGTGTAAATGAAGCTATCTGGACTCAGGCTGAATGCGTCAGGTTGCTCTGCCGAAAGTCGCGCAAAAACCACCTGCCTCGCAAAGCGATCATCAATGACCAGTGCTTGCACCACTGCCCGCATATCCAGCGTGAGTGTGCTGCTGATGTCACCGGGTTCATGGCTGAAGGTCGCACTTCGCACGCCATCTTCAGGTATGTTGACAGTATCAATGACGATGATTTGCGTCTCAGTCAGGTTGGCTTCCATTTCGGTATAGGCAATTGCCTGTAGTCGTCCGCGCACGATGCCGCGTAACCGCTGTTGATCGGCCTCTGTGACCGTTGGTGAGGTTGGTTGACTGCCTCCAGTGGTCGCTGTCAAGTTGCGCACCGTTACTTGATCCGCCAAAGCCCCACGCACGGTATTGATGGTTCCAGCCTCAACATTGCCAATTGTACCTGCTGAAGTGGGCAAGGCTTCAACGCGGATGTCAATTCGTTCTCCCACGCCGCCGGGGAGCGCGGCATCTTCCAGTGTTGCAAACTCAATGGGCGTACCGGCGCTGGTGCTGACAACGGTGTTTGCGGGTATTTCCAGTGCGCTCGTCGTCTGATTTGTAAACGTGACAACGCCGATTGCGCGGCGACTCTCTGCCTGAAGTGTCCCGGTTGTCTCGATTTGCTCGATGGTCTGCACCGTTGCGCTGACCACAGTCGCCGGGATAATACCATTTTCGACATCGACATCTAGCGCAGCAGGGTCTGCAATTAACGTTGTTTCCACTTCCAATGGAAATTGTGCGACGGCAATGCGCACCGTTGCCGATGGTAGGGTGATGTACAGCGTACCCAGCAATACACCAAGTACCACTGCCAGAATCAGGCTGCGAACCATGATCCCGACAACGCCAGACAATCCCCTGCGCGGAGACCGTACCCGGCTGGCAACAGGCATCAAGTCTTCCGGCTGAGGATGATGTTCTGGCTTGTGATGTCGCTGTACAAACACCCGGCTGCGTCCGCGCTTCCAGCGATTGCGCTCCGCTTGCTGAATTGTCTCGAAGGTGCTGATGCCTAATTCTCGCGCATGTACCACGACTTGCTCATCATGTGTCACCAGTGCCAATTGAATCACCCGGCGTTTTGCTTCGCGCTGAACCAGCACAAGATCAAGCTTGCGCGGGAGTGCTGTACCCTGCTCAGGCCAGATCAGCAGTACACGTTTGCCGCGCAAAAACGACAGGCGATCTCGCACGGAGGCAATGTCTTCCCCGGCTTGAAGCTGGATGTAATCGGGCTGTTGGTTCATAAACGTAATTGGTTCCGGTTACATAGGGTCATCATAGTAGGGTGATCGCTGCAAAAAGATTCTCACCGCGAAGACACAAAGAACACGAAGAAATTCGTAGGGGCGATCCGCCGGATTGCCCGAAATGATTGTGTTTTCGCTTGATGTGGCGTATTTGTCATTTGTTGAATTCGTCGTTTTGCTCTTGAGGCGATTGCCCCGGTCATCATAGAGGCGATTCATGAATCGCCCCTACGGAATTGATTTGTCTATCACCTTATTCTGCCAGCATTTCGCGTGCTTTCTTCAAGGCTTCCGGTAATTTGCTACTGTCTTTACCGCCAGCCTGTGCCATATTCGGGCGACCGCCGCCACCGCCGCCGACGACTGCGGCAATCGGCTTGATGAGGTCGCCAGCTTTCAAACCGCTTTTCACCAGATCATCGGTGAGGGCAACCAGCAGCATGGGTTTCCCATCAATGTCATTACCGAGAACCAGCACACCATTTTCTTTGACCTTGTTACGGAACCAATCCGCCATTTCGCGCAGCGTTTCATTGGGCACATTCTCTACCTGCGCAATGAGCGCCTGCTTACCGTTGATCGACTCCATAGTCTCGATCATCTCATCAAAGCTGTATTTAGCAAGTTTGCGCTGCAATTCGTCTGTTTGCTTGCGGGCTGCACTCAGTTCATCTTGCAAGGCATGTACGCGGCTGATGGCATTCTCTGGCGTGGTTCCCATTTCCGCAGCGACACGATGCAGCAAGTCCAACTGCTGCTGTACATAGCGCATAGCTTCCCGTCCGGTGAGCGCTTCTACACGGCGAACCCCGGCACTGACGCTGCCTTCATTTGTGAAAATGAAAGAACCAATCTCGCCTGTACTGCCGACATGCGTACCGCCACAGAGTTCGTAGCTGTAACGATCTCCGTTGTCGCCATCCACAATCACCGTGCGCACAATATCCCCGTACTTTTCCCCGAAGAGTGCCATTGCACCTTCTGCCTGTGCTTCCTTAAATGCCTTGATTTCGGTCTTCACAGGGGCATTCGCCACGATCATATCGTTGATTTCGGCTTCGATGCGTGTCAACTCGGCATCAGAGACTTTTTCGTCGTGTGCGAAGTCGAAACGCAGGCGCTCTGGCGCGACCAGCGAACCGCGCTGCTGGACATGTGTTCCGAGTATATTGCGCAGCGCAGCATGCAGCAGATGTGTCCCGGTGTGATTGCGCATGATATCCTGGCGGCGCTCCCGATCTACGGTAGCTGTAGCCTCATCTCCTACGCGAGGATTGCCTTCCACCACTTCGCCGATGTGTAAAATCAGACCACCGACGGGGCGCTGCGTATGTTCGACTTCGATTGTCCAACCGTCACCGGAAATTGTGCCTGTATCACTGACCTGACCGCCTGCTTCCACATAGAAATTAGTATCCGCCAGCACGACTTCGATTTTGTCCCCGACTGGCACGTTCTCCACTTGTTGCCCGTCCTGTGCCAGCGCGATGACTTTTGTTAGCACATCTTCGTAGGTGTAAGGGTCATAATTCACACCATCTTCGCTGAGAGTGCCATCTTCCTGCAATTGTGCCAGCAGTTCCTTGTAGAAATCAGCAGAGGCGATTTTACCCATTGCTTGACCGCCACCGCTGACCAGCGAATGGTGTTCAACTTCAGCCTCAAATCCTGCGAGATCAACGCTGAAGCCGCGTTCTTCTGCGATGTCCTTCGTCACCTGGATTGGCAGGCCGAGGGTAGCTTTCAGGTAGAAGGCTTGCACACCGCTGATTTGACCACCTTCCGGCAAGTCATCCAGCATTTGTTCCAGTTCTTCCAGGCCGCGTTCCATCGTGCGGTGGAAGCGTTCTTCTTCCAGCGTGATCGCTTTCTTGATCGCATCGGCACGTTCTACGAGGTCAGTGTAATGCCCGCCCATGACATCAATCACTGCCTGGGCAACATGTGCCAGAAAGGGTTCATTGAAGCCGAGTTTCTTCCCGAAACGGGCCGCACGGCGAATCACCAGGCGCGTCACTGAATCACGGCCTTTTGCACCCGGCAGCACACCATCACTAATCAGGAAGACCGCAGCCCGCATGTGATCCGCAATCACGCGGTACGGAACATAATTCGCTTCGCGCTCTTCATCGCTGGCTCCGGTCAATTCCTGGGTGGCACGCATAATCGGCAGGAACATATCCGTGTCATAATTATTGGTTGCGCCTTGCAGCACACTCACCACCCGTTCCAGACCCAACCCGGTATCCACACCCGGCGCAGGCAACGGCTCATCAAAATCACCTGTGTGCTGCGGATCCGGTTGCGTGCGGTTGAACTGCATGAAGACCAGATTCCAGATTTCCAGGAAGCGGTCATCGTCTGCGAGCAGGGAAGGGATGATGTCATCCACGCCGCGTTCCGGGTATTTATCCCAGTGAATCTCAGTATTGGGTCCGCAAGGCCCGGTCTCTGCCATCTGCCAGAAATTGTCCTTTGGCCCCAGGCGTGCAATGCGCTTCGGATCAATTCCGATTTCTTTTGTCCACAGTTCATAGCTCTCGTCGTCTTTTTCGTAGATCGTCACGGCGAGGCGGTCTTCCGGCAGTTCATAAACTTTTGTCAGCAGTTCCCAGGCGAATTGCATCGCTTCCAGTTTGAAGTAATCACCGAAGCTGAAATTCCCCATCATTTCGAAGAACGTATGATGCCGTGCAGAAGGTCCCACTTCTTCCAGATCGTTATGTTTCCCACTGACGCGCATCACTTTCTGCGCGGTGGTTGCGCGGCTGTAATCGCGCTTTTCATTGCCCAGGAAAACATCTTTGAACTGCACCATACCGGAATTGGCAAAAAGCAGGGTGGGATCATTGGCTGGAACCAACGACGATGATGGAACTTGTTGATGTCCCATCTCCTCGAAAAAGTCCAAATAGGCTTGCCGAACTTCGGCGCTTGTCATGTACTTCATCTGTGTGTTGTCCTGACTGATGCTGTGATTGACGGATTTGCGCAAGGGTTTATAATGGCTCTTAAAGGTTCAGGTGCTTATGAGTATAGCAACGTGACGCGGTAATGATAACAAGTGTAGTGCAACCTGAACAAGTACGCATCACCGTGTTACAATCGCCAATTGCAAAGATCAATTCAGACCAGTGAGAAACCAACATGGCAACAATTGACGAACAAGTAGAAGTGTTGATGTCCGGCACAGCCTATGGTGACCCGGAAACCAAAGAGAACATGCGCAAAGAACTGCGCCAGCGCTTGATCGAAGCGGAAAAAGAAGGGCGACCCCTGCGGGTGTATTGCGGTTACGATCCACGCACGGCGGATTTGCACCTGGGGCATACGATCACCATGCGTAAGCTGCGCCAATTTCAGGATTTTGGGCATGATGTGACCTTCCTCATCGGTACCTTCACCAGTCTGATTGGTGATCCTTCCGACAAGGATAAAGCCCGTGACCAGCTTACGGCGGAAAAAGTAGAAGAAAATGCCCGCACCTACGCGGAGCAAGCCTTCAAAATTCTGGATGAAAGCAAGACCCGTGTGCGCCGCAACAGTGAATGGCTGGCTCCGCTGGACTTTGCAGACATCATCCGGCTTGCGAGTAACTTCACCGTGCAGCAGTTTTTGGTGCGCGAAAACTTCGCCAACCGTCTTGAGGCAGGCCAGCCAATTTACCTGCACGAATTTTTCTACGCGCTGATGCAAGCTTATGATGCCGTCGCACAGGACGCGGATGTACAGGTCGGTGGGCAAGATCAGTTGTTCAACATCCTGGTAGCAGGGCGTAAGTTACAGCAAGGGCTGGAACAAAAGCCGCAGATTGCCATCATCATGGGCGAATCGCTGCCCGGTACCGATGGTTCTGCCAAGATGAGCAAAAGCACGGGTAACCACATTCCGCTGCTCTCAGAACCCTGGGATATGTTTGGCAAGGTGATGAGTGTCCCGGATGAGGCTATGCCGATTTTTCATAAGCTGATTCTCGGCTGGCAGCAGAAACAACTGGATGAAATGGAACAGGGATTAGCAGATGGCAGCCTGCATCCGAATGAGGTGAAGATGCGCCTTGCCCGTGAAATTGTGAGCATTTTCCACAGCCCGGATGCCTCCGAAGCTGCGCAGAAACGCTGGGATGAAGTCTTCCGCAGTGGTGGCGATGGCATCCCGGATGACATCCCCGAAGCAACACTGACAGAAACTGCCCGCGTGCTGGATATTCTGCGCGATCACGAGTTAGTCAGCAGTGGCAAACAAGCCAAAGACCTTGTGAAGAACGGCGGCATTCGTGTCGATGGCGAACAGATTGAAGATGTTATGATGGAGATTACGCCGGAAATGCTGCCAACAGTCGTACAGGTCGGCAAGCGTAAGTTCTTACGCTTGAAGGCCGATTAGGGGATTGTGTTGCAGGGGCACGGTAATATTTTCTAAGAAAACAGTATGGAGAAAAACCGGGTGTAGTGGCTCAATGGAATGCGCCACTACATGTGGAATATCGTAGGAATACGGCATTGCTGTATCCGCTGGCGACCCAGCAGGTCGCCCCTACATTCTCCGTGTTTCATTGTGAAACCGTATCATCGTGTGCTTACGTCAGTTCATGAACCCTATGGGCTGGATTCAATCTTCTTTTTGCCAGGTGAGCTTTTCGCGCAGGTGTAAATCTGTATGGCGGATCTTCATCGCCAGATCAGCCGCCAGGTTGCGCATGAGTTTGTAGCCAAGCTGCGGGTAGGTATCACACAACAGCATGAGCTTTTCACGCGGAATGACAACCAGGTGGGTATCCTGCTTGGTGCAGCGTGCGCCAGCGCTGCGCAACCCCTGGTCTACGAGTGAGATTTCACCAAAAACTTGCCCGCGCCGGAAGGTTGCGATGGTGAATTTGCCTTTGTCGGATTCATCTCCGATCATGGATGGATCGACCTGAATTTCGACTTCGCCGCTGGCGATCACATACATTTCATCGCCCGATGTGTTCTCCTCGAAGATGACTTCCCCGGCCTGATAATGGCGTTCATCGGCAATCGAACTAACCAGCTCGAGTTGGGTAGATGTCAATTCATCGAAGATGTCTGCCTGGCTGAGAATGGTTGCAACAGACATCGTGTTACTCCTATTGGTTCCAATATGCTCGGATTAACTAGCCAAAATTGTAGCATAGTTGAAGGTCGCTGCAACTTTGAAGTCGGTTTGTCCCTCACAATCCGTCAGCATTGCGCCGCCATTGCTGGATGGTGCGGAAGCGATCTGCCAGCGCACCAACGAAACCTAGCTGCACACCGCTGTATTCATCCCGAACGGCATAGGTGAACAACGGGTAATAAAGAGGGATGGCGATGGCACGACTGACGAAGTTCTGCTGGAACTCCTGATAGAGCTGATCACGGTTCAGGCCATTGGTATCGCGCCGTCCTCGCTCCAGAATTTCGTCAATGCGGCTGTCGGCAGCACCGCCGTAATTCAGCCCATCCGGGTACTGACTGCTGTGCCAGTACGCATAGACATCAGGATCAATGCTGAGAGATAATTCCACAATCGCTGTCTGGAATTCCCCGGCTTCGATGCGCGTCTGGTATTCCGCAAAAGGTACGGATTCCACAGTCACTTCCAGCCCCAATTGTGACCACTGTGTCGCAATTTCTTGTGCGATGCTCGTGATTTCTGGTTGATCGATGGTGAGGATGCTAAAGCTGTAGAATATGCCGGAGGTATCCGGTTCTTCTGTTGCTTCGGCATCATCCGCCTGAATGTTGGCATTCTCCAGGAGTTCACGCGCCCGTGCCGTATCAGTCGAAGGAATGGCTAAATCCGGGTCATATGCCCAGGAAATCGGCAGCAGAGGGCTGTTGGCGACAACCGCACGATTCAGCAAGTTGCTCTCAATCGGTGTAGTACGGTTGATGCCGATTTGCAGCGCCGTTCGCACGCGCTGATCGCTGAAGAAGCGCACGCCTTCCGGCTCGTCCCAATTGAAGATCAGCATACCGACGCTTGGAGATGTTGTTGTGTAGGTCGTCAGTCCGCTGATGCCAAGCAGTGTCTCGCGTTGTTCCCAATTTGTTGCTGCGAGGCCATCAATGTTACCGTCTGCCAGCGCCTGGGATGCTTCTTCAAATGTGGGGAAGATGCGGAAGCGCAGGTGTTGCAATGCGTGGTTGCCTTCCCCTTCGATACGCTGTTGATAGGTTGGCGCAGTCACCAGATCAATCGCCTGAATCGTCTGCCCATCGCTGGAACGAATTGCATCCAGTTGATAGGCTCCTGTGCCAATGGGTGAAAGGTTGAATGGATGGGTGATAAGCTGTTCGGCAGTGGTTCCTGAAAGGGCATGTTCTGGCAATATTCCCAGGGTGAGCAAACTGGGGAAACTCGCCAGCGGTTGTGCCAGCCGGAATCGTACCGTGTAGTCATCCACTTTTTGTACTTCAACGGTGCGCCAGAAAGCCGCCTGAGCTTCTAACCCTGGGAAAACATCTGCACTTAATAGATGGATGGTGAATAGTACATCATCGGCGGTGAAGGTGGTGCCATCCTGCCATAGAATATCTTCGCGTAAGACAAAGACATATTCCAGCCCATCCCGTGAAACCACCCATCTTTCTGCCAGATCACCCACAATTTCCCCATATTGGTTGATCCGCGTCAGCCCTTCGTAAATCAGCGAAACAATGTCTTGCTCCGCAGGGTTCAGCGCTGCAAACAATGGATTCAAACGCCCTACTGTACCCACAAGACCTTCGACAAAATCACTTATTTCATCGGTGGCAGCAAGCGGTTCCAGTGTTGCGGCTTGAACAGGTTCTGGTGTGACGGTCGCGGTAGAGGGTGCTGCTTCGGTCACTTCCGCCACTGCACTAGTAGATGGTTGCGGAGTCGGGGTAGGTTCCGGCGTTGTGTTCATGCGTAGAACGAACACCAGGGCGAAGGTTATGATGGACACAAACAAGGCAATCACTTGCCAGCGAATACCACGCAGCATAAACACCTCATCATGGAGCAGATTCAGTCAATTCTGGGGAAGATGCTCCCGGAGGTTGGCAGGAGCATCGGACGGTCGAATGTTCGGGTTAGCCCGTGAGCGCGACAGAGAATGCAGAGATTGCCAGGAATGCGATGCTCAGGAAGATCGTCAATTGGTAGAGGGTTTTTTCCAGGCCTCGCCGGGTGTGGGATACACCGCCGCCGGCATCGCCACCGAGCAAGCTGCCGAGCGCACCACCTCGAACTTGCATGAGAATCAATACAATCAAAATGATCGACACAATGATCGATGCAACCTGCAAAATTACAGCCATGAGTTCTCTCCGAAAATCGGCATAGTTTCATTCGTAAGTGGCGAGCAGTATAGCATGTCTATTGCGCGACTGGGTAGGGTTACGGTATGAAGTCGTTTTGCTGGCTGCAAAAAGGGGATAGCTGATGCCATCCCCATTACGGTTTACTCACTGTGCGCCTTCTGCGAAGAATTCCAGCGCGGCATCCAATTGCGGATCAATGTCCAAGCCATCCGTTGCCGGATCATACGGGATGACAATATCCGGTGTTACACCGACTTCATGTATCCAGCGGCGGGTCGGCAGCAGATACCGTGCGATGGTGATCCGCAATGCGCCGTTGTTGCTCAGAGGTTGCAGTGTCTGTACTGTCCCTTTGCCGAAGGTCACTTCACCGATGAGCGTTGCAACGCCGCGATCTTGCATTGCGCCGGATACCAGTTCAGAAGCGCTGGCACTGCCTTCGTTAACGAGAACCACAATTGGAACTGTGATTCCTGCAAAATCGCCATTGGATTCAAACACCTGTTCACTGCCATCACCGAAGGCCTCGTAGAGGACAACGCCATCCGGTATGAACGCGCTGGCAACATCAATTGCAGAGGAGAGCAGCCCGCCAGGGTTGCCGCGCAAGTCGAAGATCAAACCAGCACGAGAATTGACATCCAGTTCTTCCAGTGCGGCATCCAACTGACCGCGTGAACGGTCGCTGAATTCATTCATGCTGATGTAAGCAATGTCCCCATCCAACACTTCGTAAGTCACATTGGGAACTTCAAAGCGCATGCGGGTAATGGTCAGGGTTACGAGTTCTTCGCCACGCAAGAACGTAATGACGACCTCTGTACCGGAGGGGCCTCGTACCAGGGCGGCTAGTTCGGATTGATTGAGGCCATCCACACTCTGCCCATCCACATCAATGAAGATGTCACCTGGCAGTACCCCAGCTCGTTCAGCGCCTGTGCCTTCCAATACCTCCACGACGTAGACTTGTTCGGTTTCTTCGTCTGTGCGGATTACGACACCAATCCCTTCGACATCACCGGAGAGATCAGTCTGGAACATCTCGAATGAGCTGGGGTCGAGGTAGCTGCTGAACGGATCGTCCAGTGCATCGACCATGCCTGAAATCGCGCCGTTCACGAGCGCAGGTGTGTCGATTGTATCTGCATCGACATAACGAGCCTGGATCGTTTCGTAAACTTCAAATAGCGGGGCAAAGGCTTCATCTGTTGTGCCAATAGCTAGCGTAGCATCCTGTGCCTGGCTAGAGGTATTCTGATTACCGAGCAAGAAGCCGCCAAGGAATACGGCAATGAGCATCAACACCGTAGAGATTTTCGGCATTTGTTTGCGTATCTGATTCATTCAACACTCCAATATGGGTCTCGTCTTGTAGCCATTATAGGGTATCACACCTACCGTGCGAAATCATAAACGGCAGATAACAATTTCGGCTCATTTTCTAGCGCTTCTAGTGTATATGTTCTGGTAAAATATGCGTAGGGGACACTTCTGTAACAAGGCTGTGTCGGTAACAAAGTCATGTGCGCCGTTGCAGCAGAGACGATTTCACGGTATACTTGGGCAGATAGAAATGTAGAGACCAGGGGAGCTTGCGAAAGCAGGCTGAGAGGGTGCGTATTTTCCGTACCGACCCTTCAACCTGAACCGGGTAATACTGGCGCAGGGAGTGTCTATAAGAGTGATGCAGCTTTTTGGCTGTCTCTCCAAGTCACCCCTGGCGCACCCCAACAGGGGTGATTTGTTTTATGCTACCTGGACAACATCTCCTCTTGAGCCTCCACTGAATTGAATCAATACACGTAGTGTAAAAGGCAAAACCCAATGTTGTTTCGTTTGATGACCATCCTTGTATTGGGCATGGTGTGGATCAATCTGTCGGCTACGGCACAGGAGCAAACCCTTACGCTCGTCACTCATGACAGTTTTAACGTCAGTGAGGATGTTCTGCAAGCATTTGAGGAAGATACCGGGATAACGGTCAGCATCTTACGTGCTGGCGATGCCGGGCAGGTTGTTAATCAATCCATCCTCAGCGCAGGTAATCCGCTGGGCGATGTGTTGTTTGGTGTGGATAACACCTTCCTCAGCCGTGCGCTAAATGCGGAGATTTTCATCCCCTACGAATCGCCTAATCTGGAAAATGTGGATGAGCAATTCATCCTCGAAGATACCGATGCAGTCACACCGATTGATTACGGAGATGTCTGCATCAATTATGACATTGCTTACTTCGAGGAAAATGCTCTCACGGTTCCAGCTAGCCTGGAAGCGCTCAATCAGCCAGAATATGCAGGGTTACTGGTTGCACAGAATCCTGCGACTTCTTCGCCTGGGTTGGCGTTTTTGCTGGCTACAGTAGCTGAGTTCGGTACGCCGGACGAAGAAGACGAAGATGATGAGTACACCTACCTGGATTACTGGCAAGACTTGCTGGCGAACGATGTGTTGATTAGCGATGATTGGAGTACGGCGTATTACACGCATTTCACACAGGGTGGCAATGAGGGCAGCTATCCGCTGGTGGTGAGTTACGCCAGCAGCCCGCCATTCACCTACAACGAAGAATTGGATGCAGCGACCACAGCCAGTATCGTTGCTCCTGGTACTTGCTTCCGGCAGATTGAATATGCGGGTATTCTGGCTGGCAGCGAAAATGTGGAAGCTGCGCAGCAGTTCATTGACTTTATGTTGAGCGTAGAATTTCAGGAAGACGTGCCGGAACAGATGTATGTGTTCCCGGTACATGCTGATGCCCAACTGCCGGAAATCTTCGCGGAATATGCACAAATCCCCGATGAACCTGCCGTGCTGGATGCTGCACGCATCGAAGAAAACCGCGATGAATGGATTGCTGCCTGGACGGAAGTTGTACTGGGACAATGAACCTTCGTCGCATTGTGTGGTACGGGCTGCTGCTCGTACCCCTTTTATTCCTGGGGGTGTTCTTCTTCTACCCGCTGTTCTCAATTTTTGATTTGAGCCTGCGTCCTGAGGGACAGTGGGACTTCAGCGGATTTGTGGAGATTGCCACGTCGCGCTATTATCGCAATACGCTCATCTTCACGTTCTGGCAGGCGACACTCTCGACCATCCTCACAATTGCGCTGGCGCTGCCGGGAGCCTATATCTTCACGCGCTTTCGTTTCCCTGGTAAAGATTTGTTGCTTTCGCTAGCAACACTGCCTTTTGTGCTGCCGACTGTGGTTGTGGCGGCAGCTTTCCTCGCATTGATTGGCCCTCGTGGAATTGTGAACGAAACGTTGATTTCGCTGTTTGGTCTGGAAGAAGCGCCGATTCAATTGTTGAACACGCTGGCAATTATCTTGATTGTGCATGTTTTCTATAACTATGCGATTGCGCTGCGCATGATTACCAGCTTCTGGGCGAATCAATCGCTGCGTATGGAAGAAGCTGCACGGGTACTCGGCGCGGATTCGTGGCGGTTGTGGTGGCGGGTGCGCTTGCCGATTCTGCGTCCGGCAATTCTGGCAGCGGCGGTGCTGGTCTTCATTTTCACCTTCACAAGTTTCGGTATTGTATTGATTCTGGGTGGGATTCGTTTTGCCACGCTGGAAGTACAGATTTATTATCAGGCTCGCAATATCTTTGATTTGCCAATGGCGGCGGCTCTCTCCCTGGTGCAGATTGTTGTCATGCTGCTGATGATGGTCTTCTACACACAGTTACAGCGTAATGTATCCACAGAGTATCAAAGTGCTGAACAAATTGTTCGTTCGCCGCGAACGCCTGCACAAATCGCCCTCGTTGCCGGAAATCTGCTGCTGATGGTGATCCTCTTATTTGCGCCGCTGCTGGCGCTGATAGGGCGATCTTTTATGCAGGATGGTCAGTTCACACTGCAAGCGTATACATCGCTGAACCAGAATGCGCGAGACTCTGTGCTATTTGTGCCACCGTTGGAGGCCATCAGCAATTCGCTGCAAATTGCGCTGCTGACGACACTCTTAGCGCTGATTCTCGGAGTGCTGAGTGCGTACCTGATTGCGGGGCGTGGACGTGCTTCCTGGCTTGGGCGCTTGTTCGATCCAATCTTCATGCTGCCACTGGCAACGAGCGCAGTCACGCTCGGCTTTGGCTTTATTGTCGCGCTGGATGAACCGCCGCTGGATTTACGGGCTTCCTGGGTTTTGATCCCGATTGCGCATACGTTGGTCGCTATACCGTTTGTGGTACGCAGTGTGCTGCCGGCTTTGCGCAGCATTCCGCCGAATGTGACAGAAGCGGCGGGAGTTCTAGGAGCCTCCCCGTTCCAGGTCTGGCGCAGGGTAGAGTTACCGCTCATCAGCCGGGGGATTGTCGTTGGTGCAACCTTCGCTTTCACAGTCAGCATGGGAGAATTTGGGGCATCTCTGTTTGTTGCACGCCCCGATACGCCGACAATGCCGATTGTGATTTTTCGGTTGCTAGGCCAGCCAGGAGCCTCGAACTATGCGCAAGCGCTGGCAATGAGTTCGCTGCTTATGCTGGTCTGTGCGGTGAGCTTCATTGTGATTGAACGTGTCCGCACGGCTGGAATAGGAGAATTCTGATGCTGCAACTACGCAATGTCTCGCAGCAATTTGACGATCAGGCAGTGCTGCGTGATATTGATCTCACGGTAGAAGAGGGTGAAATCGTTTGTTTGTTAGGAGCAAGTGGTAGTGGAAAGACAACCTTGCTGCGGATCATCGCCGGGTTAGTGCCGGATTTTTCTGGTGATGTGCGCCTGGATGGAGAACCTTTGCGCGATGCGCCTGTGCATCAACGTGGCTTCGGGTTGGTCTTCCAGGATTTCGCCTTGTTCCCACATTTAAGCGTTGCGCAGAATGTGGCCTTCGGGCTGGAAATGCAGGGGCTTTCAGCACAAGAACGCCAGAGGCGCGTTGCGGAAATGCTGGAACTGGTCAAGCTTAGTGGTTTCGCTGACCGTGATGTGAGCCAGCTTTCCGGCGGGGAGAAGCAGCGTGTCGCCCTGGCACGGAGCCTCGCCCCACGTCCGCGCCTGCTCATGCTGGATGAGCCGCTAGGTTCGCTGGATGCCAGCCTTCGCAGTTCGTTGGTGCTGGAACTGCGCCAGATCATCAAGCGGATGGGTGTAACTGCTGTTTATGTGACGCACGACCAGGAAGAAGCCTACGCGGTGGCAGATCGCATCGCAGTCATGAATGCAGGCATCATCGAGCAAGTCGATACGCCGCAAGAAATCTATCACCATCCCAGGACGGTTTACGTTGCGCGGTTCCTGGGGCTGGAAAATATCTTCTCCTCGTCAGCGCTGCATCTGGTTTTGAATGATCTTCCCGACGCGGACTATATTCTGTTGCATCCTGTGGGATTGCAAATCAGTGAAAAAGGTACGCTGCAAGGGGAAGTCGAACAATGTCGCTTTCAGGGCAGCCGATACTTATTGACAGTGCGCATTAGCCCCGAAATCGCACTGCAATTATGGGCTTCGTCTTCGCAGGTTGTTCCACAAGCAGGGCAGCAAGTAGCAATCCAACTCGCGCCGGACTGGATCATTCCGCTAAATATGCGGGTAACCCAATAATCCTGGTAGTATGCAAGCGGTTGGCACAGGCGTATAATGCGATTCTGCGCATGATTAAGTAAACCGTTTGGAGTAGTCTCATCGTGTCCAGCGCTCCTGAAAAACCAAAACGCGGCCTCTCTTTGCTGGATCGTCGCCTGATTGTCATTCTGTTAATCGTCTTTGTACAAATCGTCGGTGCGGCGATGGTGCTGCCGATTCTGCCATTGTATGCAGAACGTCAATTTGGGATGTCTCCTCAGGCAATTACCCTGCTCATCACAGCATTTTTCGCGGCACAATTCGTGGCGGGACCCTTCATCGGTAGATTGTCTGATCGTTACGGGCGTATTCCTGTGTTGCTGGTGAGTCAAATTGGTACGGTGATTAGTTTCCTCATGTTGGGGTTCGCGCCCAATGTCGCGGTGCTATTTTTTGCTCGTATCCTGGATGGTATCACTGGCGGCAACATCATCGTTGCCCAAGCCTATGTGACGGATATTACCCCGCGTGAGCAGCGCACCACGGCTCTTGGCTATATCTTCGCGGCTTTTGGGGTGGGTTTCATCATTGGCCCCGCAATTGGCGGTATCCTTGCATCCACCTTTACCTACCAGACACCCTATCTTCTCGCGGCTGGTGCTGCGGCGATTGTTGTGTTGCTAACGTGGTTGATGCTGGATGAAACCAATACAGCAGAAAAGCGTGCAGAGGCTGCTGAACGAAAAGATGCTCCTCTTACTGTGAAGGGTGTACTGGCCAATGTTCCGCTGGTTTCCATACTGGGTATGACCTTCGCTGCACAATTCGCATTCTCCCTGCTACAAAGTACGTTCGCACTATTTGGTGCGGCGGTCTACTTTGCGGATACGCCAGAACAGGCAGAGCTAGGGGTTGGGTTATTGCTCGCGGTAATTGGGTTCGGGCAAATTTTCACCCAGCTTTATTTCCTGCGCCGCTTGATCCGCCGATTCGGGGAAAGTCCGCTGCTGTTGTTCGGTGGTGCGCTGCGTGGTTTGGGGATGTTAGGGATTGCCTTGGTGCAGGCTCCACTGCTTGCGATCATTCCCATGTTTTCGTTTGCCGTCGGTACAGGTACGCAGATTCCTGCGTTGCAATCACTCACGACAAATACCGTCCCGGATTCCCGGCGAGGTGCAGTTCTGGGGCTGTATCAATCGGTGAACAGCCTATCGATCATCGTGGGTGGCGCAATTGCAGGAACTTTGTTCGCACAAAGCCCTGCGCTGCCATACTGGATTGGTGGCACGATCCTGCTTGTTTTGCTCGTTCCTTCATTCTTCCTGATGCGCTGGGCAAAAAATCAGGAGGGCAAGCACGAGAATGAACAATTGCAGCCGAGCGCTGTTCCATCGGGTGACTAGGTGACAACTATGGGCGTGGCAGCACAATCGTGAACCGGCTTCCACGTCCCTCCTCACTCTCCGCTGTGATGTCTCCACCATGCTCATGTACAATTGCTGCTACAATGGACAAGCCCAATCCAGAGCCGGATTGTTTCTTGTGGGTTGCTTTGCGCACCCGGTAGAACTCTTCAAAAATGTGTGGCAAATCCTCAGCCGGGATGCCGATGCCATTATCCTCAACCGAGATAAACACACGATCTTGCGTTTCCTGCAAACTGAGGATTACCTGTCCGCCTTCCGGGGTGTACTTCACAGCATTGTTGACCAGGTTATCCAGCACGCGCCCGAAGTAATGAGCATCCAACGCCAGGGGGACACGGCTCTCAGGCGCTTCCAGCAGTAGTTCGATCTGCTTATTCCGTGCGTGAATCTCTGCTTCTTGCAGTGTGCGAACCATCAGCGGAACGACATCCGTCACATGCAGGTTGAGCATCTCACCAATCTGAAGCTGTGCCAGATCAAGTATATCGGTGATGAGGCGCTGCATCTTCCGTGCATTTTGCTCAATGCCATCGGCGACATCGGGGAGTTCATCTATTTCTTTGGCATCCATCGTGCGCATTTTTTGGGTGTAAAGCAAGACTCCCGTCAAAGGATTCTTAAGATCATGCGCAGTGGCATGCAAGAAGCGATCACGCATCTGGTTCAACTGTTCGAATTGTTTTTTGTCTTGCTCGCGCAAGGATGTGATTTGCTGGCGCTGCTGGGCAAGTGTCAGTTGGCTATTGACCCGTGCGACTACTTCCCGCGATTGGAAAGGTTTGCTCACATAATCAACGCCACCAACTTCGAAGCCTCTAATAATGTCATCGGTTTCAGAAAGAGCGCTCAAGAAAATGACCGGAATATCACTTGTCTCCTGGTTCGCTTTCAAACGGCGGCATACTTCATAACCATCCATATCCGGCATCTGAATATCTAGTAGGATGAGATCGGGCTGTTCTTGTTTAATGCTAGCGAGCGCTTCGGGGCCACTGAGTGCAATCTTAACGTTGTAGCCACGCTGCGCCAGCATGTCCGACAAGAGATTCAAATTATCCGCTATATCATCCACAATGAGTACATAGCCGGAGTGCTTCTGATGAGCTTTCACCTATTCACCCCTAGATGGAATTAATTTGCTTCGTAATGTTTTCACAAACAAAATCTAGCAAACTCTATGGGGTTTCGCAAGCGAAAGCGTAATGTTGAAACTTGGTTTCGCGGGTTTGGTGAGGAAATTGTTATAGCCGCACCTGAACTTCATCACCAATCATCGCGTCCAAGCGTTTTACCGCATTCCCCTGGTTGATCGCAATTTCCAGATAACCGTTGCTGTCGATTTGCGCAAGCAACGTTCCTCGCGGAGCCTCGTGGTATGCGCGTACTATTCCCTGCAATTCTTGCCCATGAATGGTCAACTCGGCTTTTTTCGCTTCAATCTGGATTGATGTTTCACCGTTCTCCAGGGTAATGCGGTGATCATCCAGCCAGTGCATTCTGCCGATGCTGGTAATCATATTGCCGAAGTGGTCAATATGAGTGATTTCCCCGGTGAGTCTTTGGCGTTCGATCCGTAACTGAGGCACAGGTAGCGCTGCGAGTTCTCCGGCAGGGGAACCAAAATTCTCGAAGATAATATCCCCCCTCGCTGCATAGGCAGCGGCGGGCGCGAAGATGTCGCGTCCATGGAACGTATTGCTTACCTCCCTGCGATGATAATGTGGATCATCCAGTACAACCGCTTTTTCCACTTCGATCTCATGGAGTACATAAGCCAGAACACCATTATCCGGCGCGACAAAGCGATAGCCCCCTGCCTGCACCAGGATAGGCCGCCGCTTACTGCCCACGCCGGGATCAACTACGACCAGGAAAACGGTTCCTTGCGGGAAGTACCGATAGCTGTGCAGCAGTGCCAGCGCACATTCGCGCACAGACTGGGGGCGAATCGCGTGGGAAATGTCCACAAATTGCAAATCCGGTGCGATGCTTTTCATAACGCCTTTCATCACACCCACGTAAACATCTTCGGTGCCAAAATCCGTTAGCAGGGCAACTAGCTCGCTCATATTCCCCTCGTTGACAATTTCTTGAACCCGTTGCTATACTCTTTCCCATGATACCGTACAACAACACCTTCACGCATCATCCCGGATAACTTTCTTGATTCCGGTGCCAGCCAGATGGTTGTCGCGTGATTTCACTTTGTTTTCACAGCCTCGCACCGCAGCGGGGCTTTTTGTTTTTCATCAGGAGGTGTGGCTGATGCTTGCCGTCATTGATTACGGAGCCGGGAATTTGCGAAGTGTGCTGCACGCCTTGCATCACCTTCAAGCAGATTCGATCCAGCTTGTTCGCAGTCCAGAAGAACTACAGGGGGCAGAAAAGATCATCTTGCCCGGTGTGGGGGCATTTGGTGCAGGCATGCAAAAATTGCATGAGCAAGGGTTGGTTGAACCAATCCGTGAGGTTGTCGCGGCAGGTACGCCCTACCTGGGGATCTGCCTGGGGATGCAGTTTTTGTTTGAGGCCAGCGACGAAATGGGTGACCATGCTGGGCTGGGGATTTTGCCAGGACGGGTGACGCGCTTCCCGGCGTTTGAAGAGTTGAAAGTCCCGCATATGGGCTGGAATATTCTGCAAGCACAGGCGGAGTCTGCGCTGTTGCACAAACTGCCTGATCCAGCGTATGCCTATTTTGTACATAGTTATTACTGCGAACCTGCCAATCGTGAAGATGTTCTTATCACGGTAGACTACGGCATCAACTTTGTAGCCGGGGTACAGCGTGAGAATATTTATGGTGTGCAGTTCCACCCGGAAAAGAGCCAGCAGGTGGGCTTGCAGCTCTTGCG
Organism: uncultured Anaerolineaceae bacterium; assembly: GCA_964455365.1. GTDB lineage: Bacteria > Chloroflexota > Anaerolineae > Aggregatilineales > Phototrophicaceae > JAUZRW01. The sequence continues at coordinate 63,626 of CAYVVZ010000003.1, read as the reverse complement.
TAACTTTCTCGCGCTCTAATGGAAAAGGGAAAACAGAGTGATTGTATATCCGGCAATTGATATTAGCGGTGGAAAAGTCGTCCGACTGAAGAAGGGCGATATGGAGCAAATGACCGTCTTCAATGATGATCCAGCGGCGCAGGCGGCGCAGTGGGTGGAGCAGGGCGCGGAATGGCTGCATGTGGTGAACCTGGATGGGGCATTTGAACGAGCCAATGAAACCCTGGACATTCTGCCAGAGATTGCGAAGCAGGGCGCGAAGGTGCAGTTTGGGGGTGGATTGCGCAGCACACAAGACATTCAGCGAGCGCTCGATGCGGGTGTATCGCGGGTGGTTCTGGGTACGATAGCGGCGCAGAATCCCCAGGTGGTGACGGATGCCGTAGAAACACATGGTGCAGAAGCGATCTGTGTTGCCATTGATGCGCGAGATGGTTTTGTTACGACGCACGGTTGGACAGAAAAAACTGATCTTTCCCCGGTGCAGTTCGGGCGCTTGATGCAGGAGCGTGGCGTGCTGCACGCACTATACACCGATGTCAACCGGGATGGTTTGCTGAGTGGGGTGAATGTTCAGGGAACAGTGTCGCTTGCACGAAACACAGGCTTAGAGGTGATCGCATCAGGTGGCGTGCATCGCATGGTAGAAATCCAGGAATTGGCGCGGACGGGTTCAGTTGCGGGGGTCATCATTGGTATGGCGCTGTATCAAGGTGAGATTTCGCTGCAAGAAGCGTTGGTCTCGGCAATAGAAGGAGGGGATGATGCTGGCTAGGCGGATTATTCCCTGCCTGGATGTGAAAGACGGGCGGGTGGTCAAAGGGGTGAATTTTGTGGATTTGCGCGATGCGGGGGATCCAGTAGAGCAGGCAATCGTCTATGACCGGGAAGGCGCAGACGAACTGGTTTTCCTGGATATTGGTGCATCCCATGAAGAGCGCAAGACGGTGTTGGATATGGTGCGCAGTGTTGCTGATAGCATCTTCATTCCGTTCGCCGTCGGCGGTGGTATCCGCACTATTGAAGACATCCGTGAGACGTTGCTCGCAGGTGCAGACAAAGTCAGCATCAACAGTGCTGCGGTGAAGAATCCCAAACTAATTGAAGATGGAGCCTGGGCATTTGGAAGCCAATGTATTGTGGTCGCTATTGATCCAAAAATGATGGACGGGCGCTGGGTGGTACATATCAACGGTGGGCGGGTTCCCACTGAATGGGAAGCCGTCGCCTGGGCGAAAGAAGTGGAAGCGCGAGGAGCCGGGGAAATCATGCTCACCAGCATGGATCGGGATGGCACGAAGTCCGGTTATGATCTGGAACTGACCCGTACAATTGCGGAAGCGGTTTCTATACCAGTGATTGCATCCGGCGGGGCAGGAGCAAAAGAACACTTCGCGGAAGCATTGACGGTGGGCAAGGCGGATGCTGCGCTGGCGGCAAGCCTTTTCCACTACAACGAACTGCGCATTGGTGACTTGAAAGACTACTTGCTGGAGCAAAATATCCCCGTGCGTACCAGTGGTTGGATGGTGGCAGATGCTGACTCCTGAAGCGATTGCAACTATCAAATGGGATGAGGACGGCTTAGTTCCCGCTATTGTGCAGGATGCAGCTAGCCTGCAAGTATTGATGATGGCTTACATGAATCTTGAAGCGTTGCAGCGCACCATCGAAGTTGGCGAAACCGTGTTCTGGTCACGCAGCCGCCAGAGCTTTTGGCACAAAGGCGAAACCTCTGGTAATACGCAGACAGTGCGTGATATTCGCATTGACTGTGATGCCGATACACTGCTTATTCTGGTTGATGCAGCGGGGCCTGCTTGCCATACAGGACAGCAGCACTGTTTCTATCGTTCACTACAAGAATTCACGCATAACCCAAAGCGAGATTAATCATGGCAGAGATGTTCAATCGGCTGGAAGCGATCATTGCAGAACGCCGCGCAAACCCGGTAGAGGGCAGCTATACCAATACACTGCTCGTAAGAGGGCGTAATAAGATATCGCAGAAAGTGGGCGAAGAAGCAACCGAAGTCATTGTTGCAGCTTTAGGGGAAGGTCGCACAGAGCAAATTGGCGAATTGGCGGATTTGTTCTATCACACCCTGGTTTTGATGAATGACCTCGGAATTACGCTGGATGATGTGCAGGCCGAACTGGAGGCCCGCCATGCTCCCCGCACAGGAGATCAGGGTAAATAGAGAAACTTCCCGACCCCAACAAGGTATCGGTTATATCGCGGGTATGGGAGTCTGCTTAAAGATGGCTACAATATATACCTTTCGTAATGGAGGTATGAGACAATGAGTGAAACAGCATTCATCGCTGAAACGACATTCCATGTTCGCTATGCTGAAACTGACGCGATGGGCATTGTGCATCACGCTAGCTATATCGTGTACTTCGAGGAAGGTCGCAGCGCCTATTTGCGCGAGCAAGGCACCAGTTACGCGGATTTTGAGCGCAGCGGCTTCTACCTTGCAGTGACTGATGTGCAAGCGCGATACATTAAGGCGGCGCACTACGATGACTTGCTCACGGTACGGTGCTGGGTGGAATCTGCCCGAAGCCGTGCGCTGGATTTTTCCTACGAGATTATAAGTGCTGAATCGCGAGATGTGCTGGTAAAGGGCATTACCAAGCACATTTGCCTGGATCGCTCCGGGGCGATTGCTCGTATTCCCGAAGCATGGATGAGTTGGGTCAGGCGTTGATTTGTTGTTCTGCTTTCGAGTATAGTTAATTGTAAAAATCGAATGTTGATTCGGTTATTTGAAAATTTCGGAGAATTTTGTCATGGTTGCACCAGAACAATCAACGATTACTTATGCTGAACGACCCTGGCTCAAAAGCTACGATGAGGGTCTGGCGCACTCTATTGATTACCCTGCTGTACCCGTACACTCGTTCTTGCAAGAAACGGCTAAAAAGCATCCTGGTCGGACGGCTCTTGTGACCAGTGTTAAAGTGCCGATCTTCGGTCGCTTGAGCAGTGAATACACCTATGCAGAATTGGAACGCGCCAGCGACGCAATGGCTGCTGCGCTGGTGGACAAGGGGCTTCAAAAAGGGGATCGTGTCGCCATTGTGATGCCGAATTGTGTGGCCTTTGCCATCAGCTTCTATGCTGTGTTGAAAGCTGGTGGTGTGGTCGCTGCGACGAATCCCACCTATCCTGCGCAGAAAATGGCTTACCAGATCAACGACAGTGATGCGAAATTCATCATTACTCTCACGGTTTTCTATCAGACGATCAAAGATATTCAGTCGCAAACGCAAGCCACGAGTGTGATCGTTGCCAACATCAAGGAATATTTCCCCGGAATTGCGAAGTTGCTGTTCACGTTAGCAATGGAAAAAAAGGGTGGGCATTACTTAGCGGATGTACAACCCGGTGATTACTGGTTCCAGGATCTACTAAAACAGTATGACAGTCGCCGCGTAGATGTCGATGTTCAGCCAGATGACCTGGCAATTTTCCAGTACACGGGTGGGACAACCGGTGTCAGCAAGGCTGCAATGGCTCCGCATCGCGCACTGGTTGCCAATGTGATGCAAATGGGGGCAGTGCTGCGGATTTTCAACATGCCGTTGGAAAACGATGTGTACCTGGGTGCAATCCCTATGTTCCATGTTTATGGACTTGTTGCACTGCTGACCGTCAGCGTTGCCAATGCGAGCAAGATTATTTTGATCCCCAATGCGCGTGATATAGATGAAGTGATTGATTGCATTGCCCACTACAAGCCCACGCAATTCCCCGGCGTTCCAGCGCTTTATAATGCGATCAACAATCATCCTCGTGTACAGTCCGGTGAAGTTGATCTCAGTTCGTTGCGCTACTGCATCAGTGGTTCGGCTCCGCTGCCGCGTGCCACAAAAGAGGAATTTGAACGTCTCAGCGGGGCGGCTGTACGTGAAGGTTTCGGCATGAGCGAAGCTCCGACAGCCACGCATGTGAACCCTGTCCTGGGTGAGAACCGTACCGGAAGTATTGGCTTGCCGTTGCCAGATATGGATATGCGGGTTGTGAGCCTGGACGATGGCGAGACGGATTTGCCAGTTGGCGATATTGGCGAATTGCTGATGGCAGGCCCCAACGTGATGTTGGGTTATCACAAAATGCCAACGGAAACGGCAAATTCGCTGCGAGAGAAAGATGGTAAGGTCTGGCTATACACGGGGGATATTGCCCGCATGGATGAAGACGGATATTTTTATATTGTGGATCGTAAGAAAGATATGGCGCTCATTGGTGGCTTCAATGTCTATCCGGCGGAAGTGGAGAATGCTTTGAAGAGCCACCCTGCGGTTCTGGAAGTCGGCGTTGCAGCGATCCCACATCCTGAGCGCCCAGGTCAAGAAGCCTTGAAAGCATGGGTCGTCTTGAAGCCTGACCAGAATGCTACCGCAGAGGAATTGATGGCATTCTGCGAAGACAAACTGGTGGCTTATTCAATCCCTCGTCGTATTGCCTTCATTGATGAACTGCCGAAGTCAACAGTGGGGAAGACTCTGCGCCGAGAATTAGTGCGCTTGGAACAAGAAGCCTCATCCTGAGTTATGAGGATTTCGCTAAACCGAATAGAGTATGTTTGCAGGGGGGCGACCATGTGTTGTTCCCTTTTTGTTTTTGTCGATTTATGTAGCAGGGGTGTTGGCTGAAGCAACATAACAAAATTCTATCTTTTCCTACCCTGCTGTACTTGCGGAAAAGTGTATTCTTGTTATGATTGTGGTCGATGTATTGCAATATTACGTACTATCCTTCCTGTTAGATAGCTGATCTAAATGTATACAAAAGCAAGCCGCGGATTCTTATGAACAGTTGGCTGCGTGTTGTAAACCGAAAATAGTACTTGCCTGCTTGTAGGCAATACCGAGTATAGTTATTGATAGGGCTTATCATGTCGATCATAGATAGAATTCGGGATGCTTACCAAGGGTTGCTGCATCATTCTACGCAGACTCCGCTTCTCATCCTTCATCCCCACAGTAAGTACCGTTCCTTGCTGCTGGCTAATCTCATCAACGATGAAGAGGTGAATGCCTACTATTACGCGCTTGGTATCAATGATAATACGCTGCGCGGGTTCATCGAAGGTTTGTTGCATGAGTTACCAGAGCAGCATGAAACATTTGGACGGCATTTGAATTTGCTTGATCAAGAAGTGTACGACAATCCAGTCGGGCATCTGGATGAGTTGGTAGATGCATTTGTGAAGGAATTGGGTGAACTCAGTTCTTCCGATTGCCTTTTCATCCTTGATGAATATGACCGCAGTGATAGCTCGGACGATATTCATCGCTTCGTTGAACTCCTTGCAGAAAAACTGCCTGAACATTGTCATCTGGTGATTAATGGACGTATGCTTCCGCGCCTGCCGTGGGTGGCAATGGTTGCGAAGAAACAAGCTTGTTTGCTGCTGGATCATCAGTTGATGGATGACAACTTCTACGGCAATCGGCGAGACGATGGCCTTGACCTCGAAGTGTTCGGGCTTGGGGAGAACCGCGTAGTCCATAGTTCACAAGAGGTGAGCAAGTGGGAGGGTCATCTGCCACGCTTGCTGTTTTTCTTCACGTTGGATAAACCCACAGTGACACGGTCGGAAATTTGCCGGGCGTTCTGGCCTGAATTGGAAACCGAACAGGCCGTTAATGTTTTCCATGTGACGAAAAGGCGTTTGCACAAGGCCATGAAGTTCGACGTATTGGTACATACGGAGAGTTTGTACCGCGTTAACCCTGGTTTGAGTGTTTACTACGATGTGCTAGATTTTGTGGAAGCCTTGACCCGTGGGCGCAACGGAGGCAACGGTGCATCGCTTGAACACTGGCAGCATGCGATTCGCTTGTATCGCGGCCCCTTCTTGCATGGGCATTCGGATCGCTGGATTATTGATCGCCGTGCTGCATTCCAGCGGGGGTATCTGGAAGCACTGGGGCAAATGGCAGAAGGCTTCAAGCAGCAAGACCGCAAAGATCTGGCGCTGGATACGTACCGGAGAGGTGTCGAGGAAAGCATTCTACAGTTTGAATTTCACCATGCGATAATGCAGCTATACGATGAAATGGGGCGGCGTGCAGAAGCGCTTGCTCACTACCAAGACTTAGCACAGCGAGCCGAGAGCCAGAAGCTTGCAATCCCGCAAGAGCTTACTGCTTTGTATGAGGGCTTATCGCAATAGAGCGTTTTCGTTAACCCCCAAAAAAACAAACCCACCGCACAATGCGATGGGTTTGTTTGCGCCCCCGGTAGGACTCGAACCTACAACCTCGGCTTTAGAAGAGCCTTGCTCTATCCGTTGAGCTACGGAGGCCTGCGGAAAATTTCTTCAAAAGGATACGGTTAGATCGTTGATCTGTCAATATTTGGTAAACAATCGAACACACTGTTCTATGCCGTATTGTCTCTCTTCTCACAGTGGTGTATAATTATAGAAGAGAGTCAGCAGATTTTCTTCTGCAACGAGGGGCAATGAGTTGCATGCTGGTTTCCCCCTGCACTCCCTTATTCGTCCACCTGAAAGCTCTGGCTGCTTTAGGAGTAAACCATGGCGTCGGAACCTAAGAATCCGCCAATCAATGGGCAATACACAGAAGAGAACATCAAGTACCTGGAACCGCGTGAACACGTCCGGCTGCGTCCGGGTATGTATGTTGGCGGTACAGACGCTCGTGCGCTGCACCACCTCATCTATGAAGTGGTCGATAACTCGATTGACGAAGTGCTTGCAGGCCGTTGTGATCGCGTAGAGATTATTTTGCACGACGATGGTTCGGTCACAGTTGCAGACAATGGCGCGGGTATTCCAGTCGGGATGAACAAAGACCTTGGCATCTCCACCCTTGAAGGGGTTATGACCAAAATTGGTATGGGTGGTAAGTTCGATAGCAATGCGTACAAAGTCAGTGGTGGTTTGCATGGTGTGGGTGTCTCCGCCGTGAATGCGCTCTCTGCCGAATTTGTCGCAACAATCCACCGTGACGGGCATGTCTGGCGACAGATTTATAACGCAGGGCTACCGTCCACCAAGGTCGAAAAGATCCGCCCTCTAGAGGATGGCGAAGTCACCGGAACCATTCAACGCTTCATCCCGGATTTTTCTATCATGGATCAGGTGCCATTTAACTACCACACGTTGGCAACGCGCTTTCGTGAAATGGCCTTTGTCACCCGTAATGTGACGATCACCCTGCGTGATGAACGCGAAACACCAATCCCGCGTGAGATCACCTTCTATTTTGAAGGCGGGATTGCATCATTCGTGAAGCACTTGAATCGCAACCGTAAGCCCCTGCATGATGTAATCTATGCTGAACGCGAGATTGAATATGAAGGTAAACAGGGGGATACCTACAGCATAGGTGTGGAAATCGCATTTCAGTACACGGATTCGGCGACGACGACAGAATTAGCCTTCACCAATACAATCAATACGCCGGATGGTGGTACGCATATCACCGGCATGCGTTCGTCAATTACCGGTGTTCTGAACCGTTTTGCGCGGAAGCAGGGCATGCTCAAGGAAAAAGATACCAACTTCAGCGGTAATGATACCCTGGAAGGGCTAACGGCAATTGTCAGCGTCAAGCATCCTGACCCGCAGTTTGAAAGCCAGACCAAAGTTAAGCTGCTGAATGCGGAAGTTCAGGGGGCGGTGTCACAAGTCGTATCGGAAGCACTTCAGGACTTCATGGAGTTAAATTCCCGCGAAGCACGCCGCATCATCGAAAAGTGTATGACAAGCAAGCGTGCGCGTGAAGCGGCGCGTAAAGCTCGTGATTTGGTGCGTACTGGCCCCAGCCTGCTCGAAAGCAGCACCCTTCCTGGGAAACTGGCAGACTGTTCACAACGCGGTGATAACGCAGAAATCTATATAGTAGAAGGCGATAGTGCTGGGGGCTGTTTCTCTGGTGATACTCTGATTGCACTGGCAGATGGGCGGGCTATTTCGTTTGAAGAGATGGTCACGGAACAAGCGGCTGGCAAAGAGCATTTCGTCTATACCATCCGGCATGATGGTAAAATTGGTTTTGAGCGTGCATTACACGCACGTGTCACAAAACAGAATGCGACAGTCATTCGTCTGATGCTGGACAATGGCGACAGCATTACCTGCACACCTGACCATCGCTTCATGCTGCGAGATGGCTCTTACAAGGCTGCCCAGGACTTGCAGCCGGATGATTCTTTGATGCCACTGTATCGCAAACTCTCAGACAAGACACAGCCAGGAATCACAATTGATGGCTACGAAATGGTCTGGGATCCTCGCTCAGATAGTTGGTTATTCACGCATATGCTTGCCGATTGGTACAACCGCTGGCAAGGAGTTTATACTCAAGCAGATGGTGATCACTGTCACCATATTGACTTCAATAAGCGTAATAATAACCCTACAAATCTCGTGCGAATGCCAGCCGATGAGCATCTGGCGCTGCACCGCCGTCACGTTTCACGCACGTTGCATCGGCCTGATGTCATTGCAAAAGGTGCAAAAATCCGTAAGAGTCAGGCATTTCGTGAAGCGATGAGCCAGCGGATGCGTGAACCTGAAACTCGTGCCATCCTCTCTGAGCAAGCTCAGGCACAATGGCAGGATGAAGCCTACAAAGCTTACATGATGCAGAAGTGGCAAGAATTCTATGAGTCGAATGAAGAATATCGCCAACGAAACGCTGAAACACTGTATCAGGCACAGCAGCAATATTGGGCTGATGAAGCGAATCGACAAACTCGTGCGGAACAAGTGAGGGAATATTTTGCAAATAACCCCGATGCTCGGACGCATTTAGCCGAGAAAGCCCGTGAACAATGGCAGGATGAGGAATTGCGGGAATGGCGAGCCGAAACGACTAGTAAACAATGGACACCGGAGTTCCGTGAAAAACGCAAAGCTGCGCTGCGTGAAACCTATTATCGCAAGACCCTGGAAGCGCTGAAGCAAATTGCGATTGAACACGGTGAACTGAATATAGAAGCCTATCGTGCGATGCGCCTGGAAAAGAAGGATAAGTCCTTGCTGAAATTCGATACCTTCTGTGGACGCTACTTTGAGGGTGATGCAGAACGCGCACGTGAAGCTATTCTGAACTATAACCATCGTGTTATCCACAAGGAAGTGATTTCCGAAGTTATGGATGTGTACGATATTGAGGTTCCTGGCACACATAACTTCTCGCTTGCCTCTGGTGTGTTTGTGCATAACAGTGCAAAACAAGGTCGTGACCGCCACTTCCAGGCAATTTTGCCGCTGCGTGGGAAAATCCTGAATACGGAACGCGCACGATTGGATAAAATCCTGGATAACAACGAAGTCAAGGCGCTCATCTCTGCGCTGGGTACTGGCATTCATGATGACTTCGACGTGAGCAAATTGCGCTATGGGCGCGTTATCATCATGACGGATGCGGATGTCGATGGTAGCCACATTCGCACTTTGCTGCTGACCTTCTTTTTCCGCCACATGCAATCGCTAATCCAGGAAGGGCATCTGTATATCGCTCAACCACCGATCTATCGCCTGCGTAGTGGCAAGAAGATTGAGTATGTTTATCCTCGTGCCGGGTTCAATGATGGGCAGTTGCTGGACGAGGCGCTGAAATCCTATGACAAAATCCCGGATATTCAACGCTACAAAGGTCTGGGTGAAATGAACCCGGATCAATTGTGGGAGACTACGATGGATCCTGAAAATCGTACGCTTCTGCAAGTGACCATCGAAGATGCGGCAGAAGCGGATCGGGTTTTTGATATGCTGATGGGTGCGAGTGTGCCACCGCGTAAGCGCTTCATCCAGACGAACGCCAAGCAGGTGAAGAACCTGGATATTTAGCGAAGTTTTCGTTCACGCCGACCAAAGCCCTCTTGAAGTTGAGAGGGCTTTTTTGTTTCTCATACTCAGTAGGAACCATTGTTTGAGGGAGGCTCACCGTCAGAGTCGAAATCGAGAATCGCTGGCATGCTTCCGGTACTGGTTGTGTCAGGAGCGGAGGATGTTGGCTGGTCGTACTCCAGCAACAATTCCTGGTATCGATCTCGATACATCTGCGCACGATCTCGCTCCAGCTTCCACATGCGTTGTAAGCTATCTTGCAGCGGGGAAATTGCGCTTGTTAGCTCGTCCAATTTCTGAATGTATTCCTGGAATTCTTTGTCGTGGTTGCGCCACACATCATCATTGGCGAGTGTCATCTGCTTCCAGCGGCGCTGGTCATCGTCGCGCCAATCGTTCCATTCCTGGCGGAAGCGCTCTTCACTGAGACGTTGCATCTCTGCCACTTCATTGATCCGTCGTTCGAGGCGATCCCCAATGCGCTCGAAGTCAGAGATGATCCGTTTCATATCGCGGTAAGCCGCTGCCCATGTCTCGAAGCGTTCCAGGTTTTGTTGCATGGTCTCTTCGTGTTCATTGAATCGTTTCAGCAGGGAATCGATCTTTTGGTCACGCTGCTGTGCGACCAGATTTTGCTGGTCAACGAATTGCTGAATTTGCTCCCTGCGTTCGCGTTCGCTGTTCTGCACATCTTGCAGTTTACGCTCATTGCGGATGGATAAGTCTTCGATGAGTGTCACTTTGGGGCGGATGCCGTCAATCTGCTTGCGGATCTCTGGCAGTTCGCTTTCAATTTCGGAGAGTCGGCGCGAGTCCTGACGGCGCTGTTCTTCCAAAAATGCGAGACGACGATCAGGTTCTTCTAGCTGTTTCGTCAAATCATCCACGCGCTGCTGCAAAACGAACATGCTATCGGCAACGCGGCTGCCTTCGGACTTCACTTCCGTGATGCTGCCTGTGCTGCGTTGGACTTGTTCCAGTTTCTCTTCCAGGTTGCGTATGGTGCGCGTGATCCCTTCGCGGTTGAGTTCCTGGCGGCGTTCAGCCTCGCGTTCTGCATTCAGGCGACGCGCTTCGCTGTGTTCGATAAGCTGGCTCATCTCCTGCCGCAGGTGTTCCAGCATGTCCCGTTCTTTCTCGGCAGGAAGCGATGATTCCCGCATCATCGTCTGGTCAGACTCCATACCACGCAGGCGACTCTGTAAGGTGCTGATGGCATTGTCTTGCTGTGCGAGACGCTCTTCGAGGGTAGCTATCATCTGTTTATCACGGCGGCGTTCTTCATCCAGCCACTCGATCATTTTTGCAATCTGGTTAATATCCATACCGTATCTCTGTTACTCCGTTTCACCAAACGGCTGATTAAAACATTATAGCATAGCCTGCACGAACTTCAGGCAAGCAATCGGAGATGAAAGGCTGGCTGCGGGACTTGCGCTTAACTTGCGATGGGGGTTTAATCATGCTACGCTGAAATTACGAAAATGACACACTAAGAAGTGACAAATGGCAGAAAAAATTCTGGTTGTTGATGATGATCTTGAAAGCCTGAAGTTAGTCGGTTTAATGCTGCGCCGCCAGGGCTACGAAGTAGTTACTGCGGAATCCGGCAAGAAGGCGCTCGCTGCCGTAGCTGCGCAACTGCCTGACCTCATTATCCTGGATGTGATGATGCCGGATATGAGTGGCTTGCAGGTATCGCGCAAGCTGCGTGAGCAGGAAGTCACGGCGAAAATCCCGATCATCATGTTCACAGCGAAAATCCTGATCGAAGATAAAGTCAAAGGATTCGAGGCCGGGGCTGATGATTATCTCACGAAGCCGACTCATCCGGCGGAACTCACTGCGCGAGTTCGGCAAATTCTGGATCGGCACAAAGATCTCGGCAACCTGGCTCCGCCACCTCCTCAGAAACAAGGGAAGACGGTTGGTGTGCTGGGGGTGAAAGGTGGCGTTGGCGTGACAACCCTGGTTGTGAATCTGGGTGTTGCGTTGCTTCAAACCAACAAGGCTCCTATCATCACGGATATTCGCCCTGGGCAGGGTGTTATGGGGTTGATGCTTGGGCATAACCATAAGGGCGTTGCCCGTGTGATGAGCCAGCAGAATATCACTGCATCCGCCATCGAACCAGAAATCGTCACGCATCAATCCGGTTTGCGAGCGGTCGTATCTTCTGTTGATCCCCGTGAAACCCGAATGGACTACACCTCAGAGAAGTTGTCTGCGTATGTGCGTGCAATGCGCAGCCTGGCAGATTTGACACTCTTTGATATTGGTGCAGGGCTTACGCGGCGCACCGTACACCTGGCGAAGGAAATGGATCGCTTGCTATATGTCGTAGAAGCGAATCGCCTGGTTCTGGAAGTGGCTGCCTTCCAACTGGAAGAACTGGCACAGATTTGTCCACCGGAGAAGGTAAGAGTTGTGATTGTAAGCCGCACCGCATCCAGCCTTCCCTGGCATCAAGTCGAAACCATCCTGGGGCGAGAAGTCAAGGCTAACATTTCGCCTGCTCCGGAGTTGGCACATCAAGCACTGGAAAACCGTCGCCCGATGATTTTGTTGCAGCCGCAAGCGGTAGTTTCCAGCCAATATGCGAAGATGGCATCGGAGTTAGAAGTCACATAAATACCCTGTCGCAAGTCAGGGATTTTTGTCCTACAATAGAATGACTCTTTTAAGAAAAGTTTTGTTGGAACAACTTCATGTCACAAAACCCTCTTTTACAGTTGAGCAGTTGGCTGGCAACCGCCAAGAATGTGGTTGCATTTACCGGAGCAGGAATCAGCACCCCATCTGGAATACCGGATTTCCGCAGCGAAAAATCTGGTTTGTGGCAGGGTGTGGACGCGATGGAGGTTGCGAGTATCTACGGCTTCCGCAAAGATCCCAGATTGTTCTTCAGTTGGGTATTCCCGCTGGCGGAAAAAACCCTCAACGCAATCCCAAACCCGGCACATCTGGCATTGGCAGAGTTGGAACGCGCCGGTAAATTGAGCGCAGTAATTACCCAGAATATTGATATGCTGCACACCAAAGCCGGCAACCAGGTCATTCACGAATTGCACGGACATATGCGCGAGGCGACCTGCATTCAGTGCTTCAAGGTGTACGATGGCGAGTCGATCATGCGTACCTTCCTCGAAGATGAGCAAGTTCCACGCTGCCCTTCGTGTAACGGGGTACTCAAACCCAATGTGATCTTGTTTGGCGAACAGCTACCATATGAACCCTTGCAGGAAGCACGCAAAGCTGCGAAGGCATGTGATCTCATGCTGGTCATTGGGTCTTCGTTGGAAGTTGCACCAGCCAGTGATATGCCCATGATTGCCGCTCGCAGTGGGGCGAAAGTGGTAATTATCAACCTGGAACCAACGGCGATGGATCGCTATGTCGATCTCGTCATTCAGGGTGATGCTGCCGAAATTCTTCCTGCTGTAGTACAATCAATGCGGATGTTTGCCTGAAGATTCGTACATGCAGCCTCATGGATACCGCAATGGAGCAAGGTGATCTGATTCAACATTACAAACGCATAATCGAGATCAGTCAGCAACTCGGCACAACGTATGATCATTTGTCGTTGCTGAAGAAGATCGTGGAAGCGGCGAAAGAACTCATTGACGCAGAAGCAGCCTCGATTATGTTGTTGGACGAAGCGAGTGGGAAACTGCGTTTTGCGATGTCCAGCAATATCAAACCGCATGAGATGGAAGAAATCACCGTTCCATTAGAAGGTAGCATTGCGGGGTGGATTTTCACACATGGCGAACCGCGTGTGATTGCTGATGTTCACAAGAATGACGACCATTACGAAGGTGTTGGGAAATCCATCGGCTTCGCTACGCGTAACTTGCTCGGCGTGCCAATGCGTGCGCACAAAGATGTGATTGGCGTGGTGCAGGTTGTTAACAAGCGAGATGGTCGCGGCTTCACCGATCAGGATGTGGTGACTCTGCGCACGTTGGCCAGCCAGGCCGCCATTGCTATCGAAAATGCGCGGTTGTTCCAACAAAGTGATTTCATTGCTGAGATGGTGCATGAACTGCGTACTCCTCTGATGGCACTGCGAGCCAGCACAACCTTGCTAACGCGCGATGGTGTGCCAGCGGAAAAACGTAGTGACATTGTGGAGACCATGCAAGGCGAGACAGAACGCCTCATCAGCTTGACCAATGATTTCCTGGATGTCGCCCGACTTGAGTCCGGGCGCGTTCAACTCGAAGTAATGCCCTTTGAGATCCGCAAATTGCTCCTCGAAAGTGCGGATGTGGTAGCGTCGCAAGCACGCGGCAAGAATGTCACGATCAGCGTTGAAGATGGTGAACATATTGTTGAAGCGGATCGCGGTAAGCTCAAGCAAGTTCTGCTGAATCTATTGACCAATGCAATAAAGTACAACAAACCTGATGGCTTCATCACCATCCGCACCCAACCGGAACCTTCCGAGCATCCGATGCTGCGGATTGCCGTTCAGGACACAGGCTACGGTATCTCGCGTGAACATCAGAAAAATATGTTTCAGAAGTTCTATCGTGTGCCTACGCTGGAACATGTAGAGCGCGGTACTGGCTTGGGTCTGGCAATTTGCAAGAATATCGTGGAAGCACACGGTGGGCGTATCTGGCTGGAAAGTGAAGTCGGTGTTGGGTCCATCTTTTCCTTTACGGTGCCACTAGGCGAATAATTCCTGACTCATTCAACTGGATGAGGCATGCCTTATTCGGTTGTTTTTGTGTACATGCGTGTCGCTGTAGCATGTGTGTTATTTCGTATTCACCTTCAACTCCTGAGGAGTCACTATGCAAACCTATGATGTTATCTTCGCAGGCGGCGGCTTGATGGGCTGCGCGACTGCGTATCACCTCCTCAAGCTAGACTCTACGTTGCGTATCGCCTTAATCGAAAAAGACCCCACCTTCGAAAAATCCTCCACCGTGCTATCAGATGGAAATATGCGCGTTCAGTTCAATGTGCGCGAAAATATTCTGATTTCGCTGTACGGCTTTGAAATGCTCTCGCGTTTCAGCGAAGAAATGGCAGTGGGAGATACAAAGCCAGAGATTGATTTCCGTCCGGTGGGGAATCTCTTTCTAGTCGGCGAAGAGTCCCGTGAAACAGCCCAGGCTGGGATGCGCTTACAGCAGTCCCTTGGTGCTGAAGTCGAATGGTGGGATGCATCACAAGTCCATGAACGTTACGATTTCATTGATACTAGCAATATCGCAGGCGGAACCTTTGGTACAAAAGATGGCATCATGGATCCAAGTGCTGTGCTGCATGCGTATAAAGCCAGGAGCATTGACCTGAGGGCAGAATACATGGTTGGGGAAGTTGCCTCAATTGATGTTGCTGACCAACAGGTGCAGGGTGTGACGCTGGCAGATGGTACGAAGCTTGCGGCGAAGTTCGTTGTCAATAGCGCCGGAGCCTGGGGCGCAGCACTGGCGAAAACAGCAGGCGTAGAGCTGCCGATTGATCCGGTGATGCGCCATGTCTTCCACATTGCAGCGCCAATCTCCCGCGAAACGTTGCTTCCGTTGATTGTTTTCCCAAGTGGTCTTTACTTACATCATGAGCGAGAGAATCATTTCCTGGTAGGGAAATCGACACCAGCAGATCAAGTCGGCTTTGATTTCACTTTTAACCGCCGTTTGTTCATGGATTACATGTGGGAAGAACTTGCAACCTATATGCCAGCCTTTGAGAGCCTCAAGTTAATTGATGGTTGGGCGGGTTTGTATGCCATGAATCGGTTTGATGGAAATGCCATCCTCGGCGAATGGCCTGAAATTGAAGGCTTTATTCTGGTCAATGGCTTCTCCGGGCATGGTTTCCAGCAATGTCATGCGGTTGGTGCATACCTTGCGGATGTGATTCTGGAGAAAAATCCACGCATTGATTTGTCGGCCTTTTCGCCGCAGCGCCTCTTGACAGGTGTTCGTGTGGCGGAGAATGCTCACAAGATTGTTTGATTCATTTCATCTCATCGCACTAGGAGCAATCCCTTGGTAGAGAAAAAAGTTGCAATCATCACCGCTGCCAGCAGGGGCATGGGGGCAGCCATTGCAAAGGAACTTGCCGCACATCAGTACCATGTTGCGCTGATGTCCACATCTGGCGCAGCAGAAGAACTTGCTGAGACGCTTGGCGGCATTGCCGTGACTGGCTCAGTGACCAATTTGCTCGACCTGGAAACGTTGGTAAAGACCACACACGACACTTATGGTCGCATTGATGCTGTTGTAAATAATACAGGCCATCCACCGAAGGGTGAGTTGCTGGCAATCACGGATGCGGATTGGCAAGCGGGTATGGAAATGGTCATGCTCAATGTGGTGCGGATGACGCGGTTGGTTACGCCGTACATGCGCGCCCAGGGCGGCGGGGCAATCGCCAATATTTCCACGTTTGCTGCCTTCGAGCCGACGCGAGTATTTCCTGTATCGGCGACGTTCCGCGCTGCACTGGCTGCATACACCAAGATTTATGCAGACGAATACGCTCCGGCGAACATCCGCATGAATAATGTGCTGCCAGGGTTCATTGATAGCTACCCGGAAAGCGAAGAAAACCTCTCCCGAATTCCAATGGGGCGCTATGGCAAAGTTGAGGAAATCGCCAGTACAGTGCGTTTCTTACTGTCAGATGACGCGGCGTATATTACCGGGCAGAATATCCGTGTGGATGGCGGCATTACGCGATCTGTGTAACGAGTTTCCTTCATCTGCCAACAAAGCTCATTCTGCAATTAGTCGATGCCGCAAAAGAGTAGAGGCATGAACTATCATGCCCCTACTGGGGATCCGATTCCAATTGGCAGCGCACGTCACGCTTCTTGATAAGCCGGGTTCTGGTTCACGAAGGGAATTTCGCCTTTTTCCCATGCCACCAGCAGCGGCACAGCCGTGAACAGCGACGAGTAACTCCCCGATAGCAGGCCGATGAACAGGATGAAGATGAACTGTGTTACGGTATCACCACCGAAGAGCAAAATAGCGATCATGATGAAGAACGCATTCAACTGAGTCGCCAACGAGCGGTGAATTGTTTCCCACAAACTGCGATTGACGATGGTTTCATACGGTTCTCCCAGGCGCAGCGGGATATTTTCGCGGATACGGTCGAAGACCACAATCGAGTCCTGAACCGAGAAGCCTACCACTGTCAGCACCGCCGTCAGGAAGAGTGCATCAATCTCCCAGCCGAAGAGCAACCCCAACAGGGACATCACCCCCATCACCACCAGCATATCATGCACCATTGCCGCAATCGCGCAGACTCCATAACGGAAAGCGTTGGGAACTTGCCGGAAGGCAATTACGATGAAGCTCGTGATGACAATGGCGGCGGTCAGCACAGCGAAGATTGCCGATCGTGTCACTTCCTCACCGATAGTTGCCGAAACTGATTCTACTCGGCGGTTGCTCGTATCAATCGGGGCAAGCTGCGTTTCGAGTTCATTTAGCACCAGGCTGGCGCGGTCACTGAGCTGTGTACCCTCAGCAATGCCTTCTTCAGGATTATCTGCGGCAGAGGCGCGAATAGACCAACTTGTGGTTTGCGCTGAGGTGATGGTGGTTTCTGCTGTGATGAAATCCGCGAGTGCGTTACGAAGCTGATCTTCGGTCACGTCGCGTGTTTCAAAGGCGATGGCATAAGCATTGTTGTCTTCGTCATAGCTTACACCAGGAATGTCATCAGCATTGATGGTATTAGCTGCCGCTGATAGTTGGGCAATGATTTCTTCCTGCGTGGCATCTTCAGTGGTTTGAATGCTCTCCAGGGAATAGCGCACACCACCCTGCCCAAGCTGCTGAATAATGACATTCTCATCACCCAATGAAGTGAAAACATCGCGGATCGCCCCTTCGGTGACATCCCCACCGATGAAGGTCAGGTCGTAAATTGCGCCTCCTTCAAAGTCGATGCTCAGGCGAAAGGGTGCGCCCGTCTGAATGGTAGAGTAGATCATCACCGCCAGTCCAGGAATGATGATGAACGCAGAAAACAGGAAGTACCAGCGTCGTTTTTGTACCAGGTTAAACATTAGTGTTTCATCTCCCTCTTTTATACGCCCAGCAGCCAGTTGCGGTTGGCAAGTGCGTTGCGGTTCAGTCCGACGAGCAAGTATAGGAAGGTACGGGTAACAGTGATTGCGGTGAAGAGGTTCAGTATCAACCCCAGTGCCAGGGTCACAGCAAAGCCACTGACGATGCTCGCCCCGGGTGTTTGCCCGAAGAGGAAGAGAATACCACAGATGATAATCGTGGAGATATTCGAGTCGCGGATGGATGCCCACGCACGATCAAAGCCAGAATCCAGCGCGGTGAGCAAGTCTTTCCCGGCGCGGATTTCTTCTTTGATGCGCTCGAAAATCAGAATGTTGCCGTCCACCGCCGTACCAATGGATATTAGAAATCCTGTGATGGCTGGTAACGTGAGCGTTACGGGCAACAATCGGAACAAAGCCAGGTTGAGTAGGATGAAAACACCCAGGGCAATATCGGCACTGATTCCCGGCACACGGTAGTAAATCAGCATGAAGGCCAGCACGATGATTACACCCACAACCCCGGCGCGAATACTCTGAGCCACGGATTCCTGACCGAGTGTCGCGCCCACTTCTGTCGCGCCCTCTACTCGCAGCGGAATTGGTAGCGCACCAGAGCGCAACTGTAGGGCAAGTTGCTGCGCTTCTTCCTGTGTGAATTCACCTGTAATAATGCCACCTGTCGAGAGTTCGGACTGAATGACCGGAGCAGAGAGGACTTCGCCATCCAGCACAATTGCCATTGGCTGCCCGACGCGGCTGGCGGTAAAGGTCGCAAATGTGGGAACCGAGTCTGATTCAATCTCAAATTCGATGAACCACTGCGGAACCCCACTGGCATCGACTGGCTGGAACTGTGCGCTTGCTGCGGACAATGCTGCACCTGTAATGGCTGTTTCAAAAGGTTGTCCGGTTGTGGGATGCAGCAGACGCTCTTGTTCGTCCCCTGTGCCAAGCTGTAATTGAGCCTGTGCCGATGTGTAAATCTTGCGCCCCACGTAGTCCTGCGCGACATTGCCCAGGCCACCGAAATCCACAAATTCCAACAGCGCGGTTTGCTGGATGGTTTCAATCGCACGGTTGCGGTCTGTCACACCGGGTAGTTCTACGAGGATGCGGTTGCTGCCCTGTACCTGTACGGTTGCTTCCGTCAGGCCGAGTGCATTAACGCGGCGGGATACATTGTTCGCGGTTTCTCGTAAGTCTTCTGGGGAGAATTCGCTCGTGGGGATGGTTGCCTGGAGTAAGACGCGCAGCCCACCGACCAAATCCAACCCCAGCGGCTGTTCGCCGAGAACTACAAATTCCGGTTCGTCATCATTGTTCAAATCAAGGATGACATCATCTTCTTTGGGTATCACAACCCATACGCAGATGACAACCAGCACGGTAATGCTGATCAGCCATCGAATATGTACGTTCATCTTCGCCTCTCTCTCGTATTGGAACGATGCGCTTCAGCCAGACCACATCCGGTAGACCGACCAGGGCTTTCAATAAAAACGCTTACTCAAGTCCTTTTTGTGCGTTTTCGGCAATCTCCTCTGCTTTGTACCGATCCAGAATTGCTGCGGTAACGACGCGGACTTCTACCCCATCTGCAATTTCCACCATGGCAACACCGTTTTCAGAGTCAATCTGCTTGATTTTCCCAACCAGGCCACCACCTGTGATGATTTCATCTCCAGCGATTAGCTCACGAGCCATGCGTTGTCGCTGCTGAAAGTCACGCTGGCGCGGCATCAAGAAGAAGACCCAGTAGCCGCCCAGGAACAAAATTCCGAAAAATAACAATACAGCAATATCCGTCATACCAATCTCCGTCGTTCCCAACAAAACGGGCGCATTATACTCCTCACCCTGGGACTAGACCAGACCTGCAATCTACCAGAGCGCTTGACCACCCCGCGAATTGTTCCTACAATACGCAGCGCTGAAATGGCTTGTCAACCAATCGTGAGGGCATGTACCCGATGAACCGAACCCGCATTCCAACATTTATTCTGGCAATCGTCAGCCTGTTTGCGCTGTTGAACTTATTCGTTTTTGATAGCCACAAAGCGTTCGCAGGTGATTTGACACTGATTAACAATTCTGGCAGCACGAGCAGTTCTTTCTTCATTGATGGTGAACCAACACTGGTCATGAATGGTTTCGACCTGACACCCTTGAACCTGTCGCTGCCGGTGACCCTGGACGTGGTGACTATTGCCGTGCAGGAAGCAGTTCCCGGCGCACCTGTGCAGGTCGTCATCTATGAAGATGCCAATGGTGGTTCGCCGCAGGATGCTGTCCTCATCAGCCAGACGGAAGTAGGCATCAGCACGGCTGGGGTTGCACGCATTCCACTGCCGAACCCCGTAGAGATCAATGCGCCGGTGGTATGGGTGGGCTTTTATCTCCCGATTGGTTTTCGCTTCTTCGCTGATGAATCGGGTTCTAGCGTGTTGACTTACTGGGGTTGGACACCGGGTGCGACTTTTGACTTGAGCGCCTTGAATACTGCGCAAGTATTTGGCCCTGCCGATGGCACCGAACCTGTTGGAATCAACATGGGGGGTATTGCCCGAATCACAGCAGAACTCGTGACCGGGGGCAGTGCTGGCTCCGGCACGAATGAAGAAGGTCTGCCGATTGGGCGGCAAATCGAAGGTAGCACAGAAGATACCAATATTGGCCTACTGCGCAGCTATCCCTACTGCGGTGAAGCCTTGCTCTACGATCCGCAAGATGTGGAAATCTCGGCTGCCGGACGTTTCACCATTCACTGCCGTGCGGATCTAGGGCCTTTCTCTCCGGGTGTGATTCGCAATCAGGATGAGCTTCCGGCGGAAGTCCCTTCATATGAGCGGCGGGGGTTCTTCTACGAAGTGTTCGCGTCGGGTAACTATCAGGCTGACCCTGAAGATTCGGAACGCCTGTACAACCCGGTGACGCATTGCATCCGCCCGGAACAGATCGACCTCGAAACAGCAGTGGTAGGCATTGGCTATGGCGCACCCCGTGAATGGGAAATTCTGCCGACTCAGCGCTATGGCGAATTGATCTGTGCGGAGGTTACGCACCAGGGGTTCATCTCCTACTTTGTACCGCGCACAGGAGAAGAAGAAACTCTGAATGCGGATTTGTACATCTCTGGCGTACCCTACTTTGAAGCGGTAGAACTGGAAAGTGATCGTGGGCTATTTTGCGGTTATCGCTATACGCTGTACTACTCCATCCGTAATGAAGGCTTTGTGACGACCCCTGCCGGGATTGTTCGGATGCGTTTCAACAATATACGCACGGGTACACTCAGCCGTGAATACGTCTTCGACCTGCCGCCGATTGAGCCTGGCGATACAGTGAATTTCTCGCAATTTGGCCTCATAATGCCTGAGACGTTCTTCAACGAAACCCACCGACTGACTATCACTATTGATGCGGGGAATGCTGTCGCAGAGATGAACGAGAACAACAACGTGTATTCTGAAGATTTCTTGATCGTCCAGACGGGGCGCTGCTGAGGCTATTATGCGCATTGAACTGAACAAGAAACGTGTCGAGCGCAATCGTCGTCTGGCGACAATTACCTTTTTGCTGACGTTGGGGGTACTGGTTGCTGGCTTCATTGTCATCAACCTGCCCCTCTTCACCGGGGAAACGCCGTCGGATATTTTTGTCTTGCTGCAACTGGTGTTGCTGCCGCTGGCTTTCCTCCTCACTGTGACCTCTGTTCGCCTGACGAACAATTGGGCGCGGCAGCCTTACCCCAATGATGCGATCAATGAAGGGTTGAAGGGGATTAGTAAGAAGAGCGTCATCTATCATTTTCACCATGCACCTGCCGAACATGTGTTGATCGCACCGCAGGGGATTTTTGCCATTGTCACCCGCTGGCATAAAGGCGAACACAGCAATGAGGGCAGCAACTGGAAAACCAAACGCACCGCACTTGGTCGGTTCGCTAACTTGATTCGCATGGACGGTATTGGCAACCCGACGCAAGATGCACAGCGTGTAGCAGAGCATGTGGAAAAATTGCTTAAGAAAAGTGCGCCGGATGCCGAGGTAGAGGTTACACCGCTGATCGTCTTTCTTGACCCGAAGGCTGAACTGGACATCAAGGAACCAGACGTTACAGTGGTCTATGCTGATGAGAAAACGGAGCCGAGCCTGATTGAGTACATGCGCGATTTGAACCGCCAGCAAAAAGATAACTTACAGGAAAAAGCGCGTTTGCCCCTCACGGATGAGCAAATCGCTGCATTTGAAGCACAGACTCTGCGCTGAGGTCTGATGAAACCGCAGCATTGGTTTTGCTT
This sequence comes from uncultured Anaerolineaceae bacterium, assembly GCA_964455365.1. Lineage (GTDB taxonomy): Bacteria > Chloroflexota > Anaerolineae > Aggregatilineales > Phototrophicaceae > JAUZRW01. The sequence goes on along the minus strand of CAYVVZ010000003.1, from coordinate 41,424 downwards.
GATCGCGTTTATCTGGTTTGGGCTTGCCCTACGCCTGCACCAGATTGGCGCGGTGGCGCTGCGTGGAGATGAAGCCTTCAGCGTGCAGAATTGGGCTGGCTTGCCCCTGGCAACGTCTCTTACAGAAATTGCCTCGATTGAACCGCATCCACCAGGAACCTATGCTTTGTTCCGCCTCTGGGGTATCACTGCCGGACTCACGCCGGAGTTTGTGCTGCGCTTGCTCCCTGCACTGACCAATCTCCTGGGGATTGCTGCTCTGTATGCCCTGGGGAAACGCCTCACTGGCAACATCTATGTCGGTTTATTAGCAGCTTTTTTCTTCGCTATTCATCCATTTGAAATCTGGCATTCGCAGGATTTTCGCAATTATGCTACCTGGGGTGCATTGAGCGCGATGTCACTGTGGTTAGGGTTGCGCATCATCACCGGGAGGCGACGCACAACTGATTGGTTGCTGTATGCCATAGTGCAATTGGCAGCAGTGTCCATCTTCTACGTGGAATTGCTCACTATGGGCATTCTATCGTTATTCGCACTATGGAATCAGCGGCAGAACTTTGTTTTCTTGTTGCGCTGGTTCGCTTTGCAGCTTGTGGTGGGTTTGTTGGCTGTGGGAGCCTTCCTCTTCTTCCAGGGCGACCTCATCACTGGCGGAAGTTATGGTGGTACAACTGCGGGGGGATTAGAACCGCTACGTCTATTGACATGGTTCCTGCCAACGCTGACCTTTGGCGATACACTCTACAATTTTGAGGTCATCAGCGTGATTGTGCTTTTGGTGATGCTGGCCTGTATGGTGCTTATCTGGCGCAAATCGACGCAGCAGGGCGTTTTCCTGGGGCTGCTGGCAATAATGCCGATGCTGGCGCTGGCAGTGGTTTCTACGCGCATGAATATCTTCGCGCCGCGCTACATCATGAATGCAATCCCTGCCTATATTTTGCTGGTGGCGCTGGCAATTTATTACTTGCGCAGCAATCGCTGGCTGTTTTTCGGCCTGTGGTTTGGCTGGGTGCTGCTGGCAGGGATGACTCTCTATAACCACTATTATGATGCTGCCTTCCTCAAGGCGAAGGATTGGCCTCAGTTGGTGGCCTATCTCGCGCAGAACACCACACCGGATGATGTCGTCATCCAGACCGGGATTGATGCCAGCTTCGGTTATTACTATGACCTCTACGAAATCGAGACAGCAGAATTTGCACTACCCATCGAACCTGACCAGCCCATTTCTGAAATTACTGCCTATCTGGAACAGACCGCCGCAGCCGATTATCGATCATACTGGATTGTCGGGCAGACCTTCCCGGATTGGCCCAATGCGGGTGTGGTGGAAGATTGGGCGTTCGAGCATTGGCAGCTCGTGCGTGATACCCGTGCGGCTGGTTTACCTGTGCGGCAGTTCATGCCCTGGGAAGTATCATCGGATGAAATCCATGATGAGTCGCTAGCTGTTCTCGGTGATTCAGTTGAATTACTCGGTGCGTGGATTTTTCCGCCAGAACCCACAGGAGAATTGACTGTTTGGCTCTATTGGCGACCCATCGCGCAGACAGAGCAACCGCTGACAGGCTTCGTGCATCTGGTAGGGGAGATCAATCCCGTGACGGGAACGCCACTCTGGTCACAGGATGACCATCCGCCGCAGGATGGGCGCGTAGAAACTACAACCTGGGAAGTGGGAGCAGTGTACAGGGATGTGTATGTTCTACTGTTAGATGAGGTACAGGCCGGAGACTATCAGCTTTACGCCGGGTTATATGACCCTGCGACGGGGGAACGCCTGATTACCGACGATGCTTCTGATTCGGTGCTGATTGGGAATTTTGTTCAACAGTAATGGGCGCAATCTAATGCGCCCCTACGTCTCTTGTGCTTACCGCCTCAGCCGCCAAATTCATCCAGCTTGGCCTGCCATTTTTCCAGCAGACGATTGTAAATTGCTTCCGAAATTTCCCCGTTCATCAGGCGCATATCCAGTGCATCAATTGCTGCCAGAACTTCTTCACGGGTTTGTGGTGCGCCGCTGCTAGCCGGGGCTGTGGGCTGCTGCGGAGCCTGTGCCTGCCCACCTTGATTCATCTGCTGCATTTGCTGCATCATCTGCTGCATCATCATTTGTTGCTGCATCATCATCTGCTGCTGCATATCATTGGAACTGGAACCCCCCAGTGCGCCACCGAGCTGCTGACCAATACCAAGGCCAAGACCTGCGCCAGCCAATCCTCCAGCCATCCCTTCATTCCCGGCTGCCGTTTCTGCAATTTGCAGACGCTTGATGCGTTCGTAATTTTCCAGGCTCACATAATTCATGATTTCATCCGGCGATGCCTGCTTCGCACGGAAGGGATTTGCATCCAGCGAAGTGATACGAATGCCGAATTCGTTCTCGAATTGTTCGCTCAATTTGGCGAGCATTGCACCTTCTAGATCACCGAGGAAACCATTTGCTTCTGGCACGCTCTGTACACCGGAACCCATCAGCAGCACGGTGAGTTCACCGAGGAGCTTGGTCTGCATCGCGGTTTTGATGTCATCCACGCGGGTAATTGGCTTACCTATGCCGAACTTCTTCAGGAATCGCATCGGGTCAGCGATGGAGATGTTCATCGTGCCGAAGGTGCTGAGTAAGACGGCTCCCATCCCTTTGCCCGGTGTTTCTAGCGGGATTGGCGGGTTGGTTCCCCAGCCGATTTGCGGCATATCTTTGAGGTTCACAAAGTACAAATCTGCCGTGAAGGGGGTGCGCCCGCTGGTTGCCAGACCAATCAGATTAGAGAGCAGCGGTAGATTTGCGACTGACAGGGTATGGCGACCTGTGGTGAGGCCATCCAGTGCTTCGCCGCCACGCACAAAAACTGCAACCTGGCTTTCGCCCACAATCACCTGCGAACCAAAGCGCCAATCGCCACTGCCGCGCTGTGGTTCACGATAGGTGAACTCATCGTCCATCACATTAGTATGGTCGATTACATCAATAATTCGCATGGTGTTCGTCTCCTGCTGGTAGGGTAAGCTAAATAGAATACGAAATTGACATTCTATACATGTTGACGGAAGCGATGCAGATGAACAGAGCAGCTGAATCGCTTGTCAGCGAGTCGGTTTCTGAGTGTATCAGGACATCTTACCGATGTTGGTGATTTCATCGTCGCGCAAATCAAAGGCATCGGAGGCTTCGGCTGCAAGGTTGTACACGGCATCCATCGCTTCTTCGATTCCTTCGCCGCTATCGACGGCTGCTGCAAGCTGATCCATTACCGTATCAAATTGTAGGATATAGCGAAGTTGCGCTTCATCGAATGCATAAATGCGATCTAGCGTATCTTCGGTGATTTTAATTGCTTCAAACATCCCGGAGTATTTCGGCGCAGCAGTGGCTACTTTGTCTCGGTATAACTGCATCTTGGATTTGACTTCACGGGCGCGGCTCATGTATTGCAAGCCCTTGCCACCATCCAGCAAGTCGTTCTGGATGCGACCGAAGCGAGTGATATGTCGGTCAATTTCGCCAGCCAGATGTTCACGGAGTATGCGGTCAGCAGTACGGCGAGCTTGCTTTTCATGATAACCTTTGAAGCCGGGAAGCTTGTTCATCAAGTTTTCCAGCTTACCCCGTTGTGAGACAATTTGCTCATACAATTCTGAGGGCATTACACATCTCCTTCAAAATGATCCTAGTGCGAGTATAGCGTACACCGCGTTTTTGGGATAATGTCCCCCAGAGTTTGGGGATTATGGCAGCAAATATTCCGTGCCGCAGGTCTGGCAGGTGACACCCTTTCCCTGCACGTTGATGAAATTATCACATTGTTTGCACTGGTGAAAATTACGGAGTTCGCTGGCTGCTACGTAATGAACGGTTTCATCCTGCCAGTTGATGTAGCCGCTGAAAGCCTGCAAACTCGCTAGTTCAGTTAACATCGAGCGAACATCCTCTTTGGTGGTGTTCAGCTCAAGGTAAATCTGCTGCAACGCTAGCGATTCTTCATCGCGCAGCCAATCCAGCAAACGGCGCTGTTTTGCCATCTCCGATGCAGGTTCATCACTCGCTTCGCTCTGAACGTACAGATAAATGCCAAAGCCGATGATGCTTGCAACCAGTACGAAGGCGATGAATGCGCCAACTAATAATCCTTCGGTATTCAACGCGCCAGATGAAACCTGCGTGGCGAAAAATAAGCCAGCAATTGCAGCCAGCACAAAGCCAATGCCCATGGAGGCGATTGCGATCATTCTACCGGAATTCATGTGGGATGCTGTGCCTCTGGTAATCCATTGTGGAACATTCCCTGGTCACGATTATAGCATGGTTGCTGGCGCAGTTGGGGTGTTCGGTGTACTATTTGCATCAGGTAACGAAGATAAAATACTCAAAGAAATGTAAGGAGATTGCTATGCCCAGGATGCACCTCATAGCACTGATATTCCTGGTGTCTGTGGTGTTCGCAGCACCAACCTTTGCCCAGGAGACGACAGAGGAGCCGGAGGGTACAGCAGAAGTAACCGAAGCTCCAACCGCAGAAGTTACATCAGAAACGACCCCGGAAGCTACCAGTGAGGCGACCGCATCGGTTACGCCCAGTCCAACGGCTGTCAGCGGCAGCACTTACGTTGTACAGCCCGGTGATAATTTGTTCCGTATTGCTTTGCGCAACGGTCTCACGACACAGCAGCTCGCCCAGGCCAATGGGATCACCAACCCCAATATCATCTTTGTCGGGCAGCGTTTGATTATCCCTGGTGCAGGTGGCACACCTGTCACAGTAACCCCTGTAACTCCGACCACCACACCTGAACCCCCGGAAACTACGAGCTATACTGTGCAACCGGGCGATACCCTGTATCGCATTGCTGTGCGCTACAGCACGACGGTAGCCGAATTGGTGAGCCTGAATACAATTCCCAACGCAAATTTGATTTACGTCGGGCAGGTGCTGCGTATCCCTGGCGAAGATGAAGAAGAACCGGGCACTACGGAAACCCCGCAAGCAACAGAATCTCCAGACCCTGTTGAAGCAGCGGAGTTCGGTCTTGGTATCCAGATACTCGTAGATGATGAGCAGGACTTTGAAGTTCTGGCTAGTCAGGCGGTTGCCCTGGGTGTTGGCTGGGTGAAGATTACGTTGGATTGGGGCGAAGCCGAAGAGACGGAAGGCACACTGGATCTCGCACTGTACGATACTGCCATTGCTGCATTCAATGAGGCTGGCCTGGATGTCGTTGTGACGCTCGTTGGCGCTCCAGCCTGGGCGCGGCCTAGTGCAACAGATTATGCTCTGTCGCTGACTACATTCTACGGCCCGCCGGATGACCTGGACGAATTCGGTGAATTTGCGGGTGAGATTGCCGAACGCTACCAGGGGCAGGTTATTGCTTATGAAATCTGGACTGCGCCGAACCTGCGCCGCAACTGGCTGAATCCTGCGGCTGAACTGCCGGAAGCACCAGAAGGCAGCACCGACCGTCCGCAGCCGATAAACGCGGGGTTGGCTCCGGTACGCTATATTGATCTGCTAGAAACCGCCTATGCCAATATCAAAGCTGCTGACGCAGATGCAATCGTATTGACGGCTGGCCTTGCGCCAACTGGCCTGAACGATTCGTACAACTCGATTGATAACTTTGTTTTCTTCGAGGCTTTGTTGCAGCAAGGAGCGTTGAACTTCAGTGATGGCCTGGGTGTGCAGATTGATGGTTTCAACAATGCGCCAGATGCAACCTGCTGCGGCACGGTGGAAGACGACATTGAATTCAACGAATCCTATCACTTTTTCTTTAGCGATGTTCTCAGCAGCTACCGTGAAATCCTCGAACGCCGTGGGGGTAGCAATGATGTAATCTGGGTGACGCGCTTTGGTTGGGGCAGTGCAGAAGGTACAGGTGCGCAGCCGCCAGCCGGAAAAGGCTACTTGGAAGATAATACTGCGCAAGAACAAGCGGATTACATTGTGGGTGCTTTTGAACTAGCACAAGATAGTGGTTATGTAGGGCCGATGTTCCTGTATAACCTCAATGGATGCTCTGCCGTTGTGGATGGCGAATCGTGCTTCTACAGTGTGATTGACAGCAGCGGTGCGGCGCGTCCGGTGTTCAATGCGGTGCAGGCATTCGCTGAAGGGCAATAGCGCAAATTCATAGTGAGTACAAAAAAGGTGAGACACGGATCTCACCTTTTTGATTCCGTTGGATGACTGGTTAACGTGTCGCCAGAATGACAATCCACAGAAGAATAAGCCCGACTACCGCCACCACAGCCAGGATTGCCAGGATGATCGTGACATAATCCATGCCACCTTCCTCGCTTACTGAAATGGGTTGGCTGTACTGCTGCGGATAGTAACCGCTGCTTTCCTCCGCTTGATAGCCCGTGTAGGGCGCTTGCTGCTGGGGCACATTGGCGGGTGGAACAAAGCGCGATTCAAATGGTTGTGCTGGTTGTAGCGACGGGTTCGGCGCAGGAATGGATGGCGGTTCTTGCTGCTGATGCGGGCGGCGCGGATCGTAAGACTGTGGCGCGTGGGGCGCTGCACTGTACTTCGCGGTCACTTCGCTGTTCGACGGTGGAGGCGGTACGCCAATTCCTGGGGGGCGATTCCCAGGCGGTGGGTTGCTGCCCTGTTCGGGCGTACTGCCTGGCATGGTTGAGCGCGGTGGTACTTGAACGCCGGGTGCTGTGTTGTCACGGGAGCGATCCCGGAAACCGCGCAAAATATTGCCTAGCTGGTCAGCCGTCCGGTAGCGTTCGTTTGGCTCCTTGCTCATCACCTTGTGAATGATCTTCGCCAGTGATTCCGGCACTCTGGAATTGACTTCATTAGCTAGTGGTGCTTGTTCGCGCAGATGTGCCATTGCCAGTTCTTGCTGGTTGGCTCCGCTGAATGGCAATCGTCCGGTGACCATCTCGAACAGCACAATGCCAATGGCGTAGACATCCGCAGCCGGGGTTGGCTGCTCCCCGCGTGCCTGTTCTGGTGCGAAGTAATGCGGACTGCCCCAGACGACTTCCGCACGCTGCATAGGTTGTGTATCCGAGAGTGCCTGTGCGATACCAAAATCCGTGACTTTGACCACATCATCTGTATTCAGCAGGATATTCTGCGGCTTCACATCAGCATGGACTAATCCTGAGCGGTGTGCATAACCAACACCATCGCAGATTTGGATGCCAATATCTAACACACGATCAATCGGTAAAGGTGCATCTGCCTTGATGATTTTCTTGAGGTCAGTACCATCCACCAGCTCCATCACGATATAGTGTGTGGGGCCTTCACTGCCCACATCATATACGGTGACGATGTTGGGATGCGACAAATTGGCAATCGCTCGCGCTTCATTGCGGAACTTCTCCAGAAAGGACGGTTCCGCTGTCAGGCTGGGGCGCAGAATTTTGATGGCGACAGTACGCCCCAGAGCGCGGTCAACTGCTTTGTAGATCACAGACATGCCGCCGGAACCTTGTTGGGCGACCAGGGCATAGCGTCCGTTCAGTACTGTTTCTCCTGCCATGAGACTACCTCGCTACGGGCGCATCATTGGGTCGAATAACTGACTATATTCTAACAGAGCGCTGCGGTCTGTCATACTCGCAATGTAATCAGCGACTGCCCGATGAACCCCCTGCCTTTCCATCTGCTGCTGGAAATGCGGGGGAAGCTGGCGCGGATCGCTAATATAGGTTGTGAAGAGGCCATTGAGGAATTGTTCTGCGCGAACCTGCATCCGCACAATCCGATAATGGTTGTACATATTCTGATACAGGAACATTTTCAGGTCGCGGTTTCGCTTACCCTGTGCTTCGCTATATGCAATGAGCTTTTCCGGGAAGCGCTGCACATCCTCTGCTGAATTGATGTCGTTTTCACGCAGGCGTTGTGTCGTGGTTTCCAGTACGTCACTTACCTGCATTCCAACTAATTCGCGGATGAAATGGTGTCGTTCCACTTCGCTCAGGGTGTGTCCGCGCCAATTCAGCCGATCACACAGTAAATTCCAGATGTCTAACTCGTTCAGTTGATCCGGTGTCAGCAGCCCGGATTGCAAGCCATCATCTAAATCATGGGCATTGTAGGCCAGTTCGTCCGCGAAATCTGCAATTTGTGCTTCCAGGCTGCCTTGCAAATGAGGGTCAAAATCGGCGGCTTCGCTGAGATCGTATTCTGTTTCATGCTTCGCAATGCCTTCGCGCACCTCGTATGTCAGGTTCAGGCCAGGCCATCCGGGATAGCGATTCTCTAGCTCCGTGATGACGCGGTAACTCTGGTAATTATGGTTGAATCCGCCATGATCCGCCATCACTTTATCGAGGATATATTCCCCTGCATGACCAAACGGAGGATGTCCCAGGTCGTGGGCAAGGCAAATCGTCTCCGTCAGGTCTTCATTGGCACCGAGCGCTCGTGCCAGCGTGCGACCAATCTGTGCAACTTCCAGCGTATGAGTCAGGCGCGTGCGGTAATAATCCCCCGCATCGTTGACGAAGACCTGGGTTTTGTATTCGAGTTTGCGGAATGCTTCGGAATGGATAATACGATCTCGGTCTCGCTGAAAGGCTGTCCGGTAATCCGGCTCATGATCTTCATATTCGCGCCCCTTGCTGTTTTCGCTCAACATGGCATAGGGAGCGAGAAACTGGCGCTCTTTTGCTTCAAGCTGTTGACGTGTGAAATACATGGATTGCCTTCAGGTGAAATGCTGGATTTTTACCCCCTGATTATAGCTCAATTGTACCATGTACGTTGGTCAGTGTAGAATTGATGCATATGGATTTGTATACAGTGTGGTCGAATACGCTCATCCGCCTGCACTGAAAGGCAATGGTAAGTAATCCCGTACGATACCAAACAGGGACAGGCGATCCTTATGACACAGACACAGGGCTACTCGCAAGTGCAGGATGCAGAACGGATGCGTTGGATACTCCGTTTGATTGCTGAAGACCCAGAACTTCCCGTCGTTGTACCGCAACTGCTGCCACAACTGCGCCAAATGGGTAGGGCAGCGGCAGCGTTCTGTGTCGCTTTCACCCTGAATGTGGATGAGCAATTTGTTGATGGCTTAGAACTGGGCGAACTGCCAGATTTGAAATGGCTGCGGAAAGTCACAGAACGTGCGGATAATGCCCTCATTACAGATGCACCGATGCCGCAACTTCTGGCGGAAAAATTCGCGGCGTGGTCACTACTGGCAATTCATATCGAAGGGGAATTGGAAGCAGTCGTCGGCTTGCTCTTTGATGCAGAACCTGGGCTGAACGATGAAAACTTCCGGGGGCTACTGCCCCTTATGGATGGCCTTATGATTGTGCTGCGGATCGCTCGTGCAGATGCTCAACATCACAAGATGGCGCATAACCAACACGAATTTGTGCGCATTGTTTCGCATGATTTGCGCTCTCCGCTGACCTCCATGCAGGGGTTTGCGAGTATGCTCGAAGCGCAGATGGCGGGTGAACTCAATGAGAAACAACTGCATTTTGTCGAGAAGATTCTTTCCGGTGTAGGGCAGATGGCTTCACTGGTGGAGAATATCCAGGATGCCGGACGTTATGATCCCGAAACGGGATTTTATGAGATGGAACGCCAACCCACGGACCTCATTGAGATTGTGAAGCGAATTGTTTCTAGCTATCTCGTCCCGGCGGAAAAACAAGAACTTACCCTCACGATGGATGTCATTGATGATTTGCCGATTGTATTCGTAGACTCGACGATGATCGAACGTGCTATCATGAACCTCGTTGATAACGCCATCAAGTACACACCAAATGGTGGTGTAGTCGAAGTAGGCGTTCACAAAGAAGACGAAGAAGTTGTCTTCACTGTGAAGGATAACGGGTACGGCATCAGTGAAGATAACCTGGAACTGCTGTTCCAGCGGCACTTCCGCATCCGGCGCAAAGAGCATAAGCGTGTGAAGGGCAGCGGACTGGGGTTGTTCATCGTGCGCAGTGTTGCCCGCTGGCATGGTGGGGATGCTTTTGTGAACAGCGCCGAAGGAGAAGGCAGCACCTTTGGCTTCCGTATTCCCCTGCGTGGCGAGAATTTGCTTGGATCAGCAAGATAGCGAATAAACGTTCGAGAGTCTATTGACGGATTAAGTGCCTCGTGTCACGATTACGGGGCGCTTTGATTTTCCGTATGAACGCCGCTGAGAATTCCGATGCCCATTATTCAACTGCCTGATGAAGTCGTCGCCCAGATTGCTGCTGGCGAAGTAGTCGAACGTCCGGCCTCTGTCGTCAAAGAATTGATCGAAAATTCGCTGGATGCTGGAGCGAAAAATATTCATGTTGAGTATTCAGGTGGAGGGCGGCAGCGCATCCGCGTCAGCGATGATGGGCAGGGTATCCCGGCTGCGGAAGTGCAATTGGCTTTGATCCGGCATGCCACCAGTAAACTGCGCAGCGCCCTGGATTTGCAGCATATTCTGACGCTTGGCTTTCGTGGTGAAGCACTTGCGAGCATCGCCGCCGTCAGCCATCTGACGCTGAGTACCCGCCAGCGTGATGAAGATATTGGCACAGAAATCCGCGTAGAAGGCGGTACGCTGGTTCGTAATAAGCCTATCGGTGCGCCAGCCGGAACTGTCATCACGGTAGAGAATCTGTTTTTCAATACCCCGGCACGCCTCAAATTCTTGAAATCCGAGAATACCGAAAAGCGCCAGATTTCTGGCATCGTCATGAATTACGCCATGGCTTATCCGCAGGTGCGCTTCGTGATGGTGCAGGATGGGCGCGAAATTTTTCGCTCGCCTGGCAGCGGGCAATTGGGCGATGTGGTCGTCAAGGTAATGGGGCTGGATATTTTCCGCGAGATGCTGGAAGTTGCAGGCGAAACACGCATCCAGGAAAGCGGACACCGTATCCGGGTGCAAGGGTTTGTCTCGCAGCCGACTCTCAATCGCAAAGACCGCACGCGCATCATCCTTTTTGTGAATGGGCGTGCCGTGCAGGATACTGGCCTGACCTATGCTGTGACGCAGGCGTATCACATGTTGATCGAAAAAGGGCGGCATCCCTACGCTGTACTGATGGTTTCCATGCCGCCGGATTACGTCGATGTCAATGTGCATCCGACGAAGGCCGAAGTGCGTTTCCAGGATACGAATGTTGTTTTCGCGGCGGTACAGCGCGTGGTGCGGCAGGCCGTTGTCGGATATGCACAGGCAGAACGACACAGCGGTTACGAGCAGTATCAGACGCAGCAAAAAGGCTGGTCGCTGCCTTACGATGAGCGCCACGATGCCCCGCGTGATGCGTACCAACAGACGGAAATCCTGCATGATGCAGACCCAACGGCTATCCCGGAAGGCAAAGGCCGCCCGGAAAAACCGCGCACGTTGCCGCCGCTGCGCATTGTAGGGCAGATTGGTGCAGCCTACATCGTGGCGGAAGGTCCTGCCGGAATGTATTTGCTGGATCAACATGCCGCGCACAGCCGGGTGTTGTATCAGGAACTGCGCGATTTATACGCACAGCAAGAACAATTACCCAATAGAACGCTTGAATCGCAAACGCTGGATGTGAGTACGCCGGATGCTCGCATTCTGGAAAAGCACATGGACGTACTGGCAGAAGTAGGCTTCGACCTGGAACCCTTCGGCAGCAATACGTTCTTAATTCGCAGCATCCCCGCTGTGCTGCAAACAGGTGATCCGGCGGAGCATGTTTGGGCGATGTTGCAAGTGCTCCAGGAAGAAGAAAACCGTCCGCTGCGAGAGCGTTTGCTGGTGCGAATTGCGCGGCGGGCGGCGCTTAAATCGGGGCAAATCCTCAACATAGAAGATATGCGCGACCTCGTGCGCAAATTAGAACGATGCCCCGATCCACTCATTAGCCCGGATGGAGAAGCGACCCTCATTCATATGAGCGCGGACGAACTCGAACGCCAGTTCAACCGCAGCAACCGTTGAGTTAGCGGCTCTGCCACTGGAATCTGCGCCACTCGCCAATTGCGCCGATGATGCGATAGGTTCCGTCTGTATTTTCTGCGGCGACACTGACTCGCCAATCGAAGACATGCGGCTGTCCATCAGTAGGAATCAGGCGATCCGGCAGCGTGTAGGCATTGGCACGAGTGACGAAATTGTCGCTGATTTCTGCCGTGCGATCCACCACTTCTACCAGATAGACTTCATTCTCGCGTAAGACCCCTGCACTGACCCATTGCACCTGAATGCGCCCACTTGCCAGCGCACCTTCCGGCGGATAAAACGTCCGCACCGGGGCATAGGTGGGCGTTGGCGTTGCCGTTTCGTTGCCAGACGGTGTATTGGTTGGTATAGGCGTGCTTGTCGGTAAGGGTACATTGATGCATTGATCGACACGGATTCCGGGGGCGCAGTTGGGGCCGCCGCTTGGATTGGTGAAATCGCAGCCAAGCCAATTGAGGTTGGGGTTCTGCTGGCTGATGACTTCCAGCGTTGTGCGGTATTGTTCGGCAATCCCCGCAATCGTTTCGCCTTCTTCGACGGTGTGGCAGCCGATTTCGCCTCGGAGAAGAACACCATCGGAGAATGTCCCACCCATTCCTGCGGCAGCGGTTTCTGTCATATCTGCACCCGCCGGGATGGGGGTTGCGGTCGGACGCGGCACAATCAGCACACTCCCAATTGCTGGCAATATATCTGCGTTAGCGAGGTTTTCGTTCAAGGAAACAACGGCATCAATCAAACCCTGCGTGATCTGATTGCCGCACGGTTCGCGGAATAAGATGATCGTCAGCGTATCGCCTTGCTGCACCGTCACTTCACAGGCAGAAGGCGTGGGTGTGGCTGTGTTCGCATCCGGCACTAAGTCCGGCTCTGTCGGCACAGGGGTTGAAATCACAACCGGAACCTCAACTTGTTCCTGCGTCGGTGTCCGAGTAGGTGTGGCAGATACTGTAGGCGAAGGAGATAGTGTCGGTGTATCGCTGATGAGAATCTCCGGTGTAGGCGTGATGTCTGGCGCATTGAGGTTACAGGCGGCAAGCAGCAGCCCAAGCAGCAAGAAACTTGCTGGCATGAAAATTCTCTGTATCATTGTTCTTCCTCTACGTTGCCCTGCCATGTGAAGCGCTGCGGTTCTGTCTGGTAGCGCATAGCATCTGGCGTATCTGCACTCACAATGCTCACTCGCCAGGTAAATTCATGTCGCTGCTGCTGTGTGCCTTGCCATGCTCGCGGAATGATGAAGAAGATTTCTTCAGTGTAGGCCGTATAGGTAATTCCAGATGTTTCATCGACTACATCCACGCGATAGGTCTCGCCTGGGTTTAGCGTTGCCGATGGTGTCCAGCGCAGGGTAATCAATTCATCCACATAGAAAATCGACTGATCCGCCGGACTATATGGGCTGGGACGGTTAAATGTTGGGGTCGCCGTTGGTGTTGCGGTGGAATTCGGGTCAATTGTTGGCGAAAGGGTGGGCGTTGGCGTGGGTGCGGGAACGCGCAACCGCTGCCCTTGAAATAACTGCACGATGCATTCAGGGCCACCGAAACGCTCACCGAAGTCGCAGCGGGCGAAGTCAATTTCGCGGTTCAGCTCGGAAAGCGTTTTGACATCCGCACTATAAGCGACGGCGATGGTGATGATATTTTCCTCCGGCTGGACAGTGTGCCACATTACCCCTGCTGGCAGTGTTGGCGTAACTGTCGCAGCGAATGCTTGAATTGACTCATCCACGCTGACAATGCCTTCAGCATCCGTGGCGGCTGCTTCACCCTCAACCGTTGGCGTAGCTGTAGGGATCGCGTTTGGGTCGGTGGTTGGCGTAGGCCAGGGAATGAAAATCTGCTGTCCTGCGCGAATGCTGTTTGCATCCGGCAGATCATTCAGTGCAAGCACCGTCGGGATGATGTCCACATCCTGTGATGTATAGCCACAATTCAAAATCGCCGTTATCAGGTTCCCACCTTGCTGAATTGTCTGCGAACAGGGTTCACGGGTAGGGGTGATTGATGGCGTGAAAGTGATAGTTGGTGTGGGGCTGTAGGTCGCAGTGGGAGGGCCTTGTGTCACCGTTGCCATGCCCAATGTGGGGGCGTTGGTATTCGTTGTGAATCCTTGTTGTTGGGCAGTGGGGTTTGGTTCAAGCTCGGTATTTGCAACCGAAGAGAGCAGGAACAACGCCGCTCCTCCCAAGAGTAGTGTCACAAAAAGCGTTGCGCCAAGCACAAAAAGTGCAGAACCCCCGCGGCTCCCTCCACTGGCTACGAGATCTGTTTCGCCGTAACGGTAATCAAATCCTGTAGACTTACGATCAGCCTGGTTTTGATTGGTTCGTCGTTGATGTGTGAGCATCGTGCCGCAGTTATTGCAGACGGTTGCTTGTGCCGGGTTATCGGCATGGCAAACCGGACACGTTATCGCTGCTTCGGACAAAACGCTTCCCATCCCATCTATACTGGTTTTGTTCGGACACAAGCAAGCAGTATAGTCGTGCTTTGGGTCGTCTGCGAGGGAGAATGCGTGCCGTAGTCTGAACGTCAGGTCTGTAGATCAGGCATCAATCGACTTGTTTCGAGTGATGATTTGCCCATCAACGGTACTTCCAGAAACGACATTGCTGCCTTCGAGAACCAGCGCATTGCGGATACGAACGCCGGAGCCAATGCGTCCGCCACGTTCGACATAAACATGGGGGCCTATTACCGCATTTTGTCCGACGCTCACCTGTGGATCAACGCGCACTGGGGGAATCACCCGCACTGAACTATGCAATTCGCTGAGGATGTGTCCGTCGTTGGAATCTTCCAGCAGGCGTTTGTTGAGTGTCAGCAAATCGCTATCTTGCACGACATCCAGCAACCAGGATGTTTCTGCAATTGCAAGCTGCGCATTGTCCTGGTTGGCGTAGTGTTGCACAACATCAAAGAATGTGAAGCCACTTTGTGATACAGAGTTTTCACTGAGTTGTGTCAGATAGTCCAGACAGCGCCTGCCACATAGCATATGCTCGCCTAAAACGAAGTAATCAGTCTCTGCTTCGACTTCACGATGAATCGTCACATGACCATCGTCAACTGTCGCGTAGATTCTGGGCTTTGCAGCAGAGAGAGAGAGCCTTGCGCCGGCAAGCAACAGGGCATCTGGCTGCTCTTCGTGGTGTCGCAGCAAGCTCTGCACGAAACGCTCATACGTGAAGCTGTTGTGGCTGGCAACCAGGAAGGGGGCATCAAGTTGTTTTGCAATCCGATGCAGCAGCAGTAAAAGCGTTTCGTGGGATTGCAGCGTGAATTCAATGGTAGCATCCGGCATCCACTGTCGATTGAGATAGGATGCAACGGGACCATCTTGAATTCCTAGAATGACATTGTAGCGCCGAATACCTGCACGGTAGAGTCGTTCCATCACGCGCACAACCATTGGCTTTCCCAGGGCAGGCAGCATGGCATGTGGCCTGGAAATGGTGATCTCTCGATTAGCGAAGCTGCTGCTTGCTGCCAGAATGACTGCGCTGTCGATCAATGGGCTTGCTCCTTAATTAACAAAGTGTCCGTTAGGAACTATCCTGGTCACCGCTATTGATTATTTTGTGTGAGTCGTAGTCATACAAAACACACTAGTGGCTTCAGTATGTCCCGGATGACATCGCCTTGCGGAATCGTTAGAATGTCCCGAAATGAGAATGATCTCTTGGCAATTTCTGCTTTATCTTGCGTATACTAAAATGTATAGTCAAGAGGATGATTTGCACAACGAAGCTGCTGGCAGGGTAGAGATGCCATGTCTCCTGTAAAACAGCTTTACGTCTATTGAGACTCACAGCAGAACCTTGTCGAATAAGAGGTGCAAGGAAAATGACGAAACAACTGGTACAGTACCACATCTCGCGCTTGAAAGACAAAAATGCAGCAGCTCGCCTTAATGCCATCCAGGAGTTGGTATTGCTTTCCGATGGCGATGCTTTGGAAGCTCTGAAAGAAGTCTACGACAACGACCCGGACGAGGAAGTGCGGCGGGCGGCGCAAAAAGCCGGGCGTGATCTCTATTTCAAGATTCGGGCGAACAGCGACGCGACTTCCTGAGCCAGCATTTTAGAGTCCCATGAATGAAAAAATCCCCTGTTCAAGTGACCAGGGGACTTTGCCTTCTTACCTGCTATCCGCACAAACTATCCAGCAATTCCTGAATCTTCTGTGCTTCTGCCTCATATTCCGCCAGATGATCCCGTTCACGCTGAACAACTTGTTCCGGGGCTTTGCTGACGAAGTTCTCATTGCTGAGTTTTCCTTGAACGCGCTGGATATTCGCAGCGTTATCTGCCAGTTCTTTGCGCAAGCGTTCGCATTCTTTGGCAATATCCAGCATTCCTTCCAGCGGCAGATAAATTGTCGTATCTGCAATCACGGTTGATGCGCTGTTTTCTGGCGCGGCAGCATCATCTGCGATCAATTCCGTTTGCTCCACATTGCAGAGCCGTGCGAAAACATAGCTGTATTCGCTCAGTGTATCGCGCTGGCTTCCAGGTGCGACAATCGCCTGAATGCGTTTACCCGGTTCCACGTTGTATTCGGTGCGCACTTCGCGGATTGCGCGAACCATCTCGAACAAGTTGTTCATCTGTGTTTCCGCTTGTTCGTCAATGTAGGCTGCATTGGCTTCAGGCCACTGCGCAATGATGAGCGCTTCTCCTTCGTGTGGAATATACTTCCAGGCTTCTTCCGTCATGTAGGGCATGAAGGGATGGAGGAGTCGCAAGCACGTATCCAGAACGTGAACCATCACGCGGCGTGCGCTGTTTTTCTCTTCTTCTGTGCCGTTGTACAGCGGATGCTTGGCAATTTCCAGATACCAGGGCGCGAATTCATCCCACATGAAGGATAAAATTTGGTTGCCTGCCTCGCCGTATTGATACAGATCGAACAACTTCTGGACGTTGGTAATCAGTATATTCACGCGGCTCATGATCCATTTCGCAGGCAGATCGAGCTGATCTGCTGTGGGAACACCGGGGGCAAGCTCGCCATCCAGGTTCATGTTGATGAGCTTGGTGATATTCCAGATTTTATTGATGAAGCGGTAGTTATAAGCCACGCGCTCCAAATCCAGATTGACATCATTACCCGGTGTGCCGCCCGTAATCAACGTGAAACGCAGCGGGTCTGTGCCGTATTCTGCCACCACATCCAGCGGATCAATCACGTTGCCGATGGTCTTGCTGAATTTGCGTCCATCTTTGTCGCGCACCAATCCATGCAAATACACAGTATGGAAGGGGGGCTTATCCGTGAACCACATGCCCATCATAATCATACGTGCCACCCAGAAGAACAGAATATCATGCCCGGTTTCCAGCACATCTGTCGGGTAAAAACGCTGATAGTCTGCCGAATCTTCATCAGGCCAGCCCAATGTACTGAAAGGCCAGAGGCCGCTGCTGAACCAGGTATCCAGCACGTCTTCTTCGGGTATCCAGCCATTGCCTTCTGGCGGGGTTGTACCGACGTAGACTTCGCCTTCGGGGTCGCCATCCTTTTCCCGATACCATGCCGGGATGCGATGCCCCCACCACAATTGGCGGCTCACGCACCAATCCTGAATATTTTCCAACCAGTGGTAATAGACCTTCGTGAAGCGTTCCGGCACAATCTTGATTTCACCATCACGCACAGCTTTGAGCGCTTTTGCCGCGATGTCATCCATTTTGACGAACCATTGCGTGCTGATGAGTGGTTCAATGACTTCACCACCGCGCTGACTGCGGGGGATGCGCGTGGTGTAATCCTGCGACTTGATCGTAAGGTCTGCCGCTTCCATATCTTCCCAGAGCTTTTTGCGGGCTGCAAAACGATCCATGCCTGCATATGGCCCCGCATTGCTATTGAGTGTGGCATCTTTATTCATGATGTTGATGATTTGCAGGCCATGTGTTTCGCTCAATGCAAAGTCGTTGAAATCATGCCCCGGTGTCACCTTCAGCGCACCCGTGCCAAATTCCATATCCACGTATTCATCAGCAATGATGGGAATTTCGCGGTTCAAGATCGGCACCAGTGCCTTCTTGCCGATGTATTCCTTGTAGCGCTCATCGTCCGGGTTCACCGCCACAGCCGTATCGCCCAGGATCGTTTCCGGGCGAGTGGTTGCCACAGGTAGGAAACCGCCGCCTTGAACCGGATACTTGAAGAAATACAGCTTCACTGTTTCTTCGTTGGTTTCCACTTCCAGGTCACTAACAGCCGTCTGCAATCCTGGCGACCAGTTCACAAGGCGCGGCCCACGATAGACCAGCCCCTGTTCCCACAGTTGAACGAAGACGTGCTGCACGGCCTCTGAGAGCCGTTCGTCCATTGTGAAGCGCAGGCGATCCCAATCACAGCTAAAACCCAGCCGCCGAATTTGCTCGGTGATGCGTCCACCTTTTTCTTCTTTCCACTGCCAGGTACGATGCAAGAATTCTTCTCGCCCAACTTCCAGGCGGGAAGTGCCTTCGCTTTGCAGCAGCTTTTCCACCTGAAGCTGTGTTGCAATCCCAGCGTGATCCGTCCCAGGAAGCCAGAGCGCTGCTTTCCCACGCATACGCTCATAGCGGATCATCAAGTCTTCAATGGTATACATAGCGTGACCGAGGTGCAGCGCCCCGGTGACGTTCGGTGGTGGCATGGAAATCACGAATGGTTCCGCATCTTCCCCGGCAATTTCCGGCTTAAAGTACCCATTACTCTCCCACCATTCGTAAAGGCGTTCTTCCGCCTCTGCAAAATCGAAATTAGCGGGCATCTCTTTCTGCATCGCTTGTGTCATCCTGCTCTCCTCATTGTGTAATCACTTCGGCTTGCGCACGTAAACCACTTGTTCCCAACGATCTGGGTATTCCTGGAAATCCTCGTAACCCAGTTCCAGCAGTACAACTTTGACCTCATCCACCGACAGCGGGCGGAACTTCACCGAGCGTTTGATGGCGTTCAGGTGTTTGGGATGCCCTTTCACCATGTATAAGTTCTGGGTGGCAATCACCGGGGGGCCATCTTCCCATTCCCAGATTTCAAAGGTGATGAATTCATTGTCCTCATCATCGACATGGTCGAACCCTGGCAGGAAACGCGGGCGATGCTGGATGAAATAGTCGAAATCGCGCATCCCGATGACCAGCGTCCCGCCAGGATTTAGCATCTCCAGGAAGGTTAGCAGGGCGGTTTCGATGTCATCGTCCGTCAGCAGGTGGGGCAGGGCATTCCCTTTGCAGACGATGGCATCATATTGACCACCGACGTTCTCCGGCAGTTCTGCGAAGCTACTACGCTCGAAGCGAATTTGTTCCAATACGCCACGACCATCAGCGGTTTGCATCGCTTTGCGCAGCATCCCCGCGCTGGGATCAGTAGCGGTAACCTGGTAGCCCAACTCCGCCAGGGGAACGGCCTGCGTCCCGACTCCGGCAGCCGTCACCAATACAGATTGCACATCGCGCCCCCGAAAGATCGAACGCAGGCTGAGACCTTCGCGCTGGAGCTGCGTCTCCCAATCTTTATAGAACAGCGGATAATATTCTGCGATTGCGTCGTAAAATGCGTTGGTATCGTTATCCAATCGGTGTTGTTCTCCTTGTGCTAAACATCAAAAAACCCCTCGCCCAGATGCATGAACTTCATGCAAGGACGAGGGGTTATCTCGCGGTACCACCTTGCTTCAGCCGATTGATATTTCGGCTGCGCTTGATTGACGCTGTGACGGGCGTTCCCGTCCCGGTTCTACTGGCGCGGCTGCGCGTTCTTCCGGGCAACTCCTGGGCGACTTCGGCACACTGTTCACGAGCAGGCTCTCAGCCTATCGACCTGCACTCTCTGACGTGGGGGAATGCGCGTACTACTCCCAATCGCAGTTTTTACTATGTGGTTTTTATCTTGCGAAGCAGTATAGTCGGTTCAGGAAGGTTCGTCAATCCATTGCACGGACTAGGTATGGATATTCTAGCTGTTCTCATCCATTTCCTGCGAGGACATCATATTGCGAATTCGATCCGCAATCATATCAATCGCAACCCAGTTGAAGCCCCCTTCTGGCACGATGACATCCGCATAGCGCTTGCTGGGTTCTACGAATTTTAGATGCATGGGGCGCACGGTTTGCAGATACTGCTGAATGACGGAATCGGCTGTGCGTCCGCGCTCGTCAATGTCCCGCTTCAGGCGACGAATGAAGCGAATATCCGCGTCAGTATCAACATAAATCTTGATGTCAAACAGGCTGCGCAGTTCCGGCTCTGCGAATATCAGGATACCTTCTACCAGAATAATCGGCTGTGCTTCGACGTGAATCGTTTCCGACTTGCGCTCATGTCGGGTGAAATCGTACACCGGGATTTCAACCGAATGATATTGCTGGAGTTGTTTCACATGCTCAACGAGTAATGCGGTATCGAGCGAGTCGGGATGGTCGAAGTTGATGCGAGCGCGTTCTTCCGATGTGAGGGTGGTGAGGTCTTTGTAGTAGGCATCGTGGGGTAGATAGGCGATGTGCTGGCTACCAACCCGTTCCAATAATTGGTTAGAGACAGTTGTCTTGCCGGAGCCTGTGCCACCAGCTACACCAATGGTAACGGCGTGTATTTCCGAAGAATCCATAGATGTCTCTCGCTTGTTGATGTGACGTATACCAGCAAGCAAATAAAAAGCCCGTCATTGCGGGCATCGTTGCAGGAGAGCCACCGGTGGGACTTGAACCCACAACCTCACGCTTACGAAGCGTATGCTCTGCCAATTGAGCTACGGTGGCATGCTTAATGAACTATAGCAAATCCATGAAGCCGAATCAAGATGCAGAGCGACCATTGTCAAAACCCATTCTCAGAAACAAAAGCGGCCTACCAATATCAGCAGGCCGCTCTTGCGAGGAGATCACGAGGTAACCGGGAATAAATTAGAATTGTTCCGTTTCTGTCGAGCCTTCCAGCGCCTTGGTCGAGACGTTACCGCTGGTCACAACCATTTGAACGTCATCGAAGTAACCTGTTCCCACGAAGGATTGATGCTTCACAGCGCGGTAACCGGATTCTTTTTCCAATTCAAATTCACGGTCTTGCAGCTTGGTGTAGGCAGTCATGCCCTGGTCACGGTATTCGCGTGCTAGTTCGTACATACTGAGGTTTAGTGCATGGAAACCTGCCAGGGTGATGAACTGGAACTTGTAGCCCATTGCACCGAGTTCACGCTGGAAAATGCTGATGGTTGTCGCATCCAGGTGACGACTCCAATTGAAGGAGGGCGAGCAGTTGTACATCAGCATCTTGCCCGGATATTCTTTGTGGATGGCTTCCGCGAAGGCGCGTGCTTCATCCAAATCAGGGTGCTTGGTTTCGCACCAGACCATATCCACATACGGCGCATAGGCCAGGCCACGAGCAACTGCTGCTTCCAGGCCATTATCCACAGCGAAGAAACCTTCAGAGGTGCGCGGTTCGTCGCGGATGAAGCGGCGATCCCGTTCGTCGATGTCACTGGTAATTAATGTCGCAGCTTCCGCATCGGTGCGAGCAATCAGGAGGGTTGGCACGCCCATGACATCGCTTGCCAAACGTGCAGCAACCAGTTTGTTGATGGCTTCTTGCGTGGGAACCAGCACCTTACCGCCCAGGTGACCGCATTTCTTGGCGCTGGAAAGCTGATCTTCGTAGTGGATGCCTGCGACACCTGCTTCAATCATCCATTTTGTTAATTCAAATGTGTTCAGGTTTCCGCCGAAACCAGCTTCTGCATCGGCAACCATCGGTGCAAAGTAGTAGGCATCACCGCCGCCATTCATATGCTGGATCTGGTCGGCACGCATCAGCGCCTTATTGATGCGCTTCACCAATTCCGGCACACTGTGCGCCGGGTACAGGCTCTGGTCGGGGTACATTTCGCCAGCAATATTGGCATCCGCTGCCGTCTGCCAACCGCTGATGTAAATGGCCTTCAGGCCAGCATCCACTTGCTGCACAGCCTGGTTACCTGTCAGAGCGCCGAGAGCATTCACGTAGTCTTCGGTCTTCAGCAGGTGCCACAGACGTTCTGCACCAACCCGCGCCAGGGTGTGTTCGATGTGCAGGCTGCCGCGCAAACGCAAGACATCATCCGGGCTGTAGGGACGGCTGATGCCCTGCCAGCGTTCATTACTATCCCAATCTTGTTGAATTCTTTGTGCTTCGCTCATCATATCTCTTGCTCCTTGAGGGTAAAAGTTTTCTGGCTTGCCCTATCTTCACTTGATGTATTCGTATGCCGGTAAGGTCAGGAAGTCGGTGAATTCATCACTGCGGATCATTTCGTCAAATAGCTGCGCCGCAAGTTGGAACTTGCCGCTATCAAAGCGATCGCTGCCAACTTCTTCGCGGATTGCATCCATTTCTTCTTCCAGCATCTGGTTATAGAGGGCGGGCGAAATCTCGCGCCCGTCGTCCAATTTTGCGCGGTGGTGCAGCCATTGCCAGACCTGAGTACGGCTGATCTCTGCGGTTGCCGCATCTTCCATCAGGTAATACAGCGGTACACAGCCGTTGCCACCAAGCCATGCTTCCAGGTACTGAATGCCGACTTTCAGATTCCAGCGCAGGCCGTGTTCCGTAATGGTGCCGCCCACTGGCTGGATTAAGTCTGCGGCGCTCACGCTGACATCTTCGCGCAATGTTTCGTTTACCTGGTTCGGTTGCGGCATGTATTTATCGAATGTTTCTTTCGCCACGGCGACCAGCCCCGGATGTGCTACCCAGGTGCCATCATGCCCATCTTTCGCTTCGCGTTCTTTGTCGGCGCGTACTTTGGCGAAGGCTTCTTCGTTGGCAGCTTCATCGCCCTTGATCGGAATCTGTGCCGCCATACCGCCCATCGCATGAGCGCCGCGCTGATGGCAGGTCTTAATCACCAGCAGGGAATAGGCTCGCATGAAGCCAACAGTCATTGTCACCTGAGAACGATCTGGCAATAAGAAACGTTCGTGCTTACGGAATTTCTTGATGTAGCTGAAGATGTAATCCCATCGTCCGCAGTTCAGCCCAGCGCTGTGATCGCGCAGTTCCCAGAGGATTTCGTGCATCTCAAAACTGGCGAGAATATTTTCCAGCAGTACCGTTGCTTTGATTGTCCCACGTGGGATGCCGAGTTCGTCCTGTGCCATGTTGAAAATATCATTCCACAGGCGGGCTTCCAGGTGGCTTTCCAATTTGGGCAGATAGAAATACGGCCCCGTGCCATGATCCAGAGTGGCTTGTGCATTGTGGAAGAAGTACAGACCGAAGTCGAAAATGCCGCCGGGAACGGGTTCGCCATCAACCAGCATATGGGCTTCATCCAGATGCCAGCCTCGCGGACGTACCAATAAGACAGCGGTTTGTTCATTCAATTCGTAGAATTTGCCATTGTCAGGGTTGGTGTGGGTGATGGTACGACGCACAGCGTCACGCATGTTGATCTGACCATCGACCATGTTTTCCCAGGTCGGTGCATTGGCATCTTCAAAATCCGCCATGAAGACCGACGCGCCGCTGTTGAGTGCGTTAATCACCATCTTGCGATCTGTGGGGCCTGTGATCTCCACCCGACGATCCTGCAAATCTTCCGGCACGGGCGCGACCTTCCAATCGCTCTCGCGGATTTCAGCCGTTTCCGGCAGGAAGTCCGGCATTTCGCCAGCGTCCAAGCGCTTCTGACGTTCGGCGCGAGCTTCCAGCAGTTCATTGCGGCGCTCCCGGAAGGCACGAGTCAATTTGGCGACGAATGCCAATGCCTCTGGTGTGAGAATCTCTTGAAATGCTTCTGGCACATTGGCTTTTATTTCAATGTTGGCTTCGGCTTGATCTGTCATATGAATCCTTCCTCCGCTGTCAGAACTATGCTGACGGGAAGCAGTCGTAATTCGATCTTTCAATAAGTTTGCGAAGTTCCCTGGAGGGACGGATGAGGCGGGTGTTGTGGCATTTGGCGTGTTCAAACTTGTACCGGTGATTGTGACGATCACCAGTTGAGGCATCTCGCCCGGCCTCACCCCTCCAGTGTGGAAATCCTTACGTTGATGACAGTGTAATCGGGATAAAAGTCATGGTTGTACCACAGGGCGGCGAAAAGTAATTGCGGCGTTTTGCACAAAGTGTGCAATTTGTTTGTGATGCTGAAATCTTAATTTAACGTAAGTTAGATTAAAAAGCCCCTCTCCATCACATTGTCGGAGCAAGGGCTGCTTTTCTAGTGCAGATTGTGTGAGGATGAGATTAATGACGGAAGTGGCGCACTCCTGTGAAGACCATGGCAATCCCGGCTGCGTTCGCTGCGTCAACAACTTCTTTATCACGAATGGAGCCACCCGGTTGAATTACGGCAGTTACGCCAGCATCAATTGCCGCCTGAATACCATCTGCGAACGGGAAAAAGGCATCGGATGCGAGAACTGCGCCATGTGCTTCGTCACCAGCTTTTTTCACAGCTAGTTCAGCCGCATCCACCCGGCTCGGCAATCCGCCACCCACACCCACAGTGCGATTCTGTTTTGCCAGCACGATGGCGTTTGATTTCACATGCTGCACTACTTTCCAGGCAAACTCCAGCGCCGCTAACTCTTCGGGGGAGGGGGCGCGTTCGGTGGCAGTTTTCAAGATAGTGCCTTCCGGGTCACCGCCATCGATTCTTTGCACGAGTAACCCTTGATGTACGCTGCGGACATCAAGCGCATTGAGATCATATTTGTGCGGCATTTGCAGAACTCGGCAGTTCTTGCGAGTTTGCTGCAAACGCTCCAGCGCTTCCGGCGTGAAACTGGGAGCAACCAATGCCTCTAGAAACAACGACTCCAGTCCATTTACGAATGGTGCAGTCACCTCACGGTTTACTGCAATGATGCCACCAAAGGCCGATACAGGATCGGATGCTAATGCAAGCGGATAGGCTTCTGTGATCGTATCTGCGCTGGCAATCCCGGTGGGAGTCAGGTGTTTCACAATGACGACTGTTGGCTGTTCAAAGCTGCTGACCGCACGCCATGCGGCATCCACATCCAGGATATTGTTATACGAAAGCTGTTTACCACCATGCAGCGTTGCCCCTAAGACATTCGATGAGGTGTTTGTGCTGTAGAACATGGCTTGTTGGTGTGGATTTTCGCCGTAGCGCAGCGGTTCATCCCCATGCCCGGTGAAGACGATATGCTGCGGAAGTGCGCTTTTGCCATCGTCTTCTTGTTGTTCCATGACATCCTGCGCGAGATACCCATGAATGGCGGTGTCATAATCGCGGGTGTGGGCGAATGCCTTCACCGCTAGCTTGCGTCGCATCACAAAATCTATCGCACCGGAAGCTCGCAAGGATGCCAGAATCGGCGCGTAATCTGCTGGATTGCAGATGACAGTCACACGGAAAAAATTCTTCGCCGCAGCCCGCAGTAAAGTCACACCGCCGATGTCAATCTGTTCCAGCGCATCTTGCAGTGTTGTACTGCCTTGTGCGATGGTTTCCGAAAATGGATATAGATTGCAGACCACCATATTAATCGGCGCATACCCATGCTGTGCCAATTCTTCCATGTCGGAAGATTTATCCCGCACCAGAATCCCCGCATGGATCGCCGGATGCAGTGTTTTCACACGTCCACCGAGCATTTCTGGTAATCCGGTTAGCTGTTCTACCGGGGTGACGGGTAATCCGTTCTCGGTCAGCAGACGTGCAGTGCCACCACTGGCGACTACTTCCCAGCCCATTTGATGTAATTCTCTGGCAAATTCCAGAATACCGCTTTTGTCCGAAACACTGAGTAATGCTCTTGGCATGTATTGCTCCTGTGACCATGGCTGAATAATGGGCGGGATTATACCCAGTCTAACGGTGTGGTTACAGCGGTAGGCTCGAAATGATGTTTATGAGTAGTTGTGAAAAATTTCACGATCATTTGTGACATTCTTCACAAATTAACCTATACTGTGTATGAATTGGAAAACAGTGCTTGTTTTGAGGAGGGGCATCATGCAAGCAATAACACCGAGGCCGCGAGTTGTCATCATCGGAGCTGGATTTGCCGGGATTCGCGTGGCGCGGCGGCTGTCAAAAGAAGCTGTTGAAATCATCCTGATTGACCGGAATAACTATCACACATTTACGCCACTATTGTATCAGGTGGCAACCTGCGCTCTTGACCCGAGTGCAGTTTCCTACCCTGTGCGTGAGATCTTCGAAGGCCAGCAGAATGTTCGCTTCCTGCTCGGCACTGTGACAGAGATTGATTACACAGGCCAGATGGTCAACGTTCAGACAGATGGAAATGGTACACGCCAGCAAGCCTATGACTATCTCTTTGTCGCCGTGGGCAGTGAGACGAATTTCTTCGGGAAGGAAGAAATTGAGCGTAATGCCTTTGGGCTGCGTGATATGAACGATGCGCTGAAGCTGCGCCATCATGTGCTGCGTTTATTCGAGGTGGCTGCCTGGACGGAGGATGATGCCAAGCGCGAAGAATTGATGACTTTTGTTGTGGTAGGTGGAGGGCCAACTGGTTTGGAAACAGCGGGTTCGCTGCACGAATTGTATAACCGCATTGTTGATGAGCAGTACGACAAAGACGATAACATGGTTGCCCGCGTGATTTTGCTGGAAGCGCTAGATAACATCCTGCTGCCCTACCCGGGCAACCTCCAGGACTCTGCCAGGAAACAGCTAGAGTCACTGGGGGTGGAAGTGAAGACCGGGGCTTTTGTTGAAGAAGTGGGTAGGGATTTCGTTCGGCTAAAGGGCGGAGAGGAAATCCCAACTCACACAGTGATCTGGGCAACAGGGATTCAGGGTACGCCGCTGGTCAAGCAGTTGGATGTGGAATTGGCGAAGGGTGGCAAAATCCCGGTACGAACCACGATGCAGGTCATTGGGCGAGAGAACATCTACGCAGCAGGGGATATTTCCTACCTGGCTTATGCAGATCGTGATGAACCCTACCCGGCCTTGATCCCGGTTGCGCAGCAGCAAGCGGACTATGTAGCGAAGAATATCATGCATCAAATTCGCGGGGAGGCACTGGAAGATTTCCGTTATTTTGATCGCGGGATCATGGCGACCATTGGGCGTTCGCGTGCTGTAGCGTGGGTATTCAATCGTATTCCGCTGACGGGTTTCCTGGCATGGATTGCCTGGTTGGGGCTGCATCTCATTACGTTGATGGGGATGCGCAACCGCTTCCAGGTTTTCTTGAACTGGGTAGGGGAGTATATCTTCTATGATCGCTCAGTGCAGCTAATCCTGGACGAGGCAAAATCCGTCGATGAGCGAGAGACTGAACCTGTCACTGCGTAAGTGTATGTGGGATGGGCGTTTGATTGCCCACCCAAATCCTCACAAACCAGAAGTTTCCGCGTCTTCGCGTGTCCAACCCTGGTCTTCTTGCTGGTGCTTACGGTCAATGTGGGGTTTTTCAGTCAGCGCGTAGGGTAGCAGCAGAACCAATGCAGTGCCAACCAACACCAGCGCAATGAAAATCGCACTCAGTATGGTAGAGCCAAAAATGAAAGTTGGGTGGATGACCAGCACTGCGCAGAGAACTGTGGGAGCCATCGCAACCAAGAGGGCAGAAGCCAGGTAATTGCTCACCTGAGCAATTGCACCGCCTTGTATTTCTTCATGATTGTTTGCAGTACGTGCAACGAAATACCCGGCAACGATGCCAAAAATCACCAGGATTGATACTGCGATTGCATCGCCGTTCATAGAAATCCTCAATGTATTTCGGATGATGACTGGTTAGTCGCGCAATTATTCGGGAATGTGAAGATTTCTGTCACCGTAGGGGCATCGTATATCATGCCCCTACAACATGCCACATAATCTATGAGGCACACCGATTATTGCGTCTCTACGAATAATGCTAGATCAACGAATAGATGAAGATGCTGCCGACACCCGTATTACCCAGGATGATAATCACGGCAAACAGCAGCAGAGTAATCACCATTGGGATCAGCCAGTAGAGCTTGCGGCTCCACAAGAACGCCAGCAGTTCACCCAGAATGCCCAGGCGCATGAAGAAATCGGTAACACCATTGCTGTTCTTTGGTTTTTCAGTTGCGGGCATATGCCTATTCTCCTCAGGCTTTGTTGTCGAACGTTATAATGGCTTCCGAACTAGGAATGATCCGAGTGCCAGAAGATCAATGTCGCTGTTATTGAAGGTGTTAAAGGCTTCACGAGGCGTGTTTACAATAGGTTCGCCACGTAGATTGAACGATGTGTTCAACACAACGGGAACACCAGTCGCCTCGCCAAATTGCTGTACGATGCCATAGTAGCGGGGATTGGTTTCCTTATCAATGGCCTGCAAACGCCCGGTTCCCTCATGGTTAACCGCCTGCACGCGATCCGCTACTTCTTCCTTGAATGGCGCGACCATCAGCATATAGCGTGGTGATTCGTGGTTCGCCACTTCCGGGTAGTCGAAATATTCCGGCGCACGTTCGCGCAGGATCACCGGGGCGAAGGGGCGGAAGGGTTCGCGGAATTTGATCTTCGTGTTGACAACATCCTTCATTTCTGCGCTGCGTGGATCAGCCAGGATGCTGCGATTGCCGAGCGCACGCGGCCCCCACTCAAAACGACCCTGATGCAGCCCGACGACTTTCTGGTGATTTGCCATTTCATCGACCAGAACTTCGATCAGCTTATCCGGTTTGTCTTCAAATGACTCATAGGGGATTCCGCGTTCATCCAGGAAGGCGCGGCATTCGGCATCGCTGTATTCCTTGCCCCAGTAAGCATGGGGCATGCAGTTACGGACACGCGGCTTGCCTTCTACCATGTGGTATGCCCACAGTGCTGCCCCAAGAGCGCCGCCATCATCCCCGGCTGCGGGCTGGATGAAGATTTCTTCAAACGGTGTTTCATTGAGCAAGCGCCAATTGGCCTTGGTATTGAGCGCAACACCACCTGCCATGACCAATTTCTTCTGCCCGGTCTTTTCATACAGATGCTTACAAATCGAAATCAGCATATCTTCCGTGACGCGCTGAATGCTGGCAGCTACATCCGCATAATACTGATTACGCTCCATGGCTTGGCGTTCTGCGGAGCGTTCGGGGTTGGTCTTCATGGTGAAGAAGTCATCATCCCCGACGCGCTTTTCGCCGAATAGATCCAGGAACTTCTGGCTGTAGCTGCGCTGCGTGGAGTGGTGATAATCGAAGTATTCCATGTTCAGGCTGTACGCACCGGAACTATAATCCACATTCACCACTTTATGAATTTTGTCGATATAATTGGGTTCCCCGTAGGGGGTCATCCCCATGACTTTGTATTCGCCATTATTGACGCGGAAACCCAGCCACGCTGTGAAGGTCGAATATAACAAGCCGATGCTGTGCGGGAAGCGCTGCTCCGCAAATAGATTGATTTCGTTGCTGCCGGTTTCACCTTCATAGTAGCTGGTGGCTGTGCCGAGTGTTGTTGTTGTCCATTCACCCACACCATCCACCGTTAGCACTGCTGCATCCTTGAAGGGGCTGGCGAAGAATGCACTGGCTGCATGGCTCATGTGATGGTCAGCGAAGAGGATTTTGTCGTAGCTCACGCCGACTTCATTCTGAATCGCCGTCTTCACCCATAGCTTTTCACCCATCCAGTTGATCATGGCATCGCGCCAGACATCCCAGGACTTGGGAAAGGTGTTCAGGGTCGTCAGCAAGATGCGTTCAAATTTGACGAGAGGCTTCTCGTAGAAGACTACATAATCCAGATCATCAGCCGTGATGCCTGCAGTTTCGAGGCAGAATTGCACTGCTAACGTCGGGAAGCCATTGTCGTGCTTTTGGCGAGAGAAACGTTCTTCCATAGAAGCGGCCACAATATGCCCATCCTGGATGAGTGCCGCAGCCGAATCGTGATAGAAGGCGGAAATGCCCAGTATATACATAATCTGAATTACCCCTGTCGCTTCGCTGAGTCTAGATCATGGGGGACGGGTTCACGCTCAAGCCAGTCCATTCCGGCAGGCGAGTTGTTCGCAGTCTTTTTCTGCCGCAAGGGGTCAGTGAGCAGGGAAGCGCCGATGCCGAATGGCACCAGTATGGTGAAGTAGAAGAGCAGGGAGATAACACGCGCATTGGCATCCCCTACGACGGAAAGGATGACATTGAAGCGATGCCAGATAATTTCCCAGATTTCGCGCATGGAGCGGAGCCTTATCGAGTCTAGGACACAGAGATTGTGCCGTTGGTGCAAACTATACCGATACGATACCGCGCCAAATCATAACATAGTTTAGGGGGGTGTCAATGCGACTATCCCTCACTGAATACCCAGAAATATCCCGCCACTAGCGTGGTTTTGCCTGACGCACAACTCATGCAAAATAACCAACAAGCAGGCCAGAATGGAGCATAACGGGTACTTTGTTAGCAACACAAAAAAAGTTCAATTCTCGGAGTTGAAAAATGTCTTTTTGGGGAATTTATCTCACTGGTTTTGCGGTTGTATGGGGCTGTCTTACTGCCTTGTGGTTGCTCAGTCTGCGGATTCGGGATTCCAGCATTGTTGATATTTTCTGGGGCAGCGGTTTCGTGATTGCAGCCCTGGTGTATTTCTTGCTCACTGATGGCTATGTAGGGCGACAGTTGCTGACGTTGACTCTTGTGGCGATTTGGGGATTACGCTTGACGATTCATCTTGCACGACGCAACCTGGGTAAAGGGGAGGATTTTCGCTATCGCAATTGGCGGCGCGAGCATGGCGAGAATTGGTGGTGGCGCAGCTATTTCCAGGTGTATTTGTTGCAAGGCGTGCTGCTGTGGATTGTTTCGTTGCCGCTGCTCGCTGCTCAGTTTTCCTCACAGCCGGCGCAAATAATCTGGTTAGATGTTGCAGGAGTAATCATTTGGGGCATTGGGTTCTTCTTTGAAGCTGTCGGAGATTACCAGCTTACACGCTTCAAAGCTAATCCGAATAATTCTGGTAAAGTGCTGGATACTGGACTCTGGCGCTACACACGGCACCCAAATTATTTCGGTGATGCGGTGCAGTGGTGGGGGTTTTACATGCTTGCGTTGGCGGCTGGTGCGTGGTGGGCAATTCTTAGCCCGCTGTTGATGACTTTCTTGCTCATGCGAATTTCTGGGGTTGCGCTGCTCGAACAATCTTTGAAGAAGCGCAAGCCCCAGTACCAAGCCTACATTGAACGCACATCGGCCTTCTTTCCGCTGCCGCCGCGCAAACGCTGAAAGGGTTGTCTCAATTCTGTGAGAAGGGAATGTCATCCATTTCTTCAAATTGTGGCGGTGAGAGAATGACGTTCAGCAGCGCGATTTCGCGGCGGTAGAGCAGAACAAGTTCACGCAGATACTGCTCCATGTTCTCAGATTCGAGCAGGGTTTGCTTCTGTTCACTTTCAATTTGCACAACGCCTGCCGCGAGGTGTGCCAGCGTATCCGGCTCACGGGGTACTTGTGCTTTGTCAAAATCAATGCTTCCAGCTTGCGCGAGCAGATTCAGATACCGTTCCAGCAAAATGCGTAAGCGCCGCCCATTGTCCCGTAATTCATCACGGTTGGAGCCAACGTTGCGCAACGGGATGAAGTCCACATCGCCAACCAGATAGGGCATGTTGTGGTGCATCTCCCGGATGCGGAAGCGCTCTTGCCCAATTGTGAGGATGTTCATGCGCCCGAAGGGTAGTTCTTGCACTTCAATAATCTGCGCTGTGGTACCAACCATATACGGTGTCGCCAGAGGACCCAATTCTGCGCGACCTTCTGCAATTAACACAATGCCGAACGGCTGCTTCTTATCGAGGCAGTCACGGATCATCAGTTGATAACGGTCTTCAAAAATGTGTAACCGCTGTGGCATACCTGGGAACAATACGAGGTTCAGCGGAAAGAGAGGCAGTAACATAACACACCTATTCTTCGACAACTCTTATGGTTTTGTTTTGCAGGGCAACTTACACTAGCTAGTATAGCGTCTTTCGCAGTGGTGGTTGTGGCTCCACTGCAAACGTTATAAAAGTGCTTATCTAATCATAAGGGTGATCCGCGCATGATGCCGACGTTGACTATCATCCAGGATGATCGACAGCAAAATATCGCCGTACAACCAGGCGCTAATCTGCGCGAAGTGCTGCTGGCGCACGGTTTCTCCCCTTACACTAGCTTCACGAAAATTGCCAATTGTGGTGGGCGTGGATTGTGTGCAACGTGTGGGGTGTGGATTGAAGAAGCAGAACCGAAGCCGGAACATTGGCATGATCGGTTAGCTTCACGGTTTGGCTACCCGCGCCTCTCCTGCCAGATCACGATTCAGGATGACATGACTGTACGTATCCTCACGGATAAAGTCATCTGGGGGGAGCGCGATGGGCAGCGGGCACGCAAGTTGAACTCATTTACCAAACCGGAGTGATGCATGAGCAAGTGGCTCGTGACAACAGAATGGCTGGCAGAACATCTGCAAGACGAGAAGCTGCGCATTGTTGATATTCGCGGCAAGGTGCTACCTGCAACAGAACCGCCGCCGCATTATTACAGTCATCGTGATGACTACCTGACCTCGCATATACCTGGTGCAGTATTTGTTGACTGGACGACGGACATCGTAGAACCGGGTTCGCCGTCGTATGACATTGCCAACCCAGAGCGTTATGCTGCACTAATGTCTGAGCGAGGCATTGGGGATGATACGTTAGTTGTCGCCTATGACGATGCGCAGGGGATGTTCGCTGCGCGGATGTGGTGGACGCTGCGGTATTACGGGCATGATGCCGTTCGTGTGCTGGATGGTGGCTGGCAGAAATGGCTTGCCGAAAATCATCCTGTGACTGACGTTATCCCGCAGCCGGAGTCTGCAACGTTCACCCCGCGTGTGAATGCAGGGTTGAACAGCACCGCGGAGGAAATTCGTCAGCACCAACCGATGCTCCTTGATGTACGTTCGCCGCAAGAATTCGCGGGGGAGGCATCCCGCGCCAGCCGCACTGGGCGCATCCCTGGCTCGGTCAATGTACCGCGCAAACAGATGCTGCGTGATGATGGACGCTTGCTGGAACCGGAACACTTGCGGGAGACGTTCCGGGTAGCAGGCTTAGACCTCAGTTATTCTGGAATTGTCACCTACTGCAATTCAGGGGTTTCAGCGAGTTTCGCACTCCTGGCACTGGAACAAGTCGGCGTAGTGAATGCCAGTGTGTATGATGGTTCATGGAAAGATTGGGCGAACAACTCCGACAATCCGGTGAGTCCCTGATGAACTTGTTGGCTCAACCCGTAAGACGGAGTTGAATAACGCACTCTATTCATTCGCACCTAACGCACTATTGTTACCATTATGCTTGACCAGATTAACCCAACATACTCAGTTATCTGAGTAATAGAAAAGGTCTATCCGTGAATATCGAGCAATACACATCGCCAGATGCATTCACTACCTTGCGCGAAGAATGGAACCCATTACTGAAACGCAGTGCGACAGACACTCCCTTCAGCACATGGGAATGGCACAACTATTGGTGGGATGCCTACCACCCAGGAGACTTGCGCATTATTGCCTTGCGAGATGATTCGCAGCAATTGATGGCGATTGCTTCTCTCTTCCTGGAAACGGACAGCGAAGGAAAGCGGAAACTGCATTTCGTCGGTTGTGAAGACGTGACCGATTACCTGGATGTAGTGGCTGACAAAGATCATCTTGAAAAAGCCTATGTCGCCCTGGCGAATCATCTTCATGACACGCAGGATTCATTTGATGCAATTGATCTGTGTAACATCCCGGAATCTTCTCCGACGCTGACGTTATTCCCGGAAGCATTGCGCAACTGCGGCTTCCAGGTGGCGACACAGCTTCAGGAAGTTTGTCCGGTAGTTCCATTGCCCGACACATTTGATGCGTATATCAGCAGCCTGGAAAAGCGCCAGCGAAAAGATCTACAGCGCAAACTACGTATGGCAAAGGGACAGGCAGATTCGCTGAATTGGTACATCGTCAATGAAGAACACGACCTGGCTGAAGAAATTGAGAAGTTCCTCAAGCTGATGGCTGCCAGCCACCCGGAAAAAGCCGCCTTCTTGCAAGATCAACAACATGTGACGTTCTTCAAGAATATCGTGCCAACAGCAGCGGACGCGGGTTGGTTGCAGTTGGCCTTCCTCGAAGTTGCTGATGAACCTGTCGCAGCCTATGTGAACTTCGATTACAACAATCACATCATGGTCTACAACTCCGGCCTGAACCCGGACAAAGCCACAGCGCTGAGTCCCGGTATTTTGCTGCTGGCCTATACCATCGAACATGCAATTGAACAGGGACGCGAAGTCTTCGACTATTTGCGCGGTGATGAACAGTACAAATATCGCATGGGTGGGCAAGATACCCGTGTATTCAATCTGAAAGCGATCCATAGAAGTTGAAAGTAGGAAACATGCCGTTGCAGCGTCTGGCAGTTTTGAGCGTGCATACCAGCCCTCTTGCGCCGATGGGTGGCAAGAAAACGGGTGGTATGAATGTATATATCCGTGAATTTGCCCAGGAAGCCGCAAATCGTGGTATCCAGGTAGATATTTTCACGCGGCGTAGTGATGCCAACGAACCCAAGATTGACACCAGTATGGGTGCGAATATCCGTGTCATTTACCTGGAGGCTGGCCCGGTTGCGCCGCTGCCGCCGGACGATATTTTCCCACATCTCTCGGAATTTACGTCACGGTTGATGGCCTTTGCTATGCTGCACGGCAGTCGCTATGACTTCGTTTACAGCCACTATTGGCTCAGTGGATGGGTTGCGCAGAAGTTAAAAGAGGCGTGGGGAACACCTTTCGTGCAGATGTTCCATACCCTGGGGCATATGAAGCAGCGCATTCTAACCCACGAAACCAGTTTGCCCGATCAGCGGATTCAAACAGAAGCTGAAGTGATGCGCTGGGCTGATAAGCTCGTTGCGGCGACCCCGGCTGAGTATATGCAAATGCTCTGGCTCTACCGAGCAGATCGTCGCAAGATCGAAATCATCCCACCAGGAGTCAATGTAGAGCGTTTCCATCCGTTAGATGAATCTTCTCATCTACGGCATGTTGGCCCCGTTGGTAACAACCCCTATTTGCTCTTTGTGGGACGTATCGAGCGACTGAAGGCGGTGGACAGTATTCTGCATGCGCTGGCAATCTTGCAGAATAACGATCCCCATCTGCTGGAAGACTTGCGTTTCTTGGTCGTCGGGGGCGATCCGCGTGATACCAGCGATACTGAGATGATGACTTTGCAGCAGTTGGCGCAAAATCTGGGCGTATCGGATCGGGTTTGCTTCGTGGGCGCACGGGATCAGAACCAACTGCCGATGATTTATGCCAATGCAATGGCGGCGCTGATGCCCTCAGATTATGAGTCGTTTGGGATGGCAGCACTGGAAGCGATGGCTAGCGGCACACCGGTGATTGCGTCGCGGGTTGGTGGGCTTGCCTACCTGGTGCGCGATGGTGAAACGGGTTACCTGGTGCCAGTGCGCGAACCGCAGGCTATTGCAGCCAGCATTGCGGATTTACTCAGCGACCCGGAGAAACGCAAGTCAATGGGGCGACGTGCAGCAGAGGTCGCCCAGGAATATGCGTGGAGCAAAATTGTTGATCGCTTACTCGTAATTTTTGCCCAGGTACAGCGTAAACAAACAGTCAAAACCTAACCGCCGTAGGAATTCACGATGTCCGATGCATCGGCGGTCACATACGGTTCTGTGTCTGCCGTCATATCCACTGCATCATCTTCATCGACGGTGGTTTGCCCCTTGTGGTACAGCGTGTCATTGAACGCATCGTAACGATAGCGACGGTTCACCCACGATGCGCTGTTGTTTTGTCCGGCATGTGGATGCATGAAGAGCACGTTGAACTGCACGGCTTCTTCTTCAGCCATCACTTCTTCGTTCACGATCCAAACAGGGGCGTACTGCTGCAAATGCGGAACAGCCTTTTTGTCGCGTTTCTCGCGTAGTTCCGCCTCGGTATTCATATCAATGTGCGCCATAATCATTACTCCGTCAGC
This sequence comes from uncultured Anaerolineaceae bacterium, assembly GCA_964455365.1. Lineage (GTDB taxonomy): Bacteria > Chloroflexota > Anaerolineae > Aggregatilineales > Phototrophicaceae > JAUZRW01. The sequence goes on along the minus strand of CAYVVZ010000003.1, from coordinate 5,476 downwards.
CAATTGCTCTAACCTGTGCCGCATTGTAGCCGCCTAATCCTCAATCGACAAGCAAATTGTTTGCGGCTACGCTTGTGAGTGATGTTTGGTCTTTGGTCTGATGATGCATGAGGGTCATTCTATGAGAAAGTTCTGGCAATCATTCGCAGTGATGCTTGTCGTTAGCAGTTTGTTCTTATTGGTCACGCAGTCGCAAGATGATGTGAGCAATGCCTTGCTCGATGCCATCAACGGGGCAAGGCAGCAAGAGGGACTTCCAGAACTGGTGGCGAATCCACTGCTGCAACAAGCGGCACAGCGCCACAGCGATGATATGGCAGCAACCGAAACCCTATCACACATGGGGTCAGATGGCTCGCAGTTCTGGGAGCGCATCCAGGATACTGGATATATCCTTGTATCAGGCGCGGAGAATGTGCTTTCGCGTGGGGATACCGATGCACAGGCTGCTTTTCAGCAATGGTATGATAGCACGCCTCACCGCACCAACATCTTGAACCCGCGCTATACTGAAGCAGGGATTGCCTACACGCAATCTAGCAGCGGAACCTACTACTTCACACTGGTGCTGGCTGTTTCCACCCAACCACCTGCTACACAGACACCGCTGCCTACCGCAACGGTGACTGCAAGCCCAACCCAAATTTTGCCATCTGCTACGCCCACCCTGCGCCCAACAGATATTGTCGCGGCGACCATCATTGCTCCTTTGCCCACAAATACCGCTGCGCCAATTATGCCAACAAATACGCCTATCCCTGCCAGCCTCTCCACCAGTACGCCATCGCCCACACCGTTACCGCCAGATATTCGCCTGACCTATGACGAGAACAGCTTCACGCTCCTGAATGTTTCCGGGCAACCGCTGAATCTGGCAAATCTGGTTTTTGAGAGCGAAGCGGGTTCGATGACGGCGATGCGCTGGAATACGGAATTTTTGACGCAGTCGCTTTCAGGCTTCACAGATGGTGATTGTTTGCAGGCCTGGACTCCGGAAATCACGGAACTTCCGCCGCCGCTGGATTGCCGGATTCGCCATGCCTGGATTATGGTCAGCGGAGATGCGATCTTCTGGAATGATGCTGAGACGTTCGTTGTACGCAATGGAACTGAGCGAGTCGGCGTGTGTTCCGTTGCTGCCGGAGTCTGTGAAATCAATCTGACCGTTCCGGTGCAGTATGACCTCACACCGATTCCAACGGATGATGCCAGTGAGATGGTTGGTCAGCAACTGCCAGATTTACACCTGTTGTATGATGTCCAGAGTTTTTCGCTGGTGAATGTGTCTGGCGAAGCATTGGATTTACGCGGTATTGTATTCAACAGTGAAGCGGGTTCTCTGCCGATTGAACAGTGGGAAACTGAATTTTTGTCGCAGCCCTTGAACGATTTCAGCGCGGGGGACTGCTTGCAGGCATGGACGTTCTCCTACGATTTGCTGCCGAAGCCGGAAGAATGCCGTTTTCGCCATGCCTGGGTTGCAATCCCGCAGAGCAGTGCTTTCTGGCAGGACGTGCAAACCTTCGCAGTAGAACGAAATGGTATTGTGATTGGGCGCTGTGTGGTGGCGCAAGAACGCTGCGAAGTCTCTCTTTCGAGCAATTTCGGTGCAATCAATTCACAATCCGAGCCAATTATCGATACGGTGGCAGGATCGGCAGATATTCGCCTGTTCATCAGCGAGAACAGCATCACCCTACAAAATACTTCCAGTGGAAACGTGGACGTGAGCAACCTGTCATTTCGCAGCAGTGTCGGAACATTCGCGGCGGTACGTTGGGAAACTGATGCGCTCTCTCGCCCGCTGACTGAACTGCCGCGTGCGGATTGTTTGCAGGTCTGGCCTTTAGGGATCGAATGGCAAGCGCCCCCGGTTGCTTGCGAAATCCGCCATGCCTGGGTTGCCGCCCGTCCTGACGAGGTCTTCTGGCAGGGCATAAATACATTTGAGGTGTTGCAATCGGGTGTTTCGGTTGGGCAATGTGAAACGCGCACCGATACTTGTGATATTGATCTGCCGTGAGTGCTTGACGGAACCTGCAATGCGCGGTACAGTTCGCGGCATGTTTAGCAAACGTACCACTACCCGACGTCGTTTTCGCCGTACCCGGCACTCTGCCAGGAGGTTTTTCGTCGGTAGCTGATTGCTTGTTGCAGTTCCGAACGTGAATGCGAACCCCTGGTGAGAGATTGCGCCAGGGTTTTTTTTGTCCAAATTGCACAGGGGTTTCTGCTGCAATTTACCAAAAGTGCGCCCAAAGCCCCTAGATTGATCTATGGGGATGTAGGGCGCGAAAGGTGCTGGACATTATATAGTTTCATATTGTATAATGTTTTCATGGCAAATAAACACGCATTCAAAAGCAACAACAACATTGTCTATTCGTGCAAATACCATGTCGTCTGGACACCTAAATACAGGCGCAAGGTGCTTGTTCATGGCGTTGATGTGCGACTAAAAGAAATCATCCATGAGGTTGCTAATGAATTGCAGTGTGAAGTGCTTGAACTAGAAGTGATGCCAGACCACGTACACATGCTTTGCGAAGTAGACCCTCAATTCGGGATACATCGTTTTGTGAAACGTGTCAAAGGCAGAAGTTCCAGAATACTACGGCAAGAATTTGATTGGCTCACCAGCCGTTTGCCGACGCTGTGGACAAATTCGTATTTTGTAGCGACGGTGGGCGGTGCGCCGTTGGCAATCATCAAGCAGTATCTTGAGAACCAGAAAAACGTCTAAAGATGGCAATCCGAACTTTCCAGTATCGACTCTATCCAACAAAAGCGCAGAAGAAGGCGCTGCAATTGCAGTTGGATGTGTCGCGTCATGTCTACAATATGGCACTGGAAGAACGCAAGCTGGCGTGGGAACTGGAAGAAAAAAGCATCGGCAAACGCGAAGGGTATCTGCTGGCAAAGCAGTACAAAAAGACTTTCCCACAGTCAAAAACGGTTCACAGTCATGTGTTGCAGGTTGCCATTGAAGATTTAGATCGCGCTTTTCAAGCGTTCTTTCGGCGGGTGAAAGCGGGTGAAGAACCCGGATACCCGCGTTTCAAAAGCCATAAACGCTGGCACAGTATCGGTTTCAAGCAGTACGGCAATGGTTTCAAAGTGGATGATCGCCGCTTGAAAATCTCCGGTGTGGGGCGGCTGCGGGTTCGCTGGCACAGACCCCTAGAAGGCGAAATTAAGACCTGTCGTCTCGTCCGTAAAGCAGGACGTTGGTATGTCAGTTTGGCTTGTGAAGTCCCTGACCCTGTGCCGCTGCCAGCAGCCGGGCGCATGATCGGGATAGATCTAGGGATCAATGCGCTCATCACCACCAGCGACGGTGAACAGGTACATAATCCGCGCTGGTATCGTGAAGCACAGCGAGAACTACTAAATCCTGCTCAAACTGTGGTGCAATATTTGAAGGTCTAACATTAGCACATCGTTGGGTTGAATGTGAATGTGGTCTTAGCTTAGACCGAGACCATAATGCAGCATTGAATATACTCAAACGGGCAGGACGTGTCCGTGAGCCAGAACGTAGCGGGTTGCCGCGAGCGTGGCTCAGAAGCCCCCGCCTTTAGGTGTGGGGAGCGTCACTCCACAATATCTGCCAATCTCAACGCAAACCGCCAACTCCCCACCCCAAGTGCCGCGAAGGGTTCGCCGCTCCATGCACAGATCAGGGTGAGGTCGGCGGCTTGGTCGGGATGCAGGGTCAGGGGCTGTAAGCCATCTGCCGGGATGCGCGGATCGGGTGGGTTTTCCACATACCCCAGCGACAACCAGATGTCGTCCTGGGTAAATCCGCAGTCGGGTCGTGATCTCTCCCTCAATCGAGATCACATTCACCATCTGTACATCGATGCCCTCATACCGAACCCGGATCGTCCGTCTTGTCAGGTGGAGGCAAACCGGCAGAGTGATAGATTCCCCCCACAATAAGGTGAATAAAGCTCTCCGCCATATGTTCAGCAGACTGCCTTTGGGACTGATGCAACCATTGCTGAATCAATCCGATACACCCGCTACTGAAAAAGCGCAGGAGCAAGTCGATCTCAACGAGCGGAATGGTTTGACGATTACTCAAATGTTGATACCACTGCAGGGCAAGCTGCTCAAGTGGATTTTGGATTGCTGCAATGACAGGGGGCGTGCCAATGCGATTCAAAATGACATCATAGAAATCTGCATTGCGCTCAAAATGCTGGAACACGATGGTGAGCAATTGGGTCATGAACAACGGCGTAAAATCTGTAGCGGCGACTGTTGGAGAACCAACATTCTCGGTCAGTTCTTCTATCAGTTGATTCGTGCTCTTGACCAGGAGTTCTTCTTTATCTCTGTAATGCAGGTAGAAGGTCGCTTTATTCAGGGTTGCGCGGTCTGTGATCTCTTTGACCGTAATGTTCTCAAACCCTTTTTCATTGATGAGTGCAATGAGCGCATTACGCAGCAGTTGTCGCGTGCGAATGACTCTGGGATCCAATTTTGACTGTTTTATCGACACTGTCTGTCCTTTCGTCGCATAGTCGACCTTTGGCAATGGTTGCTTGTTGACCACGACCGCTTAAACGACTATAGTCGATTTAAAAACTTATGTCTATAATTTCATGATGGTGTCAGGAGATTTCAGTGCAACCAGGTCCACACACCCCAACACTCACGAAACACAGAGGCCTGCCCATTGTTGGCATTTTGCCTGAGTTGCTGGCAGATTCTCCACTCCATACGCTCTCACAGATTATGGTACGTGATGGTGGCTTTGTGGAATTGCAACTGGGGACGAAACCCGTCTATCTGGTGAGTGATCCCGCGATCTTCCGCCATGTATTGCGTGATAATTACAGGAACTATCCTAAACCTGACTTGCTTTACGACACCTTGAAAAAGGTGGCGAAAAACGGCCTGGTCACCAGTGAGGGTGATTTCTGGCTGCGACAAAGGCGTATGATCCAACCCCATTTTCACCGCAAGCAACTCGCCAATATCGCTGGAACGATGACGGAAAGCATTGCTACTGTCCTTGATGGCTGGCAATCGTATGCCACAACAGGTCAGCAATTCGATCTCGGTATGCAGATGTCACATATCACGATGAACGTCATTACACGCACAATGTTTGGGCAGGGAATCAGCAGTACAGAACTGGCAACTGTTGCCCGGTTGGTGCCTGATATGCTGAACTATGTGACGATGCGCGGTTTTATGCCATTTGTTCCTGACTGGATGCCGCTGCCTGTGGATCGCAAGTTTGAACGGAACTACGCTGAATTCAGAGCGTTGGTGCAGTCCCTCATTGACCGTCGCCGCCAGAAACCCGGATCGGATCTAATCAGCATGTTGTTGAACAGCGTTGACGACGAAACCAACGAGCAGATGACCGATGATCAATTGTTTGATGAGGCAATTACGATCTTCGCGGCTGGTTTTGAAACAACCTCAACCACGCTCACCTGGCTATGGCACATTCTGGATC
>CAYVVZ010000002.1:190238-301706 GCA_964455365.1 uncultured Anaerolineaceae bacterium | reverse complement strand
AAACCTAACCTAAAAACCATGCGTTTGCGTTGGTTTCAATACCGGACAAGCCTTTCAATCCTCGGCGACCTTTGTGGTTCAAATTGTTTTGATGCATTGCCCTGACAGGCTGCAATGCTGATACGCTATCTGCTGTATCTCGCGCCAAAATCAGAAAATTCTCCGCTGGCTTCCAGCCACTGCGCCTCGACAGTCTCCACACGTGCGTGCGGGGAACCTTCATGCAGGAAATCCAGCAGGGCTTGCAGCGTTTCTCGGCTGCCTTCGGCGGATACTTCCACGCGCCCATCCTGCCGATTCATGACCCATCCTGTTATGCCAAGTTCATTCGCTTTCAATGTCGTATAGTGACGGAAGCTCACACCCTGGACTCGTCCGCTGATGATGGCGTGTAACCGCTGCTGTGCTTCTCCCATGAGTCTCCTCCGCTGCTGACGGCATATTGACATTCCTCTACGGGCAACGTATACCAGACACCAGACGTTGACAAGGATTGACCCGTATGCGGAACCTCAGCCGCCTTGCTTTTATTGTGATTTTCCTGGTGGGTTGCGTGCCACAGGATGCTGCACCAGCCGCTACACCCTCTCCTTCATTTGCTGCCAGCCCCACCGTACAGATTCGCAATTCGGACGAATTGTATGGGGGTAGCGCTGCCGATGGACAAAATAACCCGACTGCCGCCGCCCTGCCCAATTCGGGTTCGCTACCCCCACAGCAGGTTGGCACGTCGCAGATTGGTGAAGCGCAGACTGTCGAGATAGTCTTGCCCAGTTCACAAGTTGTACAGGGTGATTTGTCTCTGGCTGGCGACACGGTGAATCGTGTTCCGGGTGTGCTGCTGCTGAATGCAGATCGCAGCACCTGGGGGGAACTGCCGCGACAGTTGCAAGCGGCTGGCTATACGGTGCTGCTGGTAGATAGCACGCCGCTGGCAACGGAAGATTTGGAGACATTGCTAGAATCACTCAGCGAAACAGGTGCGGTTGATCCCGGCAGAATTGCGGTCATCGGTGCAGAGTCTGGGGCGGATTTAGCGCTGCTTGGCTGCACCATTTACCCAATTTGTGATGCGGCTGTGCTGCTCAGTCCGCGCAGCCAGGAGACATTGGTGAATGTGCTGCCGAATTACAACCCGCGCCCGTTGTTGGTAGTCGCTGCGCAGAACGATGCAGAAGGCTTCGGCACGGCGGCGGCGCTGGCGCGGAGTTTTGCAGATGGGTCGCAATTTGTGGAGATGGCATCCGGCAGCGGAACTGGCTTGCTCGCGCTCAACTCCAATCTGGCGCGGGACATCATTACATGGCTGGATGAAATCTTTCAGCGCTAATATGGTTTGTGCGTTCTGACCTCAATTCGATGAAATCTCAATCCTTGCCCCAAGAACTTAGGGGGTGCTTGCGCTTAATTCTCCGTTATCCTGAGAGTGTTGATTGTTTCAGGAGATACGGAGAATGCTGCCATGCCTCGGAATATCCGCGCCAATGTGAGCAAAGACTATGCCCGCCTTGCCTTATTTCTGTTTCCAGAGAACAAAGAATTCCTGCGCGGTAAACGTTCACAGTTGGTGAACAATGCTTCTTCCCGAACGTCGGTTACAGCCATCTTCTTAATTGTTGTTTCCATGATTCTCATTGCGGCGGCGATATTTTTCGGCATTCGTTATTACCAACTCACCAACAATGCCAGCACCACGCAGGGTGTCATGGTTGATTCTGACTACTCCTCCGATTCAGATGGGGACTCATATTCCATCACCTACGCCTACGCGGTTGATGGTCAGCGCTACGAACGCCGTGACGGAGTAGATTTCTCTACCTACAGCACAATTACCAGCGGCGCTTATTTTGAGGTGACGTATAACCGCGATGAGCCGACGGTGGCAACCATTGGTGAGCCTTCCCTGTTGCTACCGGGTGTTCTGGCTGCTTTCGCGTTGTTGTTCAGCATCTTCAGTTGGTCGATGTTATTCACTGCCCTGCGCCGGGGTACGTTGGCGAAGCAGCTATCCGAGCGTGGTTTGCTGCTGGCGGGGCAGGTGGTGAAGGCTAGCGCACGGGTTGAGGAGGACGACGACGGTGAAAGCCGGGAACTGTGGCTGGAAGTGATATACAGTTTTGTTTCGCCCAAGACAAAGCAAAAGGTACAGGGGAAATCTATCAACACACGCAAAGAGTTGCTCAGTGCCCGCTACCACCTGGGAAAAACGGAAGGGCTTTTCGCGCCGGGTGATCCCTTGCTGGTGATGTACGCCGATGACAATCGCCATATGATTCTCTAGCGCTGCATATAGTGTCATCTATCTGAAGAATCTATGACAAATTTCCTGAGAATTTGGCAGGTATTCGTTGACCGTTCCGCATACCAAAACGTATAATTCATGCATCGAATCTACAGAAAATTGCAAAAAGCTGGTGACAATGGTGGATAAAAATAAAGGGTTATCGTTAGGCCGTAACATCAAAATTGGCTTTTTCCACCTGGGTTCGGGCATGGCGGATGTCCTGACAACAGGTGTTTGGAACCGCATCATGATTACTGACCTGGGAATCAGCGCGACGATTGTCAGTTTGTTGGCGGCGCTGCGCTACTTCCTGGTGCCGATTGGCATCTGGGCAGGGCGGTTCTCTGACCGCGTGCGGGTGCTGGGTACTCGTCGCCTCTTCTGGATCTGGTTGGGGCGTGCGCTGATGGTGCTGAGTACCTTTGGCCTGGGCTTCGGCACGGCGGAGTTTATGAATAATCTGGAGAGCATTCCCATACATGCCTGGTTGATTGTGGTCGTATCCATGATCCTATTCAGCCTGGGGAATGCACTCTCCGGTTCAACCTTCCTGGCGCTGATTTATGACCGTGCATCCGAAGCACAGCGCGGACGTGCCGTCGGTATCGTCTGGACATTCTTATTGCTGGGTTTCACGGTGGGCGGCATTCTGTTCGCTATTTTGCTACCCGGTGAAGAAGGCGCTGAAGGCATTGCGTTCACGGCTGGGGATGTCATTCGTATGTTCGCCATCGCAGGCGGGATTTTCGTTCTGTTGTGGTTCGTCTCCCTGCTGGGTGAAGAACGCCGTAGTACAGGCGACGCAGATGCAGATACAGCACAACATTCAGAAGCGGAATCAACTTCGCTTAAGGCGGATCTAGGGCTGGTCTGGCGCAACCCTGTGATGCGTGCTTTCCTCTTCTATCTGACGCTTTCTATGATGTTCGCCTTCTCGCAGGATGCGGTGCTAGAACCTTTCGCCGGGGATGTTTTCGATATGAGTGCTTCCCAGACGAATCGCTTTGCGGCCTATTGGGGCGGCGCATCGATTGTGATGTCGCTCATTTCGCTGCGACTGCTGAAATACCAATGGTTCACGCATACGCGACTCGCGCAAATTGGTGTGGCGATTCTCTTCCTGACCTTTGTGCTGCTCACTGTGTCTTCCCTGTTTGGGATGCAGGCGATTGTGACACCGGGGCTGTTGCTGCTGGGTGCGGGGCTGGGCTTCTGGAATATTGGCACGCTTGGCTTGATGATGGATATGAGTCCTGTAGGGCGTGCGGGGACGTTCCTCGGTTTCTGGACGATGGTTGTTACGATTGCGCGTGGTATCGGCGTGACGACTGGCGGCATCGTGCGTGACCTGGGATTGGCTTTCACAGGTGATTTGCAGATTGCCTATGCGATTGTCTTCGGTGTTCCAGCAGTGGGGATTATTGTTGCGCTGCTGTACTTGAACCACATTCATGTAGAAAAATTCAAGGACGAGATGCAAGCCCCTGCGGATACGACTGCCATCCTGGCAGGATCAATGGATTAGACGTTTAGCAGCCGTTTGAACTGGGCTAATTGTGGGCACCCCGTTGGGTGTCCCTATAGGTACGATATTTGTAGGAACGTATAACGGCGCATCCAGCACATGATCTAACGACGATTCATCGCCCTGTAACCGAACCAGATATAGGAACCCTCATCGTAAGAAGGTTGCTTCGTTTCCCTGTGCCACCAGAATCAATACCTGCCGATCCGGGAACATGGCTTCAAATGCTTCTCGCCGCCCGCCAAAATCTCGTGCCACCACAATATCGCTGTTCAGGTAGGGATTGGTCACTGCCATCAACGAGCCATAAGAACGCCAGCGCACCCGGTTTTCGCCGCTGGTATCCCCTATCACGATCACCAGCACCGGGCGATCATCTGTGCGCAGTTCGTCCACCTGCTGTACCAATTCCGGGCTGATGTTGTTGAAGCGGTACAAGGCTTCGATACGTGGTGTGCTGTAATGAAACAACGTGAAGACCATCAGCGCCAGCAGCACCGGGTACGTCCAGAGGCGGCCTGCCTTGCGAGCGATCCATCCCAGGGGCAAGGCCGTTAACAGTGCAGCGGCAGTCAATGCCTCGTAGTAGTAGCGCGTGCTGTAGCGCTGGCTCCCAATCCAGTACAGCATTTGCACCAGCACAATCCCCAGGACGATCCCGGCGAAGAGCCACGTATATGGAATCTGCGGACGATCCCGCCATGGAAGCAACAGCAGCAGCGGCATGAGCAGCCAGATAATTCCCAGGATAATCCAGAACCAGGCGAAAGTTGGTTCGCGCCAGGACTCTACCGTGAGGCCGAGGAACCCGGCAATGGATGAATCGAGATTCAGCGGCAAAAGAATCCAGGCCAACGCACCAATTGACCAGATCACCAGCAGCAGAATCCGCCAGTTGCGTTTTTCTCCCGCAGCGAGAACACCCATCATCAGACCCACAGGCAGCAGCACAAAACTGAAACCCCGTGCAGGCCAGTAGTCGGATTGTGTTTGCAGATGTTGTTGCAATTCGGGTGTGATTGGCGCAATTTGCCAGCCGAATAAATCCGCTGCTGTCAACGACAGATCGAAGCGAGCATGGCGGAAGGCTTTTTCCAGCGTGTGACCGCTGCGCCCGCAGCACTCGCCAAAGCCGATGCCATCATATTCCCAGACGAGTCGATACAGATTTTGCGACGCATCGCGTGTTACGGCAAAACTGAACAAAGGAATCAGACTCGCCAGCAGCAGCGCCCCGGCAGAGAGCAGCAGCAGCGGTGCAAGCATCTGCCAGAAGCGTTGCAAGCGGGTATTGATCTGTCTCGACTTACGTTCTGTGAGGATCAAGGTTGCCAGCAGCCGTGCGCCACTCCAGACAACGAAGGGCAAAGCGATGGCAACTGTTGTCAGGGGGCGAGTCGCTGCCAATGCACCCAGCGCTATCCCTGCCGTAAGTCCCCAACGCAGCCTCCGTGATCCCCGCTCCATGCGCCAATAAGCGTACATAAAAAAGGTTGCATAAAAGAGCGCGGCAGTATGTGCCATCAGGCTACCGTTCAGCAGCAGCGCCGCCGGAGAGAATGCCGTCAGCAGTGCCGCAATCACGCCCACGTCTGCGCCAAAAATTTCCCGTCCCAGGCGATAGACTGTTGCAACAGTCAACATAGAGAAGAAGGCGTTGATGAGCCAGAGCTGCCCCCACATTTCCCCAAAGGAGAGAATGAAAGGCCAGCCCGGTGTGTATTTGCCGAAGCGCTGCCCGGTGGGGCGGTAATCCACCACGAAGGGTTGCCAGAAGGAAGAACTGTTTTCCGGCGAAGCAATGCTCACCTGCCCCCCGGCGAAGATCCGCGCCTGATACAAATAGGCCATCTCATCTTCGAGATGGGGCAGCCGTTCAAAAACTGTCCGGCTGACGAGGTTGCTCATGAAAAATGCAAAAAAGGCGATTGCAATCGCCGCGAGAGTGTGCCAGCGCATGGGAGATTTCTTCGGTGATTTGGTCATGGGACGAATTATACACGCTTGCTGAATGTGCTTGTAGCGACGATTGTTTCTTTGCACAATCTGCATAGCGGCCTCGTTGGATGTGCCACAGAGGTTTTGTTCGCTTTGAACGAAATTTCCTGGGCTGCTCCTCAGTTCATCGAATCTTCACAGTGTATTGATATTGGTTTAATATAGGAGGCAGGGAACAGCATATCTACCCATGAAGCGCAATGAAAACTTCATAAGTGAGTGGTTCGCTGCCCGGAAGACCAATTTAAGGCTTGTCCGGTATTGAAACCAACACAAACGCATGATTTTTAGGTTAGGTTTCCACCAGTAGGGACAACACCTGTGTTGTCCGCCTATGGTTGTTTCGGACGAGGCAGGCCTCGTCCCTACAACAGACTCTGTCAAGACACGACAAGACCTACAATGACCCTGATAATATTCCCGGACAAGACTATTTATAGATCAGGCGGGGAGGGCGCACATGGATAAAATATTAGTTGTTGAAGATGATACAAAGACCGCAAATTTGCTCCACCTCTACTTGCAGCGGGCGGGATTCCAGGTACATATCACGCAGGATGGTTATAGTGGGCTGGAGATGGCGCGGAAGTTGCAGCCGGATCTGGTGCTGCTGGATTTGATGCTGCCGAATATCAATGGGTTAGATATTTGCCGTTTGCTGCGCATGGAAGGTTCTATGCCCATTATTATCCTCACTGCAAAATCCACCGAAGATGATGTGCTGCGCGGCCTGGAACTCGGCGCTGATGATTACATCGCCAAGCCATTTAGCCCCCGCGAAGTGATTGCCCGTGTGAAGACCGTACTGCGCCGCGTGCAAGAATTTTCCAGCAGCCAGAAGCAGCGCGAATTGCAATTTGGTGATCTAACCATCAACATCACACGGCATGAAGTTTCCCTCAGTGGAGAGATTGTGCATCTCACGCCCAAGGAATTTCGCTTGCTAGAGACGATGGCACGCGAACCCGGACGAGCGTTCAGCCGCCTGGAATTAGTGGAACGCGCTTTTGGCTACGATTATGAAGGGCTGGAACGTACCGTTGATGCCCATGTGATGAATTTACGCAAGAAGATCGAACTCGACCACACCAAGCCGAATTACGTCGAAACCGTCTACGGCGTTGGTTATCGTTTTGCAGAACGGCGCGTCTGATGTTTTACAGTCTCCGCTTCGGCATCTTAATCGCCATGATTGCGGTGGCGGCTGTCGCCATCGCAACCACTACAATTTTCGTCAGCTTCAGCACCAGGGCCCAATTCACACGTTATGTGGAAGCCGGGCGAGAGCTTCGCCTGGAACGGGTACAAGAAGCTGTCGTCATGTGGATTAACCCGGATGAGGCGCTGGAGAGCTTCAACGATCTGGCGGAATTACAGGTTCTCTCTGATGGCACAAATCCTGATCCGGGTAGCTTTCAATTCCGTCCCCTGGGTACGGTTGGCCTGCTCGAAGCAACGGATGGCAATGTTCCGCTGACAGGTGAAATGACGCGCTTCGCCATTTCGCCCGATGGGACGGCGATCATTTACCAGGGCAATGAAGCCGTGGGGACGCTGATTATTGATCCAGTCAGTGAGATGGAATGGGCGACGGCGCAGAACGAATTTGTGGAAACAGTCAACTGGACGCTGCTCATCACGGCGATTCTGGCGGGATTAGCCGCTGTTGTGCTGACGGTGATCCTCTCACGGCGCATCTTACAACCAGTCGCTGAACTGACTCATGCAGTGCGCAGGCTGGGGGGTGGGGATCTCTCGCAGCGGGTGACGATTCATGCCAGCGGAGAGATTACCGAATTGGCTCATGCTTTCAATGCGATGGCGGCGACTCTCGCCCACAATGAAGACCTGCGCCGTAGTATGGTCAGTGATATTGCCCATGAATTACGCACCCCGGTGACCAACATTCGCGGCTACCTGGAAGGGGTGCAGGATGGCATGCTGGACCCAGATGCAAGCACAATAGATTCGCTGCATGAAGAAGCCATGTTGCTCAATGGGCTAATCCAGGATTTGCAGGAACTTGCGCTGGCGGAGGCCGGGCAGCTTCGGCTGGAAGTGCAGCCAGTTTCGCTGGATCTGGTCGTGGAGCAAACAGTGAGTATGCTCAAACCCGCTGCCCACAACAAAGGTGTTTTGCTCAGTACGCATCTGGACTCAGCGCTCCCACCTGTCCGTGCGGATCAGCGGCGGATTGCACAGGTAATGCGCAACTTATTGAACAATGCCATCACGCACACACCACAGGGCGGGGAGATACAGATCCACGCGGAGAACACCCAGCAGTCTGTTACAGTACACATTGCGGATTCTGGCGAGGGCATCAGTGCAGAACACCTACCCTTCGTCTTCGAGCGCTTTTATCGTGCTGATCCCTCGCGCAGCCGCAGCACCGGGGGCGCTGGCCTGGGGCTTGCCATCGTCAAGCAGTTGATTGAACGTCAAGGTGGGCGCATCTGGGTGGAAAGCCAACCCGGTAAGGGCGCGACGTTCTCCTTTACCGTGCCGCTGTATTACACGGAGTAGTGCCGGTTTGCCAGCGAAAAATGCCGGGACTTCGAGGAATTGAAGCTCTTCGTTTCCGTCGCTTGTCCATTGCTTGCTGGTAAAGGCGAGTTCCTCCAATGCCTTTGCCCCGTTTAAAATAAAGACATATCACAAAAACGTTAACTAATCAATTGTACGTTAACTGTGTATCCTATAGGCAGTGGTAAGCGCCTCATCTGTGTGGAGTTATCAACACTTTGAATGGGCGTTGTCTGGTAAGATATGCGGAGAGTACGATCATGATGAAGACAACAACCCTAACAGTGGAACTGGATATCCGCGACGAGGTGTTGGTATTGCGCCCACAAGGGCGGTTTGATGCCTATCAAGTAGCAGTCTTTAATCGCTGGATGGAAGAACAGACCGTAGCGATCCGAAGGACGGAAATAGTCATCAATCTGGAATCTGTCCAATTTGTGGATACATTGGCACTATCAACGCTGGTGCGCTGGTTGAAGGTAGCACGGAATGCAGGGGGTGATGTAAAGTTATGCTGTCTGCAACCGCCTGTGCAAACAATTTTTGAGATCAGCCGCATCAACCGAGTATTTGCCATCTATTCAAGCGAGGAGGATGCAACAGCAGCCTTCCGCACCTGAACTGTAGAGGGGCTACTATGCAAGTGCGTATCTATGAAGACCAACATGTTCACATCATTGCTTTGCAAGATCGTGTCGATGCTTTCGTCGTTACTGATTTACGCGAACAAGTTGAACCACTGCAAAGTGCGGAAACCCAGCAATACATCATCGACCTGAGCAACGTCCAATTCATGGATAGTGCGGGGTTGGCCTTCCTCGTGCGCATTCTCAAACATTCTCGCGCTAATAATGGAGATACGGTGCTGGTATGGTCGCAGCAGGATGCGGCGAATCGCATCCTGAGGCTCACTAAATTCGACCAGGTCTTTCATATTGCCGACAGCGTAGAGGCGGCGCTAGCTTATCTACAATCAGGGGATGCAGCGTCATGACCCTGGCTGTGCCGGATGACATTCCAGTTGGTGAATTACTCATTAACATTCGCACAGAACTCGCGGTATTGGCAAATAAGTGGCTGGCGCAGGGTGCCACCAGCATTTCGATTTTGCGCGGCGGAACGATTTTGTGGCAACAGCCGGAAAATCAGGTTCTGGATTTTGCAACTGCCTTCACAGCGAATGTACAGCTACAACATATTCCCATTACCTTGACAGTCTCCGGCATTGTGCCAACGGATGAACAGCGCACTGCTTTGAATACTGATGCCTCTTTCTTGCAACGCATGCTCTTGCAGGAACATGAAATAGCCTCCCTGACAGAAGCCTTCATCGAGAATCAAGACCAACTGCTGGCACTCTATGACTTGACACATGCCCTGCAACACCAGGTTGAATTGCAGGATGTGCTGCACAAAGTTGCACAGAAAGCGCGTGAACTCCTGCGCGTGAACCATGTCGCCTTGTATTGCATTGTGGATGATCCTCTGCCGGATTTGGTGCAGGAAGGCGACTTGCCTGTCACGCTGGAAGATTGCGTCAATTGGCTGAATGAGATGCGAGCCACCCGCAACTATCTGAATAGAATGGTACGTCTCCCAGGGCAGCCTGCGGCCTGTGGCATGGTGCAGATTCCACTGATTTCCCGTGATCAAATGGTAATTGGTGGTCTGGGTCTGTTTGCGGTGCGCGGAACATTCCCCATGCCAGAGATCAAACTGGCAACGACACTCGCAGAACAATCAACTGCCGCCATCGAAAAAGCGATGCTCTACCAGGAACATCTGCAACAAACCCAAACACAGACCGAATTAAACTTAGCCCGTAATGTGCAGATGAGCTTGCTGCCGCAGCCCCCTGATGATGTCCTGGGGATTGGGTTGTGGGCGCAGTGCAAACCCGCTCACGAGGTCGGCGGAGATTTCTACGACTATCGGTATGACAAGAACAGCGATAGCCTGTTGTTTTCGTTGGGGGATGTTGCGGGCAAGGGTATGTCTGCTGCATTGTTGATGGCGATGTCGCGGACGTTTGTACGAGCAAGCGATGGCACACCCTTGCAAATTCTCGACAAAATGAATCGAAATTTGTATGATGATCTCACAGAAGTGGGCGCGTTTGTCACAGCCTTTGTTGGGAAGTATGACCCCAAACGCAATGTATTGACATATGCAAACGCCGGGCATGCCCCGGTAATTTATTGCCCTGCGGGTTCTTCACCTTATTTGTTGGATGCCAACGGGCCTCCGGTTGGTTTGTTGGCGGAGACATTGCTGGTGGAGCAAGAATTGCAATTTTCCATTGATGATGTGTTGATTATCATCTCAGATGGGTTCCCGGAAGCCACGAACGAGGCAGGTGAGTTACTGGGGTATGATAACCTTCTGGCGCTGATTGAACTGTATCGGGATCGCAGCGCTCAGGAAATCGCAGCAACTTTATTGGATGCGGTGCAGACCTTCGAGCGAGGCGCTACACCTAATGATGACCAGACTATTATGGTACTCAAGCGGATGGAGTAGTGGATTATGATGATCCTTCGTTCTGGTGAAATCCAAATCACCATCCCTGCCGACCTGCGCTATTTAAATGTCGTTGGCACAGCCGTTCACGCATATTTGGAACGTACCGATGGCGTACAGGACGAACACATTGACGATATTGTGTACAACATCCAACTCGCTGTACACGAAGTATGTACGAACATCATTGAACATGCCTACGAATTCGATGCACGCAAACCTGTGCAATTATCGTTTTATGTTTCCCGCAATGAGAACCGCCTGGAAGTTATTCTCCGCGACCAGGGTAACAAGTTTGACCCGTCACAGGTGATTGCGCCGCAGTTGGGTACAGCGCAGGAGCGCGGCCTGGGGTTATTTCTTGTGCATGAATTGATGGACTCCGTTGATTATTTCCATGATGGAATCTGGAACCGTTGGACGTTGGTGAAAAAGTTGCCCTGAACCCGCCGACGTGACTGAGGTTGGTCGCGTCTCACGTAGAGGAACCAGGTAGTCATCCGGTCATGTCGCCTTGGTAAGTACGAATGTTGTTGGAAAGGTCGCAGAGTATGGCAACCATCCTTGTGGTTGATGACAATCTGGTTGTGCAGCGTGTTGTAGAATTGACCCTTCGCAAAGCCGGTTATGACGTAACAACCCTGTCGCAGCCACGAGAGGTGCTGCGTGTACTATCCGAGAATTCATTTGATCTGGTCATCATGGATATAAATATGCCGGAAATGGATGGTATATCGCTGTTGTCTGCCATCCGGCAACAAGAGCAAGGCGATAGAATTCCGGTGATTATGTTCACGGCGAGCAGTTGGGATGACGACCGCCGCAGGGCAGAGAGCGCCGGAGCCGATGCCTACATCACCAAGCCCATCAGCAGCCATGATCTCTGCGACATCGTAGAAGAAACCCTGGCGCAAGCGGCTGCCGCACAGGAAGACACTACCTCCTAGAATTATCCCCCAGGAGGTTCTGTCACTTCTGGTGTGACTTCCGGCGTAGTTTCAGGCGATGTTACATCAATTGGAATGTTCATGGTTGATGTATTGCCATCTTCACCAGTCACGCGCAGCGTCAATACGTAGATACCTGAGACAGTGTAAGTGTGGCTCGTCAGCGCCGGATTCGTAGTATCAAAAATCCCATCGCCCTCAAAGTCCCATTCTGTCAGCACAATATCGCCGCTTGAGGTGTTGGTGATTGTCACCACCAGCGGCGCAATGCCACTGGTCGGCAGTGCTGAGAACGAGGCAACCGCTGGTTCAGGTGTGGGGCTTTCGGTAATTTCGGGCGTGACCTCTGGCGTTATTTCAGGCGTGACCTCCGGCGTTGTTTCGGGTGTGGGGCTTTCGGTAATTTCCGGCGTTATTTCAGGCGTGACCTCCGGTGTAGGAGTTTCAGTAATTTCGGGCGTGACCTCCGGTGTGACTTCCGGCGTTATTTCAGGCGTGACCTCCGGTGTAGCAGTTTCAGTAATTTCAGGCGTGACTTCCGGCGTTTCCTCAATAGGAAGTACCTCAATCCAAACCGTATATGGATCGCTTTCCCCACCGGGGCCTGTAACAACCAGGGATACCTCATAGTCCCCCGGTGTGTTATAGAGTGCCGTCGGATTTTGCGCGGTGCTATCCGTTGAACCATCTCCGTTGAAATCCCAGGCATACGAAGTAATGTCGCCGGTAGACTCATCGGTGAATGAGACTGTCAACGGGGCAGTACCTGTCTCCGGGTCAGCATCAAAGGCTGCAATCGGTGGCTCTGCAACTTCATCTTCTTCAACCACGATTGTCAGAACATCGCTGCTGCTACCCCCAGGGCCGGATACGTTCAGGGTTACATCGTAGAAACCCGGTTGATTATAGGTATAGGGGGCGGGGTTTTTTGCAGTGCTATCTGTCGAACCGTCTCCGTTGAAATCCCAGGCGCGGGAAGTCACTGACCCGGTAGAGAGATCTGTGAAGGTCACGGTCAGCGGAGCATCGCCACTGTATACAGAAGCACCAATCGCAGCATAAGGCTCTTCTGGTGCTTCAACATAGATGTACCAGGTATCTTCCGCAGTACCACCGGGGCCAGTCACAGTCAGCGTGACGTTATACTCACCCGGTTGGGTATAAGTATGTGTACCTGGATTCTGTGCCTGACTGTCGATGCTGCCATTCCCATCAAAATCCCAGCGGTATTGTGTAGCAACTCCGTCCACCTCTGCACTGAAGGTAACGGTCAATGGGGCGGGGCCATAGTCCGGTTCAGCGGAGATAAAGACAAATGGTTCGGGCGGGGCATCGACGGTGATATAACCGTAAGCCACATGTTCTTCGCTGTTTGGGTCAAGCGCACTCACGCGGATTTCATAATCACCGACCTGATTATATGTAAAAGCCCCAGGGTTGGCTGATGTACTATCCACTACGCCATCTGCATCAAAATCCCAGGCATAGTTTGTGAAGTTGCCTTCTGAGACATTTTCAAAATTGACGATGAGCGGGGCTTCGCCATACTGCGGGTCAGCGATGAAATCCAGGTATCCATTGAAATACTCACCCCCGCCGCCTTCTTCGCCGCCACCACCATCGCCGGGGTCAAAGACGAGGATGTATTCAGAAAATGTATCCTCATTTCCGGCTTCATCACGGATGGTGAGCGAGAGCAAGTAATCCCCAGGTTCCATGTAGATGAAGGGCTGCGGATCGGCTGCGGTACTGTCAATAATTCCATCTTCATCGAAATCCCAGGCGTACGCAACGATATCACCTTCGGAATAATTCTCGATGTAAACAGTCAGCGGTGCTTCGCCTTCCAGTGGATCAACGAAGAAATCTGCGAATAAATAGTTCTCTTCCGGTTCCGCTGGCTCTTCAGTTTCTTCAAATTCGGTGTAATCGGGATAGTCAGTCTCTTCTGGTTCACCTACAAAAAGCAAATCGTCATCATCATCCACTTCTTCGCTAGCCACTGCCGTTGCTTCGGTTGATGTGTCATCGGTTGCAGTCCTGGTCGGTTTATGGGTGCTGGTCGCGCTGAGGCTTTCTTCTGTAGCTTCCTCACTGGCTTCGGCAACCATCAGCCCATCATCTGGCGCAGGGGTGTTGTTTCGCGGAAGCAGGGCGAAAGCACCACCTACCAGGAATAGGAGTAAAACGCCAACCAAGGCCAGCACCTCGCGCCGTCGATACCACGGGGCTGCTGCTCTGCGTTTATGGTATGCGAGTTCCGCAGCATAGCGTTGCAATTGGGGAAGAAGCGCATCCAGTTGATTGGTGGCATCAATATAACTGCCGCTGAGGGATGAGCTTGCTGGCAGCGGTGCAATGAGAATAGGCAGCGTTCGAGCATCGTGCTGCCGGGAAATGGCGTAACGATGGCGGAAAGCCCTTGTTTTCACAGCAGCAGGGCTGAGAAGATATAAATGTAAATCCGCATCCTGCAAGGCATCAATGCCCGCAGTAGCCGCGGAATCTGATCCGATACTCTCGCCATAAACAGAATGCTGGCCTGAGAGTGCCTCGCCTATTGTACGCGCTGCCTTATAGTCCGATGGATGAAACGCGATATAGACTCGTAGTGACATTTTCTGCAACCCAAAACCTGATGGACTATTGTCATTATAAGGCATTTTGCTGGCAAGGGGGCAGTTCTCATATCGTGAGGTTACTGTTTATTACACGTTGTGAGGATTTCGGTACAAAGATTAAGCATTCATCAAGTCAAAGGGTGTGCTTCCTAAACCTTTTAACCAAACCTAAACTGAATAATTACAATTGTGATTTGCATAAAACCACGTTAAGTATACACTAACAACATCTTGTAACGTGATGTGCGGCGTTGCATGTGTTTTTTCTTTTCTCCGCTGAAGGGGAAATATTTGGGGTAACCAGCGTAAAAGGCTGGTATTCGTTTCTATGTTGTACAAGGAGTACTCTAATTATGAAGTTTGTTCGTTCTGTACCTTTCATTCTGTTTCTCTTTGCAATTCTCGCAATTCCTACGGCACTTGCCCAGGAATCCACAACAGGCGAGGTAAGTACCTATGTGGTGCTGACCAGCCAGCAATCCGGCATTCCTGGCAATGTGGAAGCCGACCTTGCAGCCAACGGTATGGTTGTGACGGAACGCATTGAGCAGGTGGGTGCGTTGGTTGTCGCAACCGATAACCCTGATGCCTTGCGCCGCGTCCGCAATGTTACAGGCGTGGTTCCGAATGTGATCCACACCAACGGCGAACCTGTCGCTGCGCCTCAGGTTGAATCGCTGCCGATGGGTGTGAATCCCCCCATCACAGGCGATGATGATTTCTTCTTCGACCGTCAGTATGGTCACGACGCGGTTGATGCACAGGAAGCATGGGCAAAGGGCTATTTCGGGCAGGGTGTGACGGTTGCTGTGTTGGATGAGGGCTTCCAACCGGATCATCCCGATCTTGCGCCGAATGTCGTTGGCACGTACAACGCGATTCCCTATCAGGAAGATGCGCTGGAATACGCCGAAATTGAAGATTATGACAGCATCTATGGCGCACCAGATGGCTGCCAGCCCGCTGTTGACCCGACTTGCTCCGATGTTTTCTATACGCTGAATGATCCGTTCAGCCATGGTACGCACGTAGCTGGTACGATTGCCGCTGCTGATAACGCCTTCGGTACCATCGGCGTTGCGCCGCAGGCAAACCTGCTGATGGTCAAGGTTCTCAGTGAACAGCTTGGCTTTGGTCTGACGGAATGGATCGTTGAAGGCATTATCTGGGCGACTGATAACGGCGCAGATGTCATCAACATGAGCCTGGGTGGTGGCCCATTTGATCGCACTGATCCTGCAAACAATGACTATGTTCAGTTGTACAACCGTGCGCTGACCTATGCTCGCAATCATGGCGTGCTGGTTTTCGCATCGGCAGGCAATGATGCCTTTGACTTCGCAGCCAACCCGACCTACAGCGTAATGCCTGCTGGCGGTGTCGGCGTGGTTGCAGTTGCGTCCACTGGTGCATATGGCTGGGCAATTTCGCCCGAAACGGGCGGCCTGCACCCCATGGGGCTGGATCGTCCGGCATACATGTACAGCAACTTCGGCAACAACCTGGTAGACATTGCTGCCCCCGGTGGCGATTATGAATTATACCTGGAATACGTGAATGGCCTGGATGACAGCGTTTGTGAATCCGTTGGCAATCTGTATCCCTGTGGTGTGCTGGATTATATCTTCAGCACGGGTAGTTTTGAAGTTATCGATGGGGTGACCTACATCAACTGGTATTGGAGCGTCGGCACGAGTATGGCTTCGCCCCATGCAGCCGGTGTTGCTGCCCTCATCAAGAGCGAAATGCCCTGGCGACGTGGTGAAGGTGTCTGGGCGACGATGCGCCAGCGTGCTGCACAGGCACAGCCGGACATTGACTTCGTCTCCCCGCTGGGCATCAGCGAAGATGAAAGCCAATACTTCGGCGCAGGCCGTGCTGCAACGGATTACGCGCTGCCGTCTGATTACCAGACCTGCAACGGTCAGGCAGCGACACTCTATGTCAGCCCATCTGGGCATATTGTCAGTGAAGAAATGCACATCAATGGTCGTTTGTATCGGGGTTCGCTCCAGGGTACTAACGGTATGGACATCATTGTCGGTACGCCTGGTGATGATCGCCTGATGGGGTTGAATGGCGACGACATCATCTGTGGTGGTGATGGCGATGATACAATCTACGGTACCGACGGTAACGACTACGTTTCCGGCGAAGGTGGCAATGACCGTGTGATGGGCGACAACGGCATGGATCAGGTCTACGGTGGCGACGGTGATGATATGGTCGTCGGCGGTGATGGTGATGATACCGTTGATGGCGGCATCGGCGCGGATACCATGCGTGGTGACAACGGCGTTGACTACATGGTCGGTGGCGAAGGCGATGACAACATGCGCGGTGGTCAGGGCGACGATGAAATGTATGGTGGCCCCGGAAACGACTTCGTATCTGGTGATGACAATAACGATGTCCTCTACGGCGAAGACGGTGACGACGAGCTTCGCGGCAGCAACGGCGATGATGAATTGTACGGCGGCCCCGGTGAAGATGTTCTCAATGGTGGCCCCGGCAACAACACGCTGGTGCAGGACTAAGCAAATTTTGCGGCTCTCTGTGGGTCGCACCTAACATACAAGCTGTTTCAGTAGGGGTGATTCTAAATCGCCCCTATTGTTTTTTTAAGAAACTTTTATGGCGCTTCTTCTTTGCAAACGCCCCATGCGCTGGCACAATCAAACCCAATTCCCACCAAGCTTCTCAGGAGTTTTTACCCATGCGACGACAAATATTCTATCTTGCGCTGTTCTTGCTCCTATTCATCCCTGCTGTTGTGGCACAGGGATCCCAAGCAACCGTTGCCACCATCGAACCCATTCCCGAACCGGATGGCTCCGTGACCGTCCTCATTTCCGGCACTGTGCCGAATTCTTGTGTGGATGTGGAAAGCGTCAGCTATCAAATTAACAATGACCAAATTGTGATCACCGTTGAAACCTCGCGCCCTGACCCAACGGTGATGTGTGCGCAAGCCCTGGAAGAGTTCACGGCTGAGGTGGTGATCCCGGCGGGCGAACTGGCAGCAGGTGACTACACCATCACAGCAGGGCGCATCAGCATCCCTTTTAGCTACGAAGGCGCGACAAATGGCGAATCAACAGGAGAGCCTGCACCAGAACCAACCGAATCCTCGCAGCTTGTCGAATCGATCCCGGCAGCCTGCCCCCTTCCTGATGAAGAACAATCCCTGTTTGTTGATCCTGATGAAGCGTATTGTTTTGTGTACCCGGCAGCATTTGAATCGGTAGAAGATGAAACGGCGCAAGTCTCCCTGGTGCGCAATGATGAAGACCCGGATAACCAGCTAACGGTTTTCTTCAGCATCGAAGCGTATGACACAAACCGCGAAGTTGCCCAGGAGTTGCAAGCTGATATGGAGGCGGCGCTGCTGAATGCTGAGGGCAAGCGTGTTGTTGAAAATACCACCTTCGCAGAACACCCCGCCATCCGTATTGAGGCACGGCGCGGTGAATTGGCTGCACAGCGCGTTTATGTCATTCACCCGGATGCATTCTACATTTTTGCTGTCGCACCTGCGCCCAGCGTGGATGACGAGGCGGCTGCATTCTGGGAAGTGGTCAGCGAGAGTTTCACTTTCCTGGATGCGGAGTGAGTGTCATGGCAGAACCAATACGCTGTGAGTGGGTCAGTGATGATCCACTCTATATCCAATATCATGATGAAGAATGGGGTACACCTGCACATGATGATGGTCGCTTGTTTGAGATGCTGATTCTGGAAGGGATGCAGGCCGGGCTGAGTTGGATCACGATTTTGCGCAAGCGAGAGAATTTCCGCGCTGCTTTTGATAACTTCGATCCAAAAATTGTGGCGCAGTATGACGAAACCAAGATCGAAGCGCTGATGCAAGATGCAGGGATCATCCGCAACCGCCTCAAGATCAATGCCGCCGTGACCAATGCCCGCGAATTCTTAGCAGTTCAGGCGGAATATGGCTCGTTTGATGCCTACATCTGGCAGTTCGTTGGCGGTGAAATGCGGGTCAACCACTGGCCTACGCTGGCGGATGTCCCGGCGGAAACAGAAGAATCACGGCAGATGAGCAAGGCACTGAAGAAGCGCGGCTTCAAATTCGTTGGCCCCACCATTTGCTATGCTTACATGCAATCCTACGGCATGGTCAACGACCATACGTTGGAATGCTTCTTGCACCCTCAGAACCGCTGATTGTTAGAACCCCATTGGATTTTTAGTGGGTGGTTGCTATGCGCTGCCACCTTTTTGCATTATGATGCGTAGATGAAAATCAGCAGCCTGTGGTTTGGTTTGCATTATAATGATCGAGCTTGTGAAATTGAGGACAAAACAATGCGAGTCATTGTACACACTGGTAAAGGTGGCGTAGGCAAGACGAGTATTTCAGCAGCTACGGCGCTGCGCTGCTCCGAAATGGGCTTGAAAACGCTAGTCATTAGCACCGATACAGCCCACAGCCTGGGTGATTCCCTGGAACACGCAATCGGCCCCGAACCGACTTATATCGCCCCGAACCTCTGGGCGCAAGAGATTGATGCCCGCTATTCGATGGATAAATACTGGGGCAAAATCCAGACCTACATGGCGGCGTTTTTCAGCCGTCAGGGTACTGAAGACATCGTTGCGGAAGAAGTGACGATTATCCCTGGCCTGGAAGAAGGGGCTTCGCTGCTGTGGATCAATGAATTTTTCCAGCGTGGCGAATATGATGTTTTGATCGTGGATGCTGCCCCGACTGCGGAAACCATCCGCCTTTTGAGTTTGCCGGATGTGACGCGCTGGTGGCTGGAACGCATCATGCGCCTGACTCGTGGTTTCAAATTCGTGGGTGATGCCGTGCGCGGTGTGACCAAAGTCTTCCGCCGCAGCAAGGAAGAAATGGAAGAACTCACGCAGGAAGATATTGGTGGCGCATGGGAGCAGGTTGAAAAACTTTTCGACCAGTTGGAGAATGTGCGCGAACTGCTGACCAACCCGGAAGTTGCCAGTATGCGGCTGGTCGTGAACCCGGAACGCATGGTCATTCGGGAGACGCAGCGCACCTACACCTATTTGAACCTCTACGGCTACGCGACAGATGCCGTACTGGTCAATCGCATCTTCCCCGAAGAAATCACAGATCCCTTCTTTGTGGATTGGAAAGAGCGCCAGAAGGCCAACGTGGAACTGGTGAAGCAAGGCTTCGGTGGTTTGCCCGTCTATACTGCGCCGCTGTTTCGGGAAGAAATGGGCGGGCTGGATGGGCTGCGTCGTCTGGCGGATGCTCTCTACGGAGATCGCAACCCGTCGGAACGGCTCTTCGATGGCGTGACGCACACCTTTGAAAAAGTAGAAGACTCTCCCGACGGGACTCGCTATATCATGCGTGTGCCGCTGGGTTTCGCCGAAAAGGGCGATGTAGATATGTATCGTTCCCGCGATGAAATTACCTTGCGCGTGGGGCCATACCGCCGCAATATCATCCTGCCTGCAATGGTGCATGATTTAGAACTCGAAGCCAAATTCGATGCCCCCAACCTGAACGTTCGATTCTACGACCCAGAGCATGGAACAAACAACTGAGACAACGCAAAACGGCGCGACCAAAGTGAAGGTCGCGCCCATCCCACCAGATCGTTATCAATCTGCCGACGCACCGAAAACCAATGGTGCTGCTGAGAATACCGCAATCCCTCCGACAGCCGGGGCGCGTATCCCCATCCCGATTCGTTCTGCAAAAGCGAATGGCAATCCATCTTCTTCTGTCGCCACCCAGATGATTTCGGCCTTTGAAGCTTCCATCCCGGATGTGATGGCTCCTGACGATACAGCTTCAGATGTACCCATGCCGGAGCCAGAAACCGTTTTTGTGGAAGCGACACCGGAAACCGTCGAAGAACAGGTGCAGCGGCTGCGCCCACGCACAATTCGCCTGCAACTGCGTTTCCTGTACACCGTTCTCTTCGCGCTGTGGCTGTTTGGGCGTTTGATCTTCTGGCAAATCTACGTGGCGCGGTTCTTCCCCAATTGGGTGAATGACCGCAATGTGCGGCGCTGGCGTAAATATGCCCGCGAGTTTCGCCATTTTGCGATTCGTATGGGTGGCGTGATGATCAAGGCGGGACAGTTCGCTTCCACTCGTGCGGACATTCTACCGGAAGAAGTCATTACGGAATTAGCCGGATTGCAGGATCGTGTGCCGACGATTCCCTTCTCGCGCATTGAAGCTGTGCTGCGCGAAGAATTGGGCGATTACGATGACTTCCTGGAATGGGTTGACGAAGAACCGATTGCGGCGGCATCGTTGGGGCAGGTGCATCGGGCGCGATTGAAAACGGGCGAAGAGGTTGTCGTCAAAGTACAGCGCCCTCGGGTACGGGATACCGTCTATACCGATATGGCGGCATTGTTCATCGTAGGGCATGTGGCGATGCGCTTCAACTTCGTGCGTCGTCGTGTGGATGCGGCGCTCATCATTGAAGAATTTGGGCGTGTGCTGCTGGAAGAAATCTCCTACGAGAAAGAAGCCAGCAATGCAGAGCGCTTCGCCCACATGTACGAAGACGATCCCGGCGTATATGTGCCGACTCTGTACAACGATCATTGCACCGATAAAGTGCTGGTGATGCAAGATGTGACCGCCATCAAGATTGATGATTATGCGCGGTTGGCAGCGGCAGGCATTGACCGCAAAGAGGTTGCGAAACGCCTGATGGATACCTATATGAATCAGGTATTTGAGCAGCGTTTCTTCCATGCTGATCCGCACCCGGGCAATTTGTTCGTCTATCCGCTGCCTGTGGAAGATGAAGCACAGTATATTGGCAAAGGTGGAAGACCGTTCTATCTGATCTTCATTGATTTTGGGATGACGGGCGAACTGACCCGCGAAATTGTTCAGGGGTTAATCAACACCTTGACGGCGGTCATCACCCGCGATGCGAAGAAGCTGGTGCAGTCTTATATGGATTTGGGCTTCCTGCTGCCGAATGCGGATGTGGAGCGCATTGAGGAGGCGGTTAAGCTGGTCTTCGATCAAGTCTGGGGCATGAATATGTCCGAGATGAACAGTATGGATTTTGAAGTCATCAGTGATATTGGTGATGCCTTCAGCGACCTGCTCTATGACCTGCCGTTCCGCGTGCCGCAGGATTTTGTGTACCTGGGGCGCACGGTGAGCATCCTCTCTGGCATGGCAACCAAGCTTGACCCCTCTTTTAATCCCTGGACGGAAATTCAGCAGAATGTGCAGCAGCTCATCACTACCGATACAGAGAATAATATCTTCGATGAGTTCGGCAAGATGGTTGCGGAAGCCTTTGATGAGATTGCTACACAGGGACCACAGGGGTTAATCGCTGTTGCAGAACGATTCTTGCGCCAGTTCCAGCGTGCCAGCCGTACCGAGCAAATGCTGCAACGCATCATTGACGGGGATGTGACGCTGAATACGAAGCTGAATCCGCTGCAAGCCCGCCGCCTGGAACGCCTGGAAATCCAGGGCAAGCGTACATCACGGGTATTCATTGCGGGGAGTTTGCTGATCTCTGCGACGCTGCTCTATACAAGCGGGGATGCATCATTGGCTGTCGCAGCAATTGTGATGGCGGCGCTGGTTTATCTCTCGTCGTGGTTCATTCAATCGTGAAATACCACGCCGCTGAAACATTGTAGGGGCGATTCATGAATCGCCCCATACGGTGGTTTTATCTCTGGTGAAGCTTAGTCCAGCTTGACCTTCACTTTGGTCTTGCCTGTGCTGGACGGCGGTTCGTCATCGTCGTCGTTGTCCTGCTTTTCAGCAGCCGCTTGCGTAGCTTCTTCTTCGCGCTCGCTGACTTTCTTCAATTCGTCAATGGCAGCATCTACCAGGACGCGGAACCCTTTGGCGAATTCCTTGCTGGCTTCTGTGCCATGCTTGCGGAAATCCGGCGGCAGCAGGGCTTCCAGCGCTTTGCCTGTTTCTTCCAATGCACGCCGTTGATGATAGAAGAACTGCTCCATCGGAGTATCGGTATCTTCTGCCAATTCGTGTTCAGTTTCAACCTGAATGTTCTTTTCTTCGTTGTTCTCAGCCATTCCAGTATTCTCTCTACTTGTTGCGTTTTGCCGATTTATAACAGTATACGCCTGCATATCCAATGAGTTGCGCTATGACTGTTAGTGGTGTGTAAACATTGTAGCGAATTTTTTGCACAGTGCAGCAACGATTAATATCCGATTTCCCGGTTCACGACGTTCATCAGTGGCTTCTTTTGCAAATAACGTTCCAGGTTGGCGATGAATAGGCGAGCGGCTTTTTCGTTGTAGCTGGCGCTGTTGCCGGAAATGTGCGGGCTGATGAGGACATTTTCCATCTGCCACAGCGGGCTAGCTTCGGGCAGCGGTTCTTCCTCAAAGACATCCAAACCTGCTCCGGCGATCTGTCCTTTTTGTAATGCGGCAATCATGGCTTGCTCGTCAATCACTGCACCACGCCCTATATTGATGACGACTGACGAAGGCTGCATCGCTGCGAAAACATCCGCGTTTACTGTGTGCCGTGTTGCATCAGTGAGCGGCAGCGTCACTACCAGGAAGTCGGAGGCAGAGGCCATCGTTGCGGTGGCTTCACTGGGATAGATTCGTTCCGGGATTGTGCCTTCCGGGTCGCCTTCACCTTCGCTGTAATCCGTTTCGGATTCTTGCAGGTGTTTCAGGCTGCGTTTGCTCGCCAGTACCGTCATGCCGAAGCTCTTTGCCAGCCGTGCCAGTTCCCGCCCAATGCTGCCATAGCCTACGATGCCGACGGTCTTCTTGTTCAGATCAACGGGACGGAAGATCTCATATTGCTTCTCAGGCCATGTATTCTGGCGCTGGTAGGCCATCATACCCGGTAGCTGGAATTGAAATGCTAGGATCATCATCATGCAGTAGTTAGCGATTTGTGTTGCGTGGATGCCGCTGGCGGATGTCACCGTGATGTCACCGTCTTGAATGGTATCATGCTTCAGCGCGTGATTGGCTCCGGCGGAATGCAGTTGTATCCAGCGTAAGTTTGGGGCTTGCCCCGGTTGTGGGAAGCGATTCCCGGTGTAGAGGATTTCCGCATCTTTCCAGGCATCTTCCGGTATATCCCGTACATGGCGTTCTACATGGATGTGCGGAGCAAGTGCGCGGATTTCTTGCAGAATTTCATCCGAAAAATCCATTGCCACCAGGATATGTAGCGCTTCGACGGTTTCGCTCATCGATGGGGACTCCCTATTGTGCGTAGCATGTCTGTAGTGAACGTGTTATAAAACGATGTGTTTTGTATGATTGTACGTGCCACAGCGCGTAGTTTCAAATTCTGTACCGAAAAGGGGCAAAAAATGGGTTTACTCGATGGAAAAGTGGCACTGATCTTCGGCATTGCCAACCACCGTTCGATTGGTTGGGGTATTGCCAAAGCTTTGCATGAACAAGGTGCGACCATTGCACTATCGATTTTCAACGATGATTTGCTGCGCCGCGTGGAGCCGCTGGCAGCCGAGGTGGATTGCGAATTCCTGGAAGTTTGCGATGTGAACAACGACGAAGCCCTGGACGAAGTATTCCAGAAATTTGCGGAGAAATATGGCAAGCTTGATATCCTGGTGCATTCCATTGCTTTTGCGCCGCGTGATGATCTTGGCGGGCGCTTCGTGGATATTTCGCGTGATGGCTTCAAGGTTGCGTTAGAATCCAGCGCATACAGCTTGATTGCGCTAGCGAACCGTGGTGCGCCGCTGATGACCGATGGTGGCAGCATCATGAGCATGACGTATTACGCCTCAGAAAAAGTCATCCCGGATTATAATGTGATGGCGATTGCGAAATCCGCGCTGGAGAATATCACGCGCTATCTGGCGGTTGATCTGGGGCCGCAGAAGATTCGCGTGAATGCCATCAGCGCAGGCCCCATCAAGACGCTGGCAGCGGGGGGTATCCCTGGCTTCCGCGATTTGCTACGCCACTTCGATAAGGTTGCGCCGTTGGGCGAAGCCATCAGTATTGAAGATGTAGGTAATATGGGTGTTTTCCTGGCATCTGATTTGAGCAAGATGGTGACCGGGGAAGTGATGCATGTGGACAGCGGGTACAACGTCCTGGGTTTGACTGCGCCGAAAGAAGAAATGGCACAGCAATAAATTCCGTTTCACAATCCAACACGGAGAATCAATCTGTCTTCCGTTTCCCCACTGTGCATAGGGATTTAGAGAGGGAACACCGTAGGGGCGCAGCACGCTGCGCCCCTACACCGAGGTTTGGTCGTATCAAATTCTTTATAATCACCCGCGCCGTAGCAAGAATGCTCTTGCCGTTTCTACCAATCCAGCAGCCAACAATGCCTTGATCGCATCCAGGCCGAGGAAGGGAACGACACCCCATTCCCAGGCTTGCGCCCAGGTGCCGCCTGTGATGAGTTTCAGGACGGGAACGCCAAATGCGTAGATCACTGCCACACCGACCAACCCCGCCAGCCAGCGCTGCCAGACGCGATCCGCGCCATGTTCTACCAGCCAGCCAGCCATAAATGCAGCCGGGACGAAACCAATCAGGTAGCCCGCTGTAACGCCCGTGAAGGCGGTCGCGCCTGCGCCACCTGCGGCAATTGGCAGGCCGAAACGGATCAAGGTGATGTAGGTCAGGGTCGCCACAGCGCCATCGCGTGCGCCAAGCACCATCCCCGCCAGCAGCACCGCCAGCACTTGCAGCGTGAAGGGAACCGGGCCACCAAACCAGATTTCCACCTGGGCAGCCGCCGCAAGAATTACCACGAAGAAGGCGATTCCCAGTAAGCGCAGCAATTGGTCATCGGTGCGTGTGATCTGGATACTGCGTAACATAAGCATTCCTTTCAAAGAATTTGTGTTCATCCTTGATGTTATGCACATCTCACTGAATTACGTTCATCGAAGTTGTCACGCATGGCTACACAGGTTCCTGCGTGACAACACTACTCAATGAAACACGGCGACATTCTCCGTGTTACGTTCTTGTTTACAGACGATTGTCCGCCGTGGGTTCTACGATGATCTCTTCAATGTCATAGGTGCGGCGATTATTACGCTCATTGATCTTCGGTTGTTCCACAAGCGTAACCTGTGTACCCAGGCTTTCCAGCACATAGCGAGTCATCCATTTGCCGCTTTGCTGTACGTTGCGGAAATAGGCCAGCCGTGTTTTGGGGTCTTTGCGGTTGACGTACCCTCGAATTTGTTGGAAGCGCATATCTTTGATGTCATCCAGCAGTGCGTCGCGTTCTTGCTTGTTCAGAAAAGCCATGACCGTTTTTACTCCTGTTCTGTGATTCCAAGTTGTTTCCAAAAAACGATCCTGATTGTATATTGTAGTGACCAACTCGTCAGCGTTCAACAATTGGGCAAATGACTACGGATATTTATACCGTTGCAGGCGTGACAGGCTACATCCGTTCGCTGCTGGATAGTGACCCGCCGCTGCAAGACATCTGGGTGCGAGGTGAAGTTTCCAATATGCGGGCGGCTGCTTCGGGGCATTGGTATTTCACGCTCAAGGATGAGGATGCACAACTGAAGTGCGTGATGTTCCGCAGTGCCGCGCAACGCCAGACAATCGAACCACGCGAAGGGGATGCCATCACCGTACATGGACGTGTGAGCATCTATGATGCGCGGGGCGAATACCAACTCTATGCTGATGAAATCCAGGCAGTCGGCGCTGTTGGTGATTTATATTTGCAGTTTGAGCAGATCAAAGCGAAGTTAGCTGCCGAAGGCTTGTTCGATCAACAGCATAAACGCGATGTTCCCGCTTTTCCGCTGCGAATCGGCGTGGTCACCTCACCGGATGCGGCGGCATTCCGCGATGTATTGAATGTGCTGGCACGGCGTTTCCCGCTGGCGGATGTGATCCTCAGCCCGACGTTGGTACAGGGACGCGAAGCACCCCCGATGATTGTAAGAGCTATCCAGCGTATTACCCAACACAGCGCCGCAGATGTGCTGATCCTGTGCCGGGGTGGGGGCAGCATTGAGGATTTATGGGCATTCAATGATGAAAGTGTGGCGCGTGCGCTCGCTGCCAGCCCCATTCCCAGCATCAGCGGCGTAGGCCACGAGACGGATTTCACCATCGTGGATTTTGTGGCGGATCATCGTGCGCCGACTCCATCAGTCGCGGCAGAAATCGCTACACCCAATCTGGCAGATTTGCAACATGACTTGCAAGAAACTGAGACCGCGCTGGATCGTGTGATGCAGCAGCGCTTCAATGACATCCGTGCTGATATTGCTGATATGCAGCGCACCCTCATTGCATCCAGCCCACAGAAGTACATTGAGCAAATGCGCCAGCGGGTCGATGATCTAGCAGAGCGCAGCGCCAAACAGCAGCGTTATTACCTGAATTTGCAGCAAGAACGCCTGCAATCACGCATCAACGCCCTCCACAAAGCCAACCCTGAAGCTATCCTTCAACGGGGCTATGCTATCGTGACGCGCTCCGAAGATGGCAAACCCATCACACGCGAAAATGATGTGAAGCCAGGGGAGGCCATCAGCATCCGACTGAAAGAAGGGGATTTGAAAGCCCGCGTGGAAGATAAGGAAAGCCATGGACACTATAAACGAACTCTCTTTTGAGCAAGCCTTTGACCAGCTCGAAGACGTAATTGCACGGCTGGAATCCGGTGAATTGTCGCTGGAAGAATCGGTCACACTCTATGAACAGGGCAAGCAGCTTTCAGCACGCTGCCAGCAACTGCTGGATGATGCGGAACTGCGTGTGAAAAAGATCGCGGATGACGGTTCTGTAACTGAACACAGCGTATAAAATCTGTAATGGTGGGATATGTGGGATATTTCCCAATTTCCCACTTGGGATAAAACTTGGGATATATCGCAATGAATTGTAATCTTACCTCAGGCGCTGCTGACGTTCTTGTTCCGTAACCCAGTGAAAAAGCTGTACCTCCCCTGGATTTACATCAGTGATGGAAAGCCGCCGAATCCGTTCTTCCATGCCCACGTAATACACTTTGCGCTGCCATGCCAGACGGTTGAGCGCATAGTAGTAAATTGCTCCGGCGAGGATGGCGAAGAAACTGCTGCTGAGAAAAGTCGGGATGCCGATGATGCTAATTTCCAGCAAGAGCTTCAACCACGTAAGTTCCGCGGCAACCGCCAGAAAATAGAGCAGGCAGCTAATCAACCACCAGCGAGCCAACTCCCCGATAATCAACCAGATGAATTGTTTGCGTTGCGATGGTTTCATAGGAAGTCAAAGGAACAATCTTGTTTTCTCCATTATGCCCGAAATGCTGGCTGCAATGTAAAAGACTCATAAACGCCTTCAGTACGCAAAACTTTCTCGAATATTTCGCGTAATAGTCTGTAGAAACCAATCGAGAGAGACAAACGAGTACATCATGAACAAGCAAAAGAACGACTTCAACAAGCGTGTAACACCTGCACCCTTCATCGTCGCGGCGATCATCTTCTTACTGGCAGTCTTCACCCCGCTGGGAGAAATTATCGTTGGCCTGGTTGGTGGCGCAATTGGCCTGATCGTCGGGCTGGCGGCGGGTATCTTCGGCCTGGTCATCGGCCTCGTCGGTGGTGCAATCGGCATCGCATTCGGTCTCGTCGGCGCGGTACTGGGTTTGGTCTTCGGCCTGCTGCCCCTGATCCTGGTTGCCTGGGTGATTGTGATGATTGTGCGCAACGGGCAGGGTCGCCGCACGGTTGACCTGGATAAGCCGAAGAATGATTACGTATAAGGGGTATTTGCCGGGACGATCCGCCGGATAGAAGCCATCAGGTCAGGTGTTCACTGGCGCGAGATGAACATGTTCAGCCCCTACAAAAACCGATTTTCTACCGTAGGGGCACGACATGTCGTGCCTGAAAATGCCAGAAATGACAACCATAAATCCTTATCTTGATGGCTATCATTTATGGATCGCCCGGTTAAACACAAACGAAGCATAGACTTGAGGGGCAAACACAGATGTACAAGCAAAAGAACGATCAATTCAATTGGAATCGGATGCTGCAAGGGTTGCTGATGTTCGCCATCATAGCGTTGATCTTCAAGACGCTGGGCGGTGGATGGTGACTGTTCTTCGTCCTGCCATTCTTTTTCGGCTGCGGTGGATGGGGGATGCATCGCTGGAATCATTCCTGCGAGGTAGATTCCTACAGCGACGAGAAACCCAAGAACGACGATGCACGGATTGTGTAACCACCAGGGGGCATGGTTGCCATGCCTTTATTTATCTTCGAACCCTGCGCAGAATCATCATGGGGACGGCCCTCGCTTCCGGTAAGCCGAGGGCGATGCTAACTCCGAAGAAGACTGCGCCGCCAACTACCGCGCCGAGCAGCGCCAGCGCAAGCCCCCGCAGCGGCACAACTTGCGGCATAATCCACAGTATCAAGCCCATCACCAGCGCGGCAGCAATTGCCTTCGCAGAACCCACCAGCACACGCCGATCTTCGATTCCGCCAAGTCTGCGGCGCAGCAGCCACCACAACATCAGCGATTCAACCAGTGTTGTCAGGGCATTCGCCAGTGCCAAACCTGCAAACGATCCCCGCGCAAGACTTGCCGGGTCCCCGATGAACTGCACAAAAATCAGGCTCAAACCAATGTTGCTGACCATTGCACCGATGCCAACCAGCACCGGAGTCCAGGTATCCGCCAGCGCATAGAATGCCCGCGAAAGCACTTCCAGCAGGGCAAATCCTGCAATGCCGATGGCGTAGAAACTCAATGCCCAGGCGGTGGCTTGTGTGGCGGTAGGTGTCCATTCCCCGCGCTCGAAGATGCTCACAATCGGTTCGCCCAGGATGATGAAGGCCACAGTTGCCGGATACGCCAAAAACAGCACGCTGCGTATGGCATTCGCTAAACGATCTTTATAGCCATCGAGATCACCCTTTGCGAACAGGGCAGAAAGCGTCGGGAAGACGGCTGCCCCCACACTCTGCCCGATGATGCCAAGTGCAAAGAACATCAGGTTGAAAGCCGTATTTAGCGCGGCAAGGCTCCCGGCAATCATGCCGCTGGTGAGGATGATATTCACCACGAAATTCAGTTGTACTACCGCCAGCCCCAGCACACGCGGCCCCATCAGTCGCAATACTTCCAGCACGCCTTCGATGCGCCAATTGGGGAGGAAGCGTAGTTTTGCCCGGATGCTGACCAATCCAGGAAGTTGTACCAGCAGATGCAGCACAGCGCTGAGAATCGCACCATAGGCCAGCCCATAGACGCTGGCATTGCCGACCTGCTCAATAGGCAGCACACGGAAGGGATAGCCCACATCAGCGGCAATCATGGCGAAAGCCGTATACGGTTCAGATGCCAGCAGTGGAGCCAGCACCAGCGCCCCGAAAATGATCCCCAGGCTGTTCATGCTGATGGCAAGACTCGGCAGCAAGAACAAACCGTGCGATTGTAAGATGCCCATCACCAGCCCGCTGATGCTAAAAATCACAGGGGTGATCATCATCCAGCGCATTAAGTCCGTTGTGAGGGCTTGTGCTTCCAGCGATTTACCGGGAAGCAGGGCAAATTCCACCAGCAGCGGCGCTGCAAGAATCACCAGTGCGCTGAGGATGGCGGCGGCAGCGGCAGAGAGGGTCATCACTGCGCTGGCGAGTTTCCAACCATCTTCCGCGCTCGTTTCTCGCTGCTGCGCAAAAACCGGGATGAAAGACGATCCCAATGCGCCGCCCGCCACCAGCACAAAGATAATCTCTGGGATGCGCTGTGCAGCATAAAAAGCATCCAGCGCTTCGCCTGCGCCGAACTGCCCGGAAAGTACCAGCGTTCGTACAAAGCCGAGTACCCCGCTGGCGAGAAATCCCAGCAGCACCACCAGCGCCGCACGGAAAACCTGCCGATTGTTCAACGCGCCGCCAGGGGCAGGCTGCGGGTCTTGTGTAGGTGAAGGTGGGATCAAGGCCATTATTTGCCCATTTACGATAGAAAGTCAAAGCCGGGCAACATGATACTCGTCAATGGGGAAAATTCAGAGGCAGACTATCCGGGTCATAGGAATAGTTATTTTGAGGGGATTACCTCGTAGGCCATCGTATTGACTCTTGGCATGTGCAATGGGAACCGATATACTTCGTCCGTTACGTTCGAGACGAAATTGCAGCCAACGCCCACATCTGATGGGCGCTGCTTTTATTGACAGAGGAAACACGAAATGAAAGTCATTCTCCTTCGAGACATCTATAAGCATGGCGTTGCTGGCGAAGTGGTGGAAGTCGCAGATGGTTTCGCCCGCAATTATTTAATCCCGCGTGGGATGGCACAGAAAGCCTCCAAGAGCGCACTGAAAGCCCACACCAAATTGATGGAACAGGTGGAAGCTCGCCGCGCTCAGTACGAAAATATGCTCAACGACCTGGCTCGCCAGATTGACGGGGTGGAATTGATCTTCGAACGCCGCGCTGCCAGCACAGGCACGTTGTTCGGTTCCGTGACCACCCAGGACATCGCTGATTCTCTCAATGAGAAAACAGGCATCGACATTAACCGTCGTCGTATCAGCCAGCAATCCCTGCGCGAACTGGGCGAATATGATATGCCCGTGCGCCTGGGTAGCGAAATCGCCCCGATGCTGCACATTGTCATCGTGCGCGAAGGTGAATTGGATGAATTCCTGCGCGAACGCGAAGAAGCTGCTGCCGCTGCGGCTGCCGCAGCAGAAGCGGGTGAAGGTGAACATTCCTTTGCTGATGTGACCGAAGTAGAGACGGATTTGATCCCAGAGACTGCCGCCGCAGAAGCGATTGCCCAGGCAGACGCGGCAGCAAGCGTTGAAGAAGAAACAGCAGAGTAGGGTTCCCGTCTATTCTGACATCTGCATAAGCTGCGATATAATCAGCCTCGGCATGTTTTTGGCGGGGCTGGTTTTATTTTCATTGATGGTGGTGCATGGATCCAACAGCTTTAGGGCGATATTTGCGGGAAACCCGCGAAGCGAAAGAGAAAACGCTGGAAGATGCGGTGACGGCGCTGAAGATTCGCCGCCCGATTCTGGAGAGCTTCGAGCAAGGTGAGTTTGGGGTTTCTGAATCCCAGGTGCAGATTCGCGGGATGCTGCGCAATTATGCCCGCTTCCTGGGGCTGGAAGAAGAACGTATCCTGGAGTATTACGCCGCGACGCAGAACAATGTTCGCCAGCGACGGCGCTTCGGGCGAGTAGTGGAAGAAGAATCCCAGCTACAAGCCCCCCGTAAAATTACGGATACGCAGCCGAAACCGCCAACACTGCTTGACCCGCCACCGAACCGCTTCGCCTGGGTGGGTTCCGCGCTTCGTAACCTGGCATTGGCTCTGGTCTCTGTTGCAGCCGTTGCGGTGATCGGCTTTGTGATTGTTGATACCCTCAATTTAGAAGATGCCACCCAGGGTGATGGTGTCGCACAGGCCGCTTTGCAGACGGCTTCTGCACAGCCGTTCGGTACGATCACCGCAACCTATACGCCTACATGGACACCTGCACCCCAGGAATCTACCGCAACAACCGATTTCAGTATTGCTGGAATTGGTGGCGTGCAAGTTCAGTTAACGATGGTGCAGCGTTCGTTTATGCGGGTTATGGTGGATGGGGTAGAACAATTTTCTGGCATTATGCAGCCTGGCGATGAAGCACGCTACGAAGGCAGCAACGAAATCGAACTCACCGCTGCCAGCGCCCCGGCGGTGATGATCACATTCAATGGTATTGAGCAAGAACCGTTCGGCGTGCGTGGGCAGGAAGCGGTGTGGGTCTTCACACCATCCAGCGTGGAAGTGATGACCGGAGACGGCGCAACCCTGACCCCAACGTCATCCGCAACGACGACAAGTACACAATCGCTCCCGGCAGCGGAAGTTACATCAGAAGCGGAAGTCACCGCAGATGCTGACGGTGGAGAAGCAGCACAGGCAAATGTCGCCCAGGCAGAAGAAACCTCCCTGCCCACTCCAACCAGTATCTTTGCAAACTCGCCTGTACCGTCGGTAACTTCGGCAGGAGCCGAGATTCCTACTGCAACACAACCATCGGCAATAGGGGGTGCTGAAGAAACAACCGAAGCTGTAGAACCGAATGTGGAATCTGCGGAGCCAACAGAACTTCCCGCAACTGCCACTGCCACGCAGACGGCAACGCCTGCCGCACCACTGCCACTGCGGGCAACATCGGAAACAGCAGCGCCGACGAAGCCGCCACCATAGACCAAATCACCAAATCTCTAATGGCGGTTCCACTTGACCACCTCATGGACTCTTGTAAGCTAAGAACACAAGCGGTTGCCCATTGTGAATTTCCTTTCGCGCTGCATCGTAAGTTCTTCATCTGCATCACAGTTATGGGGTTTTTGGAGGTTACGAACGGATGAATACGCCGCACAGTCGCTCGCGGTTCTGGCAGCGTGTTACACAGGTCGTCGGCGTGATGATGGTCATCACGGCGCTGCTCTGGATTTTTGGGCAGGTCATGCCCGTTTATGTGCCACCGCAGCGCGGCCTCATCGTAGAAGAAGCGACCGTCAGCAGCCGAGAGCAGCGTGGTACGTTTCTGGAACCTGCTTTTTCTATCACACTGAGTTATGAAGTCACGGAGCCGGATGGCGCAAGGACGAACATTCGCTCTGGTGAGCGCGTCGATTATGATACATATTCCCGGCTGAATGTAGGTGATGTCGTGATGATCCAGTTTGATCCCGTGAATCCGCATGATTGGAGTATCATTACAATTCCTGGAAGCGTGCGTGTGAATGAAGTCATCCCGGCGCTGGTGGTGTTGATCCTGGGGCTGTTGGTGGCAATCTTCCCCTGGTTGATGCGGCTGGGGTCACGCGCTGGGGATTTCGAGAGCAGTGAATTTGAACATCTGCAAATTTCGTAGAGACAATAAAAATGGTCATGACGACAAAATCTCGCAACGATAAATATTTCCTCCTCAGCCTGGGATGCTCCAAAAATACGGTTGATTCGGAGAGCATCGCCCAGGTTCTGACGAGTAACGGTATGGTCAGCGTAGGTATACCGGAAGAAGCCGAAGTGCTGATTGTGAATACCTGCGGCTTCATTGATTCTGCCAAGCATGAATCGGTAGAAGCCCTGCGCGAACTGGTGAGTATCAAGCGTGACAATCAGATGGTGATTGCCGCTGGCTGCCTCTCGCAGCGCTACGGTGATACGCTGATTCAAGAAGTGCCGGGGCTGGATGGCGTAATTGGGACGCGCCGCTGGATGGATACGTTTGATCTGATTACCCGGCTGCGCCAGCGCAAACACCCGGAACCGCTGTACCATCTGCCGACGGATGCTAAGACGATGGGCTTGGATGAACGCGGCGTACTGCGTGCCAGTGTACAGGGGGCATCCGCCTACCTGAAAATTGCCGATGGCTGCCGCCGCCCCTGTGCGTTCTGCGCTATTCCCAAGATCAAAGGAACTGCCGTCAGCCGTCCCATTGAGCAGATTGTTTCGGAAGCGGTGCGGCTGCAAGAGATGGGCGTGAAAGAAGTCATGCTCATCGCCCAGGACAGCACCGACTACGGCTATGATCTGGGGCTGAAGAACGGCCTCGCTGTGCTGCTGGATGAGCTTTGCGCCGCTGCGCCGGATATTCCCTGGATTCGCATCATGTACGCTTATCCCGGTTATGTGACCCCGCAGCTGATGGAAGCTATCGCCAAACATGACCAGGTTGTGAATTACCTGGATATGCCCTTGCAGCATGGCAGCCGTGAGACGCTTAAGCGGATGAAACGCCCTGCGAAAATCGAGTGGGTGTATGAGACGGTGGGCAACCTGCGCCAGATGATCCCAAACCTTGCTGTGCGCACGACGTTCATTGTAGGCTATCCCGGCGAAACCGAGGCTGAGTTCCAGCAGTTGCTGGACTTTGTAGCAGATTTGCAATTTGATCGTGTTGGCGCGTTCCAGTATTCCTATGAAATTGGCACGCCGAGCGCCTTATTGCCGGATCAGGTACATGATGATGTGAAGCAGGAACGCTACGAACGCCTGATGGAATTGCAGCAGGGCATCAGCCTGAAGAAAAATCAATCTTATGTGGGGCAAACGCTGGATGTGCTGGTGGAAGGTCACGGTGAGGCTGAAGACGAAGACGGCAATCTGTTGGATACTGTCATCAGTCTGGGACGCAGCTACCGCGATGCGCCGGAAATTGATGGCTATGTGATCGTGGAAGGCGAACTGCCGCCGGGTGAAATCGTCCCGGTGCGCATCACAGGCGCGACCACCTATGATTTGCTGGCAACCGTGGACATCAATCCCGCGCAGGTGATACAGCCGGGTCAGGTTTTCGGCGAAGGCATGATCTCGCTGGATGAGGTGGAATAAACCGATTTTCCCCTCCCCAAACCCCTCCCCACTTTGTGAGGTGGGACTTGATTGGGCGCAATGCATTGCGCAGGGTCATCGCACCAAAACGATTTGAACCACGAAGTCACGAAGGACACGAAGAAAAGCGTAGGGGCGATCCGGCGGATCGCCCGAAATACCTGCGCGATTTGTAGGATAGGTTTCTGTTTCGTGGTTTTCTCCAGTTCTTTGTACTTCTGCGCTGAGGCAGTTTTGCCACGATGGAATTTGATGCGATTGCCCTGATACATTGCGCCCTTACATGCGAAATATCATAACGATAGGATACAATCATGCCTGCGGATTGATCTATATCAATCCATATCGTTTGCAAAATGAAGCTATCATTGTGTCCCTACGTTTTTTGCATGACCAGCACGCGAATCCCGAATAAGCGAAACAGCAGCGTTGGCGAGAGTTTCAGCTTCAAAAACCAGGGCGCTTCCCACCAGGAGATTGTCTCGTAACCGAAGCGCTGATAATACGGCTCCATCTTATCCACACAAAGCAAATATAGTGGCCTGCCTGCGCGTGCTTCCAGTGCGGCAATTAGCTTACTTCCAACCCCTTTGCCGCGCATCTCGCGCACCGTAACGAGACTGCCCAATTCTTCGCAGCCGGGATAGTGCTTGATCTGCCCGATGCCCGCGATTTTCCCGCCAAATTCGGCAATCAGGAAATTCTGCCACTTCAATGAAGTTGGGTCGAGCCGCGCTTCCCGGATCAATTGTTTGATGGCTGCATCATCTGCGGCGGTTGCGGAGCGAATCTGAATTGGCAGCGGTGGTTCTTGCTCTGGCATGGGTGTTGATTCCTGGTCTATACTGTGCGGTATGAGAAAACGATTATGCGGGCTGATTATCCTCTTGCTGCTGGCGGCGTGTCAACCAGCGACGGACAGCCTCTTCCCGACTGAAATTCCCTTCCCAACCATCACGCCGGGTCAGCGCCTGAGTGGGATGCTGCCATCTCCTGGTGTGCGGCTTGATGTTGGCTCCAATCCGGCGACGGCTGCTGCTGCGGCTGCCCAACCGACGGTTACGCCTAACACGAGTATTTGCCCCGCGCCCAATGCCGATGCGGAACTGCCCGATTTCCCCGCCAGCCGGGTGGCGGCAATTGATGCGCTGTTGATCTTCCTGAACAATGGCGGCACAGTGGATGCCCTCAGCAGCGCGGTAATTTCGCAGTGGGATGCCTTCGGCGAAAGTGGCTACTTAATCAGCGATCAAGACCTCACCGGAGAAGGTATCCCAGAACTCATCATGGGCTACATCGCGCCGGGGGATGTGGGCACACTGCTGATTTTCGGCTGCCAGGGTGGGCGTTATACGCAGTTGTATGAAGCGATTGCCGATGGATTGGAACCGCCGCAAATCCTTACGATTGATGATGTGAATAATAATCCGCCTGCGGAAGTGGTCTTCGTGCGCCGCCAATGTGCCGAGCCGGACTCCTGCGAAATCCAGACGCAGATGATCTACTGGGAATACACTGTCGGGCGTTTTGTGACGATCTTGCCTGACCCCGTGTACACCATTGACGATCCAGACATCAGCCTGCCGCAAATGCGCGACATGGATAATGATGAAGTTGATGAACTGGTCATCAATCTGGAGAGCAACGGCAACGCGGCTACAGGCCCCTTGCGCACAGGGGTGAACATCTACGATTGGAATGGACAGTTCTATGTGTTGTCTATCATCCAGCTTGATCCGCCGCGCTACCGGATTCAGGTTGTGCATGAAGGGGATCGTGCCTTTTCGTTCCAGCGGATGCAAGAAGCTATCGAAGCCTATCAACTGGCGCTGGATGACCCCGACCTGCGCTACTGGTTCAATGATGGCCCCATCACCGTCACCAGTTACACACTCTATCGTATGATTCTGGCCTATGCTTACCTGGGCGATGGCACGGGTTTGTTGAATACGGTTGCGCGATTGCAAGAAGAATTCCCGGCAGAAAGTGGCACTGTGCCGGAGGATTTGCCAGTATATGTGGAAATGTCTAATCGCTTTGTCGATACGCTGACCATCACCAATGATTTGCATGAAAGCTGCCTGGAAGTGCAAACAGTCATTGAAGCTCGCCCGGAAGCACTGGGTTTTGTCAATCGCTACGGTCAGCGCAGCCCGACCTACACAGCGTTAGAATTATGCCCGTTTTAATCACCTGTTTTTGTAGCGGCGGAACAATTGACCTTTGAAAATTCAATTGTATAGCCCAACCTATCGTAGAGGTTCGATCATGTCGAACCCGTTGACAACCTTGGGCGCGTCATGGACACGCCCCTACAAAAGATGCGGTTGGGACGTTATTTATTCAATGACCAATGTTCAGCCCGCCATACAAATAATCACGGAAAGTGCATCATATGTCTGACCTTGTGAACTTCTTCAAACCTCGCCAGCAAGCCATGATTGATCTGCTACGCGACCTTGTTTTGCTCGAATCACCGACGATACAAAAGACTGCCGTTGATCAATTGGGCGCATATTTGAGTGAACAATGCCTTGCAGATGGTGCGACGGTAGAACCTCATCCGCGTGCAATGGCGGGGAATAACCTGCTGGCAAAGTGGAATGTAGATGCCCCCGGCAAACCCATTCTGATCCTCTCACACATGGATACGGTCTGGCCTCTGGGAACGGTGGCAGATCGTCTGCCGACGTTGGATGGGGAAGGGCGGCTGTATGGCCCCGGTGCGCTGGATATGAAGGGCGGGATTGTGATTGCGCTGGAAGCCGTCAAAGGCTTGCAAAAACGCGGAGAATTGCCGGATCGCCCCATCTGGTATTTGTTGACGAGTGATGAAGAAATGGGGAGTAAGCATTCGCAAGAATTGATTGAGCAGTGCGCGAAAGGTGCAGCATTAGTACTCGTGACC
Organism: uncultured Anaerolineaceae bacterium; assembly: GCA_964455365.1. Taxonomy (GTDB): domain Bacteria; phylum Chloroflexota; class Anaerolineae; order Aggregatilineales; family Phototrophicaceae; genus JAUZRW01. Next base: position 264,037 of record CAYVVZ010000002.1, on the reverse strand, counting down.
GAACCGCCGAATGCTGATGGCTCGCTGAAATCCTGGCGCAAGGGTGTGGCGACATACCAACTCACCATTAAGGGGCGCGAAGCTCACGCCGGAAATGAACCGGAGCAGGGCATCAATGCCATCATCGAATTTGCGCAGCAAGCCATGGAACTCAATGCACTTAATGATTTGAAGTACGGTACATCGGTTTCGGTGACGATGGTCGAAGGTGGCACAGCGGGGAATGTCATCCCGGGGAAAGTTCAGGCGCATATTGATACGCGCACCATCAGCGCAAAAGAAGCCGAGCGCCTTCACGAGAGAATTATGGATCGCGCTCCGTATATTCCTGGCGCAGAAGTTCACGCCGAATTATTGAATCAACGTCCACCCATGGAGCGCAATGCAGAGACCGTGGACAAAGCCAAACAAATCGCAAAAGCTGCGGGGATCACCATCCGTGAAGATGGGGCAGGCGGCGGCAGTGATGGCAACTTCACGGCGGCAATGGGTATTCCCACGCTGGATGGTTTGGGTGCGGAGGGCATTGGATTGCACGCACAGCACGAGCATGTGTTGATCAACAGCCTGCCCAAGAAAGCGGCGCTGATGGCGGCAATCCTGCGTGATTGGCCTGTGGAATAGGGAATACATTTCCTCGTAGGGGCGCACTGCACATACGCATTAAGTTAAGCGTTCTTCTTGGAAATGCTTGGCTTGCTGCCCTCAGCCTGACGTTCAAAACGTCACGCTGCACCCAGTTGAGCGTCCGCTAAAGGGACGCTGTGTACATTTTGCTATCTTTGGGACGGAATTTTGTTCATTGACATCGTGCCGCCAAAAAAACAGTTGTAGGGGTTCGAGCATGTCGAACCCGCTTTTAGGCCAGCAGGCGCGTCGTGGACACGCCCCTACGAGAAACAACATTTCAACGGCACGATGTCTACGACACATTTCACAGTCGATGTCACTAAAATGTACAGTTGAGGCAACCTTTCAGTTCTAGAGAGCGCCTTGATAACCCTTTAGTGGGTTTGGGTCTTTTGTAGCCGGGGATTTTTAATCCTCGGCGACCAGCTTAACTTAACTCTCTTAACTCTCGCTGCCAACCAACCAGCGCAGCGCTTCGTGATCCGTCTCCGAGCGGAAGAATTTTCGTGATGTGCCTACCAGTCGCAAGGTCGTCAGGAATCGCTGCAAGACCGCCAGCACAATCCCTTCGTTGTAGACATAGGCAGCGCGGAATGGCGGCACATAATTCTGTTTCTGGTAGAACTGGCGCATGGCATGAACGACGTAGGGCAGCGGTGGAACCCCTGAACGGGCATCCACCAGGATTCGTGTGATGCTGGTTTCGTGTTCTGCTTCGTCGAAAATTCGCTTCAGATAGACCAGCGCTTCATCGACTGCTTCATGAGAAGCATCTTGCAGAATGATCTTATGAATATTGTTGTTTAAGTAGAACTGATACGTGCAGTGCTGAACAACATCAGCCATAACGGACTCTTTCAATAATATTTTTCAGTGTGTCCCGCCTCCATCATAGAACTTCGGCAAGCATCCGACAAGTCAGGTATCCGCTGCGAGACGTTGTTGTAAGGTGTTCAGGGATTCGCGGCTGGTGATGCTGCGCATGTGCAGCACAAATTCATGGATTGATTCGCTATTTGCCCGAATTGCCAGCACCGATTGCCCAATGGGATCAGCGCCACCTGCCCCTGTGCCGATCTGGTAGCCGCCGTAGAAGGCAAAATAAGCCTGGTTCAACTTGCGCAGGGCATACCCGTTCTCCGCAAAGAATAAGCGACGCTGTTCTAGATAGGCTTCCGCATCCGCAACGCGCCCCTGCGCCAGTAGTTCATCCAGGCGAATCCGCGTTTCGTTCATCTCTGTAGCAAAATCAAAGCCTACCGGGACAGGCAGCAGGTTATCGTCGTAAGTTGGTAGTGCTGGCATGGGCAAGTCCGGGTAGTATCGCGCCAGCACCAACCGCGCAATCTCCTTGCCGAACAAATCCGCCGTTGTCTCATTGATGATGCGAGCGTCCCCGGCGAAAACATCCCCCGTGAAGTAACTCACCCCCAGTGGATAGAAGAACAGGTAATGATGCAGCCATTCATGGGCGAAGGTTTCTACCGCGAAAGGGATCGAGGTGGTTTCGTAGATCATGGCGGGATATACCGCAATCCCACCAAGTGGGACAATCAGTGCAGAGAGATCATAATCGGCTTCGAGTTGGGCTTCGATGCGAGCGCGTTCCGCAACAGGCATGGCATACAGCGGTAGGGAGGTTTCCATTCGGATTACACCACGCGGGGAAGTCACCAGCAAATCCGGTATCTGCGTGAAGCGCATCGCCATCGGAGGCCATAAAGCCCCATTCACCCCAAAGCCCTGTTCCAGCAGGATGCTTGCCACCTGTTCTTCCAGGATGGCTTCCACCGTGGGCTGGCGCTCTACCAGACTTTGCCGCAGTGTAGCCCGTTCCTGCCCCAACGTGGGAAAATCCAGCAGTGGCACTTGTTGATACGCCACATCAAATTGCGCTTCGATCTGCTGCACATAGCCTAAATCTTGCATGTACTGCCGCACAAAATCCGAACGTTCGGCCTCACCTATCGCAGAATATTCGCCGGAAAATGCCTGCGCCGCCTTCGCTTGCAAGGCTTTGATTTCCCATTGAATGAAATCAAAGGAGACTTCGCTGACATCGAAGGCAATGGAAAGAAATGGATCGTTAACGGGAACGGTGGAACGCGGAACCAACGCAATCAACAGAGCCGAAAACAACCCCAGTGCAATGCCGTAGCGCCAGCACCAGCGCAGACTTTTTCGGAAGATTTTCAAGAAATGGCTGAGAAAAATTTTGATCATGGGAGGGAAATAGAGAGTCTTCAATTAAAGAAGCGGCGCAACCTGGGACGCGCTTCTGACGACAACCTTGTTCAGTTGTCGGGAGGGTGCGCGTTACACCTCGACGTACCGCTTCCAGACCGATGGACCAGTGCCGAGCGCAATCACCAGGTAGCTGGTGCGTGGCATTTTCGGCTCCCATCTCAGCTTCATGCCGACCTCATGTGGCAGTCTATCCCCTTTCCGATGATTGCAAGACGAGCAGGCGCAGGCCGTATTCGACCACGTATCCCGTCCGCCTCTGGATTTAGGCAGGATGTGGTCGATGGTGAAATCGGCCTTTGCCAACAGCTTTCCTCGTTGAATATCACCGGGTTTTGCGCCGCAATAGATGCAGCGATAGCTATCGCGCACGAGTACCCCTCGTCGGCTCCAATGCGCACGACGGCGCGGAACGTTGATGTAGGTACGCAGGGCAATCACGGAAGGGACGGAGAACTGGTCGCGCACAGTACGAATAAACTTCCCACTCTCTTCGACCACGATGGCCTTACCCGCCAGGAGTAAGTTCATGGCGCGTGGAACCGTAATGACAGAGAGTGGCTCCCATGTGCTGCCGTTCAGCAGCAGGACTCGTTGTTGTAAGATTGCAGTGGCGGACACGGGACTAACTTTTGCTCCCTATACTTACCATCCAACCATTGGTTTTGTTGTCCCTTACCATCCTCTACAGGATAGCAGAGCGATGTTAATTTACATTTATAGGATACCGCATTTTTGCCTTGTCTGCCTAGTGGCACACAGCACTCTTGTGCTGTTCGGATTGTCATAGCCAGGCCAGAAAGGGAGTTCTGAGCCAGCTGTGCTGACTCCTCCCCCCTAATTTCCATTCCTGACTTGTATCCATACGGTTTACTTTCTGTAACTTGCTTCACTTCTACCAGTACAGTTGCTTGCCTTGCCTGTTGTCGTCTTGCTTCGCTACCAATAAAACTCAGGTCGTGCCGCTTTCATGCCTTGTCCGATTCTGTCGATCTCTTTAGTGTGTGCTGCCGTTGTGTCCTGTACCATCGGTATTCAGAGGACACCAGAAATAATTGGTTCGGTGGTCAGCTTGAGCGTCTTCGCTCAGGTCAGGCTTCGACATTCCATCCTCCTTCGGCATGAATAAGACTTGCTTCGTGACATCAGCCCGCTTTGTTGATCTTGGGAACGATCCGCAAGGTGGGCTGGTGCTTACGAGCCTTACGTCTTTTTGCGCGTTGAGTTTCAATTTCCTCAACGGTCTCTTGCGCGGTATAGATCAATTCGCGCAGGGTGTTGACCAGATCTTTCTCACTCAGGTCAGCGATTTGCATGGTTGAACCTTCGCTGATGGCACTATGTAGCTGGTCGATTGTTTCCAGCACATCTTCCAAACTCAGCAGGTTCGTTGCCAGGTACTCTTCCGTGACGGTGCTCTTTGGCTTCATGAGTTCACCTCTACCAGTGTGTTACGCAATAAAAAACAAAAAAGGGGTATGAGACGCTTGTTGGTCTCATACCCCTCTCGTAACCGTGTTACTTGGGAGTGTGGCGCGGCTTTCACCGTTTCCTCAGGGTCGTTTCCTCCCCTGCGGTTGCCTATTGCCACCAGACCAACACCTATTCAGTTTGCCAATCGGGTCATCACTGCCGAACGCATACGCTTCACTGCCATTGCCACCCATCACGGTGACAGCGTTCAGACGGAATCCACCCAGGGGCAGGAGTTCACCACCCAGCATGGCACCCGCACGCAACACAGCGTTCCACGCAGCCGCGCCCAGGAAGGCGCTATGCGCGAGCAGAGATTGCCGCGAACGGCGATATTCTGCTGAGGCTGTGAGACGGATACTTAGCATTGGTGTTTGCGCGGCTTACGCGCCCTCCTTTGGAGTTGGTTACCTTTATTGTTGCCACATGTTAGAGAGCTATGCTGCTCTCGGAAGAGTTCTTATTCTGGTTGATGATCGCTCTTGACCATCAGAAATGCATTAAAGCACCCTTTTGCGAATTTGTCTAGTAGGTTTATGCGCCTTTTTCGACTTTGGTGCTATCCAGCATCTTGAGAATGCTTTCCCCGGTGATGAAGACGCGGCGCATCCCTGCGGGTTTACTTACATCCAGATGACCTTTTTTGATCAGGCGTTTCAGGGTACTCAGGCTGATCCCAAGCGCTTCTGCGGCTTCCTGACGGGAATAGACCGCACCTGGCTCAATGTGAAGTTTCTGTTCAGGCGTACTCATTGTATAACCTCCTATGAACTATGCTAACAGGGTCTGACAGGGTCGTCAAACGTTTACTTCTATTTTAAACAGCTTTTAACGTATCGCAAGGGTTCAATAGAGATTCTTTGGATAAACAAACCTCTTGACGGATTTCAGCCCCCCGTATATAGTGTGCGCACGATCAAACAAACGCATAGCAAAACCACAAAGGCAAGGACGAAGACAGTCCACAAGGGCGCAGATTGCGTGCGTAGCCACAGGGAGCCAGAGGCCATAGACTGGAAGCCTCGGCGGGTGCGGTTGTGGAATTCACTTCTGAGCCGGGCTGTGAACAGGATGGTACAAACATCCCCAGTAGTTGACCCCGTAAGCCGAACGTCACCGGCATAATGAAGCGCAGCGCGTGCATGAACCGCGTGCTGAAGCAGGGTGGTACCGCGTGAGCGACTTATCAGGCGCTCTCGTCCCTGGCATGGGATGAGGGCGTTTTTTGATTCGAGTGGTTAATGAACAGTGGTCAGTTTTCAGTTAGGACATTCTGAAAAACTCACCCCTCCCGACCCTGCGGGTCTCCTTGCCCTCTCCATATGCTTTTTAAGAAATTAATACGGAGAAAAAACGAGTAGGGGCGCAGTGCCCCTACGTATAAAATGTTGTGGGGACACGGCAATGCCGTGTCCGCTGGCGACCCAGCGGGTCGCCCCTACAATCTCCGTGTTTAATTGTAAAATCGCATGTGGAGAGGGGACAGTGAGCGCAGCGAACAGGGGTGAGGTGAAAACCAGAAAAATCCAGGAGCGAACATGGCAGAGGAAACAAAATCCATTGAGGTTGTGCAGCAGGAAGCGTTACAGGCGCTGGACGCTGTGCAAGATGACGCAGCGTTGACAAAATGGCGCAGCCAATACCTGGGCAATAAGGGCGTTGTGCGCGGGATGCTCGGTAAAATTGGCAGTTTGCCGAAAGAAGAACGTGGCGCATATGGGCAGAATGTTAATGCGCTGAAGGAAGCTCTCACGGCTGCCTATGAAGCGCGTGAAACAGCTTTGCAGGAAGCCGCCTTGCAGCGTGATCTGGAACAGGGACAGATAGATGTGACACTGCCAGGTCGTCCGCGTCCGGCGGGACGCTTGCACCCCAGCACGCAAACCCTGCGCGAGTTCTACAAAATCTGGGCGGATATGGGTTTCCAGGTCTTCCAGAGCCGCGACGTGGAAACCGATGAATACAACTTCACACGCTTGAATTTCCCGCCGGATCATCCAGCGCGGGATATGCAGGATACATTCTACACAACGGAGAAGGACATCATCCTGCGCACGCATACTTCAGCAGGGCAAATCCACGCGATGGAGCAGCTAGGCGACAATGGCAGCAAGCCCATCCGCGTGATTCTGCCGGGGATGTGCTACCGCTTCGAGCAAATCACCGCCCGCAGCGAAGCCCAATTTCATCAGGTGGAAGGACTGGCAATTGGCAAGAACATCCACATGAGCGACCTGAAAGGCACAATTGCGGAGTTCGCAAAACGTATGTTCAAGCCCGATGTGAAGGTGCGTTTCCGCGCATCGTATTTCCCCTTCACGGAGCCGAGCATGGAAGTGGATGCGGAATGCTTCCTGTGTGGTGGCGAAGGCTGCCGCGTCTGCAAATATTCCGGCTGGTTGGAAATTGCAGGCAGCGGCATGGTGCATCCCAATGTATTGAAAGCTGGCGGCTACGATCCTACTGAATGGAGTGGGTTCGCCTTCGGCATGGGGCCAGAACGCATTACCATGCTGCGGCACGGCATCCAGGATATTCGCTACTTCTGGGGCAATGATCTGCGCTTCCTGGAGCAGTTCTAGGCGAGAGGTGAGTGATGCCCGCACTTCCTGTAATTTTCGCACTGTTCCGGCTGCTGCGCGATTTTATCAGAGCGCTGCGCAGTGCCTGGAAAGACGACACCACACGCGGCCTGATTTATTCCGTTGGTCTTTTGCTGCTGTTGGGAACAGTCTTCTATCACCTTGTTGAGGGCTGGAATTGGCTGGATTCATTGTACTTCACTGTCATCACGCTGACGACGGTGGGCTATGGCGACTTCAGCCCACAAACGCCGCTTGGCAAGATTTTCACCATGATATACCTGCTGATGGGACTTGGCTTGCTGGCAAGTTTCATCAGTGTGATCGCCATTCATTACCGGGGAAGTGACCCGGATGACGAGACAAATACGAACAACGAGGGAGAGTAAACCGAATGCGAACACCCCTTTCCTGGTTAAAGGATTTCGTCGATCTTGAAGGCATTGCGCCGGAAGAATTGGCAGAGCGCCTGACGACGGCTGGCTTTGAAGTCGGCAAGATTGAATACATCGGTGTGCCGCAGAATCATATTGAAGGTATCCGCGTCCCACCGAGCGACCATCTAGTATGGGATCGAGACAAACTGCTGCTAGGCGCAATCCGCGAAGTGAAACAGCATCCCGACGCGGATAAGCTGGTGCTGGCAATGGTCGATTATGGCGCGGGTGAATTGAAGCAGTGTGTCACGGGTGCGCCGAATCTGTACGAATATGTTGGGCAAGGCGAACTGAATCCGCCGCTGTGGACGGCCTTCGCAATGGAAGGTGCAGAAGTCTGGGATGGTCACAGCGACGAACCGAAGCGCATGGTGCTGAAGGGCAAGGCACTGCGCGGAATCTACAACGACAGCATGGTTTGCTCGGCGAAAGAATTGGGCATTGCAGAAGACCATGAAGGCATCATCATCATGGATCATGACGCGGCTTATGTTCCCGGTACGCCGATGCAGGATGTGCTTGGGGATGTGGTGCTGGACATTGAACTGACCCCCAACCTGGGGCATGGCTTCAGCATGTTGGGCGTGGCGCGGGAAGTGGCAGCGCTCTACAACATCGAACTGAAAGAGCCGTCTTACGAAGTGGTCGCGGAAGGCGATGCTATCGAGGGGCAGGCCGCCATCGAAATCCGTGAGCCGGAATTGAACCCGCGCTTCACCCTGACGCTGCTGAAAGGCACAAAAATTCAGCCGTCTCCGTTCTGGATGCGCCACCGCCTGAAGTTGGTCGGGCAGCGTCCGATCAATAACATTGTGGATGTGACCAATTACATCACCTTTGAGATTGGGCAACCGCTGCACGCCTTCGATTATGACAAGCTGGTGGCACGCGCTGACGGCAAGGTTCCGACGATCATCACACGCCTGCCGGAAAAAGGCGAAACGCTGGAAACCCTGGACGAGGTGAAGCGTACCCTGGGCGAGAATCAAATTCTGGTGACGGATAGCGCAGGCGTACTCAGCTTCGGCGGATTGATTGGTGGTGCAGAGACAGAAATCAGCGACGAAACTACCAACGTCCTGCTGGAAGCTGCGGCCTGGAACTTCATCAACATCCGCAAAACTGCCCAGGCACAGAAGATTTTCACGGAAGCTGGCACGCGCTTCAGCCGCAACATTCATCCGTCGCGTGCTATTCTGGGCAACTGGCGCGGTATCGAACTCATGCGGCAAACTGGCGGCGGCACGATTGCGCAGGGAATCATTGATGCGTATCCGAACCCGCCGGAACCTGTGAAAGTCGAACTCCCTATCAGTGAAGTGGAGCGCATTCTGGGAATCGACATTAGCATTCAGCAAGTGGCGGATGTTCTCAGCCGTTTGCAATTTGATGTGGAAATCGCCGGGGATGTGCTGCACGCCACCGTGCCGGATTACCGTACAGACATCAGCACCGGGGTGGTTGGTCAGGCGGATTTGATCGAAGAAATTGCGCGGATGGTCGGCTACGACAAAATCCCAACGACCATCATGGCGGATGAGATGCCGGAACAGCGCATTAACTTTGACCTGGAAGCCGAAGAAGAAACCCGTGATTTGCTGGTCGCGCTTGGCCTGACGGAAAATATCAGCTACCGCTTTACCACGCCGGAAGCCGAAGAACAACTCGTCCCGGCAGGTGCGGAACCGAGCTTCCCCATTGCCCAGTACGTCACGCTGGCGAATCCGATTGCCTCCGATAAAACCGTGTTACGCCATACCTTGCTGCGCAACATGCTGGATACTGCCGTCTGGAATGCACGTTTCACGCCGCGCCAGCAAACCTTTGAAATCGGCAGTGTGTACTTGAAGCACAGCGAAGGCTTGCCGGAAGAAGCCCGTCGTCTGGGGATTGTGATGACGGGGCCGCGCCGCGAGACTGATTGGACGCAAGAGGGCGGCGCTGATGTGGTGGATTACTTCGACATCAAAGGTGTGGTAGAAGCCCTGCTGCATGGCCTGCACATCGAAGATTACAGCATCGAACGCAGCCAGCACAGCACCTTCCATCCGGGGCGTTCTGCCTCTCTGCATGTTGCTGGTGAATATGCTGGTGATTTCGGCGAACTGCATCCGCGTGTGGCGCAAACCCTGGATTTGGTGCAGTATCCGGTGATGATTGCCGAGATTGATCTGGAGAAGATTTTGGCACATGTGCAGGCGCTCTACAGCGTGCAGCCAATTCTGACCGCGCCGCCTGTGCTGGAAGACATTGCCCTGGTGGTGCCGGAAGCGATGCCAGCCGCGCAGGTCGAAGCCGTGATCCGCAAGGCTGGCGGGAAGCTGCTGCGTGAGATCACGCTCTTTGATGTCTATCGTGGGGACAGCATTGACGAAGGACATAAGAGTTTGGCTTATGCGCTGACCTATCAGGCGGAAGATCGCACGCTGAGTGACAAGGAAATTAAGAAGATTCGCAAGAGTATCATCACGCTGACGGGGAAAGAATTGGGCGCGAAGTTGCGTTCGTGAGCGTTGTTGTTTGATAGAAAATTCGTAGGGGCGTGTCCACGACGCGCCCGCCGACATTACCACAATAATCCTGCATCTATGTTTTTTGATGGTTGGTGGGCGATCACCGGATCGCCCCTACAGATCGTTTCAAATTGCGGAATGAATCACGAGGCCATCGGTTCATCTTCAGCGGATTGTGTCGTCAGAACGGGTTCGCTGCTGAGATGTTCACGGATGAAGTAAATGGGCTTGCGCTGTGACTCGTGGTAGGTGCGCATGGTCATATCTGCTATCAGACCCGTGCTGACGAATTGTACGCCCAGCACCGCCAGCAGAATCGCCAACGTGAGCAGTGGACGATCCCCGATGGGATTGTTCAAGATGAGGCGATCCACACCGAGGTACAGCAGCAAAATTGTAGCAATACTTCCCACAACTACCCCCAGACCGCCGAAGACGTACAGCGGACGATTGAAGTAGGACAGGTAGAAGCTGACGGCGATCAAATCCAGGAAGACTTTGAAGGTGCGCCAGATGCCGTATTTGCTGCTGCCGTGAATGCGCGGGCGATCATTCACCGGGACTTCCGTCACCTTCACCCCAATCTGGCTGGCAAGCGCCGGAATGAAGCGATGTAATTCACCATACAGCCGCACATTCTTCACAACATCTTTGGAATAGGCTTTCAGCGTGCAGCCATAATCGTGCAGGTGAACGCCTGTGATGTTGGAGATCAGGCGGTTTGCAGTCTGGCTGGGGAGGCGGCGCGTCAGGAAGGGTTCTTTACGATCTTGCCGCCAGCCACTGACAATATCATAACCTTCATCGAATTTTGCCAGCAGTTTCGGAATATCACGCGGATCATTCTGTAAGTCGGCATCAATGGTGATGACGATGTCACCGCGTGACGCATTGAAGCCCGCACTCATACCTGCTGTCTGTCCGAAGTTGCGGCGGAAACGGATGATCTGCCAGCGTGTGTCTTTTTCGTGAATTTCCTGTAAACGCTCGAAGCTGTTGTCCTTACTACCATCATCAACGACGATTACTTCGTAGGACTTCCCTATCTCATTGAGGGCTGCACTGAGTTCATCGTACAGCAGCGGGATATTCTTTTCCTCGTTGTACACTGGAATGACGACAGAAATATCGAGCGTTTCGGTCATGGTGCCTGTGTCTCCGTTCCTGTAGAAATGTTTTGTAATGTTATCGTATCACGATTCGGACTGATTGTCAGTCGTTCGTTGGTTTGCCAATCATAGACAATTAATTGTACTGTGAATTCCCCTTGCGCAACATTTGCGGGAAGCTGCAAAAACCTTTCATCCAGGTAGGTTCCGCCGGGTTGCAACTGGCTTGTAGGGATGCCTTCCTCGCTATCCGGCGGCTGAATGGCTCCGTCAGCCTGTGTGATTAATGCGCCATCGGTATCTAATACTTGTAAGCTGATGGAATAATCAAGCGATGGCATTTCTTCGACTGTCCACCAGAGCAATACATGCAGCGTACCATCTTCGGCGAGTGATGCATCTGCCCCCAGGAAACCGATGATCCCGCCAAAAAATTCTGCTTCCCGGTTCGGTGGCGCGACCATCAACTGCGCCAGCAAGCACCAATCTGATGTGCAGTCTCCTGCAACGCTCCACACACGATGGCTTGCTTCCAGGGTTTCAAAATCTGCCCGTACATCGTCGTTGAACCAGAAATCATTCAGGAACCAGACGCGCCGCGCTTGTGCTGCTTCTGCTGCTGTATTCACGCGATTCTGTACCAATTCTGCTGGCAGATACCGCGCCATCTGATCCAGCTTATAGGCATCGACTTCTACGCTGGAAAAGAGCAGAATATCCCCCGGCTGCGCCTGTACCGAGACCTGCGCCAGAATATCCCGCCAGGGTGTGCGATTCGGGAAGTGCTGCGGCAAAGTTACAAGACTGAGCGCCGCAACCAGTATCACCGCTGCCCAGCGCAGCACGCCAGAATGGGAAGTAGTTTGCTTGCCGGGTAGCTTCAGCACTGCCAACGGAGCTGCCAGCGCCAGCGCAATCGCCGGGGCAAAAAATGAGGTGTAGCGCTGCGTGAAAATCGGTGCCTGGGTGTTCACCAACAGCACCAACCCTGGCGAAAATATCAGCCAGAAAAGCACCAGCCAGTACGCGGGTTTTTTCCACAGACGAACGATGCCAAAAACGATCAACGCCGCATACAGCCACGCCCAACCATTGCTCACAATTGCCAGCAAATCGCGCAGGGTTTCCAGGTTTGTCGGCTGTGTGGGTATTTTGAGGCCGCCTTCCCCTGCGAAGTCGATGAAGCCCAATTGCCCATAGAGTAAGACTATTCCCGGACTCCAGACAACCGCCGCCAACAGTGCCGCAGCAAATCCCTGTCGGATCAATTTCCAGTCCAAGCGCCACAGGAAAAATACAGCGAAAAAAGCTGCCTGTGCCAGCACAACAAAGCCCAGATAATAATGCGTATACAGCAGCGCTGTGACCGATAAGCCGTAGAAGATGGCATCCAGCCAGCGCTTATGCGTGACCCAGGCATAGAAGCAGCGCATACTGAGTGTTGTCAGCAGAATCGCCAGGGCATACATGCGCATTTCCAGCCCATAAACGAAGAAGTAAGCATTCACGCTCAGGAGTAACAGGGCGAACCATCCGGCGCGGCGCGTACCAAACCAGCTTCGCCCAATCTGGAAAACGACAGACATGGTGAGCAGCGAGAACAGCACAGAATTGATCCGATTGGCGTATTCGCTTGTGCCTGCCAGCCGCTGCCAGACCCAGGTATTGATCCACCACAGTGGCGCTTGATTGTTTCGGGTTGCCAGCCGAATCATGGATTCGCTGAAGCTGTACTGCATATTCTGGAACGTCAGGTGTTCATCCGGGCGCATGTGCATAGCATCCATGCCGAAAATCAGCACCGCTGTGCCGATTAGCAACAACAGCACAGTGAGAAGATGTTGCACAAGTTGTTTGCTAGGTGTGGAGGATATTGTCATGCCTTGCCCTGTCGCTTCCAGAAATCTGCGCGATTATAGGCAAGCAGAGGGATAAGGATAAGGGGCAACAAAAAAGCCCGGTAAAATACCGAGCTTCTTACTTGCTCCACAGCCTGGACTCGAACCAGGAACCCATCGGTTAACAGCCGATTGCTCTGCCATTGAGCTACTGTGGAATGTCTTTGAAGACTTGAGAATAGTAGCCAAATCACCCTCAACTGTCAAGCGGTAAATCCAAAATTTGTGCCCTGGTCAGAAGTTTGGTTACAACTAAGATGGGTAGAATACTGAAGCCACTGGCGTGGTTTGCCTGAACCACGTCTCACGCAAAACAATCAAGCTTCAGGCCAGGATGGTTTGTAACGGGCACTTTGTTAAATGAGAGTCGGAAGAGGGGACATTATGCCAGGTTTAGATCCCGCGATACAAGCACAGCCGCTAGAAATACGTTCCGCAGAGAGCGCCGCAGATTTCCGAGCATTTTTTGAGTTTCCCTGGAAGCTCTACAAAGATATGCCATATTGGGTTCCACCGCTGGTTTCGATGCGGCGGGAACTGCTGGACAAGAAGAAAAACCCGGCATGGAGCTATATGGAAGGGCAATATTATGGTGCGTGGCGCGGCGACGAACTGGTCGGTACGATCACTGCATTTGTAAACCATCGACACAATGAATATTGGAGAGAACATATCGGTTGGTTTGGGACATTTGAAGTCTATGATGATCCCGAAGTGGCACATGCATTATTGCGTACTGCGGAAGAATGGGTGCGCGAACGTGGCTATGATGCGATCCGGGGGCCCCAGAGTTTCACCACACATGAGGAAACCGGGCTGTTGGTGAAGAATTTTGAGCCTGCTGTGATTATGATGCCCTACAATCCTGAATACTATGAAGGCTTGATTCAGAGTGCAGGCTATGAACGAGTTATGGATTTGCACAGCATTTACTATGGGCGTGAGATGGAGCCAGAAGTTGGTATGAGACGGCGCTTGAAATCCCTGGCAGACCGTGCGGCAAAACGCGCCAACATCACCATCCGCACGATGGACTCCAGCCGTAAGCCGCAGGAGTTTGAATTGTTCAAAGAACTCTATAATCGAGCGTGGGACAAAAACTGGGGCTTCGTCCCTATGACCAATGAAGAACTGGATGCACTGATCGAAAGCCTGGGGATGTTGCTTGATCCGAACCTTGCTTTCTTTGCCGAGGTGAACGGCGAACCCGCAGGATTTGCCATTGCTGTGCCGGATTTCAACCAGGCGCTGCACAAAGTATATCCACGTCCAGGCGTACCCGAACCAATATCCCTGATTCAGCTTCTGTGGCAGTGGAAGGTACGCCGCGTCATCAAGGGGATCCGGGTTCCCTTTATGGGTGTGGTGGAAGAACACCGCTTCAAAGGGGTGGAGCTAAACCTGTTGAGCGCAACCTTCGAGAATTTGCCTGCGCAATATGAATATGCGGATTGTGGCTGGATTCTGGAGACCAATGATCTGGTGAAGATTTCGCATAAGTTGGGCGGCGAAAGCTACAAGATTCACCGCTATTACCAGAAGACATTTGCCGAGGGTGATGCATAGTGTTGGGTTGGTCTTTGGCTCTCTCACCAGAACAATACTGTCTTTCAAGAAGTTCATGCGGAGAAAAACCCAGTGTAGGGGAGTGCCCGTGTGCGCTCCGGGTTGGCGACCAAATGGGGTTGTACGCATCAGGATCAGGATTAATGCGTCTCTTTTTGGGCAATTGCGGGCACGATATGTCCTTCCCCTACGGTAGAAACCTGGTTTTTGTAGGGGGCTGAACATGTTCAGCCCGTTCCAATAAACACCTAACCTGATGGCAATGACTACGTGAGGTTGCCTCTACGGTGGAAATCTGTCTTGTGTTGAGACGCTATACTATTCTGCATCCCCGTCGTGACGATCTAAAACGTATTCTGTCGCTTCCTCTGTGGTTCGCTCCAGCGTGATAACGGATGCTGTGGCTTCCTGCAACAATTGCCCCAATGAACCGACTTCTGCCTGTGCTGGACTGATGAAGGGGCTTTCCAGGAAACCAATGTACGGATCAAGTTCGACTTCGGATACGGATGACTCTTCCAGGGCGCTCAATTGTGAGGGCAGCATAAGGGCTTTGCTTGCGAGTTCAGTCTGTCGTGCTGGCTCCATCATCCATCTGATGTAATCCAGGGCTAGCTGACGTTGTTCACGATCTGGCGCAATCATGACCCACATCCACCCGTTGAGAATGGCTGCTTGTTCACCTGTTGGCGTGGGAATGGGTGCAATCTGTAACTCAGGTTCATCCTGTACCATGCTCAAGTATTCATGAGAATCGAAGACGGCGGTATTAATTTCACCGTTGAGGAAGTTGGCTCGGTATTCTTCTTGTGCCGGATAGTTCAGCGTGAATCCTGTCACGAGCGCAGCATCGCTGGCTGCCTCATAAAACGATAGCGTGGTTACCAGTGCTTCTTCATCCAGCAGCAGCTCGCCATCTCGGTTGAGTGTTCCGCCTGCCGCAAGATACTGTAGCAGCAGCACATCGCTTACGCCTGTCGCTTGCGATGCCGGGAAAACGAATCCCTGCTCGCGTGCGAGTAAGTCCGTATAACTCCATCCCTGATAATCGACCCCTGGCTGAGGACGGTAGACGAGATGTTGAAAGGCGAGCATATAGGGGATACCGTAGAGTTCGCCATTTACCTGACCCAGCGGAAGCGTGGTTCCCAGGTCAGAGATAATGGAAGAGGGGATGGCATTTTCCAGGCTTTGGACTGTGCCGGAGCGCACCAGGCTGATGAGGTCTTGCCGCCGAACGAGGGTCAGAGTTGGCAGGGCGTTTGGTGCCACAATGCTGGCGGTACGCAATGTAGGCATAATGCCACCAATGGCTCCGACACGCTTCAGCCGAAGAACTACTTCGGTGTTTTCCTGGGTGGTGGCAAAGTCCTCTGTTTGATCCAACAGCGTGTCCAGGGCATCTTCATTATCCGGCGAGACCAGAGCATCAGGCCACCAGATCGTCAACACCTGCGGCGGAGCTGCTTCTTCTGTTGCCTCTGGTGTGGCTTCCTGTGCATATGACGGCAGCGCCAGACACAACAATCCACACAGCATCAACCAGATTTTTCCCCGCATGCGTTTCTCCTCTGCTGCTGATTTCCAGGGGTGATTGTACAGCAGGTGAGGATTGTTCGTCAGGGTACACGGTTGCATACCCTGAGTGTGTTTGCTTTTACCGAGCCAGCCCGTTTTGGGTAAGCCATGCGACGGAAGCGGGAATGTCGCCAGCGTCATCTAATTCCAGGATCAAACGCGGTTTCTGTTCCAGGGCAGCGATTTCTGCGAAGACGCTGTGCCAATCCACCTTGCCGCGTCCGATGCTCCAATGGCGATCACTGTAGCCATCGGTATCCTGCAAATGCAAATGTCCCAGGAGTGCGCCTGCTTCGCGTACCCAGTAATCCGGCGGCGGCGCACCTTCAACATGATTGATGTAGGCATGCCCCACGTCTACGCTCAAGCGCACAAACGCGCTGTCGATAGAGCGTGCCAATTCAATCCACAGCAGCGGCAGCTTGTCGAAGATGGTTTCAATCACCAGCGTGCAGCCAATTTCCGCAGCGCGTTTCACAATCGGCTCCATGGTTTGGTGAACAACTTCAAACAGCGAAACAGGTCCCACCATCGGCTTCGTGAGGGATTTCGGCATACCCAGGAAGGCCAGCGGGCTATGCACCACCAGATGAGTCGCGCTCAATTCGGCAGCAATATCCAGGGTTTGCAAATGACGTTCGATGACCACTGCGCGGATTTTGGGATCAAGCGCATCCAGGGGCAAATTGATGAAGGGTGCGTGTAATCCCATGCGACCTTCGTAGCCATCCAATTTGGCTTTTGCATCCGCAACGAGGGGTTGCCAATCCCCATCCAGCGTATAGGGGTTGATGAAGTCCTGAATTTCCAGATCGCGCTGATCCGTAATCAGCCAATCACGGTAGGTATCCAGCCATTCTACGCTCATGGCTGCACCGACGACGGGAAGAATTTCTGTCATGGGATATGCCTTCCTTGTTGTAACGATATGCGTTAGTTGCAAAATTCACCGATGAGCATCTGGCTGATTTGCGAGAGGCTGGCGAGGTGACTATCCCAGTAAATCGGTATACCCCGGCGAATCGTTCCGCGTACACGCGGGATGCCGTTGCTCTCATCCACCAACACCAGATCAGCGCTGCAACCTTCTGCGATGCGTCCGCGATCTTGCAAGCCCATCGCATCCGCAGCATTGGTGCTGACCAATTTGATGCTTTCGTGTAAGGGCATGGTGTTTTGGTTTGCCAACTTGAAGGCTGTGTGCAGCATCGCAGCCGGGTAATAATCCGTCGCCAGAATATCCACCAGCCCCATTTTTATGGCATCCATCGCGCTGAGGTTGTTGGAGGTGGAAGCACCCCGGAAGGCATTCGGCGCACCCATGATGATCTTCATGCCGTGTGCGCGTGCAGCTTCGGCAGCTTCGACGCTCACCGGAAACTCGCTGATGCTCACGCCGATTTCTGCCTGTTCTGCGACCTTCTGTTCGGTGTCATCATCATGAGAAGCCACCGGAATGCCATGCTGCTGCGCAATTCTGAGTACATCGCGCACAATATCCCAATCGCGGGGTTTGGCAGCTTCGGACTGCATATTGGATTTCATGCGCTCGATGAGGGCTTCTTTCTGTTCGCCAAACATATCCAGGTCGATGCCTGCCCATTTCTTGACGAAAATCAAGTAGCGATCAATGTCACTGTACTGCCCCTGCCCCGGCGTATGATCCATAATGGAGACAATCTGGATTTTTTTCTGTTCCAGCAGTTCCGAGAGGATCGGTGCGGTTGCCGGATTGGTGACTTCAAAGCGGGCATGAACCAGCATGTCGATCAACAATTCATCGTTTAATTCGTTGATGGTGTTAATCATCTCAGTGGCGTTTTCCTGCGAACGCAAGTCATTATTGCGCCATGCGAAGGAAATCGCTGCATAGGCGGTGGTGATGCCTGTGCCAGCCAGTCGCTTATCCAGTTCGATCAAACCGATTTTGGTTGGGAAGCGGGCATTGGGTCGGGGCTGAATGTCGCGCTCCAACATGTCGCCGTGCAGGTCAATCAAGCCCGGAATCAGCGTCAGACCAGCCATGCTCGGAATATCCAGCGGGGCTGTTCCTTCGATAATCTGCACGATGGTGTCGCCTTCAATGCGGACGGAACCATGTTCCAGCACGCGATCCGGCAGCACAACTCTTACATCACTCAGCCACATGGTTATTCTCCAATGGTTTATGGCGTTCACAGAGGCAATTATAGTAGGGCAACGGCGTACAAAAAGAAGGCGTGTTCTTGTTAAGAAATCTGGGCGGGTGTTACGGTTGCACGAAGGAAAGGGTGAGTACCCCATAAAGGAATACCCACACCAGGGATTGCTTATTGTTCGGCGGTGATGTCAGCAATTGCGCGAACGGGATCATAGAAATCCAGGATGGTTTCGATGCCCAGTTCTTCAGCCAGACCGGGGATCAGTGCCGGATCAACATAAGCGCGACCAACACGCTGCACCAGTTCTTCGCTTTCGATGATTGCCAGCAGTGCGTCCTTCACAGCGTCCTTCAGGCTTTCCGGCAGGTCAGCGCGGACAGCGAAGGGGGTATTCGGGATCGGCGGGGACTGAGCGATCACGACCAGGCTGCCATCGGGGCAGTCGTCGTAGATTTCGTCGAGTTCTTCCTGGGTCAGGGTGATACCAACGGCATCTGCTTCGAAGCCGCAAACTTCAGCCAGACCTTCGGTACGCTGATTGATGAGGTTGCCTTCATAGGTCACACCAGCCAGTACGTCCCCGTTGATGACGGCGAGCATAGCGCTGGGGTGGCTGCCTGCGAATACCGGGTTCAACCAGGCATCGACATCGCCAGGGGTTTCCAGACCGTCGATTTCCTGGATCAGGCGCAGTACCGGAGCGTTGCGACCGCTGGTGGAAGCCGGATCAACGAAGGAGAAATTAATGCCTTCCAGGTCAGCCAGCGTGCGGATCGGTTCGCCGGTGTTGGGGTTCACATTGCCCTTTTTGGTCACGAAGACGCTGTAGTAGAAGGGGCGAACGGTGGTGATGTCGAAATCAGCAGTGCCGAAACCTTCGAGGGACGTTTCGCTAGCACCCACTACCAATGCTTCAGCATTTGCTTCGCGTTCAGCAACAACGTAAGCAAAAGGACCCACTTCAAAAGCATCTACCTGCTTTGCACGCAAAGCGGCGATCACAGCGGTGTAGGTGCTGCCAACGTTGACGAAGACCGGGATGCCCAGGACTTCTTCCAGGTAACGGGCGAGCGGTTCAGCGTTCAGCAGAGCTTCTGCGGAATCGTCACCAGCGAAACGGCCAATGCTGAAGGTTTCAGGCCAGTCGGAACGGTCAACGTCATCCTGTGCGGTGACAACGTTGAGAGCCAGCGTAGCGAGAATCGCCACAACGAGCAGAATACGGAACACTTTGTTCATGGGAGATGCTCCTATGGATTAAAAATAAACTTCTCAGGCGAAAACCGCCCCTCGTAAAAAGTTTTTAGTTTTCAGTCTTCAGCAATAAGTTTCCAGTTCGGTTTTTTGCAGGTGCGCAATGATGCTTTCTGAAAATTAATACAGAGAATGTAGGGGCGACCTGCTGGGTCGCCAGCGGACACGGCACTGCCATATTCCTACAATATTCCAGACGTAAGGGCGCAATGCATTGCGCCGCTACACCCGGTTTTTCTCCGTGTTAAATTGTGAAATTGCATCATTGCGCCCACAGGAAATTTGCTTGGGACACGATTTGTTCAATTACCAACCGACACACCCAATTGCCGTATTTTGTGTCGAGATTGGCGAGTCTCAGGCATTATGTTACGCCTCAATTCTGTCGGACACGGCACTGCCGTGTCCCTACAAAAGGCAGGTTTCACCGTAGGGGCACGACATGTCGTGCCCGCGAAATCAGATGATGCGCTTGCGGAAGTAGTCACTGATGCGGTCAATGATCGTGACCATGATGACGATAATCAACACAGCACCCATCAAGCGCTGGAACTGGAACAGCGCCGTATATTTCTGGATGATGAAACCCACACCACCCGCCCCGACGATCCCCAGGATGGTCGAGTCGCGGACGTTTGATTCAAAGGTAATCAGCGCGTAGGTTGCCAACAGTGGGAAGGCTTGCGGCAGCACGGCGAAGTTAAAGACCTGGATGCCACCTGAGCCTGTTGCTCGCACAGCCGCTACCTGGTTCGGGTCGATCTGCTCAAACGATTCTGCGAAGAGCCTGCCCAGGCTGCCGACTGAACCCACCACCAGCGCTAGCACACCCGCAAATGGCCCAAGCCCCACAGCACTCACCATAATCAGCGCGTAAATCAGTGTAGGAATGGAGCGCACAAGGTTCAGGAAGAGGCGGGTGACCTGATAAATGATGGGGTGCGGCGTGGTGTTGCGTGCCGCGAGCAGGGCGAAGGGGATCGCCAACAGGATGGAAGCCAGCGTACCAACAATGGCGATTTGTCCGGTTTCGACAATCGAGTCGATGATGACCGGGTAGCCGATGATGATTTCACCCTGTTCCAGGATATAACGCTTGGCGACAACCATCTGCCCTGGATAGTAGGGGACGGTATTCACCGCACGCTGGCCTTCCTGCACGATCAGCACACTTTCATCCCAATCATCCAATACAATCTGATACCCTGCCTCGGTGATGTAGGGATTCAGCGTGTGGACATCGCGCTGTACTACGATGGTCTCATCATCATTTGCGACGACAATTTCGTCGCCATCATCCACAATATAGGGTTGCAGCAGGGCAACATCATCTGCGTTGTATTCTGCGGCTTCGCTGGCACGCAGAATGTCGATGCGATCTTCTGCTGTTTCCTGGAAGGCATAGTAAAAGCGCTGACCATCTGCCAGGGTTTCACTGCCGTCCGCAGGTTCAATGGATCGTGGTAAGTATTCTTCGGCTTCTTCTGGTGTGATGATGGAAGCATCAGAACCACCTGTGAGGCGCAGCACGTAAACCAGCGTCTGATCTTCCGTCAGGTTGGCGATGTCTTCGTCGCTGGCCTTGCCTGCGCGTTCAGCTTTCGGTTCACGACTTAGCTCGCGCACTTCAAAGCTGGGGAGCATGATGGCGCGTTCGGTGCCTTCCTCAAATTCAAATTCCGGCGGCATCAAGCGCACGATAAAATCAACCAGGGTGGGAATACCATTGAGGAATTTCTGAGGGTTGGCTTCTGTCCCGGCGGTACTCCAGGCCAGCACAATCACTGCAATCACCAGCGTGATGATCAGGCGCGGGGTCAGGCGCGGCAGTGGGCGCAGAATATCTTGACGAATCTGGTCAAGATTTTCGTTTTTAACTTTTTGCTTCTTATCGTTTCGCTGCTGCATCATCGTTGCTTAGTCTCCCACTGCTACAGCTTCGTTGACTTCGGGCATGGCGTTTTCCAGCGCGGCTGCTTTTGCCGCTTCTTCTGCACGTTCTTCTTTGTCGAAGCGATAGATTGCGTCCATCACATCTTCGGTCAGTTCGTCTGGCGTACCATCAAAAACAACCACACCCTGCGCGATACCGATCATGCGATCCGTGAAGGCTTTTGCCAGTTCCACTTCATGGATGTTGATGAGGGTCGGTACGGCTTCTTCGCGGGCAACACGGGCAAGGTCGCCCATCACCTGCCAGCTCAATTCCGGGTCAAGGCTGGCGACGGGTTCATCAGCGAGGAGGAGCTTGGGCTGCTGGGATACAGCACGGGCGATATTCACACGCTGCTTTTCACCACCGGAGAGGCGATCCGCACGGAATTTGGCACGGTGCAGCATATTCACACGATCCAGGCTGCGCATCGCAATTTCACGGTGTTCACGGTTGAAGTAGCCTAGCCAGCTCAGAAAGCCCCGGTTATAGCCCAGGCGGCCTGTGAGTACGTTCATATTAGCGCTCAGGCGACCCACAAGGTTGTATTCCTGCCAGATGAAGCCAACCTGCTTCCAGAGTTCGCGTAGTTCCGCGCCCTTCATGGCGGTAACTTCCACACCATCGAGCTTGATGGAACCAGAGGTTACAGGCTGCATACCGTTGATGGCACGCAGCAGGGTCGATTTCCCCGCGCCAGAACGCCCAATGATGGCGACGATTTCGTTCGAGCCGATGTTCAGGGAAACCGATTTCAGGGCTTCCGTCCCATTCGGGTAGACGACACGCACGTCCTTGATTTCTAACATCCCACTCTCCTGCTTTTTTCGGTGCTAACGATAGTTTGCGATGAAGGCTTCCACGTCCATGAGGTCGTTAAAGCGAGCTTCCAATGTGGAGCGATCCCAATCCCACCAGGCAATTTCCAGCAGGGCTTCCGCAATTTCGTCCGAGAAGCGCTTCTTTATGGGGCGGGCAGGCACACCGACGGCAACGGTGTAGGGGTCAATATCTTTGGTGACTACAGCGCCACTGCCGATGACAGATCCTGTGCCGATTTTCACCCCTGCCATGACCAGCGCACCGTGACCAAGCCACACATCATGCCCGATGACGCAGCGGTGTTCGCGCCGCCAGTTGAAGAACTCGGTGTCGTCTTCGCCCAGGCCGTACTGCTTGCGGCGGTACGTCATGTGGTGTTGGGTCACGCGCCAGGTGGGGTGGTTGCCTGGATTGATGCGGGTGTGTGAGGCGATGGAGCAGAATTTGCCGACATCGGTGTAAATGATGCTGACATCACCAGCCGTGTAGCTGTAATCCCCAAAGGTGGATTCGCTGAGGGTTGTGCCGCGTCCGAGTTCCGTCCAGGAACCGACATAGCTATCGTGCAGGAAAACGTTATCGTGCAGGTAGGGTTCTTCCCCAAGCTGCTTGCTCTGATATTTGCGGACTAGATCGTCGGAGGAAGGATACCGATTGAACTATTGCACGAAGGCTGATCCCATCCATGAACCTGAACAACGGCAGCATCCTAACGCGGAAAATGGGTGATTCTTTTGTGGCTCTGTAAAGAGTTGGGGGGACTTCTGTTAAAAGTTTGATGACCACACGGTACAGAGGATACAATTCACCCTGTCCATACACAGAGAAAATAATGTTGAATCGGTCAAGAACGAATGTTGATATAGATTGAAAGGACTTGTGCATGGGACGCACATTCACACAGGGCGAGGCGTTGACGATACTCACGCACGCACCTGCGGATGCTGTCAAAGAGTTGGCGGAGTTGGTGTTGCCTTCACTGCCTGAAATCGAAGTGCTGAAGAATCGCAGCGGGTTGGTGATGCTGCCGTATACCGATACCGCAGAAGGTACCGTCTTCCACCTGGGGGAAGTGCTGGTGGCGGAAGCGCATGTTCGCCTGTCGGATGGTGTAGAAGGCTATGGTATGGTCATGGGGCGTGATCTGGTGCTGGCGTTAGGGGTTGCCGTATTGGACGCTGCCCTGACTGCCGATGTGGAAACCACACGTATTCATGCATTTTTGCAAGAACAGGCGGATGCGCAGGCAGCCGCAGATGACGAACTGCTGCGCAAGGTTGAATCTACCCGCGTAGAAATGGAGACGTTCTAATGCAGCATCCGGCATTCACTCCTGAAGAAGCCCGTACCCGCGAAACCTTCCTGGCGATGATGTGGTCGTTGGCTTATCCGGGGCGCGTTCACAACTTACCAGCAGAAGGGGAAGTCTACACCCTGATTGGGGAAACGCTGCTCGATCTGGAAACGTCTTTCTACACGCCGGATGAAGGGCTGATTGAGGCGTTGGCAGCTACGGGTTCGCGCTTGCTGACACCGGAACGCGCCGCCTATCATTTTTATCCCGTATTGTCCGATGCCATGCTGGAAAGTGTGAAGCAAGCCAGCATCGGCACATTGGAATTCCCGGACGAAAGCGCAACCCTCATCATTGGCTGCACCCTTGGCACAGGGCAAACGCTGCAACTCACTGGCCCCGGCATCCCGCCTGCGCAGGAAATGTCCGTACAGGTTGGCGGGCTTCCGGTAGGTTTCTGGGAACTGCGCGAGAAAGCCAATCGTTACCCGCGTGGATGGGATGTCCTGCTGGTGGATGGTCGCCAGATGGTCGGTTTGCCGCGCACAACGCAGCTTACATGGAAGGATTGATTGCATGGCTTACGTTGCAACAAAGGGTGGCGAACAAGCCATCCAGGAAGCGGAAAATCTCTTTCACGAATTGAAAGCTCCGGTGACGTTGGAACTGATCCAGCAAATTCAGGAGACAATGCCTTATCTGGTAGATCGTGTGATGGGCGAGGGGTCACTCTACGCGCCGGAATTGGCAGCGCTGGCAATCGCGCAATCCGGCGGGGATCTATTTGAAGCCGTGCTGCTGATCCGTGCCTATCGTTCGACGCAGCCGCGCATCGCCTACGCCGAAACCCTGACCGTCGATGATATGCTCACGGTGCGGCGCATTTCAGCAGCCTTCAAAGATATTCCCGGCGGGCAAATTCTGGGGCCTTCGCTGGATTACAGCCATCGTGTGCTGCGCCTGGATTTGCTGGATGGCAGTGAACCCCTGGCTGGAGAGGATACCCCGGTGACAATTTCCGACAAACCTTCGCCGCGTACTTACCCGCTGGTGGCGGATTGGCTGCGTGGTCAGAAGGTGCTGCCAGAATTAAAAGAACAAGAACCCATCGATAACCCCGCAGAAATCCCGGATATTACCCGTGATCCGGTGAAGACCCCTGCCCCGCGTGCGCATCGGTTGCAGGCGATGGCGCGTGCGGATACAGGCGGCGTGCTGGCACTTGGGTATTCCAGTATGCGCGGCTACGGCTTCGTGCATCCTACTGTGAATGAACTGCGCCTCGCCCATGCCGAAGTCGAAGTCAAGCATCCGGTGACGGGCGAACCGTTCAGCGTGGGACGTGTCCGCGTCAGTCAGGCGGAAGTCGTGACGAATGCCAAAGTTGGCTACAAAATTGGCTTTCAGGCAACGATGGGTTGGAATGAAACCAAGCTGATTGCCGGGGCAACGCTGGATATGGAAATGAGCCAGGAAGACCCGCACCCGGCACTGAACGAAGATTTTGTGCTGTATCACACCGAGAGCATTGAAGCATCCGGCTTCTGCAATCACTTCAAGCTACCACATTATGTGACCTTCAGCAGCAGCCTGGACAATGTGCGCAAAGTCATTACCCAATTGTACGGCCCCGGTGCAGCAGATTACATCAAAGAGCCGAAAGATAAGAAGCAGAGCAAGTGACCGCATGGGGCAATGTGTTGGGGTGAGAACTACGCGAACATGGCAGGCCATGCTCCTACAAAGGGCATATTTCTCCCGTAGGATACGATAACCTTTTTAAAAATTAATACGGAGTAAATCCTGTGTAGGGGCGCTGCGCCCCTACGTCTGGAATATCGTAGGGACACGGCATTGCTGTGTCCGCTGGCGACTCAACGTGTCGCCCCTACAATCTCCGTTGTGAATTGTGAAACCGCGTGATCGTTCCCGCGAATAACCGAAAACGCCGATTGAAGGATGGAACATGACAGCATTACAGAATATGGCGAGTGAACAATCCGGCTACAGCTATGCCTTCCTGGATCCATTTGCCAAGCGAGAACTGCGCCG
Source organism: uncultured Anaerolineaceae bacterium (assembly GCA_964455365.1). Classification (GTDB taxonomy): domain Bacteria; phylum Chloroflexota; class Anaerolineae; order Aggregatilineales; family Phototrophicaceae; genus JAUZRW01. The sequence continues at coordinate 238,511 of CAYVVZ010000002.1, read as the reverse complement.
CCGGATGCTGAAGGCGGTTGCTATCCCTGGCTGCCAGATTCCCTACGCCAGCCGCGAACTTCCGATTGCACGCGGGTGGGGCACAGGGGGCTTGCAGGTGACACTGAGCCTTGTGGGTCCCGATGACCGTGTGAAAGTGATCGACCAGGGTGCAGATGATTCCGTGAATGCTGCCAACCTGCGCCGCTTCATCACGCGCATGTCTGGCGCAGATACAACGAGCGATACCCTGGATTGCACGCTGTTGCAGAGCCGCCACCGCGTCCCGGAAGAACGGTTAGCCGAAGGGCAAATCCTGGTGCTGCAAGTGCCTAACCCGGAACCCCTGCGCGGGGTAGAACCGGATATGGCGAAGGCGCGTATCCTGCACGCCGATGCCGATTATGGGCAAATGTGGCTGATGCTCTACGAACAATTGGTTCGTTACAAACGGTACATGGGTGGGGCGAGCTACCCGGTGATGGTGCATGACCGTTACGTCATGGCTCCCAGCCCGATCCCGCGTTGGGATACGCCTTCGCTGCACCAATCACAGCATCTCACACTGCTTTCCGCAGGGCGCGAAAAACGCCTCTATGCCGTGCCGCCCTATACCAACGTCTTCCCGCTGGAATTTGATGACGTACCCTTTGAGGTGGAAGACCAGCAGGGATGGATCAGCCGCCAGACCGGGGCAACCAACAAATTCATGAACGAGATTCCGCAGGATGACGGCACATCGACGCATGAAATTTCCGATACTGGCTACCTGGATAAGCTCGTGATGCGGCAGCGCAGCGAGGAAGTCACCATTGGCGAAACCTACTACGATGACGAAGGAAACTTCTACCATGACGGATACCTCAAAAAGCGCTGAACCGCTGGTACTGGATGCGCCGCGCCTGAATCAAGTGCAGCCACTGCTGCGTGCGCAAGGGCTGGTGAAACGCTATGGACGCATCACAGCCGTTGAAAATGTCGATGTCGAAGCCTATCCCGGCGAAGTATTGGGCATCGTGGGCGAATCCGGTTCCGGGAAATCAACCGTGCTGCGCCTGCTCAATCTGCAAGAATCGATAGATGCGGGGACGTATCACCTGAACATCGAAGGCTTGCAAGGGAAGAATCTCTTTGAGTTAGAGCGCTTTGATAAGCGTGATGTTCGCGTGCATCACATCGGCATCGTCTACCAGAATCCACACCTGGGCTTGCGGATGCGCTACAGCAGCAGCGGCAATGTTGCAGAGCGCTTGCTCATCACAGGGGAACGCACCTTTGCCACCCTGCGCCAGAAATCTAACGACTCGTTGCAAGCCTCAGAGTTCCCGCTGGATCGCGTAGATGATCCGCCGCGAGTGCTTTCTGGCGGGATGCAGCAGCGCGTGCAGTTGGCGAAGGCGATTGCCTTGCAGCCGGAACTGCTGCTGCTGGATGAACCGACAACCGGGCTGGATGTTTCCATTCAGGCAACAGTGCTGGATACGCTCAAGCGTTTGCAGCGTACCCGCAATATGACCATGATCCTCGTCTCGCATGATCTGGGGGTGATCCGCACATTGGCAGATCGCGTGATGGTTATGCGGCATGGGCGTGTCGTCGAACGCGGCCTGACGGATCAAATTCTGGAAGATCCGCAAGACCCGTATACGCAGCAGTTGGTTCACGCCAAGTTGTAATTGGAACCACGAGGTACACAGGACGCGATACGAAACAATCTCCCCCTCCGACCTGCTGCGCAGGCCACCTCCCCCATTGCAATAGGGGAGGGTTCTTGTCTGGTCGCGCAAGAGAAACAGTCCCCTCCCTAACGCATTGGGGAGGGGATTTAGGGGAGGGGATGATTTTTTATGCGTGTCTGGTTTCATAGTGCAGACCTGTAGAATAAGGAACAACACATGGCACTCTTACATGTCATTGGATACAGCAAAATCTTTCACATTCATCACCTGGGACGTGAAATCCCGGTGTTCACCGACCTCACTTTTACCCTGGAGCCAGGGGAATTCCTGCTCGTCAGCGGCCCCAACGGTATCGGCAAATCAACCCTGCTGCGCTGCTTGTTTCGCAGCTATTTACCCAGCACAGGGCAGGCGCTGTATGAATCAAAATACGGCAAAATTGATCTGGCACGGGCAGCCGATGTGGATATGCTCACCTTACGCCGGGAAGAGATTGGCTTTGTGACGCAGTTCCTGCGCCCGCGTCCGCGTGTCAGCGCATTGGAACTGGTCGCAGAACCCTTGATTGGCTCTGGGGTAGAAGCCGAAGAAGCGCTTGCCCAGGCCGAAGTCATGCTGGAAAACTTCGGCCTCAAGCGCGATCTGTGGCACGCCTACCCGACAACCTTCTCCGGCGGGGAACAGCAAAAAGTGAATCTTTCCCGTGCGTTGATCGCGCCGCGTCGTTTGCTGCTGCTGGACGAACCGACAGCATCGCTGGATGTGGATACCCGTTCTTCGCTGGCGCAGCGGTTGCAAGAACTGAAAGCCCAGGGCGTGGCAATGATCGGAGTCTTCCATCATCCTGAAGATGTGCAGCACTTAATTGATGATGAAATTCCGCTGATTGCCGGACAATACAGCAACGGAGTCCTGACCGAATCATGAGTGCATTCACAGTGATGTCTTTCAATATTCGCGGTGCGTTTCATCCGCAAGATGGCCTGAACGATTGGCCTCAGCGGGCAGCCTTGAATGTGGCGACGATCCAGAAATACGCGCCGGAAATCATCGGTTTCCAGGAATGGCAGACGGGCAATCAGGCCACTTATGATGAAACCCTGCGCGAATACGCCTACGAGATGGGGCCTGTTTCCATCCGGCAGACAGAACGCAAGCATCACGTCCCCATCTACTGGAAGCCGCAGCGCTTCGAGATGGTGGATAAGGGCGGGTTCTACCTCAGTGAAACGCCGGATGAATGGTCAGCCGGGTGGGGAGCGACTCTGGTTCGGGCGGTGAACTGGGTGCGCCTGCGTGATCTGGAAGAAGATGTAACTTTCGTACATCTCAATACACACTTTGACCACGAGGGCGATTTGCCTCGTACCAACAGTGCGCAGCTTATCGTGGAACGCATCCAGCAAATTCGCCAGCCCGGTGAACCGGCGATCATCTCAGCAGATTTCAATTCCAAAGCAGACAGCGAAGCCTATACCATCTTCCGCGAGAATGGCTATGTTGATACCTGGGTTGAAACCGGACACACCGAGAACCCCAATACCTTCCATGATTTCCGGGGGCAGGGTTTCCCGGCGAAAGATTTGCGCATTGATTGGATTTTGACGCTGGCAGGAGACCGCCGCTTACAGGCAATCGACAGTACCATCATTGTCGATGAGGCTCCGCCGCTGTATCCTAGCGACCATTACCCGATCACAACCAGATTGGAATGGGCGTAATCATGGCAAAGTTCGCAGTCTACACCATCCCCCCGGCAGATAGTGACCTCTATCAGCGTGGCTCGGAAATCCTGGGCTATGATGTTCGCAGCGGGGAGTTCTTGCCAGAAGAGAATGCAACCCGCGAAGCACTACCGGAATTTCACCCGGATTGGGTAGCACAGCCGCAGACATACGGCTTCCATATGACGACAGGGTATTCGCTCTATTTTGATATGGAAACGCTGCCGCAGATCGAAGCGGCGATGGAAGTGGCATTAGGCTGCTTCGGGCGTGATGCTGAATTTGTTCTCACGCCTGACCCGGAAGAACGGATTCCGCTGTGGCATGATGAAATTTTTGTGATTCACTGCCAGCCGAATCCGGCAATGCTGATGCTACATACGATGATGACAGTGCTGGTGAACCCGCTGGGGAAGTCTTCCAATTACAGCCAGCGCTACGAGCAGCAAGACCCGTCAGAACTTGATCCGGTGAAGCTGCATCGCGTGCGCCATTTCTTCACACCACACATGCTGGATGCCTGGGTTCCGCATTTCTCGTTGATGTATCCCTATGGCGGCAGCTACCCGGAAGCAACCCAGGCGGCTTTGCTGGAACTCTTCGGCCCGGAACCGATTGTGTGCGATAGTGTCTGCCTGGTGGTACGCGAAGACGACGAAACGCATTACCGCCTGCATCGGGAATTCTTCTTCAAGGATTATCCTGGATAGGATGGGCGAGTATACGGAATGACCCGCATCCAGGTATGAGTTGTTGCTTTCGGTTCTGGCATTCTTGGGCACGACATATCGTGCCCCTACGAAATACGATCACTCATGCACAGCGAGATACTGCTTGATGATCTCCGGCTGGCTGCGGATTTCGTCTGCTGTGCCAGAAAATTGAATGCGTCCATCATCAATGATGTACACGCGCTCGGATAATTGCAGGGCAAAATAGGTATTCTGCTCTGCCAGCAGAATCGTGATGCCCTCTTCTTTGATCTGCTGAATCAATTCCCCAATAGCATCTACAATCAGTGGAGCCAGCCCTTCAGACGGTTCATCCAGCAAGATTAGGGTGGGATTGCCCATCAATGTGCGGGCAATCGTCAGCATCTGTTGTTCACCACCGCTGAGGGTTCCGCCAAGCTGATTGCGGCGTTCTGCGAGTCGCGGGAAGAAATCATACACGCGCTCTACCGTCCATTGCACCTTGCCATCTGTACCGGGTTTGCGTGCCACATCCAGATTCTCCCACACGGTAAGCTGCGGAAAAATGGCGCGTTCTTCTGGCACGAAGCCGATTCCCATACGGGCGATGTGGTGTGCGTCGGTCTTGGTGATCTCTTTGCCTTCGTAATGGATGCTCCCGGTTTTGGGATGTGTTAAGCCCATAATGCTGCGGAAGGTGGTGGTTTTCCCTGCGCCATTGCGTCCCATCAAGCAGACACATTCTCCTTCATTGACTTCCAGCGATACGCCGAAGAGGATGTGGCTCAGGCCGTAGAAGGTATCGATATTGTCAACTTTTAGCAGCATGATGCCCCTCTTCTAGAATAGTTTTTCTTTTTCGCGGTCTGTACCCAGGTAAACTTCCTGCACACGCGGATTGTCGGCGATTTCTTGTGGTTTGCCGCTGGCGATCACTTCCCCATGATTCAGCACGTAGATACGCTCGCTGATGCCGAAGACGACTTCCATATCGTGTTCGGTAAAGAGCAAACTCATGTTGAACTGCTTGGTGATTTCGTTCACCAACTGCACCGTGTTTTCGGTTTCACGCGGGGACATGCCTGCGGTGGGTTCATCCAGCAGCAGCAGCTTCGGTTCCAATGCCAGCGCCAGCCCAATTTCCAGGCGCTTCTGGTCACCAAGAGCCAGCTTGCCCGCCATCTGGTCAGCACGTTTGTCATTCAGCCCGATGATCCCTAACAGGTGCTGTGTGCGTTCGGTGACTTCGGCAATGCCGCGTGAATAGCGCCACAGATTGAGCATCTTCCCATATTGGCTGACGACGGCTGCCTGCACATTCTCAAAGGCGGTCAATCTGGGGAATACATTGGAGCGCTGGAAGGCTCGCCCGATTCCCATTCGCACCAATTTTTCCGGTGAATACCCGATAATGTCCTTGCCGTTGAAAAGGATTTTCCCGCTATCTGGGCGGATGTAGCCAGAAATCTGATTGAAGATGGTTGTCTTCCCTGCACCATTGGGGCCAATGATGCTGACCAGCTCGCCATCTCCCACTTCAAGGGAAACATCATTGGTGGCTTGCAGGCCGCCGAAGGCTTTGTTGAGATTTTCCAGTACGAGTGTTTTCATGCTAGCCATCTCCTTCTTCCAGCCCGACCAACCGCCGGAATAAACCAACGATACCGCTGGGGGCGATCAATACGAGGGCGACAGTCAGGACACCCAGTACCAGAGGCCAGAATTCTGTGATGCGTCCCAGGATCAGATTCAGGAAGACCAGGATTGCCCCACCGATGGCAGGCCCCGGAAGCGAGAACATCCCACCCAACAGGCTCGCCAGAATCGGTTCTGCGGAAGTCGTCCAGAAGAGCGTTTCCACGCCGATGAAGTGCTTTTCACCCACAAAGAGCGCCCCGGCGATCCCGGCGAAGAAGCCGCCAATCACGAAGGTAATCAACTGATGCCGCCGCACATCCACGCCGATGAACTGGGCACGTTCTGGATTCTCGCGGATGGCACGCAGCGTCAGCACAAAGGAGGAACGCACAATCATGCGCAGCGCCAGATAGCAGATCATGAAGACAATCAGCGTGAAGATGTAATAATTCCCCGGTGAACTGAGGATGTCAGGGAATTCCAGGCCGTGCAGCCCGTCATCACCATTGGTGATTTCACGCGCATTGAACACGAGAATGTATACCAACTGCCCGAAGGCCAGGGTGAGAATGGCGAAATACAGCCCCACGCGCCGCACCGAAAACCAGCCAATCACAAATGCCAACGCAGCGCTTGCAAACGGAGCAATCAGCATTGCGAGATATGGATGCAAATTCTGATGCGTCATCAACAGAGCGACGGTGTAACCACCGATGCCGAAGAAAGCCGCGTGTCCGAAATGTACCATGCCCCCATAGCCCATAATGAGGTTCAGGCTCATGGAGAACAGGCCAATGATGAGCATCTCACTGGCGACGGTTTTCTGAAAGTCGCTGAGGATGAATACCAAACTGAAGAGTACCGCCACCACCAGCACGCCCACCAGCCAATCCGGTATGGAGAAGCGGCGGCGTTGGGGTTGTTCCTGTTCCATTGGAATTTCCATTCAATTGCTCCTCAACGTTCCGGTTTGCCAAGTAGACCCCAGGGGCGAATGATGAGTACGGCTGCCATCGCCAGGAAGGGCAGCGCTTGCGCCGGGATACTGCGGAAAATTTCATCAAATGGGGCGGGGGTAATATCGGGCAGGATGATGCCTACAGAGAGTGTGATGCCCACCAGCAAGGAACCGAGCAGTGCCCCCGCAAAACTTCCCAGGCCGCCGATCACCACAATGGCAAAGGCTTGCACAATGATCTGCGCATCCATACCCAGGCTTACCGATGAACGACCCGCAACCAGCATCCCGCCAATGCCCGCCAGCCATGCACCCAGCATGAAGACGACGGTGAAGATACGATTGACATCTACCCCCAGGGCTTGCAGCATTTCCGGGTTGGCAACGGCTGCGCGGATCAAGCGCCCGTAGCGCGTGCGTTGCAGCAAGAACCACAACGAAAAACCGATCAATAAGCCGATGACCAGCAAGAAAACATCGTAAGTGGCGATGCGCAGGCCGAAGGCTTCCCGCAGCCAGTCGATGCGACCACTGAGAAAGTCGGGGCGTTCCAAACGGTAAATATCACCGCCCCAGGTGGCACGCACCAGGTCAGCGCCAATCAGCGTCAGGCCATAGGTGAGCAGCAACTGCGTCAGATGTTCTTTGTCATAGATGCGCCGGAACAAGAAACGTTCCAGCACGTAGCCAATCAATGCGACCAGCAGCGGCACGACCACCAGCGCACTTACAAAGCCAAAGGCCGCCGCGCTGAAATAGCCTGCGATGGTCACTGCCAGGAATGCCCCGATCATGTACAGCGTGCCATGTGCGAAATTGATGACGCGCATCACGCCAAAGACCAGCGTCAGCCCGGAGGCCACGATAAAAAGAATCATTCCATTGGAAATGCCACTGAATATTTGCGTGAGGATGGCTTCCGGTCTCATTAGCACTAATTCTCCTGAATTTGAGTGGGAGTGAAGCAGGAGCGAGCTGACGGCTTTTCATCGTTTCATGCGGAAATTGGGTTGTAGGGGCGCACTGTGGCAATCCCCTACATGTTATTTTCCGTACCAACTTTTTGAAAAGCTTTAGCAAACCCCTGCTATTGTGAGCGAATTATTCGGATTCAGCACGCATCGCTTCGATGTCTTCGCAGCTATCCCAAACATCTTCCGCCGGGACGTAGGTGACATCGGTCAAGATCGGAATACCGAAGTCCGATTCCTGGGTGGAGATACCGATGTATTCGCCGACGTTTGCCATATGGTCGCAGGCGCGGATGGTCAGGTCGCCACGCAGGGCGCTGAAGGTCAGGTCATCCAGTGCGGCTGCAACATCCGGGCCTTCGATGCTTTCAGCAGCTTCTGCTGCGGCTGCCAGTGCCATCACGCCGTCATAGATCATGATTGCCCAGTCGGACGGATATTCATCATATTCCGCGAAGTAGCGATCATTGAAGTCAGCCATGGCTTCGGTGTCGATGGCGTAGAATGGTGCGCGAGCATAGCCATAGAGACCTTCCGGCAAGTCTTCGCCCATTGCCTTCAGCACATCGGTATCCAGCAAGCCGAAGAAGTTGGTTTCTTCAAAGAGGCCGAATTCGTCCGCAGCGCCAACAAACGTCACCAACTGGTCGCCCCAGAGACTGCTGTAAATTGCGTCGGGAGCCTGGGCTTCCAGCGCAGTCAGGAAGGGATTCATGTCACGGTCACTGAGGGCAGGCCACTGCTGGGTGATGATCTCTGCGCTGGCGGCAGCGTCCATCAGGCGAGGTTCAAAGGCACCGTAGGAGTCACGACCGAAGGAGTAGTCCGGGCCAATGCTTCCCCACAGCTCGAATTCGGTGTTTTCCGCTGCGAACTGCGCAACCGCACGAGCTTCAATAGTGGTGTGCGGTACGACCTGCACCATGAAGGGATGGAAAGCGGTGGTGGTAAGCTGCACGGTGTTGGAGGTATGGAACACAACCGGGATTTCGTTTTCACGGGCGACTTCCGTCACAGCCAGGGCAACACCACTACTTGTGGGGCCGACGAGGAAATCCACATTGTCTTCCAGGACGAACTGTTCAGCGATGGTGGCACCTTTGCTGGCATCCAGTTCGGCATCCTGCCAGATGTATTCTGCGCAACGACCCAGAATGCCACCATTTGCATTCAGGTCAGCCATTGCCATATCAATACCCTTGAATTGTGATGCAGCGAAGATCGCGCCGACACCAGTGTTATCGACAACGAAACCGAACAGGACGGGATTTTCGGCATCGCAGGTTGCTTCGTCTTGCGCGAAGACACCACCTACGACGGAGAACAAAAGCAGAGCGACGACCAGAACAACTTTTGTTTTGCCCACGGGAAATACCCTTCTCTAAATAAATATACAAACTATCTCAAGCTGACTGCCCCGCAGGTACGAGGCAAACAGCATTGAAACCATAGAGGGAAAAAGAAAACTATTCGTGTGTTTCCATGTAGCTCTCACGGATCGTGCGCTTGAGCGTTTTTCCAGCCGCGCTGCGGGGGAAATCAGCCATCAGCAGCACTTGATGCACTTTCTGGAAACGCGCTTCGATGCGCTCATTGATCCAGTCGCGTAGGCTTTCGCTGGTTTCGCTGCTGGTCGGGTCGAGGATGACAGCAGCAACGGGTGTTTCACCCCACTTATCATCTGGCACACCGAAGACTGCGACTTCGCGCACATCATCGTGGCGGGCGATGATCTCTTCAATATCACGCGGGTACACATTAACCCCGCCGGAAATAATCATGTCTTTCTTGCGATCTACCAGGTACAGGAAACCATCTTCATCCACGTAACCCAGGTCACCGCTGTAGAGCCAGCCGTCACGGATTGCATTCTGCGTGAGGTCAGGGCGTTTGTAATAACCGGGCATCGTGATGGGGCCGCGTCCGACAATTTCACCCACTTCGCCAATGGCTGCATCTTCGCCGTTTGCTTTGACGATTCGCATCTCAAAGAATGGCGGTGGTGAGCCGACGGACTCTGGTTTGTGTGGGAAGTCTTCTTTGTCGAGGATGGTCACGAAACCTTCCGTCAGGCCGTACAATTCGTAGAAGCGACCGGGCAGCAGTTCCGCAATCTGATCTTTCACTGTGCGCAGCAGCGGCGCACCCACCGAACCGAGCATCTCCAGCGAGATTAATTTCTCCGGCGCAAAGTCTGGCGATTGCAGCATGCCGATGATCTGCGATGGAACCATCTTGATGTGTGTGACGCGCTCTTTGTGAATGGTCTCGATGAGCTTTTCTGGTGAGAAACTCTTGTGGAAGATATACGTTGCACCGAGGTAGAAGGCGGGCATCAGCGTCAGGAATGCCCCATTGAAGATTAACGCGCCTGTATGCAGTACCACGCTTTCCGGCGTGATGCGGTAGCCAGAAGCGAAGAGTGTGCAGTACATCGAGCGTATGAAATGTGTGTGAATGATTCCTTTGGGCAGCCCGGTTGTCCCGCTGCTGTAAATGATGTTATACGGATCATCCCCCTTGATGGTGATCCCGGTGGGGGAAGTCTCCGGCGCATCGGCTACCAGATCATGATAATAGGCATATCCCGGAATGTTCTTATCATCCACCAGGACGTAGTGATCTTCCGCGATGTTGGTTAGCTCTGGCTTCAGCGGATCGAGATATTGGACAGTATCATGATTGGTGAATACGATAGTGGTATCGGAGTCGTTCAATAAGCGTGAAAGCCCTTGCCCGCGCAGGAGAGGGCTGAGTGGCACGACAACCGCGCCAATCTTCGCCACTGCCCAGTAGATTTCAAGGATTTCCAGGCAGTTGGTGAGAATGGTGGCAACTTTGTCGCCCTTGTTCACACCCATATTTAGCAGGGTATTCGCTAACTTGTTGACCTTGCGGTTGAACTCTTTCCATGTGAAGCGCTGGTCTTCAAAGATGACAGCCGTCTTTTCAGGACGATACTGCTCATGTCGATCCAGCAAGGTAGCAAGTGTGATGTCCATAAACATTCCGTTGAATAAGTTTAGTAGGATAGACACTATAACGAGAGTAGCCCGGTGTCAGAACCACGACTATGACAAAGTGTATGAATTAATGATGTGTTTTGCAACAGTCTGGGCAAAATATACAAAGCTCTGGAGAGGAGTCCTGGAATGAATCATACTCAACAGCTTCGAGTGCAGTTAGTGAATTTACTCAGTGTGCGGCAGGCGCACATGAGCTTTGAAGATGTGGTGCGTGATTTCCCCCTGGAACATATCAATACCAAACCGCAGAACGTGCCGTACAGCTTCTGGCATTTGCTGGAACATCTGCGCATCTGCCAGCGTGATATTCTGGATTACATCCGCGACCCGAACTACACCGCGCCGAATTTCCCGGATGACCTGTGGCCTGATGAAAATGCAACGACAGACGAAGCAGGCTGGCAGCATACCATCTCGCAGTTCCAGGCAGACCTTGCCGCGCTGATTGCCCTCATCAATGATCCAGCAACGGATATATACGAACAGATTCCACATGGTGCGCCAGGGCATACGATCCTGCGAGAAGTGCTGATTGTGGCAGATCATAACGCTTACCACATTGGGGAATTTGCAATCCTGCGGCAAATGCTGGGGCTGTGGTGATGGATTTGGTGTAGGGGGCGATTTGGAAACCCGCCCCCTGACTCATCCTCTAATTATTCGTTGCGGCTTCGCGCAGGGCTTCGATCTCTTCACAACTTGCCCAGACCTGATCGGCAGGAACAAAGACCACATCCGTCAGAATCGGGATTCCATATTCGGATTCTTGTGTCGTCACGCCGATGTAATCCCCGGCATTGGTCATATGATCGCAAGCGCGAACGGTCAAATCACCGCGTAACGACCTGAAGGTCAGGTCATCCAGTGCGGCTGCTACAGGATCACCTTCTACGCTGCTGGCTGCTTCGGCGGCTGATGCCAGCGCCATCACGGAGTCATAGGCCAGGATTGCCCAATCAGAGGGATATTCGTCGTAGGCGGCAAAATAGCGCTCGTTGAAGTCCGCCATTTGCTCGGTATCAATGGCATAGAATGGCGCACGCGAGAACCCATACAAGCCTTCCGGCAAGTCTTCGCCCATCGCTTTCAACACATCCGTATCCATCAAGCCGAACAGCGTCAGGTCTTCCAGCAGTCCAAATTCATCGGCGGCGCTGATGAAGTTCACCAACTGATCCCCCCAGAGGCTGGTGAAAATTGCTTCCGGTGCCAATGTTTCCAGCGCAGTCACAAAGGGGTTCAGGTCACGTTCACTCAACGGAGGCCATTGTTCCGTGATCAAATTCACACTCGCGTCAATTTCCAGCAGGTTTTGCTGGAAGCCTGCGACCAGATCACGCCCATAGGAATAATCAGGGCCGATGATGCCCCAATCCAGCAGACCGAGTTCCGAAGCATACTGTGCAACAATCTGTCCTTCGATGATCGTATTGGGTGCGACCTGTACCATATAGGGATGGAAAGATGTGGTAGAGAGTTGAACGGAATTGGATGTATGAAATGCAATCGGTATCTGGTTCTCGCGGGCAATTTCGGTGATTGCCAGTGCGACGCTGCTGCTTGTGGGGCCAATCAGGAAATCGACCTCATCCACCAGGACGAACTGCTCGGCGATGGTTGCCCCCTTGCTGGGGTCTAATTCGGCATCCTGCCAGATATATTCCGCACAGAGCCCCAGAATGCCGCCGCTGGCATTCAGATCTTCCATTGCGAAATCAATTCCCTTGAATTGTGAATCGGCGAAGATGGCTCCACCCGCTGAATTATCCACCACGAAGCCGAACAGCACCGGATTATCTGCGTTGCAGGCTGTGGTTTCCTGTGCGGAAAAGTTGCCCACGATGGTGAACAAGAATGCAATGACAAGTATGCGAAAGCGAAACATTGGAGAATTCCCTTCGTGTTAGGTTGTAATGCGTTGTTGAGGAGAGAAGTTGCAGCGTTATCGCCAACGATCAAACTAGTGGTTGGGTAGTAGGCCAGGAACTCCCGGCGAATAACTCGTGTCATTCAGTGTAACAGACCGCGTAACGCAGGAATAGGTTTTCTGAAATGTGAGGAGTATGAATGACCGTAGAACAGCAGATGGTTGAAAAACTCGTCCAGCAGTATGCGCCGGGCAGCAAACTGCGGCGCTGGTGGCCTGTCACGGGAGGTGTATCGGCGCAGGTGATTGGGCTGGAATTGGCGTACACAAATGGCATGAGAGAGACAGCTATCATGCGGCGGCATGGCGAAGCTGACCTTGCCAGCAATCCGAACATTGCTGCCGATGAATTTCGCTTGCTGAATCTGCTGCATCCCTACAACCTCGGCACTGCGAAACCGCTTTTCCTGGACACCTCCTGTGAGATTTTCCCGACTCCGCTGCTTCTGCTGGAATACCTCGAAGGAGAAACGATCTATCAGCCGCAGAATATCCCGGATTTTGTGCAGCCGCTTGCGACCAAATTGGCGCAGATTCATCGTATCGACGGTACAAATGCTGACCTTTCTTTTCTCCCGCTGCAAGTCGAGAGTGACATGCACATGATCCAGCATCCCCCACAAACGCCGGATGAATCCATGTTCGAAGACAAAATCCGGGCTGTGCTGCTGGAGCATTGGCCTCCTGCTGCGATGAATCCATCAGTGCTGCTGCACGGTGATTACTGGCCTGGGAATGTCCTCTGGCGTGAAGGTCAGTTGGTCGGGGTGATTGATTGGGAAAATGCGGCTGTTGGTGATCCGCTTTCTGACCTGACACGCTGCCGCATGGAATTGATGTGGTCACTAGGCGAGGAGGCCATGCAGGACTTCACCGATACTTATCAGGCGCTGGCTCCATCAATTGAGTACCAGTACCTGCCCATATTCGACTTGTGCGCAGCGCTGCGACCGATTCACCGTATTGCGCATTGGGGGTTGGATGAAGCCACAGAGAACCGTATTCGCCAGCGTCACCGTGCTTTTATACAGCAAGCACTCAACACTGAAATGAGGCAGTGATAATCTGTGTGATTCTGCACTATGTCGCCCCTTAGGGTTCGCTTCACAATAAGGGAAGTGAGTCCGAAGGGGGAAATGATGCACATTCTGGTAACGTACTTCAGCCAGGGAGGGAATACGCGCATTTCGGCAGAAGCCATCGTAGAGGCAGCGCAAGGACAACCTAACGAAGTGAGTATCAAGCCCATTGGTAAATTAACCCAGGTAGATGTCAATGATGCGGATGTGATTTTCATCGGAACCTGGGTGCAGGGCTACATCCTGTTCGGGGTGAAGCCTGCACGGGCAGAGCTATGGGTTCCGAATTTGCCGTCAATAGAAGGCAAACCTGTCGGCGTTTTCTGTACCTATGCTTTCCACCCGCGTGGAAGCCTGCACAAACTCAGCGACATGCTGGCAGGGCGCGGTGCAAATCCTGTCGCCCAGCATGCCTTCCACCGCAGCAATCTTCAGCAAGGCGCAGAAGCCTTTGTGCAGCAAACGCTGGAAGCGGCTCGTCGTCGTTGAACGTTCACTTCCCAAACACCATAATCGTACCCTGTGCCGTTGCGCATAGGGTTTCTTCCTCTGCATGAATGGCAAATACATCACAGCGGCAAACGGCCTGCCTGCTGCTGGCGTTGATGACGTTTGCCCGCGCAACTAGTTGTCCTCCGCGTGCGGGCTTCACGTAGTTGATTTTGTACTCGGAAGTCAGTACCCGTTCTCCCAAAGCACTGCCCCCGGCAAACGTCAGTGCATTATCTGCCAGGTAGCTCACGATGCCGCCATGCGCGAAGCCGTTTTGCTGCTTGAATTCTGGCTTCATCGCCAGCCGCAGCTCGGTCAGTTCAGGGCTGAAATGTGTGATTTTTGTGCCGAGCATCACGCTGAAGGATTGTGCTGCCAGGACTTGTTTTGCGACATCCATTGGTAAGGTCATCTCGGTATCCTCAGTAGTCAAGCAGACAAAGCGATCATACCGCGAACACCCTACGATCTACAGCCGTTCTGTTGAGAACAGGGGGAGTTCTTTGCTACTGTATTCGCTGAATTGTGGTTTTGTTGGTTACCATTGATGAGGAACAGAATATGCTGGGAACAAAGCACGCTGCCTACCGCCTATCCATTGTGTTTGTGTTGCTATTCACGCTCATGCTGGGATTTCCGATCTCTCTCCGTGCGCAGGATTTAGAAGTGACACCGGAAGTCACACCAACTCCTCAGACCTTTGACGTTGGGAATGAACTCACCATCGCTGCACTGCGAAGCATGGAGATTCAGGGAAGTGAAGTTCTGCTGGAGCAAGCGCTGGAAGCTGGCGAGAATTATTCGCGTTATATCGCCAGCTATACATCCGAAGGTAACAAAATCTATGGCCTGCTGACCATCCCCTTTGGTGATGTGCCGGAAGGTGGCTTCAAGGCTGTTGTCTTCAATCATGGCTACATCCCGCCATCGCTCTATGTGACGACAGAGCGCTATGTGGATTACGTGGATGCGCTGGCGCAAGCTGGATTGGTTGTCTTCAAAATTGATCTGCGTGGACATGGCAACTCTGAGGGTGAGGCAGCAGGTTCGTACTTTTCACCAAACTACACCATTGATGCGATTGCTGCCCTGAAGAGCCTGCAAACCTTACCCTTCGTCGATCCTGATGGCATTGGCATGTGGGGGCACAGCATGTCCGGGAATCTGGTTCTACGTGCCATGCTGGTGGAACCGGATATTCAAGCGGGTGTGATCTGGGCAGGGGCAGTCTATAGTTATGATGACTTCACGCAATACCGCATCGCAGACAATTCGTATCAGCCTCCGGCAACCGTGACCCCGGCACAACTGCGCAGCCGGGAAATCATCGACACCTATGGTACGCCCACACTGGATGAACCTTACTGGCAGGCGGTATCACTGACGGAGAATATCCGCTACTTACAAAGCCCGCTGCAAATTCATCATGCCCTGGATGATACGGTGGTCAGCGTTGGCTACTCACAAGATTTAGCCACCGTGCTGGCAGCCAATGGCAGCCTGTACGAGTTTTATACCTACGAAAACGGCGGACACAACATCGCCGCGCCATCGTTTGAATTGGCAATGGCGCGTACTGTGGCCTTCTTACTGCGCAATTTGTGAGCCAAAACGTGTAGGGTCGATTCATGAATCGACCCTACAGTATGGCATTGTAGACTTACTGCAAATTCTCGAAGATGCCCGCAGCACCCATACCGCCGCCGATGCACATCGTCACCATGCCGTATTTGCTATTGCGGCGTTTCATCTCATTGATAAGCTGCACAGTCAGTTTTGCACCGGTGCAGCCCAACGGATGCCCCAGGGCAATTGCGCCACCGTTCACATTGACCTTTGCTGGGTCAAGTTCCAGTTCGCGCATTACTGCCAGCGACTGAGCAGCGAAGGCTTCATTCAGTTCAATCAGGTCGATGTCATCCAGCGTGAGACCCGTTTTCTCCAGCACCTTCGGCACTGCATTAATGGGACCTACGCCCATGATTTCCGGGCGAACGCCAGCCACCGCAAAACCGACAAAGCGTGCCAGCGGCTTCAGGCCAAGTTCTTCTGCTTTCTCACGGCTCATGATAATGACACCTGCTGCGCCATCACTGAGGGGGCTGCTGTTGCCAGCCGTTACACTGCCCCCCTGCTTGAAGACAGGCTTCAATCCTGCCAGCACATCGGTTGTCGTTTCACGGCGCAGATGTTCATCCTGCGTCAGCACCTTTGTGATCGTAACAGGCATACCATCTTCCCCGATGACCGTTTCTTCCCATTCAAAGGGGACGATTTCTTCCGCGAAGTACCCAGCATCCACCGCTTTCGCGGCCTTTGCATGGCTGGCGGCAGCAAATTCATCCATATCTTCACGCGCTACGCTGAATTCCGAAGCGACCTGTTCCGCCGTCAAACCCATGCTCATGTACACATTGGGATCATTTTCGGACATGTAGAGGTTCGGGCTGATTTTGTGTCCACTCATTGGCACGCTGGACATTGATTCTGCGCCACCCGCGAGGATCACATCCGCCTGACCGACCATGATGCTGTTGGCTGCCATAGCAATGGTTTGCAAACCGCTGGAGCAGAAGCGGTTCACTGTTTGCCCTGGAACTTCCACAGGCAGGCCAGCCCGCAGCGCAATCACGCGGGCGAAGTTCAAGCCCTGGGAACCTTCCGGCATCGCGCAGCCGATGATGACATCTTCAATGGCTGACGGATCCAGCTTGCCTTCGGTTTTTTCCATCAAGTCTTTGATGACGGTTGCCATCATTTCATCTGAACGTGCATTTCTGGTATTTCCGCGTACTGCCTTGCCAACGGCGGTACGACTGCCAGCAACGATCACTGCTTCTTTCATCTCTGCCATAATTGAAAGTACCTTTCAATGTTCTACCTTATTGGATGGGGTGTCCTAACTCAGTTCTTACGTGGTGTTGATGGTGCGCCCTACGAATTCTCGATGTAGGGGCGGGTCACCGACCCGCCCGAGGGCGCAATGCATTGCGCCCCTACGCATTTGGTAAGGACGCGGAAAAATCCTAATTACGCAGCGGTTTTCCTGTCGTCAGCATGTGCGTCACACGTTCCAGCGTCTTGGGATTCATCGCCAGTTCGATGAAGGCTTTCTTCTCCAGATTCAGGAAAAGCTGCTGCGGTACGTACTGCGGTTCAGACAGTGCGCCACCACTGAGGATGGTCGCCAGCTTCTGGGCGATTTCGCCATCGTAGTCGGTGGCGTAGCCTGCATCTTTGAAGCCTGCGATGCCCAGCATCAAGCCGGCGTATTGATCGCGGCCTGCGGCGTAAATCGGTTCAGGGTCACGCGGCTGGAAGGTCTTCGCCAGACCGAGCGCGAAGGCTTTTGCTTCACCCAGGAGCAAATCACGGTTGAGGACGATCTTATCCGACGGTGCGAGGAAGCCCATTTCCTGTGCTTGTTTGGCGCTTTCTGCAACCTTTGCCGTTGCAATCTGTTCGAAGATCTGGCGCAGCGGCGGGTGCGGATCAGCGCCACGAGCCACCACCGGATTCACCAGACGGCGCACCAGTTCTTTGCAGCCACCGCCAGCCGGGATGAAGCCCACGCCAACTTCGACCAGACCTGCATACAGTTCGCCGTGTGCCACGACAGCATTCGTCGCCATAATCATCTCAGCGCTGCCGCCGAGGGCGCGTCCTGCCGGGGCTGCAACGGTGGGTTTCTTACCGTACTTCAGGCGCATGGTCAGATCTTGCAGTGTGGTAATCATGTTCTCGATGACTGCCATCGGATTATCTGCGCCACTCATCATGGCTTCCTGCAAATTCGCTCCGAAGCCATAGTCGTTGCTCTCGTTGCCGATCACCAGCGCGACGTATTCATCATTCTCTTCCAGCAGATCGACAGCCTTATTCCCGGCTTCGACGTAGCCAGCGGTGATGGTGTTACCCTTGGTGGCAAATTCCCACAGCAGCACGCCATCGCCCATGTCGTAGATATTGCCATGACCATTCGACCAGATTTGCTTGCCATCGGCCTTCAGGTCTTCGATGCGAATCTCGCGTGCATCGCGTTCCAGCGGCACGTAAGCGGATTCTTGCGGGCTGTAATAGCCTACGACTTTGCCGTTTTCATTCTTCTGGTAGAAGGTGCTGTTGCCATCTGCCACCATCTGCTTGACCCAATCCGCGACAGGGTAGCCAGCTTCTTCAAACTGCGGAATCGTCTCTGCAACGCCGAGCGCGTCCCAGATTTCGAACGGTCCCATTTCATGATTGAAGCCCCATTTCTGGGCGTTATCCACATTGACGATGCTCTCGGTGATTTCTGGCACGCGGTTCGAGGCGTATGCCAGGTAGAAAGCGTGGTGATGCCAGAGAAATTGGGCAGCGCGATCCTCTTCGCTCAACAGCAGGCGGATTCGTTCACCCAGGGGTTTCACTCTGCCGTGCTTCTGCACACTCTCAAATTCGACCTTCTGCGGCGGATCGTATTCTTTGGTTTCCAGGTTCATCGCCCAGAGTTCTTTTTTGCCACCGTCGCGGCGCATCTGGTAGAAACCACCGCCTGTCTTGCGTCCCAGTAAGTTGTTTTCCAGCATGAAATCAGAGAGTTCATTTGCTGCGGGGTGATTCAGCACTTCACGCGCCGGATCGTCCGGGATGGCGGGATAGAGGTTACGGGCAACGTGTACGGCAATATCGAAGCCTACCAGATCATTCAGGTTGAAGGTTGCTGTCTTTGGGCGACCAATCAGCGGCCCTGTGATGGCATCGACTTCTTCTACCGTGAAGCCGTGATCCAGGGCGTAATTCATTGCCTGCATCCCGGTCATGGACATGAAGCGGTTGCCGATGAAGTTCGGCTCATCTTTGCAGATCACGACACCTTTACCGAGAACGGTTGTGCCGTAATTGACGATGAAATCCACTAATGCAGGATCGGTGTTGGTGTGCGGGATGACTTCCAGCAGGTGCAGGTAGCGCGGCGGATTGAAGAAGTGCGTCCCCAGGAAGCGCCGGGTGAAATCTTCTCCGAGTTGGCTGGCGATGTCATGGATGGGCAGGCCGGAGGTATTGGTGCTGACGATGGTATTTTCACCAATGGCTTCTGCAACTTTTGCCATCAGGCTCTGCTTGATCGCCAGGTTTTCCACGATAACTTCGATGACCCAATCGCGTTCTGCCAGTTTGTCCATATCATCATCAATGTTGCCGATGCTGATGCGGCTCATATCTGCTTCGCTGAACAACTGCCCCGGACGTGCTTTTTGCATCGCCTTGACATTCTTCGCTACGATGGCATTCCGTTTTGCTGCTGGATCACCGGGTTGGGTATCCTTTGCCGGAATATCCATCAGCAGGACTTCTACGCCGACCCCTGCCAGCAGGGCAGCAATCCCGCCACCCATGGTGCCGGAGCCAATGACTGCCGCTTTCTTTACTTGGTATCCCATGTGTGCGTTCAATCCTTTCTTGAAAATCTTTTGTGTGTTGAACTATTTTTTGAGTCGTGAGTGTTTTTACTGGTACAGGTACGGATAGATTTTATGGCTCACGACAGAAAAATCGTACTGCGAAACGCATTAAATTCTGGTGCATCGTTCAGGCAGACCGGAGGAAACCTGTGGTTATTCTGCTTTACCAGGGCAATCGCTCCCCACGCCAATCAAAGAACAGCCCACTTTGTTCCAGCTTCAGGTTCTCGATGAGCATCACCAATCCCTTTGCCGAATCTTCCGGGCTGACGGGTGCATGGCTCCCGCCCATATCTGTCGCCACATGCCCCGGATGGGTAGTAATCACGATGATGTGATCTCCGCGCAGGGTATTCGCCAGCACACGAGCGCCCATATTCATCGCGGCCTTGCTCATCCGGTAGGCAAAAGAATTACCCCCAGCCCTTTCGATTGACCCCATCTGTGATGAGATCATGACCACACGCGGATTGTTCCCTTTGCGCAGCAGTGGGGCGAACGCCTGCGTCACAATGACCGGGGAAACTGAATTTGTGGTTACAACTTGCCCAACTGCTTCCGCATCCAACTGACCGAAATCGCGGGAATTGCTCTGCTGGGGGTAAATTCCGGCGTTGTTGATGAGAACATCGAGTCTACCAGTTCGTGCCTGCACTCGTTCCACTGCTGCTGCAATTGATGCCGCGTCGTTGATGTCCAATGTGATGACTTCTACGCCGCTTGATTTCGCCAGTGCTTGCAGCTCGTGCGCCGTCGAAGGTTTGCGGCAGGTGGCAAAAATTCGAGGCGCACCGCGTTTCACATATTCGCGCACCAGTGCCAGCCCAATGCCTCGGTTACTGCCTGTGATGAGAATCGACTCCATGAATTCACATGCCCCCCGCGACTTCAAGCACCTGTCCACTGATGTAATTGGAGAGTTCGCTGGCGAAGAAAACCAGCGCCCCGGCAGCTTCATCCGGTGTGCCTGCCCGTCCCATTGGGATAGCCATCTTCGCCATCTGCCGCAGGTGATCCGGGATACCCAGGGAAATTTCTTTGCCTTCGCGCTCGATGCTCGCACCTTCCGTTTTATCTGCTGTGAGGCGTGTTTCGATATACCCGAAAGCCACTGCATTCACCTGGATGTTGAAGCTGCCCCATTCTTTCGCCAGGGTTTTCGTCAGGCCGATGATGCCTGCTTTCCCCGCAGAGTAATTCGCCTGCCCGACGTTGCCGCGTGTGCCGCTGGTGCTGCTGATGTTGATGATCTTTCTGGCTCTGGCGCTGCCGCTGATTTCGATTTCTTTTTTGGCAGCTTCCCGCATGAAGGGGATTGTGGCACGGATCAGGCGGAAGGGGGCGGTAAGGTGGATTGCGAGTATCGCGTCCCACTGCTCATCGGTCATTTTGTGCATCATGCCATCCCAGGTGTACCCGGCATTGTTCACCAGCACATCCAATGCGCCGTAGGTGTGAATTGTCTGCCCGACGAGTTCTTCAAGGTCAGCATCTTTGGTGACATCCGCCGCGACAGCCAGGGCTTGCCCGCCATTGTCGCGGATGAATTGCGCAGTGGCTTCGGCGGGTTCAGGGTCAATATCGGTCACGATGACTTTTGCGCCGAACGCGGCGAATTGTTGGGCAGCCGCAGCACCGATTCCGCGTCCACTACCCGTGATGAGACAGACTTTATCCTGTAACAGAGACATATTTCAGAAGAATCCTTGTGTGCAAAAATGATTATTAGTTTTCAGTTTTCGTAAGGACGGTATTCTTGCCCCAACTATGCTGGCTCAATTGTGAATTGCAGCGAAGTGAGGAAGGTATCCGCCATGATGTTGGCGATTTGTTTCCCGGCTAGCCGTCCGCTAGGTTTGAACCAGACACCAACCCAGTTATTCGCGCCCAGGATCGCCTTCGTCACAATACCAGCATCCACCTCGCGGAACTCACCGCTGGCGATTCCTTCTTTGATGACTTGCTGAAACAGCACTTCAAAATAGTCGCGCTGCGCAAAAAAGGCATCACGGCGTTCAATGTATTCATCCTGGTCACTGCCGCGCCCCGCACTGCTGGCATGGAGCAGCGCTTTGATCTCAAACACCATCGCTGTACCATATGCCGGGTTATCGGTCACTCCGCCGATATGGGTATGGATCATCTCTTTTAGTTTTTCTGCGTATGGGATGTCTTGCTGCATGATGGGTTCGATTTGTTGGATGGCTTGTTCCAGCCCTTTTTCCAGGACAGCTAGTAGCAAAAAGTCTTTGTTGCGAAAATGATGATAGAGGCTAGCAGCGGTCAAATTCACTCGTGCTGCAATGTCTTTCATGGTAGTGGCCTCATACCCGTTTTCGCGCAGGGCATCCGCTGCTGCCAGGATAATTTCATCACGACTTACCGATTGGTCAGCAGGTTTTCGTGCCACGAGTATAGACCTTTCCAAAGGGTGAAATAATATTAATCGAATCTGTGTTCGATTATAGCGTGTGCCGGGGGCATGTCAAGCGGGGGCAGCACAAACAGAATGTACAGGCATTCGTTTGTGCCAGAGAATTTGTGATACCTGCCATTAGCATGTTCGCTCTTCAGCCAGTCAGCGGTCAGCAAAAGCAGTTCTTGTGGAAAATGTTGCTAATGAAGTATTGTGAGACCTGAAGTGCCGACAATCTGACCTGCTGAAAAGCTGTGTCACGAATTTTGAAACTCACGTACATCTTTCAGGGCGTGTTCATACATTTCAACCAACTCGTCATCACTGCCCTTGAAGCGACGCAGCACCTGATGCGTGCAGCTCATACAGCCTTTCATAGCGCGGAAGCTGTCCGTTTCGCATGCCATGCAGCCATTTAACCGGATCATCATCAACATGAAGGCCAATTTTCTCTCGTCTGTTTCTGGTAAGGGGACGATTTGCTCCACTAACTTACGCCAGGGTTCCCCGCGTAACTTTTGCAGGGAGGGAATAACATGAGCCGGGAAGAGAATTTCGTTTACGGTATACATAGATGCGCTGCCCCAGGAAATTCAGCCGAACTTATCTACCAAAGGATAAGTGGCTTTTGTGCTGCACACAAGTTCGGAATGCGTTTCAACGGTCAAGGGACGGTATAATGGCAGCAGGCTTGAATAGTGGCAGAACGCGGGGAAGGAACAGGCAGGCATCATGGCTGGCTTTTTACGAACATGGATTATCGGCAGTGTGTTGCTGTTTTTGAGCGCTTGCTCTGGTGGAGCAGTCGTCTTTGCGCCTACACCGCTGCCACCGGAAGCCGTCCCCGTGACCTATGACCATCCCAGCGGCGCATTTTCGCTGCTGCTGCCGCGCACCTGGGCATTACATGAACAGGCCACCGCTGCGATTGCTTCCGCCTCTTTCACTGCACCCAACAGCGATGTGCCTATCGTTCATGTGCAGGTGTTGAACCTTGGGCAGGCAATCCCGGCGAACGAATTGGGTTCGCTGATGGATCAATATCAGGCGCAGTATCGGCGTGATGCCAGCACGTACAACGAGCAGAGCCGTACTGCAATGGGAGATGGTAGCTGGCGCTTGACCGGGTTACGCAGCACTGCCAGCGGAGAAACGCAGCAGATCAATACTTTCATTCAGGCACAGGGAACCCTACTCGGTGTGATTGAAGTAACGCTCCCGGCAGATGCGCGGCTGCGTGCGCAGACAGAAACCATCCTCAATACCTTCGCACTGGGTACAGAGTCCGATTTACCTGTGGGTACACTGGCGGCTTTCAGTGGTGCTTCCCCGATCCCGGTAGAGATCACCAACGTTTCTACGTGGACAACGCCGGAAGGGGTTTTCTTTGTTACGGGGGAAGTGACGAATTTTGGCGCAGAAGCAGCAGGGCAAATTCCGGTTCGGGCGCAGTTATTGACGGCTGAAGGCAGCATCGTCGCCGATGCTTCAGACGCAGTGATGGGTTACGGTATTGTCCCCGGCGGCTTTGCACCGTTCAGCATTCGCTTCGGGCAGGGGCAGCCCGTGAACGCAGTGCAGTACACCGTCATCCTCGGTGGCGAAAATGTCACAGCATCAGAGACTGCAACCATCATCAGCGCTCCGACTCTGGAATGGACGGAAGAAACCCAGGTCACGCAGGATGGTGATCTGTTCATCCTCGGTGAGATTACCAACACAGGGGAAGAAGCGCTGCTGCGTCCGCGTGCGATGGCGACAATCTTCGATGACCGCGGGCGTGTGATCGGGGCAGGATTTGTGGATGTGGATGAAGCCATTCTCGGTGCAGGTGCGAGTATCCCCTTCACCATTTTGATTGGTGACCTGGGTGGCAGTGCGGCGAATTACGTCGTAGCAGTACAGGCGCTTCCCTGTGATGAAACGTGCGAATGAGCGATCAGTCAGCCCTTAGCAAAACCGCTTTTTCGGTTCTGGTTAAGGGAGAACGTAGTCTCTGCAATAGAAACACTTCCGATGATTCGCATCAGCGTAAGGATTGTTTCTTGTTTCAGACATTTTCGGGCAGGACATGTCCTGCCCCTACGGTAGCGACTAGGTTTTTGTAGGGGCTGAACATGTTCAGCCTGCGCCAAGAAACTTCAGCGCAGAATCTTTTTCCTTCCGATGCTATTCTGGCGTACAATGGGGATGTGGAAACGCTTAGGATCAGGATACCCTCATGAGTTCAATTCGTCGCATCGCCCCGAAACAATGCCCGGACTGCAAAGCTACGGGATCACTCTTCATTGACCATGATAAACGCCTCACCTGCCGCAACTGTGGTTACAAACAGGGTCTTGTGCGTACCAAATTGCAACCGCTGCGTCAAACCAAAGCAGAACCCACTCCGCGCTACAGCGTCAGCTACAGTACACCCAATTCACCTGACTTGAGCGCGTGGGAGAAGACCAAGTATTTCACTGCGCTGGAGCATGTCGAGCGTGAAGAGTACGACGAAGCGCTGACGGTGCTGAAAACGCTGGTGAATGACAACCCAGAAGTGATTGATGCACATCTGTGGATTGCCCGCCTGAGTGAGGACCCGGACGAGAAACGTCATCACTACGGCTTGATTATCGCGGAGATGCCCAACCAGCTAGAAGCCATCCGCGAACTGATGGTGCTGAACGGGCAGCTATCCCGGCAGGAAGCAGACCGCACCCTGGATAGTTCGGAGCCGGAAGTGGTGGAATTGCAGCATGCCGTGCAGGCCAAACTGGTTGAAATTGTCTGTTCCTCCTGTGGCGGCACGCTGACAGCGAATCCGGGACAGACAGAAGTACACTGCCAATTTTGCGGGCATGTCGAACAGGTGAAGTCTCAGCAGGATTTCGGCATCAAGTCTGTGACGATGGCGCTGCTCAAGGAACGCGGTCAGGAAGTGCAGTGGAAGGTGGGGAAGTTCCTGCTGCACTGCGACAACTGCGGCTCCGAGCGCATCATCACCAGCCGCCAGATGACAGGAAAATGCCCCTTCTGCGGATCCAGCCATGTGGTGAAGACGGACGCGCTGCAAAGCCTGATGCAGCCGGATGGCATCGTGCGCTTTGAGATCAACAAAGAGGAAGCGCTGGAAGCCATTGAAAAAGATCTGAAATCCTTCGGCGCACGGCTTAAATCCATGTTTGTTGACCAACGAGTGCGATCCATTGAAGTGACCCCGGTCTATTTGCCGTACTGGATGTTCGATGTGACGATGATGGTCACGCGGACGGTGACGCGCCGTTCAGAGAATAACATGGAATTCACGCCGATTGTGGAACGCCAGGAGTTCATGGACGGCCTGAATAACGTTCCCTGGTGCGGCACAGATTCACCTTCGTCGAAGTTGACCAGCAAGCTGCGCAATTTTGATGTGAGTAAACCCATTCCCTACGATCCGAAGCGATTGGCGAATTTGACGGCCTTGATCTACACAAAAGACTTCCAGAAATCCTCCATTGAAGTACGCAAGGAAATCGGGGAGCGCATCCGCCTGAAGCATGGGCAGGATGCCAGCAACCAGGAAGTGAAGGTCAGTGTGAGCTACATCGTACAGAATATGATGTTCCGGCTCATGCTGCTGCCTGTGTGGGTGGGAACGATCTACGAAATGGATGGCGATGAACGCACCGTCCTCGTACATGGTCAACGCGGGCAGGTGGTCATCGATAAGGCGAGGAAGCCGATGGAGTAGCGTTTTTTCGGTTATTGGTAGTGCCTCGGATCAGTACGCGCCCTAACGCAGACTCTGAACTTCAGCCTTACGTATTGCTTCACGGTTGGATTTTTCCCGGATACTCGCCTGCTTCGAGCAGGGCTTGGCGTGCCCTGACGCGAATCTCATCGTTGAGCTTCAACACAAAGGCCGTGACACGTCCCTCTGGAGAAAGCGGCACAATACGCGCTCCCTCCAGGCGGAAATGTTCATTCCATGACTGCTGGCGCGGGTTGTAGAGGAGGGCAACTTCGCCAGTTTCAGGGTCGAAAGAACCAAAGTCACTCCCTTTTGCTCGGTTACATTCGAGGCAGGCGAGACACAGATTCCCAAGCACCGTTTCGCCGCGATGTTTTTCCGCAATGATGTGATCGACCTCATGCGTGTAGAGGCTGACCGCCTGGGGCAGTAGGCAGTATTCGCAGCACTCACTCGCACGCTCAATGACCTGGCGGCGCAGTTGCTCCGGGATGTACGTCATTCGCCCTGGATCGCTTTGTGTGCCTTCGCCTTGAGCAGCATGACGAAGTGATTCATCTGACTGGCTTCATCCAGTTCTGCACGTTCCTCCGGGCTGAGTGCGCCCTCACGGTTGGCATCTAGTAGATGGCGCAGACGTGCCTGGGCTGCGTCCGACGCATGGAAGTCGATGATGCGCTCCGGTGTCGGCGAAGAAAGCAGGAAGGTCAACACTTCTTCCTGGATACTGGCAGATGGAGCATAGTCGGTCATTGCTTCATATCCTCACAAACGCTCTTTTTGCAATTGTACACTGTACTACTGCAAAGGCTTATCCAAAACCCATCCCTTCACAACTTCACCTGATGGGCGTGGCGGACGAAATCCAGTTCGATGAGCTTCTGGAAGATGTCATCCGGCAGGGCTTCATCCAGGGTCAATACGCTGAGGGTATTGCCGCCGGGTTTGGCGCGTCCGGTGTACCATCCGGCGATGTTGATCTGGTGTTCACTGAGCATCGTCCCCACGCGCCCGATTACGCCGGGTCTATCGTAGCTGCCCATAATCAGCAGATGCCCCTGCGGGACGAAGTTCATACGATACTCGTTTATCTCCACAATATAGGGCTGGGATTTGTCGATCAAAATGCCTGTCGTGGTGATTTCTTCGTTGTCTTCCAGCGTCACGCGCACATTGACCGCATTGGAATATTCGCCTTCCCGTAAGCCCTTCGCCTGCGTGATCTGCCAACCGCGTTCATGTGCCAGCAGCGGGGCATTCACCGCGCTCACCTGATCGCCCAACATGGGAGCCAGCAAGCCTTTTAATACGCCAACGGTGATGGGCTTAATCAGGCCGTTGAATTCTTCGCCGCGCACTTCCACCGCCACACGCCGCACAGGACTCCGCGCCAGTGTATGGAACATGCGCCCGATCCGTTCCGCCAGATTCATGTAAGGGCGCACTGTTTCATAATCCAGCCCCGGCAAAATTGGCAGATTGACCACATTCCTATAATCAACATCATGCAGGGCATCCAGCACCTGCCGCGCAATCCGCATGGAAACATCCTGCGCCGCTTCGACAGTGTTATCGCCAATGTGCGGCGTATGGATCACCGCATCTAAGCCGATCAAAGGACTGTTATAGGGCGGCTCCTCGTTGTAGACATCCACCGCTGCCCCGGCGATATGCCCGGATTTGATGGCTTCCGCAACAGCCTGTTCATCCATCACCAGCCCATGCGCGGTATTAATCAGGCGTGCGTCGGCTTTCATCTGCTGGATAGCGCTCTCGTCCAGCAAATGGCGCGTGTCGCCAGTCAGCGGAACATGCACGCTTACGAAGTCGCTGCGCTGAAGCAGTTCTTTCAAGCTCACAAGCTGCACGCGGTTATCGGCCTGTTCTTCGCTGACGAAGGGATCATAGGCTAATACGGTCATGCCGAAGGGAATCGCTCGCTGTGCGACGATACTGCCCACGCGCCCCAGGCCAATCAGGCCGAGAGTCTTCCCGCTGAGTTGTACGCCTACCTGCCGTTTGCGATCCAGCAGCCAGTAACCTTCACGCAGGCTGTTGTGGGCAGTGGTCAATCTGCGGCTGAGGGCTAACATCAGCGCCATCGTGTGTTCAGCAGCCGCCAGCACACTGACTCCCGGCGCATTCATGACCATGATGCCGCGTGCCGTCGCTGCTTGCAGATCAACATTGTTCATGCTGGGAGAGAGACGGGCAATCAGGCGCAGTTTTTCGGCATGTTCCAGCAGCAAACTATCCACGCGCAGTTCATCGCGGGTGATGAGAGCATGTGCTTCCGCCAGCTTGTCATGTACGGCAGTCGTCTTCGGCGCGACTTCGATCACAGTCACATCTGAGTCAGCTTGCAGTACTTCCCGTGCTTCGGTTGTCAAATCGGCTGCAATGAGAATGGTGTAGGGTGTGTTGGTCATGAAGGCTCACTTACCTATGATGAGTGATTATTCCTGATTTGGAGTACAAATGCCGTCGGTTTTCAGTCGTCAGTAGTAAGTTTTCAGTGCAAATCTGTTCCTATTACAGATTTCGCATCGAGATCATCCTAAAACTGACAACTGAGAACCGTTAACTGACAACTGCGTAACATGAGTTACTTACACATCCAGAAGTTCCAATATGACGTTCAGATCATGGAAGACGTGCGGTGTGATATGCTTGAAGGCTTCCGGGCGGCTGTGCGCATCTGGCACGACATAACAGGTCATCCCCGCAGCCACAGCCGCCTTCGCTCCGGCAGGACTGTCTTCGATGGCGAGGCAGCTTTCAGGATCAACGCCCAGTTGTTCTGCGGCATATAGATAGACATCCGGCGCGGGTTTGCCTTTTTCAACGGAATCTGCTGTGTACAGGTGCGGGATCAACTCGCCCCAATTTTGTGATTGCACCACGGCTTCGATGATGCTCATGGGGGAACTGGATGCGATGCAGTAGGGGATGCCTTGCTGCGTCGTCCATTCGATCAACGCCTGTGCGCCCGGTTTGGGTTTCACCAGCGTAGGAATTTTCTTCGTCATACGCTGCACCAATTCGGCTTCCAGATCCGTTCGAGATTCTTGCAGGCCGTAGATGCCAATGAGCTTCTCGAAGAACTCATCCAGGCGCAGGCCGATCACTTGCTGGCGCACTTCATCGGTATAAGCTAGGCCACGTTCCGCGAACATCTCGCCTTCTGCGGCTTCCCATACCACTTCGCTGTCCACCAGCGTCCCATCCATATCAAAGATAACCGCTTTGAATTCCACAATGTGTCCTTTGGTAGCTTGTCACTCAGCAAAAATCTCTGCAACATCCACACTGAAACCGGGCAAAACACCGTCGGCGGTTAGTGAGTCGCCGGGTTTCAATAATTGGATGTCTGTCTCTTGTCCATACACTTCCAGAATTTCGCTCTCTGGATAGATCAACCACACATAGCGCGAACCATTTTCCAGATAGATGGCTGCCTTACGCCGCATCTGCGTGATTTTGTCATCCGGGCTTTTGATCTCGATGGCAATATCTGGCACGCCTTCAACAGCGCCATGTTCTTGTGCTGTGTCTTCCGTCAGGCGGAATGCTACATCCGGGAGCATGTCGTGCAATTCGCTATTCGTGGGGCGATAGCGCGATTCGACGGAAACGCGCCCAATACGATGAGCCTTGAGGTACGCATAAATGATCGAAAAGACAATACCAGCAAGCTCGCCATGTCGCTCTGTCGGCATCTTCTCCACAATCTCCCCGTCGATGAGTTCCAGCAAGCGATCTGGCTTCTCTGCTAAGAGTTGGTCAAATTCCTGGATGGATACGCGCTGCCGCTCGATTGCCATTTTGTACACTCTCAATCACTCTCTTGCAATGCGCTCTCGAAAATGCTGACGAATACGTGGTGTTGTTCCTCGTCTTTGAAGAGAACCTCATTCGTCAATGCAAGACGGATGCCTTTTTCGAAGACGGATTCGTGTATGGTTCCACGGACTTTATGATACCCGGAAACACCAGCCGTCAGGGGAAGCACCGGCGCGAGGGATAATGTCTCGATGAAGACTTCGCTCTCATTGCGCACCTTCTCACGCGAGACAACGCCGCCATAGCCGACAAACAAATCCACGACGTTGCGCGTCGCCAGGTCAGAGGAACCATCCCCGATCATGAAACGCCGTCCGCTTAAATCGCCGGATAGTTCCTGGATGATGTCTGGCTTGCCGCTGGAAATGGTTAACGGGCCTTCAACGTATTCCAGATAGGTTTGCTGCTGCTGTGCCTGGGGTTCGTTATAGCGCCACCATTCGCCGGAAAGCTCATTGTATTCCAATTCCACAGCCCGGATATGTTCTGGCGCAACGCCCAACCGTCGCCCAAATCCTCGCACAGCATCAATCAATCCTCCGCTGATGATGAAGACTCTTTTCCCCAGGAAGTGCAGCGCAGCAATGACTTCGGAAGCATCTTCGACTTCGGTTTCCACATAGCGTTCTTCGATGGCTTTGAGTTGTCCGCGAGTAGGACGGATGGCTCGTAATCGCTTGCCGTAGACCTCGGCTAAATCCAGGTCACCATTCATGGCTTTATCGGTCAACAGACCAACACGGCTTTCTTTGCCCTTGAGCTTCGCTAGCTCATCAATGCCTTCAACAGTGGAGAGGGTGCTGTCACAATCGAAAAAGATCAGGTCGTAAGTCGCCCAACGCATCGTGTTCATTGGTCACTTTCGTGTTCAGCAGGCTGTTGTACCTGATTATAACTGCCGGGCGTTAATTGTGTAGGATGCAGATCAAGCGCTGAAAATTGGTCAACAGATGCTATCATAGGGATGATTACCGATTGACGGTTCTATAGCGTTTTGTTACTATCCTTTGCGCTATTTCCGCCATTTGGTTATAATGTTACACACATCCTTAATGTGCCAGAACACAAGATGAAAGGTAGTTGGAAATAGCAGACCAAGAATACAGAATCAATCGACAGATTCGTGCGAAAGAAGTTCGCTTAATTGTGGAAGAAGAGGGTGATGATGGTCGTCCTCTCTCCCGGAATATTGGTGTTGTCTCGCTGAGAGAAGCCCTGGATACAGCGGCGGATTACGGTGTAGACTTAGTGGAAGTCGCCCCGAACGCCAATCCGCCCGTCTGCAAAGTCATGGACTTTGGGAAGTTCCAGTATGAGCAGCAGCGGAAAGAGCGCCGTGCGCGTAAAAACCAGAAGAAGGTCGAACTAAAAGAGGTACAGCTTCGTCCCAAAACGGATGAGTACCACATCGGCTTTCAGTTGAAGAAGGCGCGAGACTGGCTGCAAGATGGTAAGAAGGTCAAATTCAAGATGCGTTTTCGTGGGCGTGAAATCACGCATTCACACATTGGGCGAGAACGGCTTGAGTGGATCGAATCTGAATTGAAAGATGTGGGCGTTGTGGAGCAGAAACCAAACCTCGAAGGGCGAGATATGGTGATGGTTATGGCTCCCAACGCGGAAACAACATAGGATAGGTGTAAGCTACCGTGAGCAAGAAGAAAAAGCAGAAGAAGTATAAACTGAAGACACACAAGGCGACGGTCAAGCGCTTCCGTGTGACGGGTACAGGCAAGGTGATGCGCACTAAGGGTGGCAAAAGTCACTTCCGCCGTCGCCGTTCAGGGCGTGTGAAACGTTCGCTCGATAAGATGCAGCAGGTGAGTACGTCTACGACGGCACGCCGCGTAAAGACTCTGGCTCCGTACCTGGGTCGCTTTAAGTACAACCCGCCTGCATAAGCTGTCATTTTCGTTCGTTCCATGCAAGTTTTCGCCCAGGGCGGTTGCTCTGGGTGTTTGTTGTCTAGGCTGAGGAGGGTTTTTCCATGCCACGCGCAAAAACTGGTGTTGTGCGCCGTAGAAAGCACAATAAGATTCGCAAGATGGTGAAGGGGCAGTGGGGTACTCGCGGTACGCTTTTCCGCCGCTCCAACGAAGCGATGCTCAAGAGCCTGTTCTATGCTTACCGTGATCGCCGCCAGCGCCGTCGTCAGATGCGTCGTCTCTGGATTCAACGCATCAACGCCGCTGCACGCATCAACGGTATCAGCTACAGCCGCTTGATCCACGCTCTGAAAGAAGCCGACATTGAATTGGATCGTAAAGCCCTGGCAATGCTGGCGCTGGAAGATCCGCAGGCGTTTGCTTCTGTTGTGGAAAAAGCAAAATCCGCAGTTGCTGCGTAAGATGAAAATAGGGTCGCATACACGACCCTATTTTTGACTCTGAATCCTATGAGCGAAATCATCACCAGCACCCAAAATTCCCGCGTGAAGCTCGCAGCCAGCCTGCAAGCGAAGGCGAAGCTGCGCCGTTCCGAACGCAAGTTGGTGCTGGAAGGTACGCGCCTGATTTCAGATGCACTGGAACAGGGCAAGCAGCCCCAGTTCGTGCTGTATGATCCTGCCAGAGCGGATTATGACTTGATCGCCCGATTGCAGCGCGGAAAATCGCAGTTGCTGCAAGTCTCACCGGAGATCATCAACCACGTCAGTGATACCCAGAACCCCCAGGGAATCGCGGCGGTATTTTCGATTCCGTATCCTGATTTGCCGAAGAATCCACAGCGTGTGTTGATCCTGGATGCGATCCGCGAACCAGGCAATATGGGTACAATCCTGCGCACGGCTGGCGCAGCAGGTACGGAAATTGTGCTGCTGGCTCCGGGCTGTGTCGATCCCTATAACCCGAAGGCCGTTCGCTCTGGCATGGGGGCGCACTTCCGTGTGCCGATTGTTGAGGTGAAATGGTACGAGGTGCAGGCGTACTGCGAAGAACTCAACATCTACCTTGCAGCCGGAGAAGGCCAGACGCGGCATTTTGATGTCGATTGGACGAAGCCCTGGGCGTTGGTAATTGGCAACGAAGCGCATGGCATCGCAGACGAAGCCCGCAAACTGCAAGCAACTTCCATCTCGATCCCCATGGCAAATGCCACCGAATCGCTGAATGCGTCAATGGCAGCGGCGGTGATTCTCTTCGAAGCACAACGCCAGCGACTCATGAGCTAGTCAGCGCGTCAGCCAGTCAGAATTTCAGCTCAATCACTCGAAATCCAATGCAGTAAATCCTCCCCCTTGCGCGTTTATGCTATAGCTTGTTCTCAAATCCCGGATTGGAGACACGGTGAAAACCGAGCTATCAGCCGATGAGGAGCGCGACCTCATCACCCAACTACCCGACAATCCAGCAGCCTTCCAGCGATTGTACGCACACTACTTTCCGCGTGTCTTCGCCTATGTAGCAGCACGGGTCGGACGGGAAGAAGATGCCGAAGACATCGTTGCTGAACTCTTCCTGACGGTTGTGCAGCAGATCAACCGCTTTGAGTATCGCGGTGAAGGTTCGTTGGCAGCGTGGTTGTTCCGCATTGCCTATAACGCCGTGCAGCAGTTCTATCGGCGAGAGCAAAAGCGGGCACACATCCCGCTGGAAGACCTGCCGCACATCCAGAGCCGAGGCTTGTTACCGGATGAAGCGCTGGAAAGCAAGGAGCGGTTCGCCCGCCTACGGCAGATGATCGACAGCTTATCGGATCGGCGGCGCGAGATCATCATGCTGCGCTTCTTCGGCGAATTACGTAATCAGGAAATTGCCGAAGTGCTTGGATTGAGCGAAAAGACCGTCGCCAGCCACCTCTGCCGAGGGCTGGAAGATTTGCAGCGGAAGTATCAGCGAGAGGATGCCGAAGCATGAATGAGAACCACACGCAAGACCGCGAGCGCATCCGGCAGATTGACGGTGTTCTGGAAACTCGCCAGCCAAGCGGGGATCGCTTGCTGGACGAAATGGCTGACCTCGCTCCGCGTGCAAACCGAAGTTTCCAGGATGCGCTGCAAGAACGGCTGCTACAAGAACTCGAACGAGAGCAAGGGGAAAACAACATGCAGATGACAACGACGCATGAGAAGCAGAAAATCAGACGCACATCGCGCTTGCCGCTGACGTTGGCGGCTGCGGTGCTGGCGATCATCGTAATCGGTGGGGCGCTCGTCGCCATCAACAATGCTACGCCGCCGAACAGCGAACCTTTTGCGCAGGGTGGGCAGATGATTGTTACGCGTACACCGGATGCATTCATGCTGACAGCAACAGCCCTGCTTCAGGGAGCGACTGGTACGGTAGAGGCTCCGCTAACCCGGGAAGCACTCTCAGCGGCAGGTGTGCCGATTGCCCAGGCGAACCGCGAGCTAGAAGTCCGTTCTGCACCGAACCCGGAGGCGGAAGCAATCTATACCATGCCCAATGGCGAAGTGCTGGAAATGCGTGCGCTTTCGGAGGATGGCATATGGGTGCAGGTACTGCTGCCGAACGGCGGGCAGGGCTGGATTCCGCTTTCGCCTGTGTTTGTGACGGTAACAGGTGATCTGAATGCGTTGGAGATGGTTGCACAGCCAACGACAACTCCTACGTTTACACCAACGTCAACGCTGACGTTTACCCCGACACCTGTGCCATCCAGCACGGCAACATTGACACCGACGCTGACAGTCACCCCTTCAGCGACCTTCACGCCGACACCAATTCCTGCCGACACAGCAAACACACAAGCCGATGATCGGGCGCTCGTCGTCCTGGCAGTACAGCCAATCGCTCTTGGTGAAATCATCACCGCCGATATGGTGACAGAAACCTTCTGGCCGCTCAGCGTTGCAGAAAATCTGGTGGAAGCGCAAGGCGGGGTCTTCGGCGCGGCAGAACAAGTCATCGGCTTACGAGCAGAAACCTACATTCCAGCCTATGCTCCCCTCACCAG
This sequence comes from uncultured Anaerolineaceae bacterium, assembly GCA_964455365.1. Lineage (GTDB taxonomy): Bacteria > Chloroflexota > Anaerolineae > Aggregatilineales > Phototrophicaceae > JAUZRW01. Next base: position 204,008 of record CAYVVZ010000002.1, on the reverse strand, counting down.
AGATGCTCTGGGTGAGCCAATTGAATGCAGCGAAGGGGCAGAAGAATGTATGCTGATGCCACGTGGTAGAGCAGTCGCCATTTCCGTCCCGGTGGCGAATGTAGCCCCGTCCGCCTTCGTTCCAGGGCAGCAAGTGGACATCCTCGCGCCGATGGTCTTCCTGGATACGGAAGCGCCGGAAGGGGAGCAGCCGCAGTTGATTATTCAGCGAGTGGTTGCGGGTGCCACTGTTTTGTCCAACGCAGTTGAAGTGCAAGGGGAAACGCTGCCGGATGTCATCACAATCGCTGTGTTGCCCACGGATGCAGACGTGCTGCAATTCTTGCTCGAATTACCGACTCCGCTGTTGGTTGTTCCGCATCTGCCGGATGTAGAGTATGCTCCAGTAGCGGTTGATCTGGATGCTATCGGCAATTTGAATCCCTGATAAACGAGGATTTTCAGATTTTTGCAGGCATATCTGCCCTGGTATGCCTGTTTTGCTTAGCCACCTCTGATAGAGCTTATGCCCCTTGCATGGTATGATACACTGTGCAAATTACACGAATTGAAGGAGAACATTTCCAATGGCGAAATCCTACGACGTCGTTGTTTTGGGGGCGGGGCCGGGTGGCTACGTTGGGGCGATCCGCGCCAGCCAACTAGGGCTGAAGGTGGCCGTTGTTGAAAAGAAATACTGGGGCGGCGTTTGCCTGAATGTTGGCTGCATTCCGTCGAAAGCGCTGCTGCATAACGCAGAACTGGCGCATGCCTTCCTGCATCAGGCAGAAGAATTTGGCATCAGTGGCGATGTGAAATTTGATTATAAGCGTGCCTGGGAGCGCAGCCGCGAAGTATCGGAACGGCTGGTGAAGGGCGTTCATTTCTTGATGAAGAAGAACAAAATTGATGAATACGACGGCTGGGGTACGTTCAAAGATGCAAATACGCTGGAAGTCGCGCTAGAAGATGGTAGCAAGGAAACATTGAACTTCAAGAATGCCATCATCGCCACGGGTGCGGTGGATAACCAACTGCGCGGCGTGGAATTCAGCGATAACGTGGTCGGCTGGGAAACGCAGATCATGACTGACAATTTGCCCAAGAGCATTGTCATTGCGGGCGGCGGCGTGATTGGCGTAGAATTCGCCTATGTGATGTCCAACTACGGTGTAGAAGTCACCATTGTGGAATTCCTGGATCGCATTCTTCCCAACGAAGACCCGGAAATCAGCAAGGAATTGACCAAGCAGTATAAGAAGATGGGCGTGACTGTCCTCGCCAGCCATGCTGTGCAGGGCATCGAAGATACTGGCAAGGGTGTGAAGGTCACGGTGGAAGACCGCAAGAAGGGCGAAACCAAAGTCCTCGAAGCAGATAAGGCCATGGTAGCCATTGGCTTCCGTCCGCGCACTGAAGGCTACGGACTGGAAAATACAGGCGTTGAGTTGACAGAACGCGGCGCAATCGCCATCAATGAAAAGATGCAGACGAACATCCCCAATATTTATGCCATCGGTGACGTGACCGCCAAGCTGATGCTGGCACACGTTGCGGAGACAATGGGCGTGATCGCAGCGGAAAACATCGCAGGCGCGGAAACTGTGGAACTGAATTTCGATTTTATGCCGCGTGCCATCTACTGCAATCCACAAATTGCCGCCTTCGGCTACACAGAAGAACAAGCCCGCGAAAAAGGCTACGACATCAACGTGGCGAAATTCCCCTTCCAGGCCAATGGCAAGGCACTGGGGTTGGGCGAAGGGCAGGGCTTTGTGAAGGTCATCAGCGATAAGAAATATGGGGAAATCCTGGGCGCACATATGATTGGCCCCAACGTGACGGAACTGCTGCCGGAATTGACATTGGCACAGCGCTGGGAACTGACCCCGCACGAAATCGCCCGCAATGTCCACGCCCACCCGACCCTCAGCGAAGCGATTAAAGAAGCGGCACATGGCCTCGAAGGGCATATGTTGAATCTGTAGTCGGGCAAGCGAAAAGTGGGCGATCCGGCGAAGATGATAGCCATCAGGTTCGGTGGTTTTTGTAGGGGCGGATCATGATCCGCCCGCAACAATTACGACTGGTTATTCTATTCCTCTTATTCGCCGCGCTTCTGTGTATCTTCCGTTGGGCGCTGCGGTGGTTGCTCCTCTGTGGGGCGCTGTTCCGGTGGCTGTTCCTCTGTGGGGCGCTGCGGCGGTTGCTCCTCTGTTGGGCGTTGCTCCTCCGTCGGACGCTCTACTGTTGGTGTCAATGTTGGGCGCACATCGGGTGGTGTCGCCGTTGGCTGGATGATGATAGGGCGGCGCGTCGGCGGCACGTATACGGTGGGCGTTGCGAGAATGTCATCACCGCCTCGCCCGTCTTCCCCCTGCACAGGACAGCCATCAATGGGGCCGGGGCGTGCAGGGCAGAAATCTTCTTCATTCGGGAATCCATCACCATCAATATCCCGTGCGGTGCGCGATGACCCACCACCGCCGCAAATCGTTCGATCCTGCAACAGTCTGCTTCCCTGGCATAAGTCGAATGCTCGTGGACATTGCGACAAATCGCTCGATCCTTCGCCCGGTAGGGAACAATTTACACCCGGTTCCCAGCGAAGACCCCACTGGTTCGTCGCTGCCCAGGTGCGATCTCGCACGCCGAGAATGGGAAGTTCTTCGCAAGCGGGTAAGCCCGGTGCGCCACACGGTGGCAACCCTTGATCGAGCCGATCCCGCAACTCACCCAATTCTGTTTCGCCGAGTGGCGGAGCAATGTCAATCATACGTGGTAGGACGCGGGTCGGCAGGGCTGCAAAACGACGGGTTTCGTACCCTTCGGGTAATTCGGGGCGGCCTGTTGGTAGCAGCTCCCCACCCATCGGAACTTGCAGCCACGTCCCGGCAATGATGGGATAGCTCTCCCCGTCGAAATCCAGAATTGCTGTGCCTTCAACGGTAGAAACGTTCATATCTTCATCCGGTGCTGCCTGGAAGAAGACCGTCGAACCCACTTCTACATCCACACCATTTGCCGTGAAATTCACTGAGTCTACGCCGTCAGGTGTTTGTACGAGTAGGCCACTTTCCGGCGCTTCTTCGCACGCTGAGTCTCCGATGCCCGTCCGTAAGTAGAATGCTTGCATGGGGTTCTGACCAACTTCGGCGGCATTTTCGAGCGTCACATCGCCAAACAGCACGAAGGTTACATTTTGCCCCGGCAGTGTATCCGGCAGATTGGCCTGCACACTGAGGATGGCAACGCCCCAGGTTCCGGCAGTCGTATCCATTCCACTCAGTTCGATACTCTGGATGTTCTCCAGGTCGGCAATATCCCCCGCTTGCTCGAACTCAAAATTGGTCACACCGATTTGCGGTTCAGCCGAGAGCAGCACATTGCCATAGCAAGCCTGGTTTCTTTCCAGCTCGCTGCACAGGCTGTCCGCAGCTTCAAGCGCTTGCTCCGCGATGCTTGGGCAATCGCCCTGCGCCAGCACAACCGACACACTGAGCAGCAAAGTACACATCATCCAGAAAATTCTTCGCATAGGATGTATATTCCTTTTGTTGGCTATCTTGCTGTTCTCAGTGTAGTGCCGAACGATAGAGATCGCTATCGAATCGACAACGGAATTTACACTCTCTTTAACGTTCTCGCCTACTGTTCCGGTACGTAGAGCGTAATCGCCAGCGCGTCATCGGTGATTTGCAAATCTTCCAGGTTGTGCTGTCCTTCGCCCAGGCGCTGATCCAGGATGAAGCCGAATGCTTCCTGCACGGCTGGTGTGACGATCATCAGCGCGGTTTCAACATAGGCTTCGGATGGTTCGCCCTCATCATCCATGGTGATGTCTACCTGCCCACCGATTTGCACGAAGCGGTTGAATCCGCCACCAGCCAGCGTAACTGGAATAGTGAAACTTCCGCTGACGAAAACGCCATCACTGAGGGCGGTCAGGGCTACAGCAATGCCTTCATCCGGCACAAAGCGTACTTCGGTACGACTCACGCTGTCTTCTGTCGCCAGAATGCGATCCATCTCTTCCTGGAACTGCGCTTCGGTAATCAGCACATCTGCCACAATTTCCGGCGTTCCGGTGGAGGTGGGGCGGGCAGCGACAATAATTGGTCCCGGTGGCAATGGCGTGAAGGTTGCAAATGCTGGCGCTTCGATTACAGCAGCGGTAGAGGTGCTTTCTACTGCAATGGTCGGATCAACCGTCTCAGAAGCAATGGGCGTATTGGACGGTGTGAAGGTCAGGGAAGGGGTCAGGGTTGGCGTGTTGGTATTGCGCGGCGTGGGGGTATTCAGCGCCGTTGAGGTAAAGGTCGCAGTCGGTGTTTGGGTTTCCGTTGGCGTGGACGTTGGCTCTTCGCTAGGGGTGATGCTCGGCAATACAGCGCGAGTGGGTAGTTCACTGACTTCCGTAGCAGGTTGGCAGGCAGCGGCAGCAACCATCAACAGCAGAATGAGTGCAATTTTGCGCATGAAAAAGTTCCCTGATTCCGTGTGCAATGATGTGTCATAGGGCAATCGCACCAAAATAATCTGAACCACGAAGACACGAAGGACACGAAGAAAAGCGTAGTAACGATTCAGTGGATCCTGGGCATTCGGTTGAGCCTCAATGTTGCCGGACAAGGTTCTGCCGTGTCCCCACAAAATAGATGTTTCACTGTAGGAGCACGACATGTCGTGCCCGAAATACCCAGGAAGAGAAACATGAACGCTTATCTTAATGGGCAAATTATGCAGACCACCCATTTCCTCGGTTCATTCCAACCTGTCTGGAATTTGATGCGCCGTATCCTATGTTGCATTATACAAGCCAGGGAGATTGTGCGGCGTTATGATTGATTCACAATTGTTTACCAGCGCCGCAGGTCAATGTTGCCACCGCTGTGTACGATGACAACATTGCTAGCCAACTTCCGTGCCATTCTATGTCCAGTTTTCCAGCACGTTTATGATGGTCGCCAGGAATCGGTCTGCGGTTGCGCCATCTGCGACACGGTGATCGAAGGTCAGCGACAGGTAACTGCATATGCGCACGGCAATCATATCATCCACGACCTTGACGCGCTTTTCAATTTTGCCGACTCCCAGGATGCCGGACTGCGGCTGGTTGATGATGGGTGTTGCGACGATGCTTCCGGTCACGCCGTGGTTGGTGATGGAAAAGGTTCCATTGCGCACCTCATCTGGCGACAACTTGCGGTTCCGCGCACGCTCTGCCAGATCATTGACCTGCCGCGCCAACCCTGCCAGATTGTAATCCTGCGCATTACGAATCACTGGCACAATCAAGCCATCATCCAGCGCAACTGCCATGCCAATGTTGATGGTGTTGGGATAGAACAGTCCCTCATCCGTCCAACGGGCATTCAGCGCCGGGACTTCTTGCAATGCGATAGCGGTAGCCGCCACGAAGTAGGGGGTAAAGGTCAGCTTTGTGCCGCGCTTGGCAAAGTCATCTTTGTTCGCGTTGCGGTGTGCAACGACGTTGTTCAGGTCAACTTCCATCACAGTTGTCACGTGGGGCGCGGTTTGCAGCTTGCTTTCGACCATATGCTTTGCAATGCTGCGGCGCATGGCGTTGTGTTTGACCAGTTCGCCATTCAGGTCAGTCGGCACAGGAGCAGGACGCGGCTGCGGTTGTTCGGTAGTTTGTTGCGCAGGCTGCGGCGCAGGTGCTGCGTCATCATCTACGCTGTATTCCACGGTTGGCTTGAATAAGTCGCCGCTTCCCGGAACTTCCCAGGGTGCTGGTTCGGTTTCTTGTTCCTGCGCTTCATGTGATTCCAGGTAGGCCAGAACATCCTTCTTGCGGATGCGTCCATTGCGCCCTGTACCTTCAATCTGCGAGAGATCGAGGTTGTGTTCCTGTGCCATGCGCATCACCACCGGGGTGACGTGTCCGCTGTAGCTGCCAGTGTTCGCCGTTGTCGTGCGGTTGGTTGCTGTAGAGGCTGGTTGTGGTTGCTCCTGTGGATGGCTGCCATTGCTGGTGTGGCTTTCGCCGACGGAGACATCGTCCAGTTTCTCGCCCGGTTCTCCGACGAGCGCCAGCAGTACGCCAGCGTCCACCGTTTCGCCTTCCTGAACGTATACTTCCAGCAGTACCCCATCCACCGGAGCGGGAATCTCGGTATCGACCTTATCTGTGCTGACGCGAACAATCGGTTCGTATTCTTCTACGCTATCGCCGATTTGCTTCAGCCATTCCCCGACGGTGCCATCTACCACGCTTTCGCCCAACTGAGGCATGATTACCTTTGTTGCCATAAATGTGTTCTCCTCAGTATGCGGCTAGCTCGCGGATTGCGTCCGCGATTTTGTCCGGGTTGATCATGAAGGCTTCTTGCACGGGATGGCTGAACGGCACACCCGGTACATTGGGTGCTGCCAATCGCTTAATCGGCGCGTCCATATACTCGAAGGCTTCGCTCGATAAGATGGCGGCAATTTCTGCGCCGTAGCCCATGAATTCATTGTCTTCATGGACGATCAGCGCCTTGCCCGTTTTCTTGAAGGAATTCAGCACCGTCTCCCGATCCAGTGGAGCCAGCGTGCGCAGGTCGATCAGTTCCGCGTGGATGCCGTCTTGTTTCGCCACACGCTGCACAGCGATGTCGGCATAATGCGCCATCATGCCATAAGCATAAACGGTTAATTCATCGCCTTCGTGGACGGTACGGGCGGGGCCAATCGGCGTGATGTAATCGCCTTCTGGTACCGTTCCTTTAATGGCACGGTAGCCTTTTTTGGGTTCGAGCAGCAGCACCGGGTTCGGATCACGCACAGCGGCTTTCAACAAACCCTTAGCATCTTCCGGCGTACTTGGCACAACCACTTTCAGACCCGGCATGTGCGTAAAGTAAGCTTCAATGCTCTGGCTGTGATAGAGGCCGCCGCCAATGCCGCCGCCATAAGGCGCACGCACCACCATTGGCACATTCCATTCGCCGTTCGAGCGGTAGTAGAAGCGCGAGACTTCGCTCAGTAGCTGGTTGAAAGCGGGAAAGATGAAATCCGCGAATTGAATTTCACAGATAGGGCGGGTATCCGCAATGGCAGCACCCAGGCCAATCGCCACAATCGAGAGTTCCGCCAGCGGCGAATCGATCACACGATCTGAACCGTACTTCTCGTGCAGCCCCATTGTGGCTCTGAACACGCCACCACGAGGGCCTACGTCTTCTCCCGTGATGAACACACGCGGATCACGCGCCAGTTCTTCATCCATCGCTTCCGTCAGCGCCTGGATCAATGTCTTGGTTTCGACAGCGGTTGAGGTTGTCATGAACGCGCCTCCTCAACGGGTGCAAAGGTGTGCATATAGTCCAGGTGTTTAGAGGGATCGGGATAGGGTGCAGCTTCTGCGGCTTTTTGCGCCTCATTAATCATCTGCTTGATCTTGGCTTCATACTCCGCATCGATCTCTTCCGTCAGAATGTTGTGTTCTAGCAGGTATGCACGGAAACGCGGCAGCGGATCGCCCTCTTTGATGGCCTTTAATTCTTCCGGGCTGCGGTAGGTGCGGTCATCATCATCGGAGGAATGCGGCACGAGGCGCACGCACTTTGCTTCGATGCAGGTTGACCCTTCACCGTTGTATGCTCGTTCGACAGCTTCGCGCATGACATCATACATCGCCAGCGGATCAGTGCCATCGACCGTTACGCCATGCACGCCGTAAGCTTCTGCACGTTCTGCAACAGTTTTCTTGGCTTGTTTGTCATAGGGGACGCTGATCGCGTAGTCATTATTTTCCACAATGCAGATGAAGGGCAGTTGATGTACGCCAGCCCAATTCATCCCCTCATGCCATTCGCCCTGGCTGGTGCTACCTTCACCCAATGTGCAGAGTGCGAGTCTCGCTTGCGTTGGATCATGGGGGTCTTGCAAGCCGACTTTCTGGCGATACTGGATGCCGAAGGCGGTTCCGGCTGCCTGCGGCACTTGTACCGCGACGACTGAAGATTGTGTCACCATTCGTTTGGCTTTGCTGCTCCAGTGGCTCGGCATCTGGCGTGCGCCGCTGCTGGTTTCGCCCTCTTTACCGAAGAGACTCAGCATGAATTCTTTCGGGGTCATGCCGATAGTCAGCACCATTCCCAGGTCGCGGTAATAGGGATAGACGTAATCCACACCGCGATTGATGGCAAATGCTGCCGCGACTTGGAGCGCTTCATGACCAATGGCGCTCACATGAAATGCAATTTTCCCCTGTCGGTGCATGGCCCAGGTACGCTCATCCAGGCGGCGCGAGAGGAGCATAAACCAATAAAATTCGAGCAAATCATCTACGCTCAACTGAGCAGCGTAATGCCCCACTTGTATCGGTGCGCTCATTCAGTTCACTCCTGTAATGTTTGCAAAGAAAGGCTTTTTCCACTCACTGTAACACAACTAGTGCGAATTGCACAATGAGCCGTTGTGTAGACTACCTAGTGAAATTTGCCTCTTCTATACCCTTTACCGGTTTACCTCTCGTGAACTATCCATGTAGGTTTTGATAGATACTTATTACGCATTAATGGGGCTGGGTGAGGGATTTGGCGGGATGAGATTTGCAGTAGACGATCACAGTGAGGTGCTTCGCAAAGAATAGCCATCCGGTTCGGTGTTCATTATTGTGGGCTGAAGATGTTCAGCCCCTACAAAAATCACGTTTCTGTCGTAGGGGCACGACATGTCGTGCCCGAAGATTCCCGAAGTGAGATCCTTAAATCCTTATATTGCTGCGGACGACCCAGCGGGTCGCCCCTACATGAATCCTCCTTATTTGTGAGACGAACCAATTGTCGTACTCGCTACCAATCCAAAGACCTATTGACCTGTCATTGCATTGAAGGTTTATGAGATTAATCCCCGGCTGCGGCTGTGATGGCCTTTGGCTCCAGATTTGCCGCCAGCATTTCCACCACATCGCGCACCTGCGGGCCATCCGGGTTTTCGGAACGTGCTGTCTCGAACATCTGCATACAGAAGGGACAACCGACTGCCAGTGTATCCGCGCCAGTTGCCATCGCTTCTTCGTAGCGCACCAGGTTCACCGCTGCTTCGCCGTGTTCTTCTTCCTTCCAGAACTGCGCACCACCCGCGCCACAGCAGAAACTCTTCTCTTTCGTGCGCGGCATTTCGATGACATCGCCAACGATGGCATTCAATGCTGTACGCGGTGCTTCCACGATACCATTGTGGCGACCGAGGTAGCACGGATCATGGAAGGTGACATTGCCCCAGGTTTCGGGGTGGGCGCTGCGCGGGAGCTTGCCTTGCTGGATCAATTCTTCGATCAATTCTGTGTGGTGGATAACTTCGTAATCGCCGCCGAATTGGTGATATTCTTTGCCCAGGTTATGCAAGCAGTGCGGGCAGGTTGCGACAATGCGCGGCGGATTGACTTCGTTGAGAATTTCCACATTGCCGGATGCTAATTCAAAGTAGAGGTATTCATTACCACCACGTCGGGCGACATCGCCAGTGCAGCTTTCCATCTCACCGAGTACGGCGTAGTTCACGCCAGCATGCTGCATCACCTTCACCAGCGCACGAGCCGTTTCTTGCGCACGGGGATCGTAATTTGCGGCACAGCCTACCCAATAAAGGATTTCAAAGTCCGGGTTGTCTTCCACAGTGGGAACTTCAAAATCCAGGTCTTCCGCCCAGATCATGCGCTCACGTCCATCCTGCCAGGGATTGCCGTTGCGCTCCATGCCGTTGAAGGCTGCCGCAAGTTCGCCGGGGAATTCGCTTTCCATGAGTACCTGATTGCGCCGGATATCGAAAATGTCAATCATCGGTTCATTTCCCACAGGGCAGATGTCGATGCATGCGCCACAGCTTGTGCAAGCCCATACTGCCGATTCGCTCATGACGTTGCCCATAAGATCAAAGGGTTCCGCGCCAGAGGCCAGAGCGCTCATATTCTCGCGGATGTAGTAACGCTTGTTAACTTCCATCGCAGCAGGGGACAATTCTTTCCCGGTAACATAAGCGGGGCAGACATCCTGGCAGCGGTTACATTGGATGCACGCGAATGCATCCAGAATTTGCGTTTTGCTGAGGTGTGTCAGCGTTGCTGCACCGAACTGTTCAATTGATTCATCTTCGAAGTTCAGCGGCGGCAGTTCACCCAGGCTGGTACGGTCAGGCCGTGTCAGGTAATTCAGCGGAGCCATAAAGAGGTGCGCATGCTTCGTATAGGGAAAATAGGGCGTGAAGAGCAAAATACCGCCGAGCGCAATCCACCACATCAGATGTCGGGTGAATTCCAGGCCGCCTTCGCCCAGGCCACCCCACAGCGGCGATACCAGGGTTGCGAAGGGCATATAGGCATCCGCGCCGTGCATTGCCACCAGGGTTGATTCACCCAGGAAACGCGCCCCAACGTGCAGCAAAATGAAGAAGGCTACAATCATCGAGTCGCTGATTTGCCCGCCTTTGGCAACTTTGGGATGCAGGGTGATGTTTTCGTGATATTGAAGTTCGTCGCGGTTCGGCAAGACCAATCGCCGTAGAATGAAATACACCACGCCGACCAGCACAACCACACTCAGCACATCGCCCAACAGACGATACACATCGTACACCGAAGCGGCTGTCCCGGTCAGATTTTGCAGGTCTTCTTCCAGCCCCGGCACAAAACCCAGCACCAGATCAACAGCGTTAATCAAAAAATAGTAGGTGAAGCCGATGACGATACCCCAGTGCAGCAGGCTCGTCAGTGGACGCGCTCGCAGTGTGGTTTCTTGCGTCAGGTAAATGCGCAGTGCCTTGAAAGCTCGCGCAAAAAAATGATCGAAATGCAGCTTGCCCTGTCCACGATTGATGACGAGATAGGCTTCTTGAAAACCGACGTAGGTCGCGCCAAGAGCAAACAATGCGAGGAAGATGAATAACAATTGCTCGATGGGTGTTAGCATTCGGTATTTCCTCTAACAATCCTGTGCAAACATTAATTTGTGCCATTTAGCACGAGTGTACCACCCCAGCGGCGGAAGGCAAGGAAATTGTCCTAAGCAATTGGGGGTATGGGTGGCACGGAGAAATCCGCAGGGGGCGAAACATGTTTCGCCCGGTTTTTCTAGAAGGTCAATCCAGGTGCGTGATGATGGCCTGCGCCAACGCTTCATTGATTCCAGGTACAGTCATCAGATCATCGACGCTGGCGCTTTTCACGGCATCAATGGAATTATTGAAATGCTTGAGTAAGGCTTTGCGTTTCTTGGGGCCAATGCCGGGAATCGTCTCTAAGCGGCTGGCGAGTCCGGCCTTGGTGCGGCGGTTGCGATGGCTGGTGATGGCGAAACGGTGGGCTTCATCACGCACCCGCTGCACCAGATAGAGCGCTTCGCTGCGACGTGGCAAATACACCGAGCGACTCTGCCCCGGCAAGAACAACTCCTCAAATTGCTTGGCGAGGCCAGCAACCGGAATTGTCTCGAACAATCCAAATTCTTTCAGCACCTCAATTGCGACATTCAACTGCCCTTTACCACCATCAATCAGCAGCAAATCCGGCAGGCGCTTCCAGGTGAGGTCTTTATCCTTGCCATCCACGCCCACGTTTTCATTGTCCTTCAAATTCTGCCAGCGAGAGAATCGCCGGGTGAGGGCTTCGCGCATGGATTGGTAATCATCAGGGCCTCCATGCGTCACGCTGCGGATATTGAAGCGGCGGTATTCGCTTTTGCGCGGTACACCTCGTTCGAAGACAACCCGGCTGGCAGTGATGGCGGTTCCCTGCGTGGTGCTGATGTCAAAGCACTCGATGCGGTTGGGTGGCTGCGGCAGCGAAAGCGCCTCCTGCAATTCGGACATGGCACTTTCCTGCTTGGTGGTATCGGCCTCATATTGGGCACGCATCAGGCGCAGCGATTCGCCTGCATTTTCTTTTGCCAGATTCACCAGATTGCGTTTATTGCCACGCTGCGGAACGGTAATGCTGACCTTGCTGCCGTGTCGCTTATCTTGCAGCCAGCGCTCAATGATCCGCGCCTGCTCGATTTCTTCTGGCAGAATTAGCTCACGCGGAATTTCCCCGGCATCACCGTAAAACTGCGTGATGAACTGCTCCAATACGGCCTCGTCGGATTCGCCCATTGTGTTATCCAACATGCGGCTGTCGCTGCCAATGAGCTTGCCGTTGCGGATGAAGAGAATCTGCACGGCGGCATCGTTTTCTTCACGTGCCAGGGCAATCACATCATGATCGGTCATCTTGGGGCTGACGGCTTTGTGCTGGTTGGTGATGAATTCAATCGCTTGAATCTGGTCACGGATGGCGGCGGCTTCCTCGAAGTTCAGATTTTCTGAGGCTTTCAACATCGCTCCTGTTAAACGTTCCATGACCGCATCGGATTTGCCGCTGAGGACATCCATCAATTCCTGGATCATGGCGCGGTACTGCTCTTGATTCACGGCTCCGATGCAGGGCGCATTGCACAATTTGATGTCATAGAACAGGCAGGCGCGTTCATCTTTACCATTAATCTCGCGGTCACAGGTCAGGTACGGGAAGGCTTTCCGTAAGACTCGCAGCGTATTCTGCACCGCCCACATTGCCGCATAAGGGCCAAAGTATCGTGCCCCGTCATTCTCTACGCGGCGTGTCGTCTCCACTTTGGGATAGGCATCATTCCAGCCGATACGGATATAGGGATAGCGCTTGTCATCCTTCATGAAGATGTTGTAGCGCGGCTTGTGTTTCTTGATGAGCCGTTCTTCCAGGATCAGCGCCTCAACTTCGTTTTCCACGACGATGATCTCAATATCGCGCACTTTGCTGCGCATGATGAGTGTCTTGGGGTTGCCATCTGCATTGGTGGTGAAATAGCTGCGGACGCGGTGGCGCAGCCGCTTCGCCTTGCCAATGTAGATGATTTTATCGCGCTCATCCTTCATGATGTACACGCCGGGTTTCAGCGGTAAGTTATCAAGAATCGCTTGGACTTTTTCGCTCGCTTGATAGGCCATAGGGGTTTACGCTGTGTATCAAATTGGTCGGATATATGTTCTATTGTAGCGGGGTTTGCAGGGGATGTCATTATCTGCTGTCGAGACCCAACTTACTGAATATAACAGCTTAAATTAAGGAAACTTCAATGCTATCTATACGTAAATTTGGTGCATTTTCGTGGCGCAAAACTCATCCGTCGCTATAATTCGCTGATAGGGGATAGTCTATTGTCAGTGATGCACCGTGCCAAAACCAACCGTTTTCATCAGTTACCAGCGAAAAACCGGGAAAAATCTCGCACGCACCTTCTACGATAGGCTGTGTGAATGGCGCATTGATACCTTCTTCGATGTGAAGAATCTCGGCAGTGGTGAATTTTCGCTGGAACTGGAAAAGCAAATCATCAATCGAGATCTTTTCCTGCTGATTCTCACGCCGGAGACGCTGCAATCCGAATGGGTGCGCAAAGAAGTTGAAATTGCGCTGCGCCATCGTAAGCAGATCATTCCCATTGTGGAAGCAGGCTTCGATTTTTACGCCCATATCCCCGCCGAAGTGCAAGGTTTGCAGCAGTACAACGCAATTGAATACGACTACCGCCATCCCGAAATCGCGGAAGCAAAATTGCGGCGCGCTCTAGGAATTGGAGCAGGATGGAGAGCGCCACTCATAGCAGGGTCATTCATCGTGATCGCCGTCATTGCTGCTTTGCTGATGGTGAATACTTTCGCCAGCGGGGACACTGCCAGCACTACGCCGGAGGTCATCGCAGCAACTGCCATCCCGATAACTAGCACCGGGGGCTTTCCCTGCGAAGGCACTATCGTTTTTAC